>DXZR01000001.1 GCA_019419555.1 Collinsella sp.
TTGCTATGTTGCGTGTTTTGATATCCATGCGGACGAGTATAGCGCGGGAGGTGGGGGAGGCACCGGCTCGACAGCTCGATCGCCACCCGCCAGCCCAACCCCTCAAACGACAGAAACCCCGGCAGCTCTTCGCAACTGCCGGGGTTTCCGCGGAAAAGGGGGACATGATCCTCAAGCGAACGGCAAAGGGGCAAACCGTTTTCGCTCGACTGCTTTATGCCCCTTGCTCGCGGACTCAATCAGTGCGCATGCGGCAACACAAAGCCGCTACACCTGTGACGGAGCTATGAAGTGGTATCTATTGCCGGAGCGGGCTATGCCAAGGAGTGTCCCAGATTGCCGGCAGATAAGGAACGTCCCCAGGTGCCGGCCGCGGGCGTGACTTTCGTCCCGTTTGACACTCCGCTGGCCTAGATGTTCGTCATGTGCGCCCGTAAACGTGGGACAATGGCGTTGCTGGTATCACAGACAAAGGATGTGCCTATGAACGCCCCCGTTGCCAAAACCTGTCGGCAGCGCCGCCTGTTTGCGCGATTCGCTTCCGTCTGCGCGCTCGTTGCGCTTGCGTTGTTGCTGCTGCCTGCCGCCGCGCACGCCGACGGCTACTCCATGACCCAAACCTACATCAGTGCCACGGTCGAGGCCGATGGATCGCTGACCGTTGTCGAGGGACGCCAGTTTGATTTCGACGACGACATCAACGGCGTGTTTTGGGAGATCAATACGGGCACCAACCAGCAGGGCGGCACGGCGGACGTTGACGTGCTGAGTGTCGAGGAAGAGGACACCGCGTTTAACAAAGTCGATAGCGCGAACAAGGGCGACTCTGGCGTCTACACGGTCGAGCAGGCCGGTGACGGCGTAAGGATTAAGGTGTTCAGCCCCCACGAGAGCGGCGACAGCGCGATCTATTACGTGAGCTACACCATGACCGGTGCGGTTATGAACTGGGCCGATACCGCCGAGCTCTACTGGAAGTTCGTGGGCGACGGCTGGTCTGCGGATTCCGACGATGTCGAGATGGAAGTGCGCTTCGCAAATGCCGCTGCCGGGACGGCGGCCGTCAAAGGCGATAACTTCCGCGCATGGGGCCACGGTCCGCTGGCGGGCGACGTGTCGCTCGATGAGGACGAGCCCATGGTCACCTACACCATTCCGTGCGTGCACGAGGGTGAGTTTGCCGAGGCACGCATCGCCTTCCCCAGCGACTGGGTGCCGCAGCTTGCCGCCTCGGGCGAAGAGCGCATGTCAACGATCCTGAGCGAAGAGAAGGAATGGGCCGACGAAGCTAACGCCCGCCGTGAGCACGCGCGTGCGGTTGCCGGCGCGATTGCCGTGATGTGTGTTGTTGTGGCGGTTGCCTATACCGGTGTAATCGTGATGCTCAAGCTGCGCAGGCCCAAGCCCAAGCCGCTCTTCCAGGACGAGTACTTCCGCGATGTGCCCTCCGCCGATCATCCCGCGGTGCTTGCAACTCTTATGAGCTGGAACGACGTGCCCGATCAGGCATATATCGCCACGCTGATGAAGCTGACCGACGACCGCGTGATCAAGCTGGAAGAAGCGACCGAGACCAAGAAGAAGGGTCTGCTCCGTCGCGAAAAAGAGGAGCAGACGTATCGCATCACAGTGACCGACGAGGCCTGGAAGGCTGCCAAGAAGGACGGCATCGACCGCGACGTACTCAAGGTCTTCTTCGCTGGCGTTAAGCCCGATAAGGACGGAGTCCGTTCGCGCACGTTTAGCGAGCTGGAGGAATACGCTAGCGAGCGCACCACATCTGTTGGCGACAAGCTCGAGGACTATCAGAGCACGGTTAAGGGCAAGCTGGAGGCGCGCGAGCTTATCGCCTCGGACGGCACCGTCGCCCTGGTTGCCGGCTTGGTTCTCGGCATCATCATTGTCTTTGGCATTTTGGGCTCTCTGTTCTATACCGACTTTGCGGACGCCAACGTCGGTGCCGCTATGATCTCGATCCCCGTCACGATTGTGGGCTTTGTCCTGAGCTGCACCTTCCGCCGTTACACGTCGGAGGGCGCCGAGGTGGCGGCTCGCTGCAAGGCGCTCAAGCATTGGCTCGAGGATTTTACGCGCCTGAAGGAGGCCGTCCCCAGCGATCTGATCTTGTGGAACAAGCTGCTGGTGATGGGCGTTGCCCTGGGCGTTTCGAAAGAAGTGCTGCGACAGCTGGCCGAGGCCGTGCCTGCGGATCTGCGCAACAGCGACGATTTCTACGACAACTACCCCTGCTACTGGTGGTATTACCATCACTACGGCAACGAGTCTCCGCTCGATTCGTTCAACGATGTGTATCACGAGACCATCCGCGAGCTGGCTTCGAGTTCCGATAGCTCGAGCGGCGGCAGCGGCGGCGGCTTTTCCGGTGGCGGCGGTGGCGGCGTCGGCGGAGGCGGCGGCGGAACGTTCTAGCGAGCGCTTGCTTTGGGGTGGATCTTTCTGGGCGGTTGCCAGGGAAGATCCATCCCATTTTTGTGCATCGAAACGGGCCATGCTTTCCGCTGCGGACCTTCGCACAAGGGGCAGTGGGCAAAAAATGCCAAATATGAGTACTGTTGCCTAGATTGTCACATTTGTTTGTACTAAAAAATGGACTCCTAACGATATTATTTCTCGTTAGGAGTCCATTTTATTGTACATTTGGGGAGATACGTTAGTTCATCTGACGCGTCGAGACGTCTAAGAGACCCGAGAAAGCCGAATTGCGCTGCTGCTAAAAAGGTAACAGTACTCATATTTGATGTTTTTTGACCACAGCTATTTGCAGGCCCCCTATAGGGCGATGCCAACGAGGGCTTCGGCGGCCGTTTTGCTCAAGACTGTCCCCAGCGACTAGTCATTTAAGAACGTCCCCAATGACTAGGTGTGGTTGCTACCAAGGAGTGTCCCGGGGTGCCGGCATAAAAGGAACGTCCCTAACTGCCGGGTTTAGGCTGTTAGGTCGAGTTCGTAGAGGAAGCTTTCGCGCGGCATGTCGTGGCGACGCTCTTCGCGGTTGGCGCGGTGCGTGGCCGTGCGCTTAAAGCCGTGCAGCTCGTAGAACTTCCACGAGCAGTTGGAGTCGGTGTACAGGTGCGCCCTCGTCGCTCCAAGCGAGGATAGGTGTGAGACCGCGGCATCGAGCAGAACCGTGCCAACGCCCAGGCCATGGACATCGCGATCCACGGCAAGCAGCGTGACCTCGTTGTCGTGCGGCAACGGGCTGCTCTCGAGCAGGCGGTTGTTGGTCCGGATGGTTGCGCGCACAAACGAGAGATACTCGGCGCAGGCATCGGGCTCCAGCTCACGCATCTGCGATAGCAGCGCGCGTTCGGTATCCATCCAATGTTCCTTAACGGTGGCGCCGGAGCTCTGTCCTGCGCGTGCAAGCGCAATGCCGCGTGCATGGCCGTCGATTACGGCAACCTGCGAAAACGTCGAAGACGAAAGGCAATAGGCGAGGTCGCATGCGGCCTCGAGGCGGTTGTACTCATCGTTATCCGAATTGTTATGCCAAAGCTGCTGCAGAATCAACGCGATGGCGTCGAAGTCTTCGGTATCAAACGGTCGGTAGAGAACCCGCGAGACCATGGTGCCTCTTTCTTTTGCGGATGCATATCGAGCACAGTTCTACCACGCTATTGGCATCTAATTATGGTGCCCCTGTGTTCCATGAACTCACCGTGCCCGGTGCCGTGCCCATCCCCTCCGCTCGCAAACTTTTTCTGCATATGCGCCCGTTGCGGGGTGCATCGATGCGCTCGATGCGCTACATTGAATCAGTATTTTCAATGCCGCTGCGCGAGCGCTGCAGATCGACGTATCACCGACTCACAGAGCACGGCGGCGTACCAGACAGGAGGACTGCATGGGATCTGATGTGAAGATCGCACGCGCGTTGATTTCGGTTACCGATAAGACGGGCGTCGTCGATTTCGCACGGACGCTGGTCGATGACTTTGGCGTCGAGATCATCTCTACGGGCGGCACGGCTCGTGCCATCGAGGACGCGGGCGTCCCCGTAACCCCCATCGAGGAGTTCACGGGCTATCCCGAGATGATGGACGGCCGCGTTAAGACCCTGCACCCCAAGGTTCACGGCGCGCTGCTGGCCCGCCGCGATTCCGAGCAGCACATGCAGGAGGCGGCACAGCACGGCATTAAGCTGATCGACCTGGTCGTCGTCAACCTGTACGAGTTCGAGAAGACCGTCGCCAACCCCGAGGTCACCTTCGCGGATGCCATCGAGCACATCGACATCGGCGGTCCTTCCATGCTGCGCTCTGCCGCCAAGAACGCCGCGAGCGTTACCGTCATCTCCGACCCGGCCGACTATGATGCCGTCCTGGCCGAGATGCGCGAGACCGGTGGCTGCACCACGCTTTCCACCCGTCGTCGCCTGCAGGTGAAGGTCTACCAGACCACCGCCGCCTACGACACGGCTATCTCCCGTTGGCTCGCCGCCCACGCAAGCGACGTGGCGGACACCTCTGCCAAGCTCGAGATCTCGCTGGAGAAGGTCGACGACCTGCGCTATGGCGAGAATCCTCAGCAGAAGGCCACGGTCTATCGCTTTGCCGAGGGCTGCGAGAATACCGCGAGCTCGCAGTTCCCGCTCGTGGGCTCCGAGCAGATCCAGGGCAAGCCGCTCAGCTACAACAACTATCTGGATGCCGACGCCGCTTGGAACCTAGTCCGCGAGTTCGACGAGCCGGCCTGCGTGATCCTCAAGCATCAGAACCCCTGCGGCTCCGCCGTGGCCGAGGACATCACGGCCGCCTACGACCGCGCCTTCGCCTGCGATCCCAAGAGCGCCTTCGGCGGCATCATCGCCTGCAACCGCGAGGTTCCCTATGAGCTGGTTGAGCACTTTGCCGATCAGAACAAGCAGTTCGTCGAGGTTATCATCGCTCCGAGCTACACTGCCGAGGCGCTCGAGCGCATGGCCAAGCGCCCCAACCTGCGCGTGCTGGCCACCGGCGGCGTGGACCACGGCGCCCAGGTGGAGCTGCGCTCCGTCGACGGCGGCATGCTGGTGCAGGAGGTCGACCACGTGACCGAGGATCCTGCGACCTTTACGTTCCCCACCGACCGCAAGCCCACCGACGCCGAGATGGCCGAGCTCGAGTTTGCCTGGAAGGTCTGCAAGGGCGTCAAGTCCAACGCCATCCTGGTTTCCAAGGGTAAGGCCGGCATTGGCATGGGCCCGGGTCAGCCCAACCGCGTTGACTCTGCGCTGCTTGCCTGCGAGCGCGCCGAGGACTTCTGCGAGCGCGAGGGCGTGGAGAAGGGCGGCTTTGCCTGTGCAAGCGACGCGTTCTTCCCGTTCCGCGACAACGTCGACGTGCTCGCCGCGCACGGCGTGACCTGCATCATCCAGCCCGGCGGCTCCAAGCGCGACGACGAGAGCGTCCAGGCCTGCAACGAGCATGGTATTGCGATGGTCTTCACAGGGGCCAGGCATTTTAGGCACTAGAGGCTTTCCCAAGCACCCGACCTTGCCCCTCAAACCGTCGCTTGCGTACATTTAGTACGCGGCGCTCCTCTTTCGGGGCAATCTCGGGCACTTGGAAAACCCTTAATGGGATGTTGTTCTATCCCATTAAGCCGATCGGTCGCCTGACCGTATCGTCAAAATAATCTCTGCAAAAGACGGCTGCTCCGTTTGGAGGGCCGTCTTTTTGGTATAAGAGGACGGAATGACTAACACGAAAGGTATGACCATGCCCCAGATTGATGATGCCGAGCTGTTTGGCAATGCCGAGGATCAGCGTGCGTACGAGGACTTTTGCGCCAATCAGGAGGCGGTCGAGAAGTTTACGCTCGACAAGCCCGCGCTTGTCTGCCGTTGGCGCATGTCCAACAAAAAGGTGCCCATGCTCAACCGCCACATTCGCGCGCTGTCCGAGCGCCTGGTGCAGGGCGAGCCGCTTACCCACAACATGCTCAGCTGGGCCAAACAACACGTTGAGTGGTCGCTTGCCGAGGGTGATTACACCGCACACGACGGCGTGCTCATGCTGGTGATCGACATCAACGGCAACGCCGCCATGACGGTGGGCGAGTACGAGCCGCTGGCCGATACGTCGGCCAAGGCGCTACGTGCCCGCTCCGCCGAGGCCCGCTCCGAGGCCGACGAAACCGGCGTGGCGCCCGAGCTGCTCGCCGCCGTCGATAACGGCGAGCTGGCCTTTGTGGCGCCAGCGGACGAGTGTCTGTGCGGCACGGCGACGCTCATTGAGCAGCTGGCCCAGACCAAGGGCATCCCGGTCACGCGCGTGGACATTCCCGCGCAGCTCAAGGGCGCGCTGTTCCTGGTGAGTGACGAGCACGGCGTGGTCCCCGCAACCGAGACGGACGCCGCCGAGGCCGACGCCGCCACGGTCGCCTTCTTCGCCGAAGGCTACGAAAAGCTCCGCGCCCGCCGCTAAATGATTTTTCTGGGACGGGGATTAAAGAATCATTTTGGTCCCCGCCACCGCTGCGAGTGCGAGGCGGACAAAACGCCCCCGCTCGCGAACAGTTCTGTCACCTGGCACCGCGCGAGGCGTGTACCTGCAGCTTTGCGGTCATAATGGGACAAGACAACCAAGAGGGGAGCGGAATCAATGGCGCTGATCTATATCGTTGAGGACGACGAGCCCATTCGTCGTGAGCTTGTCGACATCCTTGCCCGCGCCGGGTTTGAAGTCGAGGCCTGCGAATCGTTTGAGCATGTCTCGCGCGATATTCTCGCCGCCGTGCCCGACCTGGTGCTGCTCGACCTCACGCTTCCCGTCAAGGACGGCCAGCATATCTGCCACGAGGTTCGCCGCGAATCCGAGGTTCCCATCATCGTTCTCACGTCGCGCACGACCGAGATCGACGAGGTTATGGCCATGACGCTCGGCGCGGACGACTTTGTTCCCAAGCCTTACAGCGCCCGTGTGCTTGTGGCGCGCATCAACGCACTGCTGCGTCGCACCGCGGCGTCAGGCGAGCGCAGCACACTTGTCCACAAGGGGCTGGAGCTCGACCTCGCCCGCTCAATGGTCACCAACACGCAAACGGGCACCAGCACCGAGCTCACCAAAAACGAGCTGCGTATCCTCTCGCTGCTTCTGAGCCGCGCGGGCAAGATCGTTTCGCGCTCGGCCATCATGCAGGACCTGTGGGACTCCGACGCCTTCGTGGACGACAATACGCTCACCGTCAACATCAACCGCCTGCGCACCACGCTCGAAAAAATCGGCATCAAGGGGTATTTGACCACGCATCGCGGCCAAGGCTATTCGGTCTAGGGGCCGGCTATGTCGTTTGGCAAGTTCTTTAAAGATGCGCTGCTTCCCGTCGCCGTGTGGACGTGCGGTGTGCTGCTGAGCTGCTTTGTGCTGACGGTTGCCGGTGCACCCGTCTCTATCGTGGTCGTGGCGGTCGGCGTGTCCTTTATCTTTGGTATGCTCGGCATCGTGGTCGAGTACGCGCGTCGCCGCCGTTTTCTGCGTCAGCTGGAGCGCGCGGCCGAGGAGCTCGAGAGCCCCGCATGGGTGCAGGAGATGGTGCAATGCCCGACCTATGCCGAGGGCGAGCTCGAGTACGAGGTCTTGCGCCGGGTGGGCAAAGCCGCTTGCGACGAGGTTGCCGAAGGCCGGCGTCAGACCGATGACTATCGCGACTATATCGAGAGCTGGGTCCACGAGGCCAAACTGCCCCTGGCGGCGGCTCATCTAATTTTGGAAAACCTGGATGGCAGCGAAGACGACCTGTCTCGTGTGGATGACCTGGGCCGTGAGTTGGCTCGCGTGGAGCGCTATATCGACCAGGCGCTGTACTACGCGCGTTCGGAAGTCGTGGAGCGCGACTACCTGATTCGCCGCTGGGATCTCAAGACCTTGGTGACGGGCGCGATTAAGGCCAACGCGCGCGAGCTCATCGCGGCGCACGTGGCCCCGGTGTGCGAGAACCTCGACTTTGAGGTCTTTACCGACGAGAAGTGGCTCGAGTTTATTCTGGGCCAGCTCATTCAGAACAGCATTAAATATGCGCGCGAGGACGGCGCAAAGATCGTGTTTTCGGGCGCGTTGCTGGACGAGGGCCTGGCGAGTGAACGCATCGAGCTCACCGTCGCGGACAACGGCTGCGGCGTGAGCGCGGCCGACCTGCCGCGCGTGTTCGAGAAGGGCTTTACCGGCGATAACGGCCGCACCACCAAGCGCGCAACGGGCATTGGCCTCTACCTGGTGGCGCGTCTGTGCTCCAAGATGGGTATCGATGTCACCGCGGCATCCGAGCCCGGCGAAGGCTTCGTCGTCACGTTTGCCTTCTCGACCAACAAATTCCAATACTTTGAGTAGTCGTCGCGGTGTAACGTCCCGGAGCGTCATTCACGTTAAGACAATTATCCCAAACGGGATAATTCCATCATGATGTGCTATGATTATCCCATTTGGGATAATCATAGGGGATTAGCATGCAAGACTGGAATGAGCGAACGATTTTTGACCCAGCTGAACTCGGTGCATATTTGCGTGAGCGCCGGAAGAAGCTCGGTTATACCCAACGCGATGTGGCTGATTTCAACCAGTGCAGTTTGCGCTTTGTGAGCGAGCTTGAGCGTGGAAAGGCGGGTGCCAATCTTCGCCAAACCCTTCAAATCGCTAACAGCTTGGGGGTCGATTTGATCCTGAGGGAGAGGGGCGACGGCTCATGGCATTAAAGGTTTATCGTGAGTATCGGGGAACGTTTGAGCTGGTCGGAGAATTTGAGAGGGCCGACCCCGTAAACGAGACGTTTGCATATGATGAGGGATATCTTGAACGCGACGATGCTGCCGCACTCTCAGCTTCTCTTCCCTTGCGACATGAGCCATATGCCAGCAATGAGTTTTCGGCCTTCTTTTCGGGCATGCTTCCCGAGGGCCCGGTTCGGCATGAGCTGTCGATGCGTTTTCAAATCCCCCAGTCAGACTATTTATCGATGCTCGAGCGTTTGGGCGATGAGTGCGTTGGTGCCTTGAGGTTTCTCGGCGATGAGAAATCGAGCTACGATCCGGGCTATCGTCCTCTGCAAGACGAGGATTTTGAGGCACTTTCTAAGGCGG
The DNA here is from genome assembly GCA_019419555.1 of Collinsella sp. Lineage (GTDB taxonomy): Bacteria > Actinomycetota > Coriobacteriia > Coriobacteriales > Coriobacteriaceae > Collinsella. Next base: position 9,077 of record DXZR01000001.1, read on the forward strand.
AAGTGTTTGAGATTGCAAATGATATGCAGGATTCGAGGCTGTCGTTGGCGGGCGCTCAGTCTAAAACCGGTTGGTTTTTACCGCGCGGTAAAGATGCAAAAAAGGCCGGGTCGGGGGATTGGATGCTGCCGCTCGGCTCTGCCCCCTCGACTCACATAGTCAAGATTGCTTCAACTAAACATCCGGATTTGCCGTTCAACGAATTAATTTGCATGACGGCAGCGTCTGCTGCTGGGCTTGAAATTGCCCGTTCAGAAGCTTCGGATACGATTCCTGGTGCGTTCTTTTCCGAGCGTTATGACAGAATCTGGAGCAATGAGCCGCCGTCGATGAGCGGATTCGATGTGCCTCTGAGGCTGCATCAGGAGGATTTTTGCCAAGCGGTTGGCTGGCCTTCGTATATGAAATACGAGACACGTCCCGATAGCTGCTATATGGCTCTTTGCGGCCGATTGATAAGAGAGCAATCGTCTAACGTAATTGCTGATACTCAAATGTTCGCTCGTCAGGTAATGGTCGATTATGCGTTGGGGAATTGCGACTCGCATCTCAAGAACCATTCGTTTCTTTATAGTCCGAGTTGGCGGGAAAAGAGGTTGGCCCCTGCATACGATATTGTTTGCACGACGATAATGGGATACGACCATAATCTTGGGATTGATATTGGGGATCACCGGGTGATCGATGGGGTGACTCCTGAAGATTTCGAATTCATGTCTCAAGATTTGCATCTGCCACTCAAGATGATCAAGAACATCGCGGCGGAAGTGGCTGAAGAGGTGTCTGCCCAGCTTGCAGAACTTGCCTCTGCAACCGGAGATTTGGGTCGGGTCGCTCTGAAAATTCAGACGGATTCCGTTGAGAGAATGAGGGTTCTGGAGCAATTCTCAGCCTAAAGCAAAGCGGGGCCACCGTAATGGTGGTCCCGCTCTTGGAAGACTTGGGCACGTGGGCTTGCGCTCCGCGATGCGTTAGGCGTACGTTTGCTACTTCACGACCAAGATGTCGCAGTCCGTATTGCGCAGCAGGAACGTCGAAATCGAACCCAGGAGCGCATACTTGATCGAGGACAGGCCGCGTGCGCCGCAGAGCACCAGGTCGGGCTTCACCACGTCGAGCATCTCGTCTTTGAGCGTCTCGCGAATACGGCCGGCGCGAATCATGACCTCGACCTCGGGAATATCGGGATTGGCCTTGGCCTCTTCGAGCTGCTTGGCGATGGAGTTCTTAAATGCCTCCTCCAGTCCGTTGACCAGATCGACCGGATAGGAACCAGCGCTCTCGAGTGCCGTGGAATCGATAACGTGGCCGATAATCAGCTTGGCGCCGTTGTTCGCGGCGACCTTGATGGCGCGTGCGAGCACAAAATCCTGCTGCTCAGTACCGTCGAGCGAAACAAATACCTTGGTATAGCCCTCGTTCATGGTTTCCTCCTTGGTCTATCGCACGGGCGCGGGGCTCGTGCGTCGGGCGGGCGCGGATGCGTGGCCGCCGGACACTTTATCTTGTTGCAGTTATACCCAAGGATTTGGGTTTGACCGCTCGCAATTCTGTGAACGGGCGAGTTTTTTGGTAAGGGTAGGCGCAGGCGCGCCGCCAACGGTTGATAATGGGACATCGCCCGCACCGTCCGCAGAACAATATCGGCGGGTGTCTAACGAGGGGGTCCCTTTGGATATCATTGAGCTTCTAAAATCTGCCTTCATGGGCCTGGTCGAGGGCATCACCGAATGGCTGCCTGTTTCGTCGACCGGTCACATGATCTTGGTGGACGAGTTCGTCAAGATGAACGTGAGCGAGACGTTCTGGAATATGTTCCTGGTCGTGATTCAGCTTGGCGCCATTTTGGCCGTCTGCGTTTTGTTCTTCTACGACCTCAACCCGTTTTCTCCCAGCAAGGGCAAGGAGGGCCGTCGCGACACCTGGGTGCTATGGGGCAAGATTGTGCTCGGCTGCATTCCCGCCGCGGCGATCGGTCTGCCGCTTAACGACTGGATGGAGGAGCATTTCTACAATGCTCCCGTCGTGGCGTTGGCGCTCATTGTGTACGGCGTGCTGTTTATCGTGATCGAGAACTGGCGCGCGAACAAGCGCGACCAGGCTGCTCTTGCCGGTTCGTTTGGTTCGCGTGCTGTGGTGGCGGGCGGACGTCCCGCCGGTGCGCATTTTGCCGCGCCCGCTGCGACTGCCGCCGCAGACGATGACGATAGCTTGGACTTTGGCTCCATCACTACGCTCGAGGATCTGAGCTGGAAGACCGCGCTGGGTATCGGTTGCTTCCAGGTGCTTTCGCTGATTCCGGGCACATCGCGCTCCGGCTCCACGATCATCGGCGGCCTGCTTTTGGGCTGCACGCGTTCGGTGGCGTCCAAGTTTACGTTCTTCCTGGCCATTCCCGTCATGTTTGGCGCGAGTGCGCTCAAGCTGGTCAAGTACTTTATTAAGGGCGGCACGTTCGGCACCAACGAAATCGCCATCCTGGGCGTGGGCTGCGTCGTCGCCTTTGTGGTGTCGCTCATTGCCATCAAGTGGCTTATGGGCTTCGTGCGCCGTCACGACTTCAAGTGCTTCGGCGTCTACCGCATCATCCTGGGCATCGTGGTGCTCGCGTACTTCTTTGTCCTGGAGCCTATGCTCGGCCTGTAACTTGGTTGACGCTGCGCGGCGACCAGAGCGACAACTTGTCATTCAAAGGGGGTGGCATGACCAAAAGGTCTATGCCGCCCCCTTTTCATGCCAATTTGTTCGCTCTGGCCGCCGCTCGCTGCTGCCATGACATCGGTGGCCCCCCAATGCACCAAATCCGCTGGGGCGGGCCTGACGGTGGCGCACGGAGTCGTGGTGTGATTTGCGTCGGTGTCCGCGCGGCTCGGTATACTGGTACGGCTCAAACTATGGCGCCGCCCGCAGGCGCGCCGTCCGTCAGATGAGGAGTCGCCCATGACCCAGCCCCTGCCCTGGGAAAAGAACGCCGCGGTACCCGTACCGCCCGCGCCGGAACCCGTGCCGCTCGATGCATACACCGCCCCCGCTGCGCCGGAGCCCGAGCTCGTTCCGCTCGACATCTACGACGCTCCCGCGCCGGCGCCCAAGCCCGCCAAACCGCTCGTCGACATCGACAGCCTTAATCCCGCCCAGCGCGAGGCGGTCCTGTCCACCGAGGGCCCGTTGCTGGTGCTCGCCGGCGCCGGCTCGGGCAAGACCCGCGTCTTGACCTTCCGCATCGCACATATGCTCGGCGACCTGGGTGTTAAGCCTTGGCAGGTTCTTGCCATTACGTTTACCAACAAGGCCGCGGCAGAGATGCGCGAGCGTCTGGCGGCACTCATTCCCAGCGGCACCCGTGGCATGTGGGTGTGCACCTTCCATGCTATGTGCGTGCGCATGCTGCGCGAGGACGCCGACCTGTTGGGCTACACCGGCCAGTTCACCATCTACGATGACGATGACTCAAAGCGCATGGTGCGCGACATTATGCAGGCGCTCGGCATCGAGCAAAAGCAGTTCCCCATCAACATGATCCGCAGCAAGATTAGCTCGGCCAAAAACGCCATGATCGGCCCCGAGGACATGCTCAAGAGCGCCGATAGCCCCAACGACAAAAAGGCCGCGCAGGTCTACCTAGAGCTGGAGCGCCGCCTGCGCGCCGCCAATGCGATGGACTTTGACGACCTGCTCGTGCGCGCGCTCGAGCTGCTGCGCACCCGTCCCGAGGTGCTCGATAAGTACCAAGAGCGCTTCCGCTACATTAGCGTCGACGAGTATCAGGACACCAACCACGTCCAGTACGAAATCGCCAACCTGCTGGCCGCTAAGTACCAAAACCTCATGGTCGTGGGCGACGATGACCAGTCCATTTACAGCTGGCGTGGCGCCGACATCACCAACATCCTGGACTTTGAGAAGGACTTTAAAAACTGCAAGACCGTCAAGCTGGAGCAGAACTATCGCTCTACGGGTCACATCCTGAGCGCCGCCAACGCCGTGGTGCGCCACAACTCGCAGCGCAAGGACAAGCGCCTGTTTACGGCCGAGGGCGATGGCGAGAAGATCCAGGCCTTCCAGGCGAGCGACGAACGCGACGAGGGTCGCTGGATTGCCGGCGAGATCGAGAAACTGCATGCCAAAGGCACGAGCTACGACGACATCGCCGTGTTCTATCGCACCAACGCCCAGTCGCGTATCCTCGAAGATATGTTCCTGCGCGCGGGCGTGCCCTACAAGATCGTGGGCGGCACGCGATTCTTCGACCGTGCCGAGATCCGCGACGTCATGGCCTACCTTAAGATGATCGTGAACCCGGCCGACGAGATGAGCGTCAAGCGCGTCATCAACACACCGCGCCGCGGCATCGGTTCCACCTCGATCCAAAAGATCGAGCAGCTGGCGCGCGACAACCGCTGCTCGTTCTTCCAGGCTTGCGAGATCGCGTGTGCCGAAACCGGCATGTTTAGCGCCAAGGTGCGCAACGGCCTGTCGAGCTTTGTGTCGCTGGTGCGCGAGGGTCGCCGCATGGACGGCGAGCTCAAGGACGTTGTCGAGATGATTGTCGATAAGACGGGCCTACTGCAGGCTTTCCGCGCCGAGGGCACCATGGAGTCCGAGAGCCGCGCCGAGAACATCCAGGAATTCCTGGGCGTCGCTGCCGAATTTGAGGAGACGCACGAGGACATCGAGGGTACGCTCGAGAGCTTGGAAGAGCTGCGCGCAGCCGGTGTTGCCGACGTGCCTGCCGGCGCCGAGCCCGAGCCCGTCGTGGTGAGCGCGCCTGCGCCCGAACCGGGGCCATCTGCCCCGGCATCCTCGTTTGAGGCACTCGTCGGCGCGCGCGATGCCGCGGGCTCCAATCCGCTCGATAGTCTGGCTGCTCCGGCGCTGTCTCCGCAGGATGCCCTGGCTGCTGCCATCGCGGGCAACGCGTATGCCGCGCCGACGGAGATGCCGGCGGGTGCCGTGCATGCCGACGAGATTGAGCGCACCTACGGTCCGCTCACCTGTAAGGCGCTGCCGGCACTCATGGAGTGGCTGGCCCTGCGCTCCGACTTGGATTCCCTGGCCGGCGAGACGCATGCCATCACCATGATGACCATCCACTCCGCCAAGGGCCTGGAGTTCCCGGCGGTGTTCGTGGCCGGCATGGAGGAGGGCATCTTCCCGCACGTGCACGACTTTGGCGGCAGCGATGACCCGGGTAAGCTTGAGGAGGAGCGTCGCCTGGCCTACGTCGCCATCACGCGCGCCCGTAAGCGCCTGTTCCTGACCTATGCGGCCACGCGTCGCACCTACGGCTCGACCTCTGCCAACCCGCGCTCGCGCTTCCTCAACGAGATTCCGTTTGAGGATATCGAGTTTAGCGGTATCGGTTCTGCCGGTTTTGAAGGCACGGGTTGGGAGAAGCGCGGCGACCGTCACGGCATCTTTGGCTCGGGCATGGGTTCGGATATGTACGGCGGCAAGGTATTTGGTTCGCATACGCGCTCGACTGGCGGTTCCGGTTCGCGCGGCGGATCGAGCTTTGACGATTTCTTTGGTGGCAGCAGCTACGGGACCGAGCGCCATCGTGGGGTCTCGCCCGACGCTGGCCGTGTTGCCTCGACCTTTGGCTCGGGCGCACCGCGAGCCAAAAAGCCCTCGTCCAAGGTGTCCCCGACGGTGGAGCGCAAGGTTGATCGCGCCAGCGCATCGCAGGACTTTGCCGCAGGCGATACCGTGAGCCACAAGACCTTTGGCACGGGTACCGTGATCTCGGTCGCCGGAGACATGATCGAGGTTCAATTCGAAAAGACCGGTCAGACCAAAAAGCTCATGAAGGGCTTTGCGCCTATAGTGAAACTGACCTAGGCGGCTTTCCCAGGCACGGCACCTCGGCCTTCAATCGTCGGGCATGACCTCAAGGTCTATGCCCTCCTCTTTCAGGCCGATCTGCCGCACCTGGAAAACCCGTACATCCGGCTAGGCGGGCGCGCCGGAGGCTTTGGTCGCCTGCTCGGGCAGTCCTGCGCAAAACGGAGAGCACATTAAGTGCTCTCCTTTGCGTGCGGAACTCGCGATCGATGTTGCCCTATACGCCCGCCCAGGTCCTTGGGTAACGGTGCTTGCGAACGTCGCTCTGCTCGTTCGCTTTTTGATCTGGAGAGCCGGGTGGGCTGATAAATAGATATGGCAAGGGGCTCTCCCGCACATGGACGGGAGAGCCCCTTGTTGCGTTTGGGTTGTTGGTGCGACCTACAGGTGGCTGATGATCAGTTCCATCTTGCCTTCGAGGTCGATGGAGCTGACGGTGCTCGGGGCCAGCAGGTGGCTTCCCTTGTGGACGGGGTCGCCGCAGACGGTGCCTTCGCCGTCGATGACCGACAGGCACATGAAGGGCCAGCGCTGGTCGAGGGTCTTGCTGCCGTTGACGCGCACGCGATCGACGGTGTAGCAGGGGTTGGACTCGAGCTCGGTCACGCCGTCCACCTCGGGCGCGGTCACCGTGCCGTCGGTCGGAGCCTGAGCATCAAAGTCGATGCAGTCGAGGCTCTGCTCAATGTGCAGCGGGCGCAGGTTGCCGTCAGTGCCGGGACGGTCGTAGTCGTACAGACGATACGTCACGTCGCTCGACTGCTGCGTCTCCAAAATGAGCGTGCCGGTCTTGATGGCGTGCACGGTACCGGAATCAATCTGGAAAAAGTCGCCCTTGTGAATCGGCAACACGTTGAGCATGTCGTCCCAACGTCCTTCCTCGATCATTTGTGCGGCCTCGGCGCGGTCCTTGGCACGCTGGCCGACGATGATCGTGGCGTCGGGCTCGCAGTCCAGCACATACCAACACTCGGTTTTGCCCAGGCTACCGTTCTCGTGCTCGGCAGCGTACTCGTCGTTGGGATGAATCTGGATCGAAAGGTCGTCCTTGGCGTCCAGAATCTTAATGAGCAGCGGGAACTCCTTGCCCTCGCAGTTGCCAAAGAGCTCGCGATGCTCGGCCCACAGCCACGACAGCGTGTGGCCGGCATACGGGCCCTCCGCAATCTGGCAGTCGCCGTTGGGGTGGGCCGAGATGGCCCAGCACTCACCGATGGGGCCATCGGGAATGTCGTAGCCAAATACGGTTTCGAGCTGGCGACCGCCCCAGATCTTCTCGTGGAAGATCGGCGTCAGCTTAATCAAATCGGACATGTTCATACCCCCATTGTGTTGCGCGGGCGCTGCACAAAACAGCTCAAAGCGAGCGCCCGGATGACTACAAAAACCTATGCCAACGTTACGTTGTGCAACTCAAAGCGGTCGCCAACGTTGCGCGAGACCGAATACTCAAAGGCGGCGCCGCTGTCCAAAAAGCCAATCTGGGTGAGCTCGAGCAGGGGAGAGCCAGGCTTGGTGTCCAAGCGCTCGGCTTCTTCCTCGGTTGCTGCCACGGCGCGAATGGTACGGTGGAAGCTCGAAATCTTCAGCCCACATTGCTCGCGGATGAAGTGGTAGACCGATCCGTACAGGTCCTTCTTTTTAAGGCCTGGAATCAGCTCGAGGGGCATGTAGGTGTACTCGATAACGATGGGCTTCTCATCGGCCTGACGCACGCGCACGATGTGATAGGCAAAGTCATCCTCGGCAATTCCCAGCTGGGCTGCGATGTCCGCTGGTGGATTAACAATCGAGAAATCGTAGACCACCGAGGTCACCTTCTCCCCGCGGTGCTCATACGAAAAGCCCTGGGCACGGTCGTTTTTGCCCTGGAAAACCGCCTGACCGGGAAGTCCCGCCGTGTCCTTAACGTAGGTGCCCGATCCGCGCCGGCTGGTAATAAGACCTTCCTCGGTGATTTGCTCGATAGCTCGTTTGACGGTGATTTTGGAAACGCTATAGAGCTCACAGAACTCAACGACGGTGGGAAGCTTGTCGCCCGGTTTAAGAGCGCCATCCTCGATACTTCGACGAATATCTGCAGCTATCGCCTCGTATTTGGGAATCATGGAACCTCCTTTCCGACATATATGAATACAAAAAGTAAGTATAACCCTCAACAGGGCATCCATATTACTTTTATCTAAGAAGTTCGAGAAAGAAAAAAGAAAAAGACGCTTTACTTTTAAAATTAGAGCACTATAGTTTAAGCAACGAACGGAATCCTTCCGCACAACAGGATCGACCGTTTGGGGACGGTTTTGTTTTGGCGGGTTGGATATCGGTATGGCCGGTGCGCGCCCGCGCCGGATAACCTGCCAAAGCAAACCCGTCTCCAACCGGAAGCTCTAGAACACGAAAGCGAGGACTTTGATGGCACAGTATCAGCTGCCCAACGACTTCTTCTTTGGCGCTGCTATGTCCGGCCCGCAGACTGAGGGTCAGTGGAACCAGGGCGGCAAGCTCGAGAACCTGTGGGACACCTGGTCCATCCAGGATCTGGGTTCGTTCTACAACCGCGTTGGCTCTTACGCCGGCAATGACTTTATGGCCAAGTACCAGGAAGACCTTCGCATTTTGAAGGACTTGGGTCTGGATACCTATCGCACTTCCATCCAGTGGAGCCGTCTGCTCGATGCCGACGGCAACCTCAACGAGGAAGGTGCCGCGTGGTATCACGAGTTGTTCCGCGCCTCTCGCGAAGCCGGCTTGGAGCCGTTTGTCAACTTGTACCACTTTGACATGCCCACCTACCTCTTTAACCGTGGCGGCTGGGAGAGCCGTGAGGTTGTCGAGGCTTACGCACATTACGCCGACGTCGCCTTCCACGAGTTTGGCCAGGAGATTAAGTACTGGTTCACCTTTAACGAGCCCATCGTCGAGCCCGAGCAGCGCTATCAGGAGGGCGTGTGGTTCCCGCAGCTCCACGACTTCAACCGCGCCCGCACCGTGCAGTATCACATCTCGCTGGCGCACGCGCTGGCCGTGGCCAACTATCGTCGCGCCTATGACGAGGGCGCTATTCGCGCCGATGCCAAGATCGGCATGATCAACTGCTTTACCCCGGTCTACACCAAGGAGAACCCCAGCGAGGCGGACCTCGAGGCCGTGCGCATGACCAGCGGCATCAACAACCGCTGGTGGCTCGACCTCATCACCAAGGGCGAGCTTCCTGCCGACGTGCTCGACAGCCTGGCCGAGGGCGGCGTTAAGCTCCCGTTCCGCGCCGGCGACCAAGAGATCCTCAAGCAGGGTGTTGTCGACTGGCTAGGCTGCAACTACTACCACCCCACGCGTGTTCAGGCGCCGGCGAGCAAGGTCGACCAGTACGGCCTGCCGCACTTTGCCGACGAGTACGTATGGCCCGACGCCGTTATGAACGAGAGCCGCGGCTGGGAGATCTACCCGCAGGGCCTCTACGACTTTGGCATGGACTGCGCTAAGAACTACCCCGATCTTGAGTGGTTCGTTTCCGAGAACGGCATCGGCATCATGGACGAATACAAGAACCGTGACGCCGAAGGAACCATCCAGGATGACTACCGCGTCGACTTTGTACGTCAGCACCTGGAGTGGGTGGCCAAGGCCATCGACGAGGGCGCCAAGTGCCGCGGATACCATTATTGGGCCGTCATCGATAACTGGTCTTGGGCCAATGCCTTTAAGAATCGCTATGGCTTTGTCGAGGTCGATCTGATGGATGGCTATAAGCGCCGTCTTAAGAAGTCGGCGGCCTGGCTCAAACAGGTCGCCACGACCCACGTGGTTGATTAGCGACCGGACGAACGTCCAGACCGCGCGCCGCCGCGCGCAACACATGGCACATCTGGTGGCAGAGGGCGACAGACCACCGTGCGCATAGGAAAGGCCGGATTTGAAAGTTAGGAGCAATCATGGCCAGTGACAACGGAAAGAGCTTCCTCGACAAGTTTGCCGAGGTCTCTGCGAAGGTGGGAAACCAGGTTCACCTGCGTTCCCTGCGTGACGCCTTCGCGACCATCACGCCGCTCTATATCCTTGCGGGTATCGCGGTTCTTATTAACAACGTCGTGTTCCCTCTGTTCCCGCTCGATGCGGCGGGCCTTGCCAACCTTCAGACGTGGGGTTCGGCGATTACGCTGGGCACCCTCAACGTCTCTGCCATTATCTTGGCCGGATTGATTGGCTACAGCCTCGCTAAGAACAAGCGCTTCGATAATCCGCTTGCTTGCATGGTCGTCGCTATCTCTGCCTTCGTCATCATGATGCCGCAGCAGATCACCGCCACGCTTGCCGCCACGAGCCCACTGCTCACCGACAAGATCACCTCCGCCGAGGTCACGGGCGCCCTTTCGACTGCCAACACCGGCACCAACGGTCTGTTCTCGGCTATTATCATCGCCCTGCTTTCCGTCTCGCTCTTCATCAAGATTTCTGGCGTCGAGAAGCTCAAGGTTAAGCTGGGCGAGGGCGTGCCTCCCGCGGTCTCCAACTCCTTCAACGTCATGATTCCGATGCTGCTTAACCTCGCGGTCTTCGCTCTTGCCGCAGCCCTGCTCGCCGTGTGCGCCGGCACCGATCTGTGCACCATCATCTCCACGTGCATCTCCAACCCGCTCAAGAGCATCATGAACGCTGGTCCGTGGGCTGTTATCCTCATCTACACCCTTGCTAACCTGCTGTTCTGCGTCGGTATTCACCAGTCCACCATCTCTGGCGCTACCGTCGAGCCGATCCTGACCATGCTCATCGTCGACAACATGGCTACCTTTGCCGCCGGTGGCACCATCCAGCCCGATCACTACATGAACATGCAGATCGTTAACAGCTTCGCCCTCATCGGCGGCTCGGGCTGCACCCTCATGCTCCTGCTCGACACGCTCCTGTTCTCCAAAAACAAGGCTTCCGAGACCGTTTCCAAGATGGCTATCCTGCCTGGTCTGTTCAACATCAACGAGCCGGTTATCTACGGTTACCCCATCGTGTACAACCTGCCGCTCATGATCCCGTTTGTCCTCCTTCCCGACCTGTTCATCGGCATCACCTATGGCCTTACCTGCGCAGGCATCATCAGCCCCTGCATCGCCCAGGTGCCCTGGACCATGCCTCCCGTCATCAATGCCCTGCTCGCTACGGGCTTTGACTGGCGCGCTGGCGTGTGGCAGGCTATCGAGATTGTCATTGGCATGGCCGTCTACCTGCCCTTTATGAAGATTTCCGAGAAGGCAATCGCCAAGCAGGAGGCTCTCGCCGAGTAGAACGCCTAACGTTCGTCCCTTTCACCTTTGCGGGCGCCGGTACGCGGCGCCGGTGCCCGCGGCTCTCTCCCTTGCGTAAAGATACAGGGGAGCGGGCACAATAGCCGCAAGGAATAAAACCAGTTGTCGTCTGCGCGCCGCGCAGTTATAAGGAGGAAACCATGAAGAAGATCATGCTCTGCTGCAATGCCGGTATGTCCACGAGCCTGCTGGTCCAGAAGATGCAGGCCGAGGTTGCAAACCGTGGTCTGGATATTGAGGTCGAGGCTCGTCCCATGAACGAGGCCCACGATCACCTGGACGAGTGCGACATGTTGCTGCTTGGTCCGCAGATCGGCTACACCAAGGGCGATTTTGAGAAGGAGGCCGCCGGTCGTTTTCCGGTCGAGGTCATCAACATGGTCGACTACGGCCGCATGAACGCTGCCAGCATCATCGACCACTGCGTCAGCGTGATGGGCTAGGTGCTCTGCATGGAGGATATGAACGAACTGCAGATGACCTGCTTTGAGATCATCAGCTACGTCGGTACCGCCAAGAGCATGTACATCAATGCCGTGCAAAAGGCCAAGGAGGGCGATTTTGACGCCGCCGAGGAGCTTATCAAGCAGGGCGACGAGGCCTATAACGGTGGCCACGATGTTCACATGGGGCTTCTGAAGAAGGAGGCCAACGGCGAACGTAACGGCGAGGCCCCGTTGATCTTGCTGCATGCCGAGGACCAGATGGCCGGCACCGAGACCATGCGCGTCATGGCAACGGAGCTCATCGAGGTTCACAAGCAGCTGCAGGCACTTCAGGCCTAGTCGGCGTTATCGCCGCGACGGACCGTGCGGTCCAACAGACAACATAGTCCCTTTGACGGGCGCCGGGAGCCTCCGCCTCCCGGCGCCTTTATTTTTGGGGATGGTCTTGCGCGGCCTGTTGGGCAGCCAATTGCGTTTCCCCAGATAAAACCTGCCAAAACAAACCTGTCCCTTTTTGGTAGGTTTTTGCTTTGGGAGCGGTACCATACAGGCAATGTTTAAACGAGAAAGGTGGGCTCCCATGGAACCTAAGCAGTATTACATTGGCATCGACGTCGGCGGTACCTCGGTTAAGGAGGGCCTGTTCGACGAGGACGGAAACCTGCTGGCCAAGGCCAGCGTGCCCACGCCTCCCATCGTTGACGCTGCGGGCTTTGCCGCGGTGACCGAGGCTATCGACCAGGTGGTCGCCAAAGCCCAGATTCCGCGTGCCTTTGTGGCGGGCATTGGCCTGGCCGTTCCGTGCCCCATCCCGGCATCGGGCGATGCCAAGGTCAAGGCCAACATTGCCATCAACCTGCCCGAGCTGAGGATTGCCATTCAAAAGCACTGCCCCGACGCGGTCGTTAAGTATGAGAACGATGCCAACGCCGCTGCCATGGGCGAGGCCTGGCTCGGTTCTGCCAAGGGCGTGCAGAACGTCGTGATGGTCACCATCGGTACCGGCGTGGGCGGCGGCGTTATCGTTAACGGCGACGTGGTATCGGGCGTTGTGGGTGCTGGCGGTGAGATTGGCCACATGTGCCTGAACCCGGCTGAGGAGCGCACCTGCGGCTGTGGCGGCCATGGCCATCTGGAGCAGTATTCCAGCGCCACCGGCGTGGTGAGCAACTACCTTGCCGAGTGCAAGAAGGCGGGCGTCGAGCCCATTGAGCTCACCGGCCCCTCCGATTCCAAGGACGTGTTCCAGGCCTGCCGCGAGGGTGACAAGCTCGCGTTGGCAGCTGCCGATACCATGGCCGACTACCTCGGCCGCGCCCTGGCGCTTATCGCCAACGTGGTCGACCCCGAGATGTTCCTGATCGGCGGCGGTGCGTCTGCCTCGGCCGATGTCTACCTCGACAAGGTCCGCGAGCACTTTAAGCAATACGCGCTTTCCGCCTCGCGCGAGACGCCCATTAAGGTCGCCTCGCTCGGCAACGACGCCGGCATCATCGGTGCCGCCTACGTAGCTCTGCGTGCCGCCGGTAAATAGCTGGTGCGGGGGCAGGTGGTGAAAGGGGGACAGGCTTCGTCCCTGACCTCGCCTCAGCGCTTGCCCCAAATTGTGCCGCGACCCTTCCGTCTCATAAGGTTCGGCGTCAGCGTGCTACCATAGCTACGTCCAAGTACACATATCAAGTGGAGGATATCCATGGCAAACGTTCTTGTCTTTGGTCACCAGAACCCCGATAACGACGCCATCATGAGCGCCGTCGTCCTGTCCCAGCTGCTCAACCAGGTTGAGTATGCCGGCAACACCTACGAGGCCTGCGCCCTTGGTCAGCTTCCGGCCGAGTCCGCCAAGCTGCTTGCCGACGCCGGCATTGCCGAGCCCCGCGTGATCGAGTCCGTCGAGGCCGGCCAGCTCGTCGTCCTCACCGACCACAACGAGTCCGCCCAGTCTGTCGCCGGCCTTAAGGACGCCACGGTCTTTGGCGTTGTCGATCATCACCGCATCGGCGACTTCGAGACCGCCGGCCCGCTGCACTACATCTGCCTGCCCTGGGGCTCCAGCTGCACCATCGTCACCAAGCTCGCCGGCGTGCTCGGCGTTGAGCTTTCCGACGTCCAGGCTAAGCTGCTGCTCTCGGCCATGATGACCGACACGCTCATGCTCAAGAGCCCCACCACCACCGATGTCGACCGCGCCGTCGCCGCCAACCTCGGCGAGCAGGTGGGCGTCGACCCGGTCAAGTTTGGCATGGAAGTCTTCCTCACCCGCCCGTCCGGCTCCTTCACCGCAGCCGAGATGGTCGGCAACGACATCAAGATGTTCGAGCCCGCCGGCAAGAAGCTGCTCATCGGCCAGTACGAGACTGTCGACAAGACCCGCGCACTCGGCATGATCGACGAGATTCGCAAGGCCATGCGCGCCTACGCCGCCGAGAAAGGTGCCGACGGCATCGTCCTGTGCATCACTGACATCATGGAGGAGGGCTCGCAGGTCCTGCTCGAGGGCGAGACCGAGGCCGCTCAGAAGGGCCTGGGCATTGCCGACGAGCACGACGGCGTCTGGATGCCGGGCGTCCTCTCCCGTAAGAAGCAGGTCGCTGCCCCCATCATGGCCGCCTGCTAGGTTTAGTTGACCAAACGCCACGACCGGACCGCGGACGCCCCGCGCTCCGGTCGTTTTTTGTGCACGGCGCCGCGTCGTCTCTTGGACAGGTATGCCCGTGCCGTTGAACAAATAATGTTCAACCTGTGGTTCCGCTTTTCGGCCACGCCTGCGTGCTTGTCGTGCAGGGTAGGCTAGATGCAAGCGTAATACGTTAGAGCGCGGCGCCGCCACTTGGGCGGGCCGTGCTTTTTTAAGACGGGAGCTTTCCCGTGAAAGGAGCCGCCCATGGCAGCAACTGAGCAGCTGTTCAACGTTCGTGAGCGCAAGCGCTTTGAACGTCACGACATCTGGGAGCGCATCGCCGAGAACGGCACGATTTCCGCCGCCGTCATGGTCTTCGCCGCCATCGCCGCCGTCATTTGCGCCAATACCGATGCCTACGAGGCCGTCCATCACTTTTTGGAGACCCCGCTGTATGTGGGTCTGGGAAACCTTACGGCCGGTCTCACCGTTGAGCTTTTCGTCAACGACTTCCTCATGGCGATTTTCTTTTTGTTGGTGGGCATTGAGCTTAAGTACGAGATGACGGTCGGCGAGCTCAAGAATCCGCGTCAGGCCATGCTTCCCATGCTGGCGGCCGTGGGCGGTGTCGTCGTTCCCGCCTGCATCTACCTGATCTTTAACCATGCCGGCGCGCACAACGGCTGGGCCATTCCCATGGCAACCGATATTGCCTTTGCGCTGGGCGTGCTGTCGCTTTTGGGCAACCGCGTGCCCAACGGCGTGTGCGTGTTCTTCTCGACGCTCGCCATCGCCGACGACCTCATCTCCATCGCCGCCATCGCCATCTTCTACGGTCAGAGCCCCAATCCGTTTTGGTTGGGCGCCGCCGCGCTTGTGACCTGCGCGCTCGTGTGGCTTAACAAGACGCAGCATTACCGCCTTGCCCCGTATTCGGTACTGGGGCTGCTGCTGTGGTTCTGCATGTTCAAGAGCGGCGTACATGCCACGCTTGCTGGCGTCATCTTGGCCTTTACCATCCCGGCCAAGTGTGGCGTCAAGCTCGATAGCCTCACCGATTGGCTGGGCGAGTGCCTGCCGCTGCTCGATGACCGCTACGATGATGAGGCACACATCCTGGGCCAGCATGACTTTACCGTCTCGACAACCAAGGTCGAGCGCGTCATGCACCGCGTGACCCCGCCGCTTATCCGCATGGAGCGTCTGATCTCCACGCCGGTCAACTTTGTGATCCTGCCGATCTTTGCGTTCGTAAACGCTCAGGTTCGCTTAGTGGGCGTGGACATGAGCACGCTGCTCACCGACCCGGTGACGCTCGGCGTGTACTTTGGCATGCTGCTGGGCAAGCCGATCGGCATCTTTGGTATGACGTTTGCCCTGGTTAAGCTTAAGGCCTGCGAGCTGCCGCACAATGTCAACTGGCACATGATTGCCGGCGTGGGCATTCTGGGCGGTATCGGCTTTACCATGTCGATTCTCATCAGCGGCCTTGCCTTCCCGACGGCCCAGTTTGAGGTTCTTGCAGCCAAGGCCGCTATTCTCGCCGGTTCGGTCACCGCAGCCGTGCTCGGCATGATCTACATGAGCGTGGTCTGCAAGCATCCCTCGCCCAAAGACGAGTAAGAGCGCGAAAACCGGCTCCAGAACCGATTCGGGCGCGTTCAAAATGCGGATTCGGGCGGTGCTTGCCGCCTGCCAGACACGCCAGTGGTCAAAAAACGCCGTTTGTGAGTACTGTCACAAACGGCGTATCATTTTAGGTGCGGAAAATAATGAACAAAGTTATAAGAACTGTACGTTAATGAGTGACCATCGACTTCCAATTTGGCGCTAGCTGACGGTGATTAGGAAGTTTCAAGTCGAGTTTTGCCGATTTCGACCAAGAATCGCTGCTACTAAAAAGGTAACAGTACTCATATTTGCCCTTTTTTGGCCACAAGCCCTAAAACAAGCCTCGCCAAGGTCGGGAAGCGGGCCAAATCGCCGGCCTCGAGGCTTATTCCACCGTTCCGTAGACGGCGCCCCAGCCGTGGGCGGCCAAGGCGGAGTTGAGCTGGTCGCAAAGTGACTGGCGGTCGTAGTAGCCGGGCGGCAAAAGGTTCACGATCTCCATGAGGTCGGGCGCCAGGTCCAAGATTTCGGCCTGTACGATCAGATCCAGGCGGTCGATGGCGTGGCGGTCGTAAAACAGTCCGTCGACCAGGCGCTGCAGGTCGCCGAATTCCTCGGCCTGAAACGATCCGTACTCCATAGTGCCTCCTTGGGCGCCCCACGCCGCCATGCGCGGCGATTCGTAATTCATTGCGATGAACTTAATCTATCACGGCTTCATACCGTTGCGGCGGTGGCGGTCTATACTTAGACGGACTGCAACGTACCGCTTCGCGAAAGGTCGCACCCATGCAGACGATCTACCAGAAGATGGAAACCACCGAACTCGATGCCGCCATCGAGGCGCTCAAAGCCGAGGTCGCCGAGGTCAAGGCCAAGGGCCTGGCGCTCGACATGGCCCGCGGCAAGCCGTCGCCCTCCCAGGTGGACATCTCTCGACCCATGCTCGATATTCTCAATGCCGATGCCGATCTGCACGACGGCAACGTCGACTGCTCCAACTACGGCTGCTTCGAGGGCATTCCCTCGGCTCGCAAGCTGGCAGGGGAGTTTTTGGGTTGCCCCGCCGAGCAGACGCTTGTGCTGGGTTCGTCGAGCCTTTTGATTGAGCATGACATCGCCGGCATGTTCTGGCGCTGTGGCTCGTGCGGCAGCGAGCCCTGGGACGCCTACGAGGCCGCGCACGACGGCAAGAAGGTCAAGTTCCTGTGCCCCGTTCCCGGCTACGATCGCCACTTTGGCATCACTGCCGACTTGGGCATCGAGAATGTCCCCGTTGCGATGACCGACAACGGCCCCGACATGGACGAGGTCGAGCGCCTGGTTGCTGCCGACGACTCCATCAAGGGTATCTGGTGCGTGCCCAAGTATTCCAACCCCACGGGCATCACCTTTAGCGAGGACACCGTGCGCCGCCTAGTCGAGATGCCCACGGCCGCGCCCGATTTTCGCATCTTCTGGGACAACGCCTACTGCGTGCACGACCTGTACGGCGAGACCGACGAGCTCGCCAACATCTTCGATCTTGCCCGCGCGGCGGGCACCGAGGACCGCGTGGTGGCCTTTGCCTCGACGTCCAAGATCACCTTCCCGGGTGCCGGCATCGGCTTTATCGGTGCGAGCCCCGCGGTCATCGCCGAGTTCTCCAAGCGCCTGAAGGCCGGCCTCATCAGCGCCGACAAGCTCAACCAGCTGCGCCACGTGCGTTTCCTTCCCACCATCGAGGCGGTCAAGGAGCACATGAAAAAGCATGCTGAGTTCTTGCGCCCGCGCTTTGAGGCCGTCGAGCGCAAGCTCACCGAGGGTTTGGGCGAAACGGGCTGCGCCACTTGGACGCACCCCCGCGGCGGCTACTTTGTGAGCTTTGATGGTCCCGAGGGCTCGGCCCAAAAGGTCGCCGCGCTTTGTGCCGACCTGGGCGTCAAGCTCACGCCGGCTGGTGCTACCTGGCCTTATGGCAAGGATCCGCGCGACACCAACATCCGCATCGCGCCGAGCTATCCCACGGTCGATGACCTGGAGGCCGCGCTCGACGTGCTGGTGCTGGCCGTTAAGCTTGTCGCTGCCGAGCTTGCTCGTGCCGAGCGCGCCTAACGCCTAGGGCCCCGCAAGTCCGCGCCCAGTACTATCCGCACTTTCGATACGTAAAGGAGCGTATACATGGATTTGGGTATTTCCACCAACCCCACGCCGGAGATCTACACCATTAAGGTAATCGGCGAGATCGATATCTCTAACGCCGACAGTCTGCGCAATGCTATCGACCTTGCGCTCGAGCAGCCCACTGAGGCCGTTGAGCTCGATTTTGCCCAGGTGAGCTACATCGATTCGACGGGCATTGGCGTGCTCGTGGGCGCCGCGCACCACGCGGTCGACCACGGTAAGCGCTTTAGCTGCACTAATGTGCAGCCCCAGGTGATGCGCGTGGTTCAGCTGCTGGGCGTCGACCAGGAGATTTCGATCACGGCGGCATAATCTTTGCCCCCAAAAAGGGCGTGCCGTTTGGCATATGTTTGTGATGCGCTCGGACGTTTTGGCGTCCGGGCGCTATACTTGACCGAATGAATAGACGAGTTCCGGCCGAATGGCGCGGTGCGGGCTCGACTCACATCGAGCCTTGGAGGTATGTGTGTTTGGTATTGGAGAGGGTGAGCTCGCAATCATCGTGGTCTTCGGCTTTTTGCTGTTTGGCCCGGATAAGCTCCCGCAGATGGGCCGCACGATCGGCCGTGCCATCCGTCAGTTCCGCGAGACGCAGGAAAAGATGACGGCCGTTGTTCAGTCCGAGATTATCGATCCGGTGAGCGAGGCCGCGTCGGCCCCGGTCAAGCCCAAGAAGGCTGCCGTCGATGACGATTCCGACGCGGACGAGGATGCCGTCGAGACGGCTGCGCCCGCAAAGAAGGAGACCTTTGCCGAGCGCCGTGCCCGCCTTGCCGCTGAGAAGGCTGCGAGCGAGGGTGCCACCGAGGACGAAGGCGCTGCTGGTGAGGCCGAGAGCGCCGAGCCTGCCAAGGCCGAGCCTGCTGCTGCCGCCGCCGAGCCCGAGCCTGCTGCAGAGCCGGAGCCCGAGCCGGAGCCCGAGCCGGCAGAGCCCACGACGGCTGACCTCTACGCTCGTCGTCCCCGTAAGCGCAAGGCCGTCGTCGACCAGCTCGCTCGCGAGCTCGAGGCCGAGGACGACGCTGCTGCCGCCGACGCCCCGAAGGGAGGCGATGAGTAATGCCTATCGGACCTGCGCGAATGCCGCTTTTCGATCACCTGGGAGAACTCCGTCGCCGCCTGACCATCGTGGTCGTGTCGGTGTTTGCCGCCGCTATCGTGCTGTATTTCGCCACGCCTGTAGTGCTCGACATCCTGGAAGATCCCATCCGCTCCTTTGTGCCGGACGGTAAGTTCTACATCACCACCACGCTCGGCGGCTTTGGCCTGCGCTTTTCGCTGGCTATCAAGATGGCCGTTGTCATGTGCACGCCCATGATCATCTGGCAGATCTTGGCGTTTTTCCTGCCGGCGCTTCGCCCCAACGAGCGCAAGTGGGTCGTGCCCACGGTGCTCGCCTCGACGGTGCTGTTCTTCCTGGGCGCCATCTTTTGCTACTTCATCATCATTCCTGCGGGCTTTGAGTGGCTCATCGGCGAGACCTCGGCCGTCGCTACGGCGCTACCCGATCTGGAGAACTACGTCAACATGGAGCTGCTCTTTATGATCGGCTTTGGCGTGGCGTTTGAGCTGCCGCTCATCATCTTCTACCTGTCCGTCTTCCACATCGTGTCCTACGCGGCCTTCCGCAGTGCCTGGCGTTACGTATACGTTGGCCTGCTTGTGGGCTCGGCTGTGATTACGCCCGACGGCTCGCCCGTTACGCTGGGCCTCATGTATGGCGCCCTGCTCTCGCTCTACGAGATTTCGCTCGCCATCGCTCGCGTGGTCATTACCGCGCGAGAGGGCAAGGAGGGCTTGTTTGTGAGCCGTCTGGACCTGTTTTCGGACGACGAAGAGGACAGCGAGGAGTAAATCGGTATGCACGAGGTTGGCATTGTCAACGGCATACTCGATACAGTGATTCGCGCGGCGCGTGGGGCGGGGGCCTCGCGCGCCGTTTTGGTAACGCTGCGTATCGGGGATATGACCGAGGTCGTGCGCGAGGCACTCGACTTTGCGTGGGAGACGTTTCGCGACGAGAATCCGCTCACGCGCGGCTGCGAGCTTGCCGTGGAGGAAGTCCATCCACAAAGCGAGTGTCTGGACTGCGGTGAGGTCTTTGAGCACGACCGTTTCCATTGCCGCTGCCCCCAATGTGGCGGCGCCAACGTGCGCCTGCTGCACGGCCGTGAGCTCGACATCGCCAGTATCGAAATCGAAACCCCCGACGATTAGCCCGCCAGCCATCTGGTGATGGGGTATAAAGGGGCCAAATTAAGGAGCGCTAAGTATGGCCGAGAAAACGATTGATATCGCGTCGCCGATTCTGTCGCGCAATGAGCGCCTGGCAGATCAGCTGCGTCAGCGATTTAAAGAGACAAACACCTATGTGATCAATGTGCTTTCGAGCCCCGGCTCGGGCAAGACCACTACGATTCTGGGCACCAACGAGCGCCTGCGCGACAAGGCCGGCTTGCGCTGCGCCGTCATCGAGGGCGACATCGCCTCGGACGTCGACGCCATCACCATGAAGGAAGCCGGCATGCCCGCCATCCAGATCAACACGGGCGGCCTGTGCCACCTCGAGGGCAACATGATCATGGAGGCTGTCGATGCGTTCGACCAGGCTGTGGGTCTGGAAAACATTGACGTCATCTTTATCGAAAACGTGGGTAACCTGGTCTGCCCGGTCGACTTTGACCTGGGCGAGAACCTGTCCATCATGATCCTCTCGGTGCCCGAGGGTGACGACAAGCCTATCAAGTACCCGGGCATCTTCCAGCACGCCGGCGCACAGCTGCTCAACAAGGTCGATGTGGCCCCGGCTTTCGATTTTGACATGGATAGGTATACTAAGACACTCGATGACCTCAATCCGCAGGCGCCGCGGTTTGCCGTGAGCGCGCGCAAGGGCGAGGGTATGGATGCCTGGTGCGATTGGCTCATCGGGCAGATTGAGCAAGCAAGGGCGTAAGTCGGCCGCCATACGGGCGGGCGTAGCCGCAGAGATACGAGATAGGAGCCTCTTTTGAAGCTCATCATCGCCGAGAAAAACGACGCCGCGCGCCAGATCGCCGAGCGTCTGTCCACGGGCAAACCCAAAAAGGACAAGGTGTACAACACCGCCATCTACCGTTTTGAGTGGCAGGGCGAGGAGTGCGTGACCATCGGCCTTGCCGGTCACATCCTGGCGCCCGATTTTTGCGACAGCGTGCTGTTCGATAAAAAGCTGGGTTGGTATTCGGTGACCGAGGACGGTGAGATGCTGCCGGCCGATATGCCCGATGGCCTGGCCCGCCCGCCGTACGACACCAAGCGTAAGCCGTTCCTTGCCGATGGCATTTCCATCAAGGGCTGGAAGCTCGAGAGCCTGCCTTACCTCACCTGGGCGCCCGTCATTAAGCTACCGGCCGAGAAGGAGCTCATTCGTTCGCTCAAGAACCTCGCTAAAAAGTCCGACAGCGTCATTATCGCCACGGACTTCGACCGCGAGGGCGAGCTGATCGGTTCGGACGCCCTCAACAAGGTGCGTGAGGTGGCGCCCGACTTGCCGGTTGCCCGCGCCCAATACTCTTCGTTTACCAAGGCCGAGATCACGCAGGCCTTCGATAATCTCGTCTCGCTCGACCAGAACCTGGCCGACGCCGGCGAGAGCCGTCAGCACATCGACCTCATTTGGGGTGCGGTGCTCACTCGCTACCTGACGCTCGCCAAGTTTGGCGGCTTTGGCAATGTGCGTTCCGCCGGCCGCGTGCAGACGCCGACGCTTGCCCTGGTGGTCGAGCGCGAGCGCGAGCGCATGGCGTTTGTGCCCGAGGATTATTGGCAGATTCGCGGCATGGGTGCCGCACAGGGTGCCGCCGAGGACGACCGCTTTAAGATCGCGCACAAGACGGCGCGTTTTACCGATAAAGATGCTGCCGAGACGGCGTATGGTCACGTCGACGGCGCCAAGACGGCGACCGTCGCCGCGGTGACCAAGCGCTCGCGCAAGCAGCAGCCGCCCACGCCGTTCGCGACGACCTCGCTGCAGGCTGCCGCCGCGGCCGAGGGCATCTCGCCTGCGCGTACGATGCGCATCGCCGAGTCCCTCTACATGGCCGGTCTCATCAGCTACCCGCGTGTCGACAATACCGTGTACCCTGCGACGCTCGATCTGGGCGCCGTGGTGAGCGACCTGGCAAAGATCAACCCGGCGCTGGCACCCGTGTGCAAAAAGGTGCTCGCCGGTCCCATGAAGCCCACGCGCGGCAAGGTCGAGACCACCGACCACCCGCCTATCTATCCCACGGGCGAGGGCGATCCGTCCACGCTCGACGGTGGCCAGCGCAAGCTCTACGACCTCATCGCCCGTCGCTTCCTGGCAACGCTCATGGGGCCCGCGACCATCGAGAACACCAAGCTCGAGCTCGATGTGAACGGCGAGCCGTTCGTGGCTTCGGGCGATGTGCTCGTGACCCCGGGTTTCCGCGAGGCATACCCGTACGGTCTTAAGCGCGACGAGCAGATGCCGCCGCTGGAGCAGGGTGACACGGTCGACGTGTTCGACATTAAGCTCGAGGCCAAGCAGACCGAGCCGCCCGCGCGCTACAGCCAGGGCAAGCTCGTGCAGGAGATGGAAAAGCGCGGCCTGGGCACCAAGTCCACGCGCGCGAGCATCATCGAGCGCCTGTACGCCGTGCGCTATCTCAAAAACGATCCCGTGGAGCCGAGCCAGCTGGGCATCGCCATCATCGATGCACTGTCGCAGTTTGCCCCGCGCATCACGAGCCCCGATATGACCAGCGAGCTCGACGGCGACATGACCCGCGTGGAGCGCGGCGAGGACACCGAAGAGCATGTCGTGACGCACTCGCGCGCGCTGCTGGCCGGTGTGCTCGACGAGCTGCTCAAGCATACGCAGGAACTGGGCGACGCTATCAGCGACGCCGTCACGGCCGATGCGCGCGTGGGCACCTGCCCCAAGTGCGGCAAGGACTTGGTTATGAAGACGAGCGCCAAGACCCGCGGCAGCTTTATCGGCTGCATGGGCTGGCCCGACTGCGACGTGACCTATCCGGTGCCGAGCGGCGTCAAGGTGAGCCCGCTCGAGGGCGAGGCCGCTGTGTGCCCCGAATGCGGTGCGCCGCGCATTAAGTGCCAGCCGTTCCGCCAGAAGGCTTTCGAGATCTGCGTGAACCCGACGTGCCCCACCAACTACGAGCCCGACCTTAAGGTGGGCGAGTGCAAGGTGTGTGCCGAGGCCGGGCGTCACGGCGACCTGATCGCACACAAGAGCGAAAAGAGCGGCAAGCGCTTTATCCGCTGCACCAACTATGACGATTGCGGCGTGAGCTATCCGCTGCCGGCGCGCGGTAAGCTCGAGGCGACGGGCGAGACCTGCCCCGAGTGCGGCGCCCCCATCGTGGTGGTCAACACGGCGCGCGGTCCGTGGCGTATCTGCGTCAACATGGACTGTCCGACCAAGGAGAAGAAGCCCGCCCGCGGCCGCAAGACTGCGACCAAGGCGAGCACGGCGAAGAAGACCTCGACTGCGAAGAAGACGACGGCTAAGAAAGCCACTGCCGCCAAGAAGACGACCGCGAAGAAGTCGACTGCCAAGAAAGCAGCCGCCGACAAGTAACGGCGCAGTCGAAACATTGCCCAAAAAACGAGCGAGGGTCCCATGATCCTCGCTCGTTTTTTGACCGGCAGTTAGGGACATTCCTTTTTCTGCCGGCAGTTTAGGAACGTCCCTAACTGCCGGCTCGGAAACGACAAGGCGTTAGTTCACTTCGACGGGTTTGGCGCCGGGATAGCGCTCCTCAAAGTCTAGGCGGTACTTATTGTCATTGGTGCCCGCCACGTTGTCGCGCGACAGCGGCGCCACGATCTCGTTCTTATGGTCCGCGGGCTTTGTGTACTTTAAGCTGATCTCCCAGGCATCGCAGATCGCATCGATGCGGCGATCCAGGTCGTCGTACAGAGCAATGATGTCCTTCCACGAGCTGTAGTTCTTAGAGCTTGTGGGGACGTCCAGGTCCTCGACAATGTCGTAATACTGCTCGATGGTGTCCTCCGTGCGCTCGGCGACGTCAGCGAGATTTTGACGGGTGGTACGATCCTCTTCCAGATAGCTGCCATTAAACGTCTCTGCGCAGGCACGGACCTGGCTATCGAGATCTTCCAGCAGGTCGTAGTATTCACTCAGGCGACGGTAGAGGTTCTGTTCGGAGAGGCTTGCTTCGCCGCCATCCTCGTCGTCATCGTCATCATCGTCGTACAGGCTGTTGGGATTGCCGAGAGGCTTTAGATCATCGTCGTCGACGTCATGGTGCAGCTTAGCTACCTCGGCAGTCGTCTGCGTAGCGGAGTTGTCGAACGGCTTGATCACAAAAAAGATGACCAAGGCGATGATGATTGCCACCAGCACAACGATAACGGCGATAAGCGCCTTGGTGCTGCTCTTTTTGGCGGCGGGGGCCTGCGGTGAACCAGACGCGTATGTAGACGCCGGTTGCTGTTGGGGCGGGGTGTCCGCGACGGGTATGCGCTGCGTCGTTTCGACCGCTGCAGGGCCGGCGGCGGGGTCGGGGCGATAGGCGAGGGGGTCGTCCGGCTTAGCTTGCGGCGTATCGAGGGAGCCGGTCTTCTCAAACGCGGGTTGGCCATTGCTTGCGGTTGTCTGCTCAACGGGTGCACCGCACGAGGTGCAGAACTTGGCATCATCTGCAAGAAGCTTGCCGCACGAGGCGCAATACCGAGACATTGCCACTCCTTTCGCCACATTTCAAATTAATACGACGATTATACCCAGCGTCCAAAAGTCCCCATCATAAGTTGCGGTGAAATAGGGACTGTTTGGCGGTCTCAGAGCTTCAATCAGTCCCTATTTCACCGCAACTTCGGGGATGCCTCGATGGCTAGGTTGGATTTGGGACGCGCCGAGCACTGGGGTATCATGGCTTGGTTGATATATCTGCATTTACGCGCCTTGTAGGAAGGGGCTGCGCCCATGGCTTTTGAGCCCGCTCAACATAGCTTTATCACGCTCGAGGGCGTCGATGGCGCCGGCAAGTCCACGCAGGCGCGCCTGCTTGCCCGCGCGCTCGAACTCGCTGGCTACCAGGTTGTGAGCCTGCGCGAGCCGGGCGGTACCGCCATCAGCGAAAAGATCCGTGCTCTGCTGCTCGACCCCGCCAATACGACGATGGGAGACACCTGCGAGTTGTTGCTCTACGAGGCCGCGCGCGCCCAGCTGGTGCACGAGGTCATCGCGCCTGCCCTTACTGACGGCAAGGTGGTCCTGTGCGACCGCTTCTACGATTCCACAACTTGCTATCAGGCGTTTGCCGATGGCCTCGATCGCCAGATGGTACGCGATGCCAACAACCTGGCCGTCGCGGGGACGCACCCGGCGCTCACGCTCGTCTATCACATCACGCCCGAGCAGGCGGCGCTGCGCATGGCAGCCCGTGGCGCGGCAGATCGCATGGAGGCTAAGGGCATGGCCTTCCAAGAGCGTGTCTACCAGGGATTTTGCGCCATCGCCGCCGAGGAACCAAACCGCGTAAAGCTCATCGACGCGACCGCGTCCATCGAGGACGTCTTCGCGCGGACGGTCGAGCAGGTTCGCGTCTACGGCCTCGACATTTCCCAGGACGCCGTCACCGCCGCGCTTGCCCAGGAGGCCGAGTAACATGGCCCCCGCTCAGACAAGCCTGCTGGCCAAGCTTGACACCCAAGAGCGCGTGCGCGACTTTTTGACCAATGCCGTCGCCAGCGGTCGCGCATCGCACGCCTACCTGTTTTTGGGCGCGCCCGGCGCGGGCAAGCTCGACGCCGCGTGGGCGCTCGCCCAAGCCTTCCTGTGCGAGCAGGATGGCTGCGGCTCATGCGATAGCTGCGTGCGCGTCGCCCGCCATACGCACCCCGACGTGCACTATTACACGCCCGAGAGCGCCACGGGCTACCTCATCGCCCAGACGCGCGAGCTACTCGACGACGTACCCCTGGCGCCCATCCGCGCCAAGGCCAAGGTCTACATCATTGACCGTGCCGAGCAGCTGCGCGCCAACACCGCCAACGCACTGCTCAAAACACTCGAGGAGCCGCCCGAGGGCGTTATGTTTATCTTGCTGGGCACCTCGGCAGACGTGATGTTGCCCACCATCGTGAGCCGCTGCCAGTGCGTGCCGTTTCGGCTGGTGTCACCCGCCGTCGCCGCGCACGCCGTGAGCCGTGCCACTGGTCAGGATATCGCGCGTTGTCGCATGGCCGTCGCCGTGGCGGGCAGCCCCACGCGCGGCATCGAGTTCCTTAAGAGTGCCGAGCGCCAGGACGCCCGCCGTCAGATGGTCCGTGCCATCGACTCACTCATTGCCGCCGACGAGGCCGACGTGCTCAGCCGCGCCAAGTCGCTCATCGTCGCCGTTAAGGCGCCGCTCGCCGAGGTCAAGTCCACACAGGAAAAGGTGCTCGAGCAAAACGCCGACTACCTGTCGCGTGGAGCATTGAAGCAGCTTGAGGACCGCAACAAGCGCGAACTCAACGCGCGCGAGCGTTCGGGTATCATGGAAGCGCTGGCGAGCGCGCGGACGCTCATGCGCGACGTGCTGCTGACACTTCAGGACGAGGCGGCCGACGTCGTGAACGAAGACGTGCGCGACACGATCGGGCGGCTTGCCGCCGCGACGAATGTTGCGGGTGCCACCCGGGCGCTCGAGGCGGTCGCGACCGCCGAGCGCAACATCGCCAGAAACGTTACTCCCCAGCTGGCCATCGAGGTCATGCTGTTCGATATCAGGAAGGCACTGAAATGCCGTTAGTCGTACCCGTTAAGTTTACCTACGCCTCGCGCGACCTGTGGTTTGATCCGCAGGATCTGGATATCCTCGAGGCCGATTATGCCATTTGCTCCACCGAGCGCGGAACCGAGATCGGCCTGGTCACGGCCGATCCCTTCGAGGTGCCGCAAGATGAGATCGGCCAGCCGCTCAAGCCCGTGCTGCGCGTGGCGAGCGACATCGACCTGCAGCTTGCCGACGACCTGGCCATCCAGGGCGACGAGGCCATGGTCGATTTCCGTCGTCTGGTCAAAGAGCTCGACCTCGAGATGAAGCCGGTCGGCGTCGAGTACCTGTTTGGCGGCGAGAAGGCCGTGTTCTACTTTGCTGCCGAGGAACGCGTCGATTTCCGTCAGCTCGTCAAGGACCTATCCTCGACGCTGCACATTCGCGTCGACATGCGCCAGATCGGCGTGCGTGACGAGACCCGCCTGGTGGGCGGCTATGCCCAGTGCGGCCAGGAGCTCTGCTGCACACGCTTTGGCGGACAGTTTGAGCCGGTTTCGATCCGCATGGCAAAAGAGCAGGACCTGCCGCTCAACTCGTCCAAGATTAGCGGCGTCTGCGGTCGCCTGATGTGCTGCCTGCGCTACGAGTTCGAGGCCTACAAGGACTTTAAGAGCCGCGCGCCCAAAAAGAAGACGCTGATCGATACGCCGCTTGGCAAGGCACGCATCCAGGAATATGACACCCCGCGTGAGCAGCTGGTGTTGCGCCTGGAGAACGGCAAAGTCTTTAAGGTCAACCTGGCCGACATGACCTGCTCTGAGGGTTGCAAAAAGAAGGCCGTCGAGCAGGGCTGCAACTGCCGCCCCGACTGCGTGACGCGTGACGTGCTCGAGCGCATCGAGTCGCCCGAGATGCGCCTGGCGCTCATGGAGCTCGATCGCGAGAACGGCGTCGACGTGGGCGATGGCCTGTCGAGTGCCGACCGTCTGGCCGGCACGTCGATGCCCAAGCGCCGTCGTCGCGATGCCGAATCCGATGTTCGCGCCGGCCAGGGCCAGGGCGAGGGTCGTGGCCGCGGAAAGGGCCGCGGCAAGGCCGAGGCGCTCGAGGCCGAGGGAGCAGCCGATGGCCGTCGCCGCCGCAAGCGCACGGCGTCCGTCGACAATGGCGAGGCCGCGGGTAAGAACGCTTCCCGCGAGCGCGAGGCTCAGCAGCCCCAGCAGCAAAATCGCGGCGGTGGCATGAACCCCACGCGCCGTCGTCGCCGTCACCTGTCGAGCGAGGAGCGCGAGGACGCCTTCCGCGCCGCAGCTGCTCGCGAGGCCGGTGCCGCTCCCAAGGGCGCCTCGGCCTCCGACGCGCCTGCCGACAAGGCTGGCAAGCCGCGTGGCGAGGAGGAGCGCGCGTCACGTCCGCGTCGTCGCCATTCCTCGGGCGCGCAGCAGAAACCCTCGATTCCTTCTGTGGCCGATCAGGTTTCGGATGGCGAAGTCAAGGTCACGCGCCGTCGCCCCGGCGATGGCGGAGGAGCTGCCGCCAAGGCTTCGCACGGCGGCGCTCGCGACGAGTGCGAACCGCGTGAGGATCGCGGCGGCGAGGGCTCGACCGACCAGGGTCAAAAGCGTCGCCGTCGCCGTCGCTCCCGCAAGCCGCGCCAGGACGGTGGCGAAGGCTCGACCCGCACCTCGTCCGTACCGCAACCGCCTGCCGGCGAATAACGTCCGTAAGCGGATGTAACCCGCCTGACCCCAGCACCTCTGGGTATCATGGCTCTACACCGACAACCCTCCCTTCGCCTTCGCGTAGGGAGGGTTGTGTCATGAAGAGACATCTGAACGTATTGACTCGCTTGCAGGGCGCAGGCGTCCTACCGTTTGCGGACGAATTGCTACCGCTTGCCGAGCGCGCGACGTATGAGGCGCTCGAGGCGTTGTCGCCCACGCGATGCGCTGGCTGCGAGCGTTCCGGTGCGCTGATCTGCCAGGATTGTCTGGCATCGCTCGCGCTCATCGATCCGTGTCATAGTTGCATCCGATGCGGCGCCCCGTTTGGGGATTTGCTGTGTACCGAGTGCTCGGTCGAGGGCACGTCTTCGGCAATGGCCGAGGCGCTCGATCGCTGCCTGGCGTGTGCCGTCTATGCACATCCGCTGCCGCGCATCATCAAGGCGTACAAGGATGCGGGCGAGCGCCGTCTGGCACCGTATCTGGCGGAGTTGCTCTACGACACTGCCTTGCATGCCCAGGTGGCAGCATCCGATCGCTACGGCGGTGTGTTGTCCGGTGCGGACGCGGTGGTGTTTGTGCCCGCGACTGCGGCGGCGTTTCGGCGGCGTGGATTCGACCATATGGAAGCAATCGCGCGCTCGTTTTGCGATCTTTCGGGTGTCCCGTTGCTGGACGCCCTGGTCAAATACGGTCATGGTGACCAGCGAGAGCTCGGCCGCGATGAGCGCCGGGAGCATGCCCGGGGCATGTACGAGACGGTCGAGGATGTGCGCGGCCGCCGTCTGCTGCTCATCGATGATGTCATTACCACGGGCGCGACCATGGCAGCAGCCTCGGCGGAGCTCAAGCGTGCCGGCGCCGCAGCAGTCGATGGCCTCGCTATCGCACGCGTTTGGTAGGGGGTGGTTTTGTGGCAGTGAAGATAGCGCGGCGCATCGAGCCGACAAGCGAGCAACTGGCGGCCTCCGTAGTCCTGACCGGTGCCTCGGCGCTGCGCATGATGCGCGCCGAGCGCCGACAAATGGGTTACATCAGCTGGAGAGACCTCGATCCCGATGAAGAGCGCCGTGTGCTGCATACATCGTCTCCCTCGGCCGAGGACATTTATCTTCCCGATTTGGTGCGGATCGGGGCCGTGAGTGGCGAGGTCCAAGAAGACTTGTGCCTGCTGGTGGGGTCGGCGAAGCAGCGTCGCCGCATGCCTGGTGCAAGCTGGTCCGTTTGTTCTACAGACCTGCCGGACGCCTCGATTTTGGAGGTGGAGCCGGGAGTGTACAGCTTGTCTCCCGAGGCCCTCTGTGCCGCCGTTGCGCGCGAAGTCGGCTGTATCCAGGCATTTGCCCTGGCCCAGGAGCTGTGCTCCAAGATTTCGCTGAGCGATCGCGGGCAGTATCTGCCCCCTTACAGCTCGCCTACCGTGAACAGGCTTGCAAAGGATAAGGACCAGCCGTCAGATGTGGGCTACTTTGAGGTCGAGCCAGTGCTGACGCCCGATCGCCTGGCAGATTACCTTGCGGCATGCAAGGGGAGCGCGGCCAAGCAGCTGCGGCGGCTGTGCCCCTTTCTGTCGGAAAACCTGCGCTCACCCATGGAATGCATCATGCTTGCCATGTTTTCGCTTCCGTTTTCTTATGGCGGATTTGCCTGCGGTCCCTTTAAGACCGACCACAAGATCGAGTTCAACGACCGTGCGCAGGCGATCTCGGGGATGCCGTATGCGGTTTGCGATGCCTATCAGGAAGCAGCCCGGTTTGACCTGGAATACAACGGTGAGCAGGGCCATTCGTCTCGCGGCGGGCGCATTCACGATGAAAAACGCAATACGGGTTTGGCGTCCATGGGAATCGAGGTCGCGACGGTCAACAACGAGATGCTCTGCGACATGGAAGCGATGGAAGCGCTCGCATGGCGCATCCACCAGCGTATGCGAAAGCGGTACCGGAATCGTGTCGATGCCCGCAGGAAAAAGCAAGAGGCGCTGCTTAACACGCTGCGGGCGTGTTTTGGGCTTAAACCCGCCTAACAATGCTCTGAAACAGGGGGTTGGATATATGCTCTGGCCAAAATATAGCAAATATGAGTACTGCTACAAATTCAGTAACAGCAAAATCAGGGATTTTGGGACTGGAAGAGGGCGTAAATTAGAAAGTTATTAAACAAATGTGGAATATCCTGGCATCAATCTGACGTTATAGAGCGTGAAAACAGCTTGCAGAGCCAAAAACTCCTGCTACTAAATTGGTAACAGTACTCATATTTGCTATTTTTTGGCCACGGCGCCCTAAGACGGGTGTGTTGGGGCTTTCCATAGGGGAGCGACGGGCTCAATCAGAGCACGTGCGGTCCGTCCTGACCTGCGAAATCTGTACTCGCGATGCGAATAACGCCCCTAACCTTAAACTTTAGCTTGAACTTAGCTATAATGCGCTACGTTCCTGCCAGGCTGTGGTTGCGGACGGACGAAATGCCCGTCCTAGTCCAAGACAGACGCGGTCAAAGGGATCCACGTAAGCGACCGCGTGCGCGCGGCGCGATCATGGCGCGTCCTAGATGTAAGCCGCACCGTCCGTTCTACTTTCTTTGGGGCAATACCGCCTCGCGGGCGAGCGGGCCAGTCGTGAAGGTGGCTGCGGCCTCCCGAGCAAACACCCCGGTGCGCAAGTGTGGGGTCAAATACCAGGTCAGCTGGTGGGAACAACCTGATATTCCGTGCAACGCACGGATCGTATACGACACAGAAGGTAGGGTAGTGGACATGGTGAGGGGCAGCTTGATGCACGCGGCTCGGTTAGGTGCTGGGACCGCAGCGGTCATCGCCGTTTTGGGCCTGAGCGGATGCGCGTTCAACCCGCTGTCTGCGTTCACGACTCCCACGATCGACCAGATCGAGTACGAGACCGTCACGCCGGCGGTGTCGGACGACGCCCTGGTCACTCCCGGAACCCTGACGGTCGCCCTCGATACTTCCGATGCGCCGCAGGCCATGCAGGACGCCGACGGCGAGCTCACGGGGTATGCGGTTGACGCCGCCCGCGCCCTCGCAAGCCGCATGGGCCTTAAGGTCTCCTTTGTCGATGCGTCTTCGGCAGGTTCCGCGCTCGGCGACAAAAAGGCCGATATCTTTATCGGCGAGATTAACTCCACGGACGGGGACATTAGCTCGCTCGGCACCTGCCTGTACGATGCCACTTCCGTGTTCGGTAAAACTAGCGATGGTGGGTCGCTAAGCGTTTCCACCGATACCCTTAACACGTCCACCCTGGGCGTTCAGATGTCCTCGGCCTCGCAGGAGGCGCTTGCTAAGCAGAACATTACCGCCAACCAAAAGACCTACTCCAACATCAACGAGTGCTTTGAGGCGCTCGAGTCCGGCGAGGTCGACTATGTGATCTGCGACTCCACGGCCGGCGGCTACCTTGCACGCCTGATGAGCGAGGTCTCCTATGTCGGTGCGCTCGAGGCGCCCTCGACGCTTGGTGTTGCGGGCCTCTCGTCCAATGACGAACTGTGCCGTGCCGTGAGCGATGCCCTCGACGACATCACGGTCGACGGTACGCTCAAGGCGGTCCACTCTGTCTGGTATGGCACGATGCCCTACGACCTCACCACTAAGACGGTTTCGGGCGCTAGCGTGCAGCCGGGTGACTCTGAGTCCAGTGAGACCACGTCCTCCGGCAGCGAGTCCTCCGATTCCAACAATGAGACCGCATCCTCCGAGGACAAATCGTCCAGCCAGGAAGGCGCCATCACCGACGACGACATTAACAAACTCAATAGCTAGTTATTGCTAGGGGTGGTGTCTCCTATACGTTGGAAAGGACACTTCTTCACGGTTTCAACACGCACTGCCGGGCTTCCCCAATAGGGGAGCCCGGCTTTTTCATCCCAATAAAACCAGCAGGTCAAAGCTAATTTTCGGGACCAAATACAAAGCCGCCGGCCCCTCCTATAGCGCACTTTGCCACGGAAAAGTGCGAGACTTCGGTATGCGGTATCAAGCAGTCGTTATTCGGGTCTTTGGGAAATCGCGTGATTAAATGCACGGCAATGGGTACATAGCCAGTACAGTAAGTCCCCGAGGCAGATTGGAGCCACGTATGGATATCAAGGTTTCTGGACGCAAGACGACGGTAACCGATGCTCTGCGTGCGCATGTGGATGAGAAAATCGGCGAGGCGCTCAAGGTTTTCGACATCGAGCCCATGACAGTCGACGTCGTGCTTCGTTATGAGAAGAACCCCTCGAACCCCAACCCGGCAATCGTCGAGGTCACGGCTCGTGCCCGCGGTTCGGTGATTCGCGTTGCCGAGCACGGCGCAGATATGTATGCTGCCATCGACCTCTCCGCCGATAAGGTCACCCGCCAGCTGCGCAAGTTCAAGACCAAGGTCGTGGACAACCGCCAGGGTGGTGCCAGTGCCGCGGATGTCGCGCCGGTCGAGCGCGTTGAGGATCTGGCCGACCTGCTGCTGCCCGAGGAGGACGACGACCTGCTCGTCCGCGAGAAGGTCATCGATGTCACCCCGATGACCGAGGAGCAGGCGCTGGTGCAGACCGATTTGCTGGGCCACGACTTCTACGTGTTCGAGAACGCGACGACCGGTCTCATCAATGTGGTGTATCACCGTAAGAATGGTGGATATGGCATCATCAAGCCCCGCATCGAAACACTTGACGAGTAAAATACGTTAACTTGCATGAGTTAACGGTTGGCGGCCATCCCATGCGGGTGGCCGCCTTTTTACGTAAGGAGTCGCTTTGATGGACAAGGCCGCATCCGCCGGTCATTCGAACCGTTGCCGCATCGTCGTCGATACCTGCTGCGACTTTAGCCCCGAGGTCGCCGCGAACCTCGATGTCGATATCCTGGGTTTCCCTTTCATTATCGATGGCGAGGAGCGCACAGACGACATCTGGTCGAGCATGAGCCCTAAGGAGTTCTACGACCGCATGCGCGCCGGTGCCCGCGTGTCCACCTCGGCTGTGTCGCTCGGTCGCTATATCGAGTTTTTTACCGAGTGCGCCAAAGAGGGCACGCCCACGGTCTACCTGTGCTTTACCTCGGCGCTGTCGTCGAGCTACAACTCCGCGTGCCAGGCGGCAGATGTCGTGCGCGCCGAGTATCCCAACTTTGAGCTCTACGTGGTCGACAACGCTCTGCCCTGCGCGACCGGTGCGCTCTTGGCGCTCGAGGCCGTGCGCCAGCGTTCGGCGGGACTGACCGCCAAGCAGCTGGTCGATTGGGCAAACGAGGCAAAGACCTACGTGCACGGCTACTTTACGCTCGAGAGCTTCGACGCACTGGCTGCCGGCGGCCGCATTCCTCCCGCGGCGGCGCAGCTCACGGCAAAGCTCGACGTCAAGCCCGAGCTCTCCTACGACCTGGCCGGCTCGCTGTCGCTGATCGGCGTCAACCGCGGCCGCAAGAAGGCGCTCAAGTCCATCCTCAAGTCGTTCCGCGAGAACTACGTGCCCGATCGCACCATGCCCATCGCCATCATGACGGCCGATGCCGAAAAGGATGGTGACTGGCTCGAAGCCGCCATCCGCAAGGAGGAGGGTTGCGCCGACGTCACGATCATTCGCGGCTCCGTGGGTCCCACCATCGGCTCGCACGTGGGCCCCGGCATGGTGGGCTGCGCGTTTTGGGGTAAGAACCGCGCCGACAAGGCGTCGCTTTCCGACCGTATCGCCCGCCGCGTGCGCGGTCAGTAGGCAAGCGCTGCGTCCGTAATCGCCCTCGACTCACAGCCCAAACGCTGGCACCGAGTATTCAACCTGGTAACAACACCCAACCCAAAAGGAAAGGTTTCATGGCAAACAAGCTCTCTGTCGCATTTATCGGCACCGGAATTATGGGTGCCCCCATTGCCGGCCACATTCTGGACGCCGGCTATCCCGTCACGGTCAACAACCGCACCAAGTCCAAGGCGGCGGCGCTTATCCAGCGCGGCGCCGTCTGGGCAGATACGCCGGCCGATGCCGCGGCGAACGCCGATGTCGTCTTTACCATGGTGGGCTATCCCTCCGAGGTCGAGGAACTCTACCTGGCGGGCGACGGCCTGCTCGCGTGCACTAAGCCCGGCGCGGTCTTGATCGACCTCACCACGAGCTCGCCCGAGCTTGCCCGTGACATTGCCGAGGCCGCCCAGGTTTCTGGTCGCATGGCGTTTGACTGCCCCGTCACCGGCGGCGAGTCGGGCGCTATCGCCGGTACGCTCACGGCTATCGTGGGCGCTACCGAGAACGACATCGCGCCGGTCCGCGACATCCTTGCCACCTTTGCGGCCAACATCTGCTGCTTCGACGGCGCCGGCAAGGGCCAGGCTGCCAAGCTCGCCAACCAGGTGTCGCTGGGCGCCTGCATGGTCGGCATGGCAGACGCCATGGCATTTGCCGAGCTGAGCGGCCTTGATCTGGAGAAGACCCGCCAGATGATCCTGGGCGGTACCGGCAAGTCCGGCGCCATGGAGAGCCTGGCTACCAAGGCGCTCGACGGCGACTACAAGCCCGGCTTTATGGTCGAGCACTTCATCAAGGACCTGCGCTTGGCGCTCGCCTATGCCGACGATCGCGAGCTTGCGCTGCCCGGCGCCGACGTGGCCTTTACGCTCTACGACATGCTCGATGCCATCGGTGGTGCCAAGCTGGGCACCCAGGCCATCACGGTCCTCTATAAGGAGGAGGCCGACGCCATCGCCGCCGGTCTGGACTGGTCGCAGTATCGTCCCGAAGAGCACGGTGCTCACGAGGACGGCTGCGGTTGCGGCGAGCACGGCGACGACCATGAGTGCGGTTGCGGCCACCACCATGGCGAGGACCACGAGTGCTGCGGCGGCCACGGCCATGATGATGGCCACGAGTGCTGCTGCGGCCACCATCACGGGGAGTAGCGCCCATGAGCTGGACGTTCGTGGTGCTTGCGCTGGTGCTCTTTCTCTTCGCGATCTACATTGGCTTTTTGTGCGGCCAGTGGGCGTGCGAAAAGCGCGTCATCACCAAGCGCGACTACTGGATTGCCAACTTTGCGGGAGCGGCGGCAGTCATCCTGCTGACCTGGGTGTTCTCGCTGTTCCCGCTGGTGCAGTTTGCGCCGATCGGCTGGCTCGGCGGCTTTATCGCCGGCCTTAAGATGAGCTTTGGCGAGTCCGTCGGTCCGTGGCGCAAACACGACGAGGTCTTTAACGTTAACAAGGCTCACCGCGCCGCCGCCGACGCGGGCGATGCCGAGGAGCGCCGCCGTGCGCGTCGCAATGGCGCGGCCGACCGACAGCTCATCTCGGTCACCGATGACAGCAAGGGTGCTGACAAGCACGCTAAGAAATAGTAAAAAGAGGTAACTATGGCAGAAAACAAAGACGAACAGCTCACCGACGAGGAGCTGGCACAGCTCCAGCTGGCAGAGGAGAACGAGAACGCCGTCGACCGCCTGGTCCAGGAGCTCGGCTGCCCCACGCGCCGCATCCGTCAGTTTGCCGCCCGCGTGCTGCACCTGCTTGCCGAGCGCGATCCGCAGCGCGTCGTGCCCTGCGTGCCCGCGCTGATCGAGGCGCTCGACCGCCCCGAGGCTCAGACCCGCTGGGAGGCTCTCGATGCCCTGGCGGCGCTCGCCGCCACCTGCCCCGAGCAGCTGGGCGATGCCTTTGAGGGCGCCGAGACCGCGCTGTTCGATGAGATTTCGTCCACGCTGCGCTATGCCGCCTTCCGCCTGCTGTGCGTGTGGGGCGCCACGAGCGTCGAGCGTTCGCGCGAGGCTTGGCCCATCCTGGACGAGGCCATCCAGTGCTACCACGGCGACCTCGAGTATCGCGACATGCTCGGTTGCCTGTACGAGTTTGGCCGGGGCGAGATTGACGCCGAGGTCGCCGAGAAGCTCGCGCTGCGCCTTAAGTTCGATGCCGAGAACGGCAAGGGTAGCTATCTCAAGGCCCGTTCGAGCGAGATTTGCGAAATGCTTGTTAAACGTTTTGGCCTGGATCTCTCCAAAAAGAAGAAGCGTGCTAGCGTAAAAAAATCTGACGACGCCGAAGACGAGGAGTAACAGATTATGGCGCACGATGTAGTCCTGATTCCTGGTGACGGTATCGGTCCCGAGATTACGCAGGCTATGCGCCGCGTGGTCGAGGCCACTGGTGTCCAGATCAACTGGAACGTCCAGGAGGCCGGTGCCGGCGTCATGGACGAGTTTGGCACGCCGCTGCCCCAACATGTGCTCGATGCGGTCGCCGAGACCAAGGTTGCTATCAAGGGCCCCATCACCACGCCGGTCGGCACGGGTTTCCGCAGCGTTAACGTCGCCCTGCGCAAGCATTTTGACCTGTACGCCTGCGTGCGCCCCTGCCTGTCGCAGCCGGGCGACGGCTCGCGCTTCCGCGACGTCGACCTGGTTATCGTGCGCGAGAACACCGAGGACCTCTATGCCGGCATCGAGTTCGATGAGGGCGCTGCCGAGGTCGAGGAGCTCTCGCAGCTCGTCGAGCGCTCGGGCCAGAAGACCTTCGCCGCGGATTCCGCCATCTCAATCAAGCCGATTTCCATCGCCAAGAGCCGCCGCATTGTGGAGTACGCTTTTGAGTACGCCCGCCGCTGCGGCCGCAAAAAGGTGACGGCCGTGCATAAGGCCAACATCATGAAGGCGACCGATGGCCTGTTCCTGCGCGTTGCGCGCGAGGTGGCCGCCAACTATCCCGATATCGAGTTCAACGACAAGATCGTCGACGCCACCTGCATGGGCCTGGTCCAGAACCCCAACGACTTCGATGTCCTGGTGCTGCCCAACCTGTACGGTGACATTGTGAGCGACCTGTGCGCCGGTCTGGTAGGTGGACTGGGTATGGCTCCGGGTTCCAACATCGGTGCCGACTGCGCCATCTTCGAGGCGACGCACGGCTCCGCGCCCGATATCGCTGGCCAGGATATCGCTAACCCCACGGCCGAGATTCTGTCCGCGGCTATGATGCTCGATCACCTGGGCGAGAACGACGCGGCCAATCGCATTCGCGCCGCCGTTTCTGCCACGCTCGACGAGGGTGAGCAGGTTACCGGCGACGTTCGTCGTGCCCAGACCGGCTCCGTTGAGGGCGCTGTGGGCACGCAGGCCTTTGCCGATGCCGTTATCGCGCACCTGGCCTAAGGCATGCAGACTGCAAACGCCTAAATAGTACTTAAGTGTTTGCGTATAACCTGAGAATCAATACGCCCGGCGCTTTGTCGGGCGTATTCTATTGCGGACTATGTTTCCTAACAAGGAGTAACTGATATGGGTCTGATTCAAAAGAAGGACGAGAAGGACGAGATCGACGGCATCCAGATCATCGAGCGCGGCGAAGGCCCCGATGGTGATGAGGAGGAGAAGATCGATCTGGTCGCCGGTACGTCTGCCGAACATATTGCCGCCGGTACGACGGCCGAGGAGGAGGACGCTCGCCTGGAGGCAAAGATCGCCGCGGACGCCGCCGACGAGAACCTCATGCCCGAGGAGCAGGACGAGGACGACGATATCCTGGGTTCCGACGAAGACGACCGCGCATCCAAGCACAAGAAGACGATGATTGCCGCCTTTGTGGTTGCAGTCGTGATTGCTGCCGTGATTGGCTTCTTTATTGGCAATGGTGGTTTTGGCGGCAAGGGTGTCGGCTCGGCGACCCTCACCGAGGACCAGCTCGATTCGACCGTGGCAAGCTACAGCTACAACGGCAAGAAGAGCGACATCACCGCGCGCGAGGCCATTGAGAGCCAGTACAGCCTCGACACCGTCAAGGATGGCGATGGCAACTACACCGCTCCCTCTGCCGACGTCATCCTGTCCTACGTGCGCAACAAGATCCTGCTCGACGCTGCCGAGGACGAGGGCATCACCGTCTCTTCTAAGGAGATGAAGAATTACGCCGAGGATTCCATCGGCACTTCGGACTACAAGACCATGGCCACGCAGTATGGCGTGTCCAAGGACCAGGCCAAGCAGATCGTCCGTCAGTCCGCGACGCTGCAGAAGCTCTACAAGAAGAAGGTGGGCGATAGCTCCGCAAGCATGCCGACCGCCCCGACCGAGCCTGCTGACGGCAACGAGGAGACCGCGAGCAAGGACTACGCCGATTACATCATCAAACTTGCCGGCGACGAGTGGGATAGCGAAAAGGGCACCTGGAAGGACGCCGATAGCACCTACGCTAAGGCCTTCGCTGACGATGCCTTTACGGCTGATAGCGCTACCTACAAGCAGGCCATGACCGCCTATTACACCGCCTACCAGCAGTACTCTTCGCAGGCTTCGAGCGCCAGCTCCAAGTGGACCGAGTATGCTAACGGCCTGTATGCCAAGGCCAACATCAGCATCTACGGCCTGTTTGCGTAAGGTTTGCCTGCACTACTGTGCGCTAGCCGATCTGCCTGATTTAGCCCGCTAGAACGGACAACGTTCTAGCGGGCTTTTTGCTGCCGAAACCACTGGAGTAGGCCTCGCGCCCGCGCAAGCGCTCCATTGTGTTTCCCTAATTCATCTGGGAAAACGACTGCAAACGATTGCAAGTAACCGGTGAACGGTCGAAAACTACCGTTCACCGATAATCTCAAAACTGGTTCTAACTGGTATTAAGTCAAAAAGACCAATTCACATATCTTCACAATGACCTGCAATTTTTCTACACGCTATTTTTAGCCGCCCTGCGTTGTTTAGACACAGGAAAAGATCCGATCTTTTGCCAAAGCATTTCGGAACGGTTTCAAAACCGTAGGTAGAAGTGTTAACGACCGGTAAACGGTCGATTTATCACCGTGAGCGGTGCAAAAACGTTTTACCGTATGAATCAACGAAAGCGACCTCTTCTGGGGTGATATAGTGACAACAACACGTCACGTGGTTACTACCAGTTTAGAAACCACTGGTCTTCAAAGTACGCTTTCTAAGAAGCTTTAAGGGCGAGCGCCCGCTGGCTTCCGAAAATCATCGGACTCAGATCGTACACACCTTCGGAAGGGAAATTTGAATGGTTGGCTTTATTCTTACCGGTCATGGACAGTTCGCACCCGGCCTCGCAAGCGCTATCGCTATGGTTGCTGGCGACCAGCCCGCTTTTACCGTCGTTCCTTTTGAGGGCGACCAGGCTGCTTCCTACGGTGAGGATCTCCGCGCCGCTATTACCGCCATGCGCGAGGAGTGCGATGGCGTGCTCGTCTTTACCGACCTGCTTGGTGGCACCCCGTTCAACCAGGCGATGATGATTGCCCAGGATGTCGACAACGTCGAGGTTCTGACCGGCACCAACCTTCCCATGGTTATTGAGCTTCTGTTCCTCCGCGGCAACGCCACGCTCGCCGAGCTTGGCGAGCAGGCCGTGACCGTTGGCCAGACGGGCATCACCGCCCAGACGGTCGCATCCGTTGCCGGCTCCGACGAAGAGGATATCTTCGGCGACGAGGACGGCATCTAATGGCCGATTTCGGAGCCAACGTCCTGAGCTCCTCGGTCGCCCTTTTAGGCCTGCTTGTCATCATGGGCTTGATTTACACCATCTGGTCGCAAATCAACATGAAGAAGAAGCAGAAGTACTTCAAGGAGCTGCACACCGAGCTCAAGCCGGGTCAAGAGGTTCTTTTCGCCGGCGGTATCTACGGAACCGTCAAAGGCATCGAAGGCGAGAAGGTCCAGATCAAAGTCCGATCCGGAGCCGTCGTAGATGTTTCGCGTTACGCGATTCAGGAGATCAAGTAACTGTCGTCAGCAAATAACGAAAGGAAGCTGATCAACATGGCAGAACCCAACATTCTTCTTACCCGCATCGATAACCGACTGGTTCATGGTCAGGTTGCCACCCAGTGGAACTCCACCCTGGGCTCCAACCTCATCCTCGTCGCCAACGACGACGTGGCGTCCAACACCATGCGCCAGAACCTCATGAAGATGGCCGCTCCCGCCGGCGTCGCTACGCGTTTCTTCTCTCTGCAGAAGACCATCGACGTCATTGGCAAGGCGAGCCCGCGCCAGAAGATCTTCATCGTGGCCGAAACACCGGAAGACGTGCTTACGCTCGTCAAGGGCGGTGTGCCTATAAAGAAGGTAAACATCGGCAACATGCACATGTCGGAAGGAAAGCGCCAAGTCGCCACCTCCGTCGCAGTTAACGACGAGGATGTCGCTGCGTTTAAAGAGCTGCAGGAATTGGGGGTGGAGTTGGAGATCAGGCGCGTTCCGAGCACGCCTGTTGAGGACACGAGCAAGCTCTTCTCGTAATCCTCGTGATCCACGTTGTCAGGAGTGAAACCCTGACGTTCTGTACGTGAAATCCAAAGTGCGTACATACATTTTGAAAGGAGGAGCAAGATGGAATACTCGATCATCCAGATCGCTCTGGTCTTCGTCGTCACGTTCATCGCGGCAATCGACCAGTTTGACTTCCTCGAGTCTCTCTATCAGCCCATCGTCACCGGCGCCGTCATCGGTCTTATCCTTGGCGACCTCAACACCGGTCTTCTCGTGGGTGGTACCTATCAGCTCATGACGATCGGCAACATGCCGATCGGAGGCGCTCAGCCGCCTAACGCCGTCATCGGCGGCATCATGGCAGCCATTCTCGCTATCGCCACGGGCCTCGAGCCCAACGCGGCAGTCGGCCTCGCCATTCCGTTCGCTCTGCTTGGCCAGCTTGGCGTTACCCTGGTCTTCACGCTTATGTCCCCGCTTATGTCCACGGCCGATAACATGGCTCACAACGCGGACACCAAGGGCATCGAGCGCCTGAACTACTTCGCCATGGCTCTGCTCGGCCTGATCTTCGCTGTCGTCGTCACCCTGTTCTTCATCGCTGGCGCTACCATCGGTCAGACCATCGCTTCTGCCATCCCGACTTGGCTGCAGACCGGTCTCTCCGCTGCAGGCGGCATGATGCGCTTCGTCGGCTTCGCCGTCCTGCTCAAGGTTATGATGAACCGCGATATGTGGGGCTTCTTCCTCATGGGCTTTGGCCTCGCGCTCATCACCGTTGCCAACGATTCGCTGGCAACCCCTGCTCTGCTCATCCTCGCTCTCATCGGCTTCGGCATCGCTTTCTGGGACTTCCAGCAGCAGACCGAGCTGAAGGGTGCAGCTGTTTCTGACGGAGGTGACTTCGAAGATGGCATCTAATGAGTATGTGATCCCGGAGCACTACGAGGATCTCACTCCTGCTCCGCAGCTCGACCAGAAGACCCTCAACAAGATGGCTTGGCGCTCCTGCTTCCTGCAGGCATCGTTC
This sequence comes from Collinsella sp., assembly GCA_019419555.1. Classification (GTDB taxonomy): domain Bacteria; phylum Actinomycetota; class Coriobacteriia; order Coriobacteriales; family Coriobacteriaceae; genus Collinsella. The sequence continues at coordinate 50,770 of DXZR01000001.1, forward strand.
AACTACGAGCGCATGCAGGCCGCTGGCTGGCTTTACTCCATCATCCCCGGTCTGGAGAAGATCCACACCAACAAGAACGACCTCGCGGCTTCCATGAGCCACAACCTGGAGTTCTTCAACACCCACCCGTTCCTCGTCACCTTTGTTATGGGCATCGTGCTTTCGCTCGAGCAGAACAAGGTTGACATCCCCACGATCCGCGCCGTCCGCGTCGCCGCAATGGGCCCGCTCGGTGGTATCGGTGACGCCCTGTTCTGGCTGACGCTCGTGCCTATCACGGCCGGCATCACCTCCAACATGGCCATCAACGGCAACGCCGCTGCACCGATCATCTTCCTGGTGATCTTCAACGTCGTCCAGTTCGCTCTGCGCTTCTGGCTCATGAACTGGTCCTACAAGCTTGGCACCAGCGCTATTGACGCTCTGACCGCCAACATGCAGGCCTTCACGCGTGCCGCTTCCATCATGGGCGTCTTCGTCGTCGGTTGCCTGGTCGTCACCATGGGTGGCACCCAGATCAACCTCCAGATCCCCAACGGCACCACCCGTGGCCTCTCCGCTACTACCGTGATCGTCTCCGAGAAGGAGGCCGAGAACTTCACCGGTATGGAGGGTATCGATACCGAGACCGCTGAGGCCGGTACCATCGCCATGACCGATGAGGACGGCAACGCCCTCACCGCTTCCGATGCCGACGGCAACGCTGTCGAGTGCGGCGTCACCGATCTGGGCAACGGCATGGAGTCCGTTACCTACGGCACCGTTACCGAGGATCCGGTCAACTTCTCTGTTGCCGACACCCTCAACACCATCGTCCCGAAGCTCGTCCCGCTTATGCTTACGCTGCTGCTTTACTACATGTTCGCTAAGCACAGCTGGACCCCGACCAAGGGCATTCTCCTGCTCTTCGTCCTTGGCATCCTGGGCGCTGGCCCGCTTGGTCTCTGGCCGAGCATCTGGTAAGGCTCTAGCTTGAGGGGTGTGTCCCTACGCGGCTCACACCCCGACCCCTTAAGCCATGTGTATGTTAAAAGCCGCGTGCTCGAAAGAGCGCGCGGCTTTTGTTTTCTTGTTGATTCGGGTGTGGCAGACAGATAATGCTAAACACCCTAGGTAGTTAGCCGAATTCGAGCAAAAGGGAGGATAGGATGGCGATCGGAGCGCGTAAGCAACCGCTGTACGATCAGCTGGTCGATATTCTGACCGAAAAGATTGACCATGAATATCGCGCCGGTGACATGATTCCTTCCGAGCGCGAACTTTCGGAGCGCTATGGTCTCTCGCGCACTACGGTACGCCTGGCTCTGCAGGAACTGGAGCGTTTAGGACTGGTGGTTCGGCAGCACGGTCGCGGTACCTTTGTGACCGACCGTTCGGCAAAAGCAACCAATCTTATGCAGTCCTACAGCTTTACCGAGCAGATGCGCGCGATGGGTCGAGAACCCGAGACCACGATTCTCGAGTTTTGCGAGATGGAGGCCGATAAGAATCTGGCCGAGCATATGGGATTGCGCATCGGTGATCGCATTTTTAAGCTCAAGCGCCTTCGTTCTGCCGACAACATGCCCATGATGGTCGAACGCAGCTATCTACCGGTTCGTCAATTTCTGTCCCTAAAGCGACCGCTGCTGGAGCGTAAGCCGCTTTACGATGTGATTGAGCAGGACTTTCAGCAAAAGATTCGCGTGGCCGAAGAGGAGTTCTATGCGAGCATAGCCCGTCCCACCGATGCCCACCTTTTGGGAATTGTCGAGGGCTCGCCTGTGCTCGATTTGGTCAGGACTACGTATAACGAGTCAAACGAGGTAGTGGAGTACACACTCTCGGTTGCTCGTGCCGATCAGTTTAAATACAAGGTTTACCACCAGCGCAGTAACTAGTGCTCGCATCGTTTCCATATGGTGATTCTTTGCATTTAACTGGTTACTACCAGATAACCAACCGAAGTGTATAATTGCACGTCAGAGGATTACTTCTAGAGAGAGGTATTAGAAATGTTCGAGAAGAGTGTCGAGGAGCTCACCGAGCTCGGCGCCCAGATCACCACGGCCGAGATTGCTCAGCAGCCCGAGCTTTGGCGTGATACGCTCAACATCTATCGCGAGAACAAGGAGGCCATCGAGGCCTTCCTGGCCGAGGCTCGCGCTATGGGCGAGGGTCGTCTGTCCGTTGTCTTCACCGGTGCCGGTACGTCCGACTACGTTGGCGATACCTGCGCCCCGTACCTGCGTCACGCTGGCAACACTGATCTCTACGACTTTAAGCCCATCGCCACGACCGACATCGTGAGCGCCCCGCGCGACTTCCTGCGCGCCGAGGATCCCACGCTCGTGGTTTCCTTTGCCCGCTCTGGCAACAGCCCCGAGAGCCTTGCCGCCGTTGCCGTTGCCAAGGAGCTCGTCCACAACGTCAAGTTCCTCAACATCACCTGCGCTCCCGAGGGCAAGCTTGCCGTCGAGTCTGCCGATGATCCCAATGCGCTGACGCTGCTCATTCCGCGCGCCAACGACAAGGGCTTCGCCATGACCGGTTCTTATTCCTGCATGACCCTGCTCTCCACCCTTATTTTCGACACTGCCTCTGACGAGCAGAAGGCCGAGTGGGTCGAGACGATTGCCAAGATGGGCGAGGAGGTCATCTCCCGTGAGCCCGAGATCGCCGATTACCTGGCTGGCGACTTTAACCGCGTGACCTACTTGGGTTCTGGCTCCTTCGGTGGCCTTGCCCAGGAGAGCCAGCTCAAGATTCTTGAGCTCGCTCACGGTCTGGTCGCTACTTCCTACGACACCTCCATGGGCTATCGTCACGGACCTAAGTCCTTCGTCGACGATAAGACGCTCGTCTTCGTGTTCGTCAACAACGACGCCTACACCCGTCAGTACGACATCGACATCCTTAACGAGATCGGTGGCGACGATATTGCACAGCACACCGTCGCCGTTCAGCAGGAAGGTGCCACCGTCTATGAGGGTGAGTCCTTCACCTTTAAGTGCTACGAGGCGCTTCCCGAGGGCTACCTTGCTCTGCCGTTCGTGATGTTCGCCCAGGCTATCAGCCTGCTCAACTCCGTGCGCGTGGGCAACACGCCCGATACGCCGAGCCCCACCGGCACGGTTAACCGCGTGGTCAAGGGCGTGACGATTCACCCCTTCACCGCTTAATCGCGTCCCCCTGTAAGGGCGCCCGTCCGCTCATAACGGCGGGCGGGCGCTTTTTGTTTTACGTGAGCTGGGTATAAGCATCACCACAGTCAACTGCTTTAGAAGCAAGGAGTGCATATGAGCACGTACGCAATTAAGGCTGACAAGTTCTTCTTGCCGGCAGGCCCGCAACTGGGCGGCTATCTTATGGTCGAGGATGGCGTCTTTGGCGCCTGGCAGGCCGACGAGCCCTCTTGCGAGATTAAGGACTACACGGGATCGTGGATCGCACCGGGTATGGTCGATACTCACATCCATGGCTTCTACAACCACTCAACTACCGATAACGATCCCGAGGGCATCGATATCAGCTCGACCGAGCTCGCCCGTCGCGGCACCACCAGCTGGCTGCCCACGACGTTCACCGATGGCGTCGAGCAGATCAAGGACGCCTGCGCCGCCATCGCTCAGGCGGACGAGGGCCGCGGCCCCGACTTCTGCGGTGCTCGCATTCAGGGCATCTACCTGGAGGGCCCCTTCTTTACCATGAAGCACGTGGGCGCGCAGAACCCCGCTTACCTGATCGATCCCTCCGAGGAGGTCTTCGATCAGTGGCAGGAGGCTGCGGGTGGTCGCATCGTCAAGAGCGCCATGGCGGCCGAGCGCGACGGTGCCGCTGCTTATGCGGCTGCTCTGAATGCCAAGGGTGTGGTGACCAGCATCGGTCACTCCGACGCCACCTACGATGAGTGCATCGCCGCCATTAACGCCGGTGCCAGCTGCTTTACGCATACCTATAACGGTCAGCGCGGGCTGCATCACCGTGAGCCCGGTGTCGTGGGTGCTGCCATGTCCACGCCCGAGACCTACGCCGAGATCATCTGTGACGGCAAGCACGTAAACCCTGCCGCCATCAAGGCACTGCTGCAGGCAAAGGGCTGGCAGCACACGGTGCTCATCACCGACTGCCTGGGCTGCGGCGGCATGCCCGAGGGCAGCTACACCAGTGGTGGCATGGACGTCATCATGAAGGACAACCTGTGCTGGCTCGCCGACGGCAAAAGCATTGCCGGCTCGGTGCTCACGCTTGCCCAGGGCGTCAAGAACATTGTCGATTGGGGCATCGCCAGCGCTGATATCGCCATTCGCATGGCAACCGAGGTGCCGGCTCGCTCTGCGCACATCGAGGATAAGTGCGGCAGCATCATGCCGGGTCGCGACGCCGACTTTGTCGTGTTCGACCATGAGCTCACCCTCGTCGAGACGTATGTTGGCGGCCAGAGCGTCGGCAACGCCTTTACCGATTAACGATAGAAAAAGACGGCGGGCCCGAATCTGCTCGGACCCGCCGTATGGGTTAAACGCTCAAAAGCACCTTAACAGTTACAGCTTGTTAACGATCTTCTTTGCCGTGCGCTTGACGCCGGCCACAAGACCCCCCGCGGGATGCTCCTTTTCGTATGCTAGACGCTTCTCGCGCTTGGCGTACTCTTCGACGATGATGTCGCCATACTCGTCTTCGATCTTGTCGAAGAAGTCGACGGCGCCCTTAATTTCCTCAGCAGTTGGGTGCCCCTTCTGGACGCCGCCGGCGAGCTTGAACGGCCCCCACGTATCAAAGCCGGGGCAGCCGTAGACACCCATAAAGATGGCCTGTCTCATGCGGCAGATGCCATCGATATCCTTGCCGTACCACTTGTTTTTGCCACCGTAGGTCATAAGGCCAAACACCTTGTCCTGCGGCTGCAGTACGTTCGTGAGCACGCGTGCCATGTCCTTGTCGATCTCGGAGTAATAGATGCCCGTGGCGACGCCGATCAGATGATATTCGTGCAGGTCGGGGTACTCGTTTTTACCGAGTGACCTCACGTCGAGGGTATCGATTTCGGGGTGCGCCTCGACGATGGCGTCCACGAGCTTTTTCGTATTGCCGTGGTGGCGTGAGGCATAAAGGATGATGGTTCGCATAAGAAGGCCTTTCAGCTGTAATTGCATCAATGTCTGTATGGTACCCCGTTGCATGGCTGGGAAACCGGACGCATCGATGAACGTGCGGGTTTGTCCTTTGGTCAGGGCCGAGACGGGTTCTTGCGAGCAAAAAGCAGTTGTTCGAAAGGATGGACAATGGAATACGCTCTCTCCAACGATTCGATTTCTATCAAGGTCTCCACGGCCGGCGGCTCGTTTACCTCGATTGAGGCTGGAGGTCGCGAGTACTTGTGGCAGGGCGATCCCGCCGTGTGGTCCGGCCAGGCACCGATTTGCTTCCCGATTTGCGGAGGTTTGCGCGATAACAGCGCCATGACGTTTGCCGGACATCATGTGAAGCTCGCCCGCCACGGCTTTGCGCGCAAGCAGGAGTGGAAGCTGTTGAGCCAAAGCACAAACGAGCTGGCTATGTGCCTGGCATCCGAGGATAACGCCGCGCTGCTGAGCGATTATCCGTATCCGTTTAAACTTGTCGCCCGCTATACGCTCGAGGACGCCGGTGTGCGCGTCGCCTATGAGGCTACCAACGAGGGCACCGAGGACATGCCGTTCTTTATCGGTGGACATCCCGGCTTTAGGTGTCCGCTCGATGAGGGCGAGGCCTATACGGACTACGAGTTGCGTTTTGAGAAAGACGAGGCTGTGGAGCTCTGCACCGCCGTTCCCTCGACCGGATTGATTGACGTGACCAATCGCTCCAAGAACCCCATGGTGGGAAAGACACTGCCTCTGTCGCATGAGCTCTTCGATTTTGCGGAGACCATCTTTGATGTGCTCGAGAGCCGTCAGGTCACGCTTTCCAAGAAGGGGGAGGACAAGGGCGTCCGCCTGAGCTTTGAGGGCTTCCCGTATCTCATTGTGTGGAGTAAGCCCGAGGGCGATTTTGTGGCGGTTGAGCCCTGGGGCGGCCTTTCGACCTGTTCCGATGAGGACGACGTACTTGAGCATAAGCGCGGCTGCCTTGTCGCTAAGCCCAAGGAGACCGTCGTTCGCTCGTTCACGATTGAGATTCTGTAGTCGCATGTAGCCAATTCGTTTTGCAAGGCATAAGGAGCCTGCGAGATAAGGAGCTAGAAATGATCCTCACCGTTACGATGAACCCGTCCGTCGATACGCGCTATCAGCTCGATGAGCTCATTATCGACGACGTCAACCGCGTGACGCCCGAAAAGACCGCCGGCGGTAAGGGCCTCAACGTGGCCCGCGTCCTGGGCCAGCTGGGCGACGATGTCGTGGCAACCGGCTTGCTTGGTGGTCATATGGGCGCCTATATGGCCGAGCTCATGGATGCTAACGGCATTAAGAATGATTTTGTGCCCATCAAGGGCGAGACTCGCATTTGTCTCAACATCCTCCACGCCGGCAACCAGACCGAGCTGCTCGAGAGCGGCCCGACGATTGCCCCCGAGGAGCTCGATGCCTTTACCGCCAAGTTCGCCGAGCTTGCGAGCAAGGCCGATGTCGTTACCATCTCGGGTTCGCTGCCCCGCGGCGTCGAGGCGGACTACTACGCTAAGATCACGGGCATTGCAGAGAACGCCGGCGCCAAGGTGCTGCTCGATACCTCGGGCGCCTCGCTCGAGGCTGCGCTCAAGTCCGAGGTCAAGCCTGAGCTGGTTAAGCCTAACCTGACCGAAATTAACGGCCTTCTGGGCACGAGCTTTACCACCGACGATGTGGACGAGCTCCGTTCCGCGCTCGCCTCTGACGCCCGCTTCTCCGATATCCCCTGGGTCGTCGTATCTATGGGCGCTGCCGGCTCCGTTGGTTTCCATAACGGCCGTGCGTTCCGCGCCAAGACCCCCGATATCCCCGCCGTTAACGCTACGGGCTCTGGCGATTCGACCATTGCCGGCTTCGCACATGCGATTGCTGCCGGAGCCGACGACGAGACGGTGCTGCGTACCGCCAACACCTGCGGCAAACTCAATGCCATGGATCCCATGACTGGCCACTTGGTTATGGATCGTTGGGACGAGGTTTACAACGGCGTTGTCGTGACCGAGCTGTAGGAGCTTGTGCTGCGGCCCCGGCATCGGTTGCCAGCTCATGTCGACGACAAGTGCAGTAGCATTATGCCGGGGCGCGACGCCGACACTGTCGTGTTCAATCCCGACCTTACCCTGGTCGAGACGCATGTGGGTGGCAACAGCGTCGGTAATGCGTTTGCCGAGTAGCCGCCAAAGAAACGATCCGAGAGGGGATTTAGATGATTTACGGTGCATTGGGCGATATCGAGGAGTACCGTGGAATGCTCAAGGGCCTCGACGTGCTGATCGACTGGCTCGAGGAGAACGATCCGGCGAAGCTCGAGGTCGGCAGCCATCCGATTCTGGGCGACAAGGTCTTTGCGAACGTCATGGCTCCCACGACGCGTCCCGAAGCCGAGGCTCACTATGAGACGCATCAGCGCTATCACGACCTGCAGATCGACGTCGAGGGTCGCGAGGCCTTTAAGGTTGCCACGGGCAGCCTGACGCTGGTTCAGGAGTTTGACGAGAAGGACGACTACGATCTGGTCGATTCCGACGCCTCGATCGCCGGCGATCTTGCTGACGACAAGTTTGCGCTGTTTGTTGCCGGCGAGCCTCACATGCCCACGCTCGAGTTCCCGGGCGATGGCGCGCAGCCGGTCAAGAAGATTTGCTTTAAGCTGCTTGCAGATGCTTACTGGGAGGAGTAGCGCGCTGCTCGGCTGAGCTGTTCGTGTTGCGAGCGTTATCCCTTGGGGGAGCTCGCTTGGGCCCCGCTGAACGCGGTTCCTTTGGGGATTGCGGTTGGCGGGGCTTTTGTTGAGTAGGGGAGTTTCCGGCGGCGTTGTGCTTGGATTGGCGGATGCGCGCCCGAAATCGGCAACAAAAAAGCCGCCCGAAGGCGGCTATCTTGTGCAATGGAGCCAGCGACCGGGCTCGAACCGGTGACCCCCGCTTTACGAGTACGTGAATTCGGCATTTGACGAGATGAGGCCAATTTCACTGAATTAAAAGGAAGCGCAGGTAGAAATAGGTAATTAACAATTATTGAGCTAGCTATTAGAATCATATTTCCCACTATTTTCACACTTAGAGAGACTTGAAAGTGTGAAAAGTTTCGATTAGGCTTGCTGGCAAAGCTTTAAAGGCTTTGCCAGCAAGCCTAATCGAAAATCTAACGAGGGATATGATTGCAGGGATTGATAAAAAAGACCGCTCGCGGCACATCGGAATGCATCGATAAGAGCAAAGGCGTCTATCGGATTTATTTTTCCCTGGGAAAAGATCCGGAGACAGGACGGTACCGCCGTAGTCCGTCACGCAGGGTTCACTGCAGAAGCAAGAACCCGAAAAACTGGCCGAGTGAAGTCGCCAAGGCGCTGGAGGCCTATAGAGCTGAACTTGAGGGCGCTTCCAACCGTGGCAATGGTCCTCTGGGCCTATCAGATTATGCGGACAGGTTTCACGCGAACAGGGAGTCGACCATGGGATCACCTCTTGCTTATGAGCGTGAAGGTTTGGACATTCGTCACATACGCGAGCTGTTCGGCAATCCCGATCTCACTCGGCTTAAATCGGATGACGTTCGCACTGCTTATGCCAAGGCTAGAAAAGAAGGCCGATTCAGCGAAAGTGAAATTCGCCGCATCCACATCAAGCTCAAACAGGTAATGGAGGATGCCGTCGATAACGACCTCGTGGGCAAAAACCCTTGTAGGGGAGTGAAACTGCCCAAGCAGAATGTCGAGGCTCGTAAGGCGCTGAGCGCCGATGAGGCGGCAAGGCTTCTTGCGGTCCTTTTGGAGGAGAAGCCATCTTCCTTTATCACATGCACAATGCTTCTACTTATCTGCGGTTTGAGGAAGGGGGAGGCCCTTGGTCTCTCATGGGAGGATTATGACCCCGACGCCAAGACTCTGAGGATAGTAAAGCAATATACGAACGACAGGACATTGAGGCCGCCTAAATCAAAGATGAGCAGGCGTAAGATTTCGGTTGGAAATGAACTTGCCGACTATCTGGACAGGTGGAAAGCCATTCAGCGGAGTGAGTTCGATTCCTTTGCAGTGGGGCAGACTGGAGAAACGCCCATTGTCCATTCCATTGGGATCGTTGACGCCGCCAACGGCAAACGGGCTCTTGTGACCCGGATGGATGGACATAACTATTCAAGGGCGTTTAGGCTGTTTGCGGCGAAAAACGGCTTCGGTACTTTTAAGGAGAGCAGGGAAGTCATTGGGAGTGACGGCGTCAAACGTACCCGCTATACGGGTTATAGCGGGCTGAAGCCTCATGAGCTTAGACATACGCAAGCGACTTTGCTCGTTGGTGCCAATGCGGACATTAAGACGATCCAGGCGCGTTTGGGCCATGCTAGCCCATCGACGACGCTGTCTATCTATAGCCACTTTATCGAGGCAAATGACCAGAAGGCAGCATCAGTGCTGGATGATCTGCTGAAGGGCTAAAAAGGGCTAAAAAAGAGGCCCCAAAGGGGCCTCTTTTTTAAGCGACATTGTTTCGGTAGATCATTGCGCCATATGGCGGCTCCAGCTCCATAGACTGATAGTAGCTGGCATCTAGAAGGTTGAAATAACAAATGATGGGGGCGGCTAGGTGCTCGTCCATATTTAGGTAATGTCCCTCATCATCTGTGACCAGTTTGACCTCGTCGCGCATCACGTCGGTCATGCGGGGCCAGAGTTTGGTTGCGCGCTGCAATTTGTCCTTTTGACTGTACTCTCCGTTATGGAAGAAGGCAAAATGAGGCGCATCGTATTTTGCGCCGCCGCGAATTTCGATAATTCCGACCTGGCTGCAAGACTTCGCGCATTCCTCTGTTTCCAATAAAGTCCAAGAGGAGGGGAGGACAGCGTAATCGCCGCCGAGGAGATCGACCCGTCTCATTCCCTGGGGCCTCTCCTCTTTCTCGCAATATAAAGAGAAATGGTCGTGGAGCCTCTGGAATTGCTCTCGATAAAGTTCCAATTGACTAAAACTCATTTCTTCTGATCCGTCAACGGGAAGGGCCTTCATTTCATTGGTGATTTGCCGAGCTTCCCTGAGGCACGCCTCATCGAGGGCCCTGGCGACCCTCGGCTGCAACCCCGTGAGCAGGTTGCATAGATAGTCGATAGCCTCGCCGGTGCTTCTGACTGATTCGGGGTTCTTGAGGCGTAGCTCTTCGATTTTCTCCGGGGTCGTCGCCTGAACAGTTGTTCCGAACTTAATTTTCCGCATCTTACTTCCGGATAATGGTAAACGTCCCATAACCACTCCAATCATCGTTGTATATATATTAAATCAGTCAGACAATAAAGTCTATACAGTCAGAAAGTGAATTAGAAATTAGAACTGTAACTAGATATGATTGTGCAACAGACAGTGTTACAATATAAACAGTAAGCGCCTGACCAGCTTGTTTGAAAGGAGTTATTTTATTTTCGGTCATTGATTAAAAAGCCGCCCGCCCTTCCCTATCTAAGTTTGGCGACGAAGGGGGAGGGGCGAGCTAGCCTGAAAGGATTCTACCATGATTGTAGAGCCTGAACCGTACGCTGCCGTACAAGCATCAACTGCGGTTTCTTCTGATTCCAACTTGGGCCACGAGCGCCTTCTTGGCATCGCTGAAGTGTGCAAGATAACCGGCTTGAGTCCGGTTACGGCCTCGAAGATGATGAAGGAGAGCGGGCGCGCGATTGCGTTGCACCGCCGCATTTACATCCTTGAATCGAGCTTCTTTGCATACCTCCATGAATTGGAGGCGAGCGAACCGTGCCGGCTTTAAATCCCATGAGCGTCGGCCTCGACGAGACCGCCTTGCGTATCTTAAAGAATAGGCCGCTTGGGCATATCGAACACGGTGCGCTGGATACTATCCTCGGAGGTCTTCGTCAATACCTGTGCATCGTCCCCGGCGGACCCGGTACGGGTAAAACAACGTTTATGCAGCAAATCGCCGACGGATGGGCCATTGCTGGCCATCCGGTGGTCATCTTTGAGGGCGAGCTCGGGCGAGACAGCATGCTCGCGAAGAGCCTCACCCGCATCTCGGGCGGCGAGCTCACGCACGATGATATGAACGGCGATGGCATGTCTGAGGACAAACGCGGGCTCTTCGAGAAGGTTCTCGACATTTACGCCCGCAGCATCGCCGAGCGAATGTATATCATTCCTGGTGAAATTAAATATGCCGGGATGCGAAAGGCAATCGAAGAGGTTGCCGATAAACATGGCGAACCGCCACTGGTTATTGTTGATTACGCGCAAATCGTCTCTTTGCCGCAGGAACTGCGCATTGCCGACGAGCGTATCGGTCTCAAGCTCGTCGCTTCCGAGCTCCGCCGAATCGTGGATGAGGCCCATTGTCCGCTCTTCGCTATCTCATCAATTAACCGCGTTAATTACGACAAGCAGACCACCGGGCTTCAGGCGATAGGCGGGTGCAACATGTTCGAGTATTCGGCAGATCTCGTTATGTCGCTTTCTATTAAGGGCGATAAGCCCGAAGAGCGTAATGCCAATATGTTGCTTAAAAAACGGCCCGTCATTGCTTCAATCACAAAGAACCGTTACGGTTCCTGCGGTATTGTCGAGTTTGAGTTCAACGCACCAGCAGCGATGTTTACCGAAATCGGCTAATTATGGAGCCCGGACCCTACATTGGTGGATACCGGGCTCCCAATCCATGCTTGTCGTCCGATGAGCTCGCGCGCGCCGAGAACAGGGATCTTCCTCTGCTCTCGGCCGATGAGCTCATTTGGGAATGGAAGCGCCTGCTCGATGCTCTCGATATCTATAGAGAACAATGGCGACCATACCGTATATATCTCGGCAGCTTGCCGGGAGTCCCCTTCGATGTCTGGGCGAGGGTGAGGATTGGGCGCATCGGTCAGATGCTCCAAACAATTTCAACTTAATAAAAGGGGCGGGGCCGATGCGTCGGCCCCGCTCGGATTGGATGGTTATGACTTCCATGAATACGCATATCAACGTACGGATGAGTGAGTCGCAGCGTAAGGCTATCGAGGAGAAGGCGGCGGCCATGAACATGCCGGCGTCCTCCTTCATGCGCGATGCCGCCCTGCTCTGCGGCGAGAAGCCGGTCAGGGTCGCCGACGCGGGGGAACTTGCCGGTATCAGGACTGAGTTGAAGAAGATCGGCACGAACCTCAACCAGGCGGTCCGCGCCCTCAACACCTACGGGTCCGATCCGGTCGTCCTCAATAATCTCAACCGGGCGACATCAATCGTCTCGACGGCGGTGGGCTGGGTCAACGACCTACTCGCCCGTGCGAGAGAGTAGGTGGTTCTCGTGAAGGAGAAGCTGGTCATGGCGCTGGTTTTCGCAGCGCTGCTTACCGCGGGGTTTGCGCCACTTATCGCCATTCCCCTCGATTGCATGATCCTCGGATTTCCAATCGAGCTGAGCTCGATCGGATTCACCCTGAGCGTGGATAACACCATTTGGTGGTGGATTAACGTGGGGCCTCATTGCGTCCCTGGCTGTCTCGCCTCGTTCGCGCTGTTCCTGTCGGTATTCGTGCTCATGCAGCTATCGGCTTCCTCGAAGGAGCGAGCCGCCGACGGAGGTGTACTTGGGGAGGCGCGGGTGAAAACGGGGCCGGAGACCATCCGGGGCTCGGAGATTTGGGACGGGCACGGACAGCCGAAAAGCAGAGGATTCGTGTACGGGTTTGAGAAGACGCTGTTCGGCTCCAAGTATCTGTTCGAACCGAGGCGGCACATGTTCCTCGACGGCTCAACGGGTGCCGGAAAATCAAGATCGCTGCTGATCCCGACAATTGATCTGCTGACGTATGGGGCGGATGACGGGGAATCGAGGCCGCAGACCATTATCGTGTCCGATGTGAAGAGTGAGCTCATCGAGTTGACGGGCGACGAGCTGGAGCGTCGCGGGTACCGGGTGCTTCTGCTGGACGCCCAGCATCCCGAGAAGAGCGACACGTTCAATCCACTGGAAATGGTCGATAGGCTCGCGAACGGGGGGAATCTGCCGGGGGCTGAGCAGGCCGCGGATGCCGTCGCCCGTACGCTCATCGCCGGGGAGGGCGATGCGAAGGCGAGCCACTGGACGGAATCCGCGCGGTCGCTGCTCGCCGCGACGATCCTTCTGGTCGTGCTGGACGAGGGCTGCCCGCGGGGCTGCAAGCACCTCGCGACGGTCTACCACATCATGTGCCTGGGGACGGAGGGGGCCGGCGAGGATCCGTGTGAGCCGCTGAAGGGCCTGTTCCGTTCCCTGCCGCAGGGGCATCCGGCCCGCTCGCGTGCCTCACAGTTCATCTCGAGCGGCGGCAACGAGCTGAGGAGCATCGTTTCCACGCTAAAGGTCAACCTGAGGATCTACGCTTCGGCGCCGATTGCGCGAATGGTCTCGGGCGATGATATCGATCCGAGTAGAATCCTGAGCGAGAAGACCGCGCTGTTCCTCCACGTGATGGACGAGGGCTCCCCCTACAACGCGATCGCGGCGGTCCTGTTCGAGCAGCTCTACGCTGCCGTGTATTCCATCGCGGACGCAGCTGGTGGAAAGCTGCCGCGGCCGGTGTCCATCCTCGGCGACGAATGGGGGAACCTGCCGAAGGTCGAGTGCCTGCCTAGCCTTCTCAGCCTTGGGCGCTCGTACGACCTGTTCTGGATGGGCGCAGTCCAGAACATCTCTCAGCTGAACAAGTACGGCGAGCGCGACGGACGGAAGAAGATCCTGGCAAACTGCGGCGTCAAGGTCGCCATGAAACTGGGCGAGGCCGAGGACCGCCAGTATTTCACCGAGCTAGTCGGGAAGACGACGCGGCACACCATGGGAACCAGCTCGAGCAGGGGGCCTTCGGGCGGTACGGGGTCGACATCCTACAGCGAGCACGCCGACGACCTGATTCATCCTTGGGAGTGGACGGAGATGTCCCCCGACAAGGACGGCGTCATCGTGGTGAAGACCGCGGAGAACGGCGTGGGCAGGGAACATGCGGGGTGCTTCCGGGCCCCTGTCTGCGATTGCACGCGGATGCCGACGAAGGAGCACTTCGATCTGGGGACGCGCGAGCACGAGGCGGCCAAGAGGATGGAATACCAGGCCAGGCTGATATCAAGGCAAATGGGTCGGGAGGACGGCGTCGATCTCTGGACTCCCGAATTCGAGGAAGAGGCCGCGGAGCCGCCTGTTGCCGACGGATGGTCCGGCCTCTTCGTCGACTGACGGCGGTTTTTGAAGGGAGTTGGAAAATGACCGCAATCAAGCAGGCGAGCGTCATGAGCGGGGAGCACCTCCAAAACCTCAAGCGGTATTTCGATTGGGACAGGGAGAAAGTCCTGGACCACGATACCCAGCACATCATCGATGAGGATCGATGGTTCGAGGAAATGGACGCCACCCGGGAGGCGGCCGGGCACAACCGGCCCGGGAAGCAGGGCTCAAGGTGCACGTACATGCAGCATCAGGTGATCGGCTTCAACCCGGACGAGTGCTCCTGCAACGGCGGGCCGATGACGCCCTCGCGTTGCATGGAGTACGCGAGGGACTACATCGCCAAGCGCTATCCCAACCAGGAGATCGTGATTGTGCTGCATGAGGAGAGGTGCAGGTCGGATGGATCGGCCCGATTCGCCGCTCACCTCGCCATCAATAGGACGGACCTCGAGACTGGGCGGCGTCTGAACGACGGGCCGGCGAGGGCGGCGGCGAAATCCCGCGTGAGAACGGTGAAGGAGCTCGATACGAAGTACGGCCTGAGCCAGCTCGAAAGGGGCCTCTCGAACTCGAAGGTGCACGCGCGCCAGCCCGGTCGCGAGGAGCGCGAGATGGCAAAGAAGGGGAGATCCGACAAATCCGAGAACGCAAGGGTCCGAGCGATTGTCGCCCAGAGGGCAGAGGAGGTCGGGAGGCTCAAGAGCTGCCCCGACCGCTTCGGAGAGTTTGCAAGGCGGTTGGAATCGGATGGGATCGAGATCGCCCGATCCAAGCGGGGGGCGCTGCAATACCGCTATCACTCGGAGTCCCTCGGCAAGACGAGGAAGATCAACGGCGCGAGGCTCGGCTACGCCGTCAACCGCTCGACCGGGCGGATTATGAGGTTCACGGCAAGGGGAATCGACCTTGCCATACGGGCCGCGTGGGAGCTGGCTCGCGAGGGTGTGGATGACGAAAGAGGCCGGGACTGACTTTCATATCTGAGGTCCGTGCAACAGCCGGTAAGCCTGTTGCACGGTTCTGCGGGAGCGACTTTGGAGCGGTTCGCACATCCCGGCTTCGGCCGGGCAAGATATTCCGTTGCACGGAATACATATCTTGCATGCCCCGAGAAGCGTAGGCCGAATCGACCGGAGTGCAACGGGACAGGTGAGCGGAGGCGCAGTGATGGCGACCCAGGGGAGCCATCGAACGGAGCCGGAGCGAGAGCCGGCGGGGCGATCGCGAGTTGAAGCCGAGTGATTGTCCCGCCGTTCACGGCCCGCCGGCGGCGGCCCGGGGTTCCAAGGGGACTCGTCCCTTTGGCGCGAAGGGGTCCGGGGATGGCGCGAGACATCCCCGTGAAACGCCGCGACGGGCACGCCCCTGTTAGCGTCAATCTAATTTTCACCAGTTTCACTAATCAAACGCGCCGTTCGCGCAAAGGCGGCTTCACCGCTTGCGCTAACGTATTTTCACCGATTCCGGTCACGCCTTGACGGGTCCGTCCCTCGGCAGGTCCTTCAGCCTGTAGGACCTGCCGGTTATCTTGACCAGGTGGCAGTGGTGGCACACCCTGTCCGCGATCGCGCTCGCCGCCACGTCGTCCCCGAACACCCTGCCCCAGCCGCTGATCCCCACGTTGGTGGTGATGATCGTCGAGCGCTGCTCGTAGCGCGTCGATATCAGCTGGAACAGCAGGTCCGCGCCCGCGCTGCCGACGTCGAGGTAGCCGAGCTCGTCGATGATCAGCAGCCTCGAGTGGGCGTAGTACTTGAGCCTCTTCTTGAGGATGCCGCGCGACGAGGCGTCCTCCAGGTCCTCGACGAGCCGGGCGCAGTCCACGAACCTGACCTCGCGCCCCGCCTTGACCGCCTCGATGCCCAGCGCGACGGCGAGGTGCGTCTTGCCCACGCCGGGGCTCCCCACGAACAGGACGTTCTCGGCCCGCTCGACGAACCTCAGGGTCGCGAGCTCCTCGATCTCGGCGCGCGGGACCGACGGCTGGAAGTCCCAGTCGAAGTCCGCCAGCCCCTTGACGTAGGGGAACCCCGACGACCGTATGCGCTGGTTGGTGATCCTGACCTCCCGGGCGGCGACCTCGACGCGCGTCATCTCCTCGAGGGCGGAGGCGAAGCCCCGCTCGCCCGCGGCGACCATCCTCACGTAGTCGGGCAGGGACGCCGCCATCTCGTGCAGCCCGAGCGCGGAGAGGTCGACCTCGCCAGGTCCATCGCGCGCCACAGCCGCGGCCTTGGCGACCTGTCGTAGCATTCGCTGCCCTCCCGCAGACGGGGCACCGCACCCCGAAACTCGTCCACGGCCTGACGCCGACGATTATCCTGCCGCCGTCGATGCTGGCGTACTCGATCACGGTGTGGACCAGCGCGAGCGCGCGGCTTAGTATCCTGTTCATGCGTCAGGGCCTTTCCGGTAGGTTGATGTAGCAAGCGAAATCCTACCCTGCCCGGCGCGGAAACGGCCCCCTCTCGGGGCCGTTTCCCTTATATGCGGAACTTTTCTGCATCCACCTGCGGAAAAATTGATGTCTCGCCCACAGAAACTACCGAAGAGCCTAAAATCGGCTCATATTCAAACAGACACAAGGAGGGATTAATTATGGAATGGAGCTTTGACGAAATAAGGGGATTTATCCCGAAATCGATTTCTCTCCCATACTCAAGAGAGGAAAAGAACGGGTACCGCTCTGTTCTAACCGGACGCGATGAGCTGAACTATATCATGTTGAACGGAAGCGGGAGCTACATCGTCTCTCTGTGCGATGGTAAAAACACCGTCGAAACAATCCTTAATCGGATGTGCGACAAGTTTCCAGACGCCAATCCGGACATGCTCAAATCTGACTTAGCCTCGGCAATGAGAGGTTTCAGCGTATCGAGACTAATAGGATGGGTCAAAACTCCGATCGAAAATGGCACACCCATTGCCGATGAGATTTGCGTGGACAATGGGACCCATATACGGCTTGCCCAAGAAAACGATATTCGCCTGATTTGCTCCCTGGCAAGCCAGGCGAGCTCATCAGAACCAGAAAGTCCCACAATTGTCTACGGTTGGCCTCTTTCCGTCGAGCAGTATGAACGACCGCTAGAGGTGCGAAACGGATTGTTCAATCTGAGCAAGGAATTTTTCATTGTATATGAGTCAGGGAGACCAACCGGTCTACTCGGCCTCGCCCCCTCCAGCAATCCTTTACTCAGATACGCAGACATCTGTCTTCTTTTGTGCCCCGCAAGCATCGCCGTTCAATGTATTGCCGCTGCGGCCAGCTTCTATCGTCAAGAATTTTGCGATGTTCCCAATTTTTTCCACCTGAACCTAACCAGCAAGGAAATTGCATCAAACGAAGGAATTCGAAATCTTATCAATGAGCCAGAATTCACTTGCGCTGGCACTTTTCCAGGTGAGTGCAGCGACGGCGACTGCATGAATGTATACTGTTTTTCAGAAGTCTGTTAAGAGGAACCATGGGACGAGTTTCGGAAAACAAGTACACCAACGTTCTCAGAGCGCCACATCACGTCGCCCTTGACATAACAAACAAGTGCAACTTGAGATGTCTGCACTGCTATAACAGCAGCGGCGAGAATGAGGTCATGCACGACGAGTTGACCTCAGATGAACTTTTTGTTTTCGCAAAGGAAATGGCAGACATGTCGCTTTACAGCATGTGTTTCTGTGGAGGAGAAACCTTGTTGCGCAGTAAAGATATCTTGCGCTGCCTTCCCATATTGCGAGATGGGAATGTTGCAGCGAGCCTGGTAACCAACGGGCTTCTCCTCACGGAATCCCTTCTCCGAGATTTAGAAGATTCCGGACTCAAAAGCATCCAATTTAGCCTAGACGGCATTGGGTCAGCTCACGATAGGCTGAGGGGACATGAGGGAGCCTTCGAAATCGTCGAAGAAGCAGTTGCCACCGTACTCAACCATTCCGATTTGCACCTTGCTATCGCATTTACGCCCACGTCGTTCAACACCGAACAGTTTCCCGATGTCATCTCACTATTAGATGAGATTTTCACCAAATCTAACAGGCCGAAGAGGACGCCGGGTGACTTTATCGAACTACGTGTCCAACCCCTCATGGTTTTGGGCCGTGCGCGAAAGAACACATTTATTAGACCGGACTATTCCCAATACCGTACGTTGATTCACACCATTCAAGAGGACGACTTCCTTCGGAAGCACCCGAATGTCCGACCGCAATGGGGCGACCCCGTCGACCATCTAATTCGCTTCTCTGATAACCGATATCTATTAGATCAGGTTTCAGTGCACGCAAACGGCGACATCGTCGTTTCTCCGTATATCCCGTTAGTGGTTGGCAACATCAGAAACCACCCTCTTGAGGATTACTGGAACAACGGACTTAGCTCAATTTGGTCCACAAAACTGGTTCAAGACCTCTGTAACCACATGTGGACCATTGACGACATGGAGCGTATGTCCGACACAATTTGCGATATAGATATGGGAGGTGATCTACACGTTGACCTGATTGATGATACCGCGGATGAACTGTTGAACTCATCGTTGAAGGAGATGTTGGGTTAAATGTACGAGAAGCCCGTAGTAGACAACATGAATCCGACCAGAGCATCGACTCTTGGAACGGAAACTTGGTTCGACATGTATTACATCGTGTGGGGAGCAAATGTGGCGGTCGGAGTCACCGCAGTTGGAGCCTATGAACTGGTCCTCATCACTTTTGCCGCAGCACTTCCCCTCAACGAGCAAGGTGGCCAAGACGAGCAATGAGTCCTGAAGCGCTAAGATCATCCATTGGCGGCATGGTAGGAGGAATCTGCTTTCTCGTTGTCGGGGTGTTAATGGTAAAGACCGGCAATCCCGGCCTGATTCACAGTTACCATATCGCTCATATTCCAAGCGAGAAGATTCCTCTTGTTGCCAGATTGGTCGGACTCGGAATAGCGTTGACGGGAGCCGGTCTCGTTCTCGCGGGCATCATTGCCTTTGCGTCCCAAATCCCATTATCGGCATCGGCGGCTTTCATTCTGCCGCTCATCATAATCTTTGCCGGTCTTGGCGTCTCCTTGCTAACGATCGTAGTGTTCACATTTCGACCATGGTCATAATGGATTTCCTATTGCATGAAACTTCAGGCGCATGCCCAACAAACAATGAAAAAATTTACAGCTTTAGTCGGACGGCTGTTTTATTTTTCAGCCGTCCGACTGCCGTGCGCGGCCTATTGATCGAACATAAAATTCCCGTTTCTATGAGGATCCAGCTCGCAAAGACTCTCTATGGAAGCGCTCGTGCCGATTAGTCGCCGCTTCGTTTCCACCGAACCGCGGTGTAAGGTGTCATCAGTTGGTATTTCATACCTGATAGATTGGGGCCATTCTTGATTCGGTACGTCTTATCGAAGTTTAGTAAAACAAAGGGTGCTTTCACGTTCATTGCCATCACGACGATTGGAATCGCCCTTTCCTATGCCGCACCATATGTGAACGGAAAGTTCTTAGATTTCCTTCTTGCCAATCGCAGCGAGAAGGATGCTGTGCTTTTTGCGCTCTTCGTAGCTTCAATAGGGGTCTTTTCTGCCTTATTTTCATATTTTGCAGGAACGTTATCTATCCGTATATCCACAAAGCTTTCTTTTGACCTACTCAGGGAAACCGTCTTGCGCTTTGAGCGAGTTAATTTTCTGACGAACCGAACAACCGACTCAGCCTATACGACGCAAAGGATTTTCACTGACTCAGGTGTTGTTTCTTCTTTCGTTCTAACAAACTTTATCAGCGCTCCCCTGTCTGTTGTCGCCATTCCTTTCGTGTTGCTCGTCATATGGTCGGTTGATCCACTCCTCGCACTATTCTCCATCCTCCTTCTTGTGGCATATCTCTTCGTTATTACCGGATTGCGAAAGCTTCTATATAAAGTCATGTACGAGAAGAAGGAGGCAGATAGCGCTTTCTATGCCGTAATAGCATCGCAGTTGAATCAGATTCTCAACATTCAGTTAACGTCTTCATACAATAAAAGCGAGCTAGCACTTGACACCGGATTTGAAAAGTATTTTCCAAAGGTCTTGCACTCGGGAAAGCTCTCATTCTCACTAACATCGATTGACAGCCTTTTTGCTGCCGTGTTTCAAGCGATAATACTCATCGTATCCGGAGTGCGAATCATCAATGGAACCATGACGATAGGCGAATACACCATCGTCGGTGCATATTTTGCCGTCCTATTTAAAACCTTGAAAAACACGATGAACCTGTTCAAGTCCTATCAGGATGCCAAGGCTTCGTGGGACAGGATGAGCGCCATGGGAAAGGTAGGACCGGAACCAGAGCAAGATCAGACAGGTTTAGTCAAGATTGACACAATAAATCGCATTTCTGTTTCCAAGTTGGATTTTACGGTACCCCTTCCAGACGGATCTCCCCGAAAGGTTCTTGACGGATTTTCCTTCGATTTCTCCGGCCCTGGAACATACTGCATAACCGGAGAAAATGGAAGAGGAAAAACGTCGCTCCTTTACCTGCTCCTTGGGCTGTATCCATCGGCAGGCAAAGTAACATACAACGACATGCCGATTGAAAAATGCAATTTGGATTACATACGTTCAGACACGATATCGTGCTGCCCCCAACCGTGCTTCGCTCCAGATGAGACGGTTCGGGACCTGTTGGATTATTTCAACACCCCATTTTTTACAAAGCACCAGCATATGAATGAGCTACCGTCGTTGACAACCAGCATAGAGGGCTTGCTTGAGAAACGTTGTCCTGAACTTTCGGGTGGTGAGCTGCGCCGTGTATACTTGTGGTCGGCAATTTCCCGTAATCCATCAGTCTTGGTGCTCGATGAGCCTACAACTGGATTGGATGAAACAAGCCGAGCCGAACTCGCTTCGTATGTCAGAAACAACAAATTGAAACAGCTCATTATCATTGTTTCACATGATAATGAGCTGGCAAATGCAGCGGAAACGATCGTCAGTCTAGATAACGCGTCACACCGTTGCGCAAATCGATAGGACCGCATCGAGTCGCAGCAATTGCAGAAGGCTAAGCTATAATGATTGCCCTTTACCCATGCGTATCTCAAGGCCTTCGATGATGATCCTTGATACCGTGGTGTTGTGTTCCGCCGCGTAGGTGCTCATCTCTTGCTTCTGCTCTTCCGTAACCCAAAAGGTGATGCACTCCCCTTTCTTGCGACTTGTCGAATCCCCTTTGTTTCGTGTGTCTTGATTACCCATGAGGGTCATGCTCGCCTCTCCAACGGGCATGACGCGGCGAGTTGGCTTCTTAATTGCCACCGTAAATCTCCTTATCCTCCTCGATGCCCTCCTTCACCTGTTTGAGTAATTGTCCTCTTTGACACCGGCGATATTGCGCTTACACACCGTCCGCTCACATCCCGAATATTGCCGTTCGGCACCGCCGATATTCCCGTCGGCACCGTCCCCCTGGTACGTTCCGGCTGTCCATGCAGCCGAGACCAAGGAGGTACAGCATGGCGAGAAGGATAAGGGCCAGGGAGGCCCTCAGGCTCCGTGCGTCCGGCCTGTCGCAGAACGCGATAGCCCGCGCGGCGCATTGATTGGAAGGCTGTATGGACGTCAGGCTGCTTGGAAAGAAAAACGAGGGCGAGGGCCTTGGGGTCGCTGTTCTCGTTGATTCGGCTTTTGCAGAGTTAAAAGACAAGAGCGATGAGCAGTTGGCGGAGGCCCAGAGATTTTTGATTGACTTTATGAAAAAAGTTGCTCGGCTAAAGGGAGTGAGAATTGATCGGCCCCATTTCCTCCGCTCGGAGCTGAGGAGGAAGGGTGTCCATAAAGATGTCGGCGAGTTTGCCGTGGAAACGACCCCCGTTACCGCCGGAATCGATGTGGGCCTGATCGATAGAATTGCTAGAGAAGTAATTGATTATGAGGCAAAGAAGTCAACCGCCTTTTCCTTTGCAGCGGGTCTTCCCGGAGGTGTCGCGATGGTGGGCACCATTCCTGCCGATATTACGTAATACTACGTGCACGCATTCAGGATTATGCAGAAACTGGCATACCTGTATGGCTGGCAGACCTTTTTTGAAGAATGTGACGACGTTGATGACGAGACTCTCTACGAAATGGCAGTGTTGCTCGGTGTGATGATGGGTGTAGGCAGCGCGAATTCGATGCTAACCGTAATCGCCAAAAACGCCCAAGAGGCGGTCGCGAAAAAGGTCGCTCGCCAGTCGCTAACCAAGACCAGTTGGTATCCGATCCTGAAGAAGCTCTTGAGCTTCATGGGTATCAAGATAACAAAGCAGACGGTGGGGGATGCCGCTGGCAAGGTTGTTGTGGGCGTCGGTGGCGTAATCTCTGGTGCTATCACCTTTATGGGTCTTTCAAAGGGGTCGGCGCGCTTGTGTAGGCAGCTTAAGTGCTTGCCGCAGGCAAACGAGCGGATTCCTGGCACTGGGTACTATGAAAAGGATGAGGCCGCGGTTGCCAAGAAGAGGATTGACGTAGCGGAACCCCTCTTTATCGAAAAGTTCGGATTTTACTCCCATATTCTACGGCTCTATTGTTGAATATGCTGACCGGCTGGAGGAGTCACTGGCGACTGGAGAAGCGAAGCTGGATGCATATAATCCGGACGTTCTTCTCTGATACTCAGCGGAATTAGGCTATGCGTAACAGGATTGTTGTTCGATCTAATGTGAACGTTGGATGATGCTAACTATTTATGGAAAACAGTTAAAAAAGTTTTTCACCCCTTTTTCACTCCTCGGAGAAGGAGGAAAGAGACGCGAAAACAAAAAAGCTCAGAAGCAATTACGCTTCTGAGCTGCACTAATGCAATGGAGCCAGCGACCGGGCTCGAACCGGTGACCCCCGCTTTACGAGAGCGGTGCTCTACCAACTGAGCTACGCTGGCGGCCATGTGATGGCGCAACTGAGGCGTCAACGGCTGTCTATGATACGGGACATCGCAAATCCGCGCAAGTGTTCTGACGGCTTTTCTCACTTTAAATGCACTAATATTGGAGACGCGATGTCTTGCTCTTACGGGTCTCAAACAGAATGGGGCAGCGATGACTCAACCCAAGATTCTTCTCGCACGCATCGACGACCGTTTCATTTACGGACAAGACGTTGAGCTGTGGAACGAAGCCGTGGGTTCCAACCTTGTCCTAATCGTCAACGATGAGATCGCGGCAGATTCGCGCCAATGGGCACCCATGAGGGTGGCGGCGCCAGAAGGCGTTTGGACGCGGTTTTTCTCGGTGCAAAGGACCATCGACGTCATTCATACCGCAACGCCTCGCCAATTGATTCTGATCATGGTGGCCTCACCCTCCGATGCGCTCGCGCTGGTTAAGGGCGGTGTGCCGATCACCAAGATCAGCATTGGTCATATGCAGGCAGGGGAGGGCAAGCGTCCCGCAACGCCCGCAGTTGCCGTAGACGACACAGACGTCGCTGTTCTCAGAGAGCTGCAAAAGCTCGGCATAGAACTAGAAATCCGCTATCTCCCCAGTTCCGCCCCCGACCCCATCGGCAATCTGTTCAACTGATCCCTTGGGGACGGAGGAAAACGGATCATTTTGCCTTCGTAGGGGATCTGTGTGGCGCTGTCCGCCAAAACTATGCCGGTTTACTACGATGAATTGCTTATCGCCGAGCATGCCAAATTTGCAGAGAATAAAACCGCAGGTAGACGAGTTGCTAATTTTTTATAAACCAGCGCGTGGTCGGACATAGTGGGTTCATCGTAGTAATTCGGCATAGTTTTGTTATGTCACCAATTCGGTGGCATCGAAAAGAAGGATTTAGGCATGAAGCAGCGCCCGTCGGCGGTGGTGCCGGCGGGCGTTGCTGTGCGAGATGTCGCGTTGTGGGCCTAGTGCCTCATAAAGTGGTATTCGATCATATTGCTGTAGGGGTGACCCGGACCCACAATGCCCTGCGGGAACAGCGGCTGGTGCGGCGTGTCGGGGTACATCTCGGCCTCGAGGGCAAAGCCGGCGCCCCAGCCATAGTTGGCATCGTCCTTGGCGTGCTCGTCGCCCAGCCAGTTGCCGGTGTAGAGTTGCACGCCCGGGGCGGTGGTGTAGTAGTCCAGCTCACGACCGGTCCACATCTCCTCGACATGTAGGGCGCGACGCAGGTTGCGGCCGTACTGATAGCCATCGATGCACAGGCAGTGATCGTAGCCACGGGCCTGCTTAATCTGCGGGTCGTCGGCCTCCATGCCGGGTGCGACGGGGCGCAGCTCGCGAAAGTCAAACGGTGTTCCCTCGACCGGAGCGATTTCGCCGGTGGGGATGTTCTGCTCGTTAATGGGCAAGTAGTGGGCAGCGTTGGCGATAAAGAAGTGCTCACAGTCCATGCCGGCGTTATGGCCGGCAAGGTTAAAGTACGTGTGGTTGGTCATGGACACGTAGGTGGCGCGGTCGCTCTCGCAACCATACTCGATGCGGAAGACTCCGGTGCGCGTAACGGTAAACACAGCCGTAAAGATTCGGTTGCCGGGCAGGCCCAGCTCGCCATCCTTAAGCGAGGTGGTCATGCGCACGGCGTTGTGAGTCTCGTCGAGCTCAACGTCCCATACGCGCTTGTGCAGACCATGCTCAAGATCGCTGTGCAGGTTGTTGACGCCTTCGTTGGCCGGCATATGCCAGTCCGTGCCGTCGATGGTGATCGTGGCGCCCGCGGTGCGGTTTGCCACGGGGCCGATGGTCGCGCCAAAGCAGGCGGGGTTGTCAAAGTAATCCTCGAGCTTATCGAAGCCCAGCACCACATCGCGCACGTTGCCGGGAATGTCGGGCACATCGATACCCAGCACGGTGGCGCCATAGTCCATAATGCGAACGCAGATCTCGGGCCCGTTGAGGGTGTAACGATGAACGGGGGTACCGCACGGCGCGGTGCCGAAAAGCTCGGAAGTGATCATTTGGTTCCTAACATCGAGGTATTTCCGACAAACTGTAGCGCGAACAGGTGAGATTATCACTACACCCCACTAAAGCAGGGGGTATTTTTCTCAAAAAAGTGATGATTGGAGCTGTGCTGGCGTTGATTTTTGACGCGCACGAGTCTGATACAATTTGTTCGTTACTGTTTGAATGATATGTGCGCAAAGAACGGCGAGGATTCATCGTGATTAAGGCGGAGCGACAGGATAAGGTTCGTCAGCTGCTCGAGGAACAGGGCACGGTCTCGGTCAAGGAGATCTCGGACGCACTGGGCGTCTCGGATATGACGATCCGCCGCGATCTTGAGGAGCTTGCGAGCCTAGGTGAGATTGAGCGCGTGCACGGTGGAGCCCGTAGCGCGCAGGGCCGTCCACATGCTATGTTGCGCCACGAGTATTCGCACAGCGAAAAGCGTACCAAGCATGCCGAGGAAAAGCTGCAGATCGCGCGCCGCGCCGTTGAGCTCATCGAGGAGGGCTCGACCATCTTTTTGGGTACGGGCACCACGGTTGAGCAGATGGCCTCGATGCTGCCGGCGTTTCGCCTGCGCATCGTGACCAATTCGCTTTCGGTGTTTAACTTGCTTGAGGCGCGCGAAGACTGCGACCTGTGCCTCGTGGGCGGCATGTACCGTCGCCGCACCGCCGCTTTTGTGGGACCAACGGCCGAGGATACCCTGCGTGCGTTGGGCATCGACGCGGCGTTTATCGGCGCCAACGGCATTCTGGATGGCGATGTGTCTACGTCCAATATGGACGAGGGCCGTATCCAGCAGCTCGCCTTTAGCAAGGCAGACTCGCGCTACTTGATCGCCGATTCAAGCAAGATCGGCAAGCGCGACTTCTACACCTTCTGCCGCCTGGACAGCTTGGACGCCGTGGTGTGCGAGCCGGGCATCGCCGCCGAGAATCGCGCCGCCATCGAGGAGCACACGCAGATCATTTGCTAGCTATCGCTGCGGGAGATCGGACCAAGTATTCAGTTTGTGGGCTAGACCAGGCGGCCGTAGTCCTGTGACTGATGAAAGACATGGGCGATATAGATCGTATCGCGCTCAAACTTGTAAAGACACACGTATTTGTTGACGGTAAACGATCGATAATTGCGTGCCGCCAGCTCTCGTATGTGGGAGAGGGGCCGTAGGAGCGGCTGCTCGCGAAGCAGATCAAGCTGATATTCAAACTCAGCAACAAAATTGCCTGCTGCACGTGGGTTCATAAGGATTTGAGCAAGGTATCTGACAATAGCCTCGTATTCATATTGTGCGCTTTCGAGTATTACGACGTTATAGGCCATATTTGTCTCGTATCGCGGTCGCGAAGGAGTCGTAGTCGCTGTAGTCGCCTTGCGATATCTCGTCTTCTGCCAACATCATACGAGACAGCAGCTTGGCTTTGGCGATTTCGTCTTGCATGAGACGATACTGGTCGCTGCTGATGCAGTGCATGGCCTCATAGCCGTTCTTAGTTACGGTGACGTCGCGCTCGGACTCAACAAGCGCGGTAAATGCAGCGGTGTCCTTCATGTCTCGGACGGGCACACAGGTGGGCATAGGTACCTCCTTTGCGTTGGGACACAATTGTACCACGCCTTGACAAGAATTCGGTACCGTCAAATTGTCTCAATCTGTAACGGGTGGGTGTGATCGGAGAGTCTGAGGGTCTTTATGGGTGGAGCAAACGGCGTGACATGCGCTGTTGAATCCGTACGCCCGCTTGCGTTTTCGAGTGAAGAGGCAGCAAAGTTGATTGGCGTAAGCGCGAAGACCCTTGCAAATTGGCGCTGTCCTAGTAAGGGGCCGGAGTACATTCGCCTCGGCAAATCCTCGCGATCCCATGTTCTTTATTGTTACGATGATCATGAGGCTTGGCTGCACTCTCTGCGCCAGCAGGCCAAGGTAAATTGATTGATAGCTGTTGGGCGCGGACAATATCGTTTGGACGGGTATAGCATGGTTCCATGCTCCGCGTTGCTAATTGCGCCGCTGCGTCATTTGTGAAATGGAATGATTGATGATGGAGAGGCGTGAGGTTCTCGGCTTGCCGCTTTTCACTTGGACTAATGACTGCGGCGGCAGAAAAATGTCCTGGCGAACGACTATCGTATAGAACGCAGCGGTGGTTAGATGGGTCTTCGCGGTTTGAGTGGTACATGGATTGTCGGATGTGGGAGACGTGAGAAACCCATGGTTTGGGGCAAGGTTGCTATTCTGACGAGTTTATCTCTTCATCCCTGTGGCAAAATGAGGACATATTGTCCTGTTATCTATCCAGAAGGTGCGTCATGCAATTATCAGCAGATGAGGTAAAGGCCAAGAGACAGGAGCTCGGCTTGACTCAGAAGGAATTCGCCGCTGCCCTAGGCATGGGCCCCAACGGCGAGCGAACGGTGCGCCGCTGGGAGGCAGGCGAAACAAGGCCCACCGCAGCCGAGTCGAAGTACATCTCCACCCTCGGCCATCGCGCCCCCTTTGCACCCGCAGGGGAGGGGAAGCCTGCCTTCACCTTCATCGACCTGTTCGCGGGCATCGGCGGGATCCGCATGCCGTTCCAGGAGCTGGGCGGCAGGTGCGTCTTCTCCTGCGAGTGGGATAAGTTTGCGCAGAAGACCTACCGCATGAACTACGGCGAAACCCCGGCGGGGGACATCCGTGAGGTCGCCGCTTCAGACATCCCCGACTTCGACGTGCTGCTCGCTGGCTTTCCATGCCAGCCGTTCTCGCTTGCGGGTGTGTCCAAGAAGCGCTCCCTTGGTCGCGCTACGGGCTTCGAAGACAAGACGCAGGGCACGCTCTTCTTCGAGGTTGCACGCATCCTGAACGAGAAGCGCCCGAAGGCGTTCCTGCTCGAGAACGTGAAGAATCTGATCAGTCACGACAGGGGCAGAACGTTCGACGTCATCATGCAGGTCCTCCAGGACGAGCTCGGTTACCACGTTCACTACAAGGTTCTGGACTCCAAGGGTTGGACATGCCAGCACCGCGAGCGCATCTACATTGTTGGCTTTCGCGACGATGTGGAGTTCTCTTGGGACGACCTCGACTGCCCGAACAGTGGTCAGAAAGCCGCGGAGATTCTGGAGGAGGATGCGGACGCGAGGTACGTGCTCTCCGACAAGCTGTGGTCATATTTGAAAGCATACAAGGCCAAGCACGAGGCCGCCGGCAACGGGTTCGGCTACGGTCTTATCACTCCATCGGACACCACGAGGACGCTCTCCGCACGCTATCATAAGGACGGTAGTGAGATCTTGGTCTCGCGCGGCGAGGGCGAGAACCCCCGTAAGCTGACCCCTAGAGAGTGCGCGCGCTTGCAGGGATTTCCCGACCGGTTCATAATCCCGGTCTCCGACACACAGGCCTACCGCCAGTTCGGCAATTCGGTGACGGTCCCTGTAATACGGTCGGTGGCCAAGCTCATGATGGGAGCGTGTCAGGATGGATTACGGGGCGCTTAGCAGCTACTTCGACGGCGCGGTCTCGAAGACCCTCGCGGACGTCGATATCGACGCAGGTAGGAGTAATCAGCACGAGTTCAACGGCACGCTGCCGCTGAGGTCGCTGTTCGGTGACGACGACATCCGCGACATCCGCACCACGTTCGCCTACATGTGCGACGAGGCGGAGCCGGAGATGTGCGACGGGACCGTGACTTGGTACGATGCGCGCCGCAAACATCCCACGAGAACCGAGTACCGTCTCTACTACAAGGACAACCCCGCCATCAGGCAGGCATCCGCTGGCGACCTCATGGTGGTCGCCAACTCCGATGACCTCGGGCTGCTCATCATCTTCGCTAAAAAAGGCTCGACCATCGAGTCGCAGCTGAGGTGGCTGTTCGGCTTCGAGGAGCCCGACCGCTCGGGCTATGCCGTATCAAAGGGCGAGCGCAACCGTATCGGTGCGGTGGCCTCGCGCATCCTCGGCATGATTGGTATCGAGACGCGCGCTCCCTTGAGCGCGGATATCTACTTGGACGATATGGTCAAGAGGTTTGGACATACGTTTCCGAAGGGCATCGACTTTACGGAGTACTCCATCTCAACCCTTGAAGGTCTCGACTGGGCGGATGACCCCGATCGAAGCCTGCTCGCGTGCTACGAGCGCGAGGAATTGCTGTTCAAGGTGTTTGAGCGCCATCTGCTTGAGAGAGACCTTGCGCCCTATTTGAACGGCCAGCTCGACGTCGACGGCATTCTGAAGACCACCATGTCGACCTTCCAGCGCAGGAAGTCCCGCGCGGGCACAGCGTTCGAGCACCAGCTTGAGTTCCTGTTCAAGGGTAGGGGAATCCGATACTCCGCACAGCCCTACACCGAGGGAAAGTCGAAGCCGGACTTCATTTTTCCGTCAATCGAGTGCTACCGGGATGAGGGGTTCCCCTCCTCGAGCCTTACGATGCTCGGTGCGAAGACGACCATCAAGGAGCGCTGGAGGCAGGTGCTCGAGGAGGCGAACCGCATCGAGCGTAAGCACCTTATCACGCTGGAGCCCGCCGTGAGCGTGGACTACACGAACGCCATGCGTGACAGCAAGCTCCAGCTCGTCATCCCCTCCCAGCTTTTCCCCACCTACACGCCTTCACAGCAAGAATGGCTCATGGATGTGGGAGGCTTCTGCGAGATGGTCGAGGAGAGGCAACGGGTACTTGACTAGGCCGGGACAATAAGAGCGTTGAGGCGGCGCGCAAGCGCATGACCATCCTGAAGGGCTCCGAAAAGATTGTGGCATCGCTCAATCAGTTCGGCGTTGTCCGGCGCGTGAGGCGGGGGCACTACGTGATTGCAGAGCCCATCGAACTGAATGACGAGCTTACGCGGTTTTTGGTCTTTGCCGACATGCTGGTAAACCGGTCGAGTTACCGGACGTTCCTGGAACTGCAGGACGTGGCCGAGTTGTTTCCGTTCGCGTGCCGTGTGAGCAAGGAGGGACTTGTGGCTGACGAGCGGTTCGAGGTGAACAACTTCGGCGGGGAGTTCTCGGTGGGGATACGGGAGTAGGAGAGTACAGGTCACTCCTACGACGCAACACCTTTGCCACGCGTGAAAAGCATATCGTCAATCGAAAGCTGCAGGATTTGCAGTTTACCCTGCTCCTCGGCTGGTATCAGCGACGAATCGAGCTTCTCCTTAAGGACTGCGACTATGTACTGGCAGTTGATTGTGCTGGCGCGTGCGATTATGTCACGCAACACCTTACCCTCGATGTTTTCAAGGACGTCATGCACTATGAAGCGCGGAGTCTTGATGCCCTTTGATTCTGCAAACTGCTGATACGCTAAATCAAATGCGGCGATGAGTGACTTGCGTGTGCCCGTGCTGGAGCCAGCGGTATCACGTATTGCAACGGGGAACTTGTTCGACTCTTCATAGTAAACGAGCAGCGGCGATTCGTTGTTGAACTCCCTGGCAAGCGGAGTGAAGAATGCGTTAAACGCAAGCATCATTGCAGCAAAATCGTTGGATTGCGGCTCGTCGCCATCATCAGACGAGCCAAGCGATGCGATTTTTCCCTCAATGCTGGTCTGTTCTACCTCAAAGCTGTTGAGCGTATCTATTACTTCTCGGCATTTGCCGATACTGCTCGAAAGCTCAACTAGGCGTGCCTGAAGCGACTCGTACTCATCGATGAGGTCTTGCTCCACCAATGACATGAATTGGCTGTTCTGCGATGACAGTTGGCTGATTTCACGTTGCACAGATGCACGCTCGGCCTTCAGTTTTTCTGCCACACTCGCGAAATAGGCAATCTTGTTGTCGCAGAGCTGGTTGTTGAATGCGACCATCTCTTCGAAAGTTGCATTCACCATCGGGATCATCGAACAGACTTCCTCGAAAAACCGTCTGCTCAAATTAACGTCGGCTTGTCTACCGCGCTCTTGCATAGCAGTCTGCAGGGCCTCTTCATTTCGTTGCAGCCTGTAGTCTATGTCTGAGAGTTGCAGTGTCAGAGATGCGTATCGGGTGCGTGTAGCCGCGATTTCATCGCGGTTGGCCCTGTAGACATCGGCGTCGATGATGCTGTTGAGCTTGCACTGGACTTCTTCATGCTCGGCTTCGAGCCCTGCAAGTATCTGCTGCTGCTCGCTGACCGTATCGACGTTCTGGACTTTCTTATAGCGTTTGATGGACTCACGCGTCTTGTTCAAGTCCTTGTTGAGGTCGTCACGCTTTTTGTCGAGCGCCGGATCTGAGATGCCGAACAGAGCGTTGTAGACACTCCGGTAGATGGATGTGCTGCCGCTGGGAACGGTTTTGAGGAAGGAATTATCATCCCCGCCTACGGACACGCGGACAAATGAATTGATCAATTGGCGAAACGTGGGCACATTCGCTTCGTTCCCGAAAAGCAAGACATTGAGTCGTTGCTGGTAAGCTTTCTGCCCCATCTTTTCGCCGTCTATGTAGTACCTTCCATTCGGGAAGAGGTCGATTGTGAGAATCACGTCATCGCCATCGGGAAAATCCGATGTCAGTGTCATGTCGACGGCGATCTTGTTTGTGACGATGAAATCGCGTAGCTCCTCGGTCACCGTGCCCGTGTCGGCGTCTGTGTAAATGAGCTTCCTGTCCTTGGCGCCCATTGCGATATCAATGAGCTTGAGGAAGGTTGTTTTTCCAACGCGATTGTGCGATTCGGAGTCCTCGGTATCGACGATGAGGTTGGCACCCTTGTGGAATAAGACCTCGCGAACTATTTCGTCAGTTGTTGTCTTGCGAATTCTAAGCGACTTGATGAACATGTAGCCCTCCCTTCTCGTCTATTGACACGCGTCCGAGGAGGAAGAGAAAGTCCAAAGCCATGACAAAGAAGTCGTAGCTCACTTCTTTCTTGACCAGAGTGTTCGCCGTTACCTCATAGAGTTGACCGGCGTCCAAGCCTGGGTTCTGGTCGATGTAGCCATCCAAGGCGGCAGCGATGTAATAGACCGTGCTCGTCGGCTCATTATTGCGATCAAGCAGCAGCATCGTCATCACCTGGCCTCAGAAGGACTCTGCATTTTGCCACGGCAACGGCAATCAACGCAACGCAGAACTGGTTGATGATTTCTTCGGGGACCTCGTCAGCCTGAAAGCTTGCGTCATTCACAATCATGTTATAGATCTCGTTCTCGATGAGCTTGAGCTGTGCATCGCCGTTTCCTACGCACAGCTTGCCGTCATCGCGAACGTCTGCCACATTGACAAACATCTTGTTCAGCCTTTGGATGATGGCTTCGCTGTCGGGGAATTCCTTGATCACGCTGTCGAGACGAGCGTAGTTCTCAGAATACTCGTTGATGATGTTTAGGTAACGCGGTGCGTGGTTGTAAATCAGCTTCTTCTCTATAGGAGGCGGAGGCGTAAGGGGGAAATCTTCGCCCGTTGGCTCAGTCGACGAAATCATGATTTGCAGGAGTTTATACATGAGCGTCTTTGTAAGCGGCCGGTGCGGGCCAGACGAGACGGGCTGGTAGATGTTTATGTCATGTGAGTCATAGCTATTGGAGTCGCCGGTTATGTTCGTGGCGACCTTTCCAATTGCGCTCTGGCTTGTCTGCGTTGGCTTATCGCGAAGCATGGATGTTCGCCGAGTTGTTGCTGCCTACGACGTTTGTGGCAACTTTACCTGTAGCGGTCTGCGAGTTGTCGCTTAGACTCTTTTTGATTGACTTGATCTCTTGCTTGTTTTGGAGCGAGATGACGGCGGCGGCGATGGATGCGATAGACGCGATAATTCCAAGGATAAGGTTCACAGTCTCCATCTTGCCTCCCAAATGTCAAGTCCAATATTCTAGACCATTATCGAGCGTTCGCTCGTTGCGTTGCCTCTAATTCTTGCTAATGGTCACAAACTGCCGAACGGACTGGATGACCTCACTTTGTGACCGACCTTTAGCCTATTTGCATGGTTAAGGGACGGTTCGTTTGTGCTGGCCTATGTCAATCGAAAGGCAGGCCGACATGGACGGAGACGACCATAGCATCGACGACGAGGAAGAGGTCGCAGCACAGGCGGGCGGCCAAGAAGGGGTCGCGCAGGCGGAAGAGCCGCAGGCAGTGGACTCGGAGAGGGGCTACCAGGCGCTTCTCGCCAAGCAGGAGGCTCGCATCAAGGAGCTTGAGGGGCAAGTGGCCGAGGCTGCCAAGAGCGCCGAGGTGGCGGACGCCCTGCGCGACGAAATCCAGCAGGTGAAGGCCAGGCGGCCGATGAGCGCATCGCCTTCGCGGCAGACATGGCGACGTTCGCAACCATGAACCTGACCCACCTCTTCTACTCATGCACGGCGCTGGAGGTGGTCTCCGGTTTGGGCAACCTCGCAGGTGTCAAGTCGTGCGGTTCGCGTTCGCTTCGCGCTCGTCGCCCGCCGAGCTGGACTTCCGAGGCTTCGACCCGTCTGCGCTCACCGACCTGACCTACTGCTTCTCGGGGTGCTCGTCGCTGGTGACGATCTACGCCGACGCCACCTGGGCGCTGCCTTCGAGCGGGGTTTCGGACTCGCAGTGCTTCTATAACTGCTACAAGCTGACGGGCGGCAACGGAACCACGTATGCAAGCAGCAGGACGGTTTATACCCACTTCCGTATCGATACGACGGCTACGCCTGGTTACCTGACTGTCTCTGCTTGACATGCTCTTTGGCTACGGTATTTGCGTCAGTCTGGGTAATATCCGAGAACATTTCATCAACGATGCGGACATGGCATTCATAAGCTGCATACCTGCTGGACCTCACCGCATTTTCCGCTTCCTGCAGGCGTGTTGCAGCATCCCTGAATCGGGATTTTGCCGCCATTTGCCCCATGATGGAGTCTGGGTGGTTGTCACTGAGTACGTCTGCGTCTCTCAGTTCTATTTCCGCACTTGCAATGCGTTCCATAAGCAGATTGTATTGGGCATCGCCGACCTCAGACAGGCAGAGCACAAGGTCTTTAAACGCTGCTGCGGTCAGCATTCGATTGAGCACTGCCCTGCAAGCTTCTGGCTCGGCATTCGCCTTCGCGACCATATCATTCACGAGGTATTTTTCCCATTCCTCATGGTCTCCGCCGTTGCCGCCAGACTGTTCCGGAAGCCACTCCGCACTAACTTTTCTCGTCATACGCTCGATGGACAGAACAGCCTCGCCGCTGAGACCAAGGAAGTCAGCAATATCTTGGAGCTCGTACGTATCACAATCGGTCTCCCCGATGAGAAAACCTACTGGCTTTCCGAATATGTCAGCCAGATCTACGAGGTCATCCCATTGAGGAAACTGATCTCCTTTTCGAAATCGGCTGATCTTTCTCGCAATCGCCTTGCGGCCGTTCTCCCTTTCCACTGCATAGCGGTCATCGGCTAGCGAGGCATCATCGGCACCGTTACGCTTTTGATAGAGCAGACGCGCAAGGCCGATATTGCTAATGCCTCTGCGCCCCTTTTCTATTTCATAGCTTTCCATCAAACCGCTGAGTCTCTTTGGAAAAATGTCCTTAGGGCGATCTTTGCGGACGTACATTGTCTTAATCATTCCTCATTAACAACAGATAAGACAATTATAGGACATATACCGTCTTATTTACCGATGGCATGATAGCACTGTCGAAAGTGAGCACCCCAGTGGAAGCGGTGCTGAAGTGAAAGAAAGTGAGGAAAAGGCAATGACGACTTGGGACTATGCGCAATTGTCGCATCTGGCGAAAGAGCTCGGTGGGCCTCAGGCGCTGATCAGCAATATCAGAGCGGGCGGGATTTCCGTTGGAAGAATCCAGGGTGGAGTAATCGGTTCTGTAGCCACGCTAGTCGCAGGTGGAATCGGACTGTATGCCTACGACAAGCACCAGAGGAAGATCGCTCTTGCTGAACAGAGTGCAACCATGCTCAAGGCGAACATCGAAGTATACGAAGAGGCACATTCGTCAACAGAAGTTGATGAGGCTACGAGAGAGACGCAACATAGTGAGGAGGAAACGGTAACTGAATCCAGTGGCGGCGAAGAGGCCTAGCCACCAGATTCATTAGACAGCCACTACCACGAGGAGCCCCGGTATGTACCAGGGCTCCAATTCGTTCTTATACCTTGCAGCGGATACTTAGATCTCTCGGGACTTGCAGTAGAGCGGGTCGCCCTCTCCGACCAGCACATCCCACCGCCATTGCGGGGTCTCGGTGCCGGACTGGCAGAGCGCATCGAGGGGCATGACTTTTTGCTCGGGCGAGCAGGGGCAAAGGTCTGCCTTGATGTGGGCCATGTCTTCGGCCTGGCCGGCGAGCTTTTTTATCCGGGGACCATGCTTTCGGCACGCGATCCCCCATCCTCAACCTCCCAAATCAAAAACTCAATCTGTAACACCTAGACTCGATTTGAGCAGATATCTGTTACAGATTGAGACGTTTCGGCAGAGTGATTCCCGTTTGTCTTGATTTGTAACAGGTAGAGGCAAAAAACTCGACTTGATGTTACAGATTTAGACAAACGGCTGCCGACCCGCGCGAAAACAAAAAGGCCGCATGCGAACCCGTGGAGGGATTCGCATGCGGCCGACAGGGGTATGCGGCGGAAACTAGGCCATGAGCAGGCCGGTCTCCGCGACGTTCTTGTACCAGTACGCGCTCGCCTTGGGATAGCGCTTCTGGGTCTCAAAGTCGATGTAGAACAGGCCGTAACGTTTGTTATAGCCGTTGGTCCAGGAGAACTGGTCCTGCAGCGACCACACAAAGTAGCCGTCGACGTTTACGCCGCCGTCGATTGCCTTGAGGATCCATGCGAGATGTTGACGCATGTAGTCGATGCGAGGGGCGTCGTCGATAAAGCCATCCTCGAAGTCGTCCTTATAGCCCATGCCGTTCTCGGTGATGTAAATCTTCTTGTAGTTGGGGTAATCGTTCTTAATGCGCAGCAGCAGGTCGTAGAGGCCCTCGGGATAGATGATCCAGTCCCAATCGGTGGTGGGTACGCCTTCGCGCACGCATGACTCGCCCACGCCCTTGAGGAACCAGCGCGAGGAGCCCTTGTCGCCGGTGCCATTGTGGTTGATGTCGTTTTCGCCCTCGGCGGCACGCAGGAACTGGCACTTGTAGGTGTTGACGCCCAGGCAATCGTTGTAGGGGAGCGCGGCGGTCAGCGCGGCGATGTCCTCGTCGCGGACGTCGAGCTCGCCGCCGGCGATATGGGCCAGCTTGGTCGCAGCCTCCATGGTGTCGGCTGCATAGTGGCCGCGGAAGGTGGCGTCGAGTACCCAGCGGTTGTTGATGACGTCGGCCATGCGAGCTGCCTCGCAGTCGGCGGCGTTGTTGGGGTCGAGGGGATACTTGGGCTCCAGGTTCTGGACAATGCCGATCTCGCCCTCAAAGCCGCCCTCATGGAAGGCGACGACAGCCTTGGCGTGGGCCACCATCATGTTGTGCATGAGCTGGAAGGCCTTGTCCAGGCGGTACTTCTCGCCGTGCGGCCAGTTGCCGACGATAAAGCTGCCCTCGGCGGTTGCGGGAATCTCGTTAAACGTGAACCAGTGCTTGACCTCGGTGAACTCGGCAAAGCAGAACTTGGCGTACTCGACGAAGGCGTCGATCGTCGCGCGCGTCAGGAAACCCTCGCCGCCGTTCTGGTAAAAGGCCTCGGGCGTATCGAAGTGATCGAGCGTGACATAGGGGATAACGCCAGCTTTGTTGCAGGTGGCGAAAAGCTCGTGATAGAAAGCGACACCCTCGGGGTTAATCTCGCCGGTGCCACTGGGGAAGATGCGGCTCCAAGCGATGGAGACGCGAATGCCGTTAATGCCAAAGCGCTGGCACAAATCGATATCGACCGGATATTTGTTGTAGAAGTCGCTTGCAGGATCGGGGGAGAAGCGACCCTGGGCTGCCAGGAAATCGTCCCAGGGCACTTTGCCCTTGCCGTGCGTACGGGTCTCGCCCTCAACCTGGTAAGCAGCGGTGGCGCCGCCAAAGACAAAGCCGTCGGGGAACTGCATGGGGTTGGTCATGAGTCATCCTTTCTGTGGGATACGAATAGGGAGAGGTGCCCGAACTGGGGATCCGGGCACCAACAGAGGGAGGAAACTAGTCGAGGTTCTCGCGGAGCCACTTAATGGCGCCGGCGGGGTCGCGAGTAAGGTCGATATATTCCTTACCGCGCGGGGCGAGCAGCTTAATGCCCAGGCGATCGGTGTCGGCCTTCATGTCGTTGTAGTAGCTACGAACCTGCGGGGCAAGCACGATAACGTCGTACTGATCCATGATGGCAGTGTGCTGACCATAGGCGCCTGCGGAGGAAGCGATGTTCTCTCCGGTCTGCGCGGCACCTTCCTTGATGGCGTTGGCAAGCATGGCAGAGGTGCCGGCACCGGCGCACAGGACGAGGACCTTCAGGCCGTCGACATCCTTCTTAGCGGATGCGTCGGCGGCAGGCTCGGGCTGATCGGCGACAGGCTTGCTTTCGGCGGCAGCGGCGGTCGTCTCGACGGAAGCGGTGGCCTGCTCGACAGCGGGCGCAGAGGCGTCGGCGGCGATGGCAGCGGCACCATTGGACTCGAGACCCAGCTCGGCGGCGCGCTCGGCCTCCTGGTCGCAGAGCAGCTTATCGTATGCCTTCAAGAACGGCAGGTAGATGATGGCGTCCAGTAAGATGATGATCGCGACAAATACCAGGGCGATAAGCTGGAAGTTCGTGGTGATGAAGATGCCGATGGGGGCGGGGGTGGCCCAAGGCACCACGAAGGAGAAGCCGTTCATGCCTACGTTATCGATAAAGAACTTGGCAACGCTCACGTTGACGCAGCCGGCGGCAACAAATGGGATGAGCATGTAGGGGTTAAGGATCATCGGCGCGCCAAAGAGCAGCGGTTCGTTGACGGCAAAGGCAACAGGAACAATCGAGGCCTTACCGACGGCTTTGAGCTGCTTGGACTTCATAAAGAGAATCAGCAGAAGCGGCACGATGAAGGTGGCGCCGGTGCCGCCGAACTCACCTACGAGCGACATGTTAAAGGTGAGGGAGTGGGCGGGGTGGCCACCGGCCAGCAGAACCTGCAGGTTCTCGGCCTGGTTGGCAAGACGGATGGGGTCGATGCCCGGCTGGACGATCGAGGGGCCGTGGACGCCGATGAACCAGAAGAACGCGGTGGCTGCCTGGATAAGGATAAGGCCAGGATAGGTTTCTGCAGCGGTAAAGAGCGGGGAGAGCAGCTTGATGAGCAGCTCGGAGAACGGAACGCCCATGAGGTTGCGCACAACCACATCGATGATGCCGCAGATGATGACGGCGCCGCCAAAGGGGATGATGTCGCGGAAGTTCTGAGCGATGGCGCCCGGGACCTCCTTGGGCAGCTTAATGGTCAGATCGCGCGAGACGCAGAACTTATAAACCCACACGGTAATGAACGCGGCGATATAGGCCGAGAACAGACCGCGCGTACCCATGCTGGTGCAATCGAAGACCGAAAGCTCGGAGCCGTCGAACTTGGTGGTGAACTGCGTAACGGCGAGCAAAAGCATGCTGCACTGGGCGGCCACCATGGTGGAACCGTCGTTGAGCACTTTGCCGGCGGGCATGCGACGGTTCATGGATGCCGTGAAGTTCTTGGCGGTGGTGCCGGCAACCATGATGCCCATGACGCCCATGGTGAAGTTGTAGAGCTTGTTGCACCAGTCGATGAGCGGCTGGGGCAGCGTGATGCCGACTACGCCGGGAAGCGTGGCGATCAGCAGAAAGATCGAAGAGGTAAGGACGATGGGCATGCACCCAAGGAATCCGTCCTTGATGGCCTGGAGGTAGATGTTCCTCGAGATCTTCTCAAAGAACGGTTGATGCTTTTCGAGCATCTTTACGATGGCGTCCATAGAGCTCCTTTGCTGCTTGATGCGCGATGCATGTGGATGGAACTGGTCGTCGATGGATGGTCAGGACTGCCCGGAAACCTTCCTGGGTAAGGAAGGCATTGCGAAATGACAACGTTGTCATTTCGTTAATGACAACGTAAGACATTTTTGGAAGAGCAACAAGGATTTACGGGTGAACGGTCGATATTGTCCGATAAACGGCTGATTTGTCAGTTGGGCAGGTAGTGTATGCTAGAACACAAAAAACAAGCGATGCAAAACCGACTGGAGAAGTAGTGGCAACGATGGACAAGAAAAATGTCTCAATGAACGATGTGGCAGTTGCCGCGGGTGTTTCTCTCAAGACGGTGTCGCGCGTGATCAACGAGCCTGATAGCGTGCGAGAGTCGACGCGCGATAAGGTCCATGCGGCCATGGAGGCGCTCGGGTTTCGAACCAACTTTGCCGCGCGTTCACTCAAGTTGGGCCGTTACGGGTGCATCGGCGTGGTGATGTTTCACTTGTCGGGCGGCGCCGTGGACATGATTGACGGTATCGCCGATGCCGCCGAAGAGCGAGGCTTTGCTCTCACGATGATCAAAAAGCGCGCTGGGGAGAAGATGACCCTTGCCGATGCGGCGCGCAGGATGTCGCAGCTGCCTGTTGATGGCATGATCTTCAACCTGCGTCAGATGGTCGATGACTTTGATACCTTTGAGGCGCCGAAAGACCTCAAGACGGTGATTATCACACCAATGGAACATCCTACCTGCTCCACCGTCAGTGACGATCAAGAGGGCGGCGCGCGCATGGCGTGCGAGTACTTCTTGAACCACGGGCACAAGAACGTGTACTTCGTTTCGGGTAAGAAAGAGTCGCTGTCGAGCCAGTGCCGAATGAAAGGCTGGCGAGCGGCGCTCGAGGCGCGTGGCATTGAGCCGCCCGAGCCTCTGCAAGGCGATTGGAATGCGGATAGTGGCTATGCCGCTGGCCTTGTGCTTGCCGATAAACCCGATTGCACGGCGGTCCTCGCTGCTAACGACTGCATGGCAAACGGCGTGATGATGGCTCTACGTGACAAGGGTCTGAGTGTGCCCGATGATGTGTCCGTGATCGGCTTTGATGACGAGCTTTACAAGACGATTCCCAACTCGATTCTGACGTCGGTGAAGTTTCGCCACCGCGAGCTGGGCGTCCGTGCGCTCAACGAGGTCGTTGCGGGCCTAGGAGCTCCGAGTTCCAGAAGCCGTACGCTCGTCTCGGGCGTGTTGGTCGAGCGCTCCAGCGTAAAGGACCTGCGGTCGTAGACGTGCTCGGCCTGTTTGTCTCAATCTGTAACAGGTAGGGCTGAAAATCTCAGCTAGATGTTACAGATTGAGACAATTCGGTCCGGCTTATTCCGTTTGTCTCGATCTGTAACAGCTAGGACCCAAAAACTCGGCTAGATGTTACAGATTGAGATGAACAGGAGGGCG
The DNA here is from genome assembly GCA_019419555.1 of Collinsella sp. Taxonomy (GTDB): domain Bacteria; phylum Actinomycetota; class Coriobacteriia; order Coriobacteriales; family Coriobacteriaceae; genus Collinsella. Next base: position 91,271 of record DXZR01000001.1, read on the forward strand.
GGTGCGGTCTAAACAAAATGGCCCGCGCATCACGCATCGATGCACGGGCCATTTTTTGTCTGCGAGCGGCAGGTGGCGTCAGCGTCTTATGCCTTGAGGTTTTCCTCGATCCAGGCGACGGCACCCTTGGGATCCTTAGTGAGGTCGATGTACTGTTTGCCCTTGGGCGACAGCAGCGTGATGCCCAGGCGGTCGGTGTCGGCCTTCATCTCGTTGTAATAGGTGCGAACCTGCGGAGCCAGGACGATGACGTTGTACTGGTCCATGATGGCGTAGTGGCTGCCGTAGGCACCGGCGTTGGCGGTAATGTCGATGCCCAGCTCGTCGGCGCCTTCCTTAAGCGCGTTGGCGAGCAGTGCAGAGGTGCCGGCGCCAGCGCACAGAACCAGAACCCTCAGATCCTTGCCCTTAAGGGCGGACGGAGCTGCGGAGGCCTCGGTGGCAGAAGCGGTCTCGACAACAGGAGCCTCAACGGCGGGGGCGGCAGCGGTCTTGACGGCCTTGGTCTCCTCGGCCTCTTCTTCGGCCAGGGTCTCGGCCTCCTGCTTGCACAGGACGTTGTCGTAGGCCTTGCAGAACGGGTAGTAGATCAAGAAGTCAACGACCAGCAGGACGACAACCAGGACCAGAGAGATCGGCTGGAAGTTGGTGTCGATGAAGGTGCCGATCGGTCCGGGGAGTGCCCACGGCATGGCATAGATAAAGCCGTTCATGCCCAAAAAGTCGATGAAGAACTTACCAATGAGGACGTTGGCCACGGGGGCAAACAGGAACGGGATCAGGAAGTACGGGTTGAGGATGATGGGCGCGGCGAACAGCAGCGGCTCGTTGACGGCGAACATCACGGGCACGACAGAGGCTTTGCCGACGGCCTTGAGCTGCTTGGAGCGCATAAAGAGCAGGAAGATGATCGGGACAATGAACGTGGCGCCGGTGCCGCCGAGTTCGCCGATGTAGTTACCGAAGTTTTCGGTCAGGGCGAGGGCGGGGTGACCGCCGGCCTGCAGCGTGGCGAGGTTGGTGGTGATGTTGCCAAACAGCGCGGCGTTGAGGGCAGGCTTAACGACCGAGGGGCCGTGGATGCCCATGAACCAGAACAGCGGGATCATGAACCAGATGAGGGCGAGGCCGGCGTAGGAATCGGCAGCGGCGAACAGCGGGCTCACCAGCGTGGAGATGACGTTGGCAAACGGGACGGCCAAGCAGGTGCGGCAGATAACGTCGATGACGACGACAAACAGGATGGAGAAGCTGAAGGCGAAGATGTCGCGGAAGTTCTGGGCGATGGCGCCGGGGACTTCTTTGGGCAGCTTGATGGTGATGTCTCGCTTAATGCAGAAGGCATAGATGTTGACCGTGGCAAATGCGGCGACAAAGGAGCTCAGCAGGCCCTTGGTGCCCATGTTGTCGGTAAAGAACACCGAGACATCGGCGCCGTCGATCTTGGCACTCGTCTGGGTAACGGCCAAGATGAGCATAGCGCACATGGCGGCGACCATGGTGCTCGTGGCGTTGATGGCCTTGCCGGCAGGCATGCGGCGGTTCTTGGAGCCGGTCAGCGCGCTTGCGGTGGTGCCGGCGACCATGATGCCCACGACGCCCATCGTGAAGTTGTAAACCTTGTTGCAGAAGTTCACGACGTCGACGTTCCACCAGTCGGGCAGCGTAAAGCCGCCGACCGTGGCGACAACGCCCGGCAGGGTCGAAATAAGCAGGAAGACAGAAGAAGACAGGATGATGGGCATTGCTGCCAAAAAGCCGTCTTTAATGGCCTGAAGGTAGATGTTCTTAGAGACCTTGTCGAAGTACGGCTGACCTTTCTCCAAGAACTTAACGATCGATTCCATAGTTCACGCTCCTCTTTGCATGAAATCTTAATGGCATGGACGTTGAAAACCTATATGGTCTCCCGCTTGCTAAAAGCCCGGGTGCAGGCGGGGTCGGTCCCAGGGGGAGAGAGGGGAGCGGCTGGGTTTGTATCGCATAGGGCCGCTCCCCTCTCGGGAGAAAGCGAGGCGATGCGCTACTGCGCGTCCGCCATAGTGTCGGCGAGCTCCTTGTACCAGAGTGCCGACTGCTTGATGTAGCGTTTTTGCGTGTCGAAGTCGATGTAGAACAGGCCGTAGCGCTTGTTATAGCCGTTGGCCCACGAGAACTGGTCCTGCAGGCTCCAGATAAAGTAGCCCTGGACGTCGACGCCCTCGGCGCGCGCCCGGAGCACCTTCTCCATGTGCTGGTCGACAAAGTCGATGCGCTCGGGATCGGCGACGATGCCGTTTGCGCCGGGCTCGGGGTCCTTGTGGCCCAGGCCGTTTTCGGTGATATAGATGACGGGGAGGTTGGGATAGGTGGCGCTGATGTGCTTGAGCGTGTCGTAGAGGCCTTGCGGGTAGATGAGCCAATCCCAGTCGGTGGTGGGGATACCCGGCATATCGACCTGCTGCCCGACGCCCTTAAACTTAAAGCACGAGGTGCCCTTGTCTCCGGTGCCGTTAAAGCTGTTGGTGGACTCGCCATCGTAGGCGGCGATAAACGCCGACTGATAGTAGTTGAGGCCGAACATATCGTTGCGGGGCGCCGCCTTGGCGAGCTCCTCCATGTCGCTGTCCTCAACCGTAAGCGTGGCGTTGTTGGCACGCAGAATCTCGTTGATGAGTGAGAGGGTGCGCGCGGAGTAGTGACCCAGGAAGGCGCCGTCCATGATGAAGTCGGTGTAGAAGGCGTTGTACAGGTCGGCGGCGTGCTGGTCGGCGGGCGAGTCTGTGGCAGGATATGCCGGCGTCAGGACGTTGACCATGCCAATGCGTCCGCCCAGGTGCTCGGTCTCGTCAAGATCCTTATACAGGTTGACGGCGCGGGCGTGGGCAACGAGCTCGTTGTGCTGGCTCTGGATGCCGCTCGTCACATCAAAGTGATGGTTGGGCGGGAAGTTGCCTTGGATGTATTGGGAGTGCGAGAGGCTGATGAGCTCGTTGATGGTGAACCAATTCTTGACCTCGCGGAACTCGCGGAAGCAGAACTCGGCATAGCGCACATAGGCGTCGACGGTCTTGCGGTTGAGCCAGTCGCCCTGGTTGAACAGGGCGGCGGGGGAGTCAAAGTGATGCAGGGACACATAGGGCTCGACGCCATACTTTTTGCAGCAGGCGAACAGCTCGTGGTAGTGCTTAACGCCCTCGGCGAGGGGCTCGGCATCGTCGCCGTTGGGGAAGATGCGGGTCCAGGCGATGGACACACGGATGGCGTTGAGTCCATGCTCGGCAGAAAGGCGGATATCCTCCTCGTAGCGGTTGTAGAAATCACTGGCCGGGTCGGGCAAAAAGCGACCCTGGGCGACAAGGTAATCGTCCCACATGGTCTTACCCTTGCCTGCCACCTTCGTGGAACCTTCCGTTTGGTACGCGGCGGTTGCGGCGCCCCAAACAAAGCCCTTCGGCAGCTGCTGTACGCGGTTTAGCAAAGACATATGCATACACCCTCTCGTCTCGCTGTTCGATATTGTGCGTTTGCGCTCAGGAGGCTCCCTGGTTAGCGTTCAGCGGTGAAAAAGCCCGATAAACACTATCTTAAAATGATTAGAACCAAAATGAGCACGTGAACATTTGACAATGAGCACGTTAACATCCGGCTGGGATGTATAGAAACAAAACAACTTCAAACAGCCGCGAACGGTTGTATTTGTTCGGTAAGCGGTTTTGATTGACAGAAGTTTTCATGTTGTGGTATATGGCTCGGGTATCATGAGCACGTTATCGATGTATGTACGATGCGCCATGGGCGCGGGGAATAGTTGGGAAGCAGGTTAGCGTGGAAGGCATGGCTCAGCAGACAAGGAATGGTCATTCGGCGAGCGCGGCAGAGGTTGCGGCGCTCGCTGGCGTGAGCCGCCAGACTGTGTCTCGCGTGGTCAACGGTGTGCCCAACGTGACGGAAAAGACGCGCAAGCGTGTGCTGGCCGCCATGGAAGAGCTGGGCTTTCGTCCCAATTTTGCTGGAGCGGCGTTGCGCGGCGGGTCGTATCGTTCTATTGGCCTGTGCATGTACAACATCACACGTGTCGGTAACCTGGCGACGCTCGAGGGTATCATGCAAGCGGCGCGCGAGCACGATTTTGCCGTCACTATGATCGAGATGGGCGGCGACAAGCCCTATACACTTGCCGATGCCTCGCGCCGCATGGTCGAGCGACCCGTCGACGGCATGATTCTCAACATGAACCGCATGGCTCCCGATTTTGAGGAGTTTGTTCCCCAGCCGGGAGTGCGAACGGTCATCCTGTCCATGTATGCGCATCCGCGCTGCACGACGATCGACTCCGACCAGTATGGTTCGTGCGAGCTGTTGACCAATTATCTGCTGGAACATGGTCACTCGAATATGCGGTTTGTGGCGGGTCCGGAAAACTCGATTTCCTCGCGTTTTCGTGAGGCCGGTTGGCGCGATACGCTGGGTCGTGCTCATGTCGATGCCGCTCCGATGCTGCGTGGCGATTGGAGTGCGGACAGTGGGTACGCCATGGGCGAGCGGATTGCGGCCGAGGTGCTTGCCGGCGGGTCGCAGGCGCCGACTGCCGTGCTTGCGGCAAATGACCAGATGGCGCTGGGCGTTATCGCCGCGCTCGAGAACGCGGGCCTGTCCGTGCCCGACGACGTGAGCGTGGTTGGTATCGACGACGCACTCGAGGGACTTGTTCCTCACAATCGACTGACGACGCTGCGATTTGATTTGCGCGGTGTCGGTAAGCTTGCGTTTGAGGCGGCGATTGGAGAGAGCTCGTCTATCGAGGCGATTCATGTGCCGAGTACGCTGGTCGAACGCTCGACTGTTAGGGACATGCGGGGTTAGGTCCTACTCCGTTTGTCTCGATTTGTAACAGGTAGACGGTCAAAAGCGGGCTACGTGTTACAGATTTAGATTCTTCGGAAAGAGCAATCCTGTTCGTCTCAATCTGTAACAGCTAGGACCAAAAAACTCGGCTAGATGTTACAGATCGAGACAAACGTGCGACACGGTCCGCCCAAAAAAGGCCGGGGGCGGCGCGCCGTGTGACGTGCCGCCCCCGGCTGAGAAATGGGGACAGGTTATGTGAGCGGGCAACCCCGCCAGTCACTAGTCCAGACGACGGGTCTGCGCCACGTGCTTATACCAGTATGCGCTTGCCTTGGGTGTGCGCTTCTGGGTTTCAAAGTCAACGTAGAAGAAGCCGTAACGCTTGTTGTAGCCATTGGTCCAGGAGAACTGATCCTGCAGGCTCCACAGGAAGTAGCCGCCCACGTTGACGCCCACCTCCATGGCCTTGAGCAACCAGCGCAGGTGCTGCTCGATGTAGTCGATGCGCGGCTGGTCGTCCACAAAACCGTCCTTGTAGGGGTCCTTGTAGCCCATGCCGTTCTCGGTGATGAAGATCTGCTTGTAGTTGGGGTAGCGCTGCTTAATGTAGACGAGCAGATCGAACAGACCCTCGGGATAGATGATCCAGTCCCAGTCGGTGGTGGGGATGCCAGGCTTGTTCACGTGCTCGCCAATGCCCTTGACGCGCCAGCGGCCGGTGCCCTTCTCGCCCGTACCGTTGTGGTGCAGGTCGTTCTCGCCATCGTAAGCCTTCAAGAAACGGCACTGGTAGTTGTTAACGCCCAGGTAGTCGTTGTAGAGCGCGGCCTCGCGCATGATTTCCAGATCCTCGTCTAGGATCTCGATGGTGCCGCCCGAGACGGCAGCCAGGCGGTTGGCGCACTCGAGGGTGTCGGGCGCATAGTCGCCGCGGAAGGTGGCGTCGAGCAAGAACTGGTTTTGCAGCACGTGCTCGTTGTTGGCGGCCTTGATGTCGGCGGGGTCGTTCTCGTTGAGCGGATACTTAAACTCCAGCGACTGAATGACGCCGATCTTGCCCTTAAAGCCGCCGTTGTGGAAGGCCAGCACGGCCTTGGCGTGGGCGAGCATCATGTTGTGCTCGCACTGGAAGGCCTCGGCCAGATGCGCCTTGACGCCACCGGGGAAGGTGCCCTCGATGTAGGTGTTGGAGGCGTCGGCCCAGATCTCGTTAAAGGTGAACCAGTAGGTCACCTGGTCGGCGTACTCCTTAAAGCAGAAGGTAGCAAAGTCCACAAAGGCGTCGATGGTCTCGCGGTTGAGGAAGTCGCCCTTCTCAAAGAGGGACAGCGGCGTGTCAAAGTGATGCAGCGTGACAAACGGCTCAACGTGGTGCTTATGGCACTCGGCGAAGAGGTCGTGATAGAACTGCACGCCCTCGGGGTTAATCTCACCGGTACCGTTGGGGAAGATGCGGCTCCAGGCGATAGAGAGGCGAATGCCGTTGATGCCGAACTCCTCGCACAGCTCCAAATCGACGGGGTACTGGTTGTAGAAGTCCGAAGCGGGATCGGGGGAGAAGCGCCCCTGGGCCTCCAGGAAGTCGTCCCAGGCGACTTTGCCTTTACCATGGGTGCGGGTCTCGCCCTCTACCTGGTAGGCAGCGGTAGCGCCGCCAAAGACAAAGTCCTCGGGAAACTGCGCAGGCGGGTTGGTGACGCTAGCAGGGTTAACGGACATGATGATCCAATCGTCTAAATCGAAGGGCCAGCCGGTCTTGGATGGTCGGCTGGCCCTGAGCGTTACTTACTTCGAGAGTTGCTCGCTTACGAAGGCGAGAGACTTATCGCCGTTTTGGGAAAGCTCGATGTACTGCTTACCGCGGCAGGCGACGCACTTGTTGCCCACGCGCTCGCAGTCCTTCTGCAGGTCGGCCAGGTAACTGGCGGCCTGCGGGGCCAGGACGACCAGATCGAAGTCGGGGAGCATGTCCACGTGGTTGCCATAGGCCTCGGCAGCGGTCTCAAGATTGATGCCGCGCTCCTTGGCGGCCTTGGCCAGCGCGTTGGCGAGCAGGCCCGAGGTTCCGCCGCCCTGGCAGAGCACGAGCACGCGCTTGCCGTTGAGGTCGCTGGCGGTCGTTGCCTCGGTGGCGGCGGGAGCGACGTCGGACTTCACGGCCTCGGCAGCAGCGCCGGCGGCAACGCTCTTGGCGTCAGCCTTGCCCTGGAAGGCATCGTTGAGCTTAGCGGCCTTCTCGGCGTTCTTGGCTGCGAGCTCCTCCTGGGAAATCTCGGCCTCCTCGGCGCACTTCTGGGCGTCATAGGCACGGAAGAACGGATAGTACAGAACGAAGTCGACGACCAGGATAAGGGCGAGCATCACAAAGGCGAGCGGCTGGAAGCCCAGGCCCATGATGGTGCCGATGGGGCCGGGGACGGTCCAAGGCAGGGTGTACATAAAGCCGTTCATGCCCAAGAAGTCGATAAAGATCTTTAGGATCCAGATGTTGGCGATCGGGGCAAAGACAAACGGGACAAAGAAGACGGGGTTGAGTACGATGGGCGCGGCGAACAGCAGCGGCTCGTTGACGGCAAAGCAGACGGGGACGATGGCGGCCTTACCGACGGCGCGCATCTCCTGAGACTTGGCCAGGAAGCAGAACATAAAGACCAGGACGAGCGTGGCGCCGGTGCCGCCCATGCAGACGACGAAGTACTGGGCACCCTGGGTCAGGACAGCGGAAGCGTGCTGGCCGGCCTGGAACGCAGCCAGGTTGTCGGTCATGTTGGCAACGAGAGCGGCGGCGATGGCGGGCTCGACGATTGAGGGGCCGTGGACGCCCACGAACCAGAAGAGGCTCATGGCGCCGTAGATCACAGCGAGGCCGATGTAGCCATCGGCAGCGGTGAACAGGGGCTGGAACACCTGGATGACACCCTGGGCAAAGCAGAAGCCAAAAGCAGCGCGGAAGACGATGTCAAAAACCCAAAAGACGGTGATGCAGACGGAGAAGGGGATGATGTCCTTAAAGGTCTGCGAGATGTTGGGCGGAACCTGCTCGGGCATCTTGACGGTGATGTTGCGCTTAATGAAGAACTTGTAGATGATGCCAGTCACAAACGCAGCGATGAAAGCGGTCAGCAGGCCCTTGGAACCAAGGTAGGTGGTGTTGAAACCGCTGGCGGCGTCCGTGGCGATCGTGTCGCTCGAAAGGAGCAAGAAGCCGATGATGGCCGCGCACATGCACGAGATGAAGTTGATCTGGTTGTTCTTGGGCAGATCGCGGTTCTGAGCGTCGGCGAAGTGCTTGGCCGTGGTGGCGGCGCAGGCGATGGCCAGGATGCCCATGGAGTAGTTGTAGCACTTCCACAGGGCGTTGTTGATGTCATCGGGCCAGTAGAAACCCCAGATGTTGGGGACCGAGGCTACCAGGCAGAAGATGGACGAGAAGATGATGATGGGGATGACGGAGATAAAGCCGTCGCGGATCGCCTTGAGGTACTTGTTGCGGGCGATCGCGTTGAAAAAGGGCTGGCCCTTTTCGATGATGGCGATGAGTTGCTCCATGCAATGCTCCTAAGAGTCGGTGGGTTAGCACCGATGGTAGCTTTTGACTTTCGGTTGCCAAAATGTTGACGTTGCTATTTTGTGACACAAAAAAAGAAGCGAACCGGTGGTTCCTGTGCCTGCGAACCGTCGATTCCTTACGCGTAAACGTTTGAGCCGCCCGGTGGCTCTGTGTTTGCACAATGGCAACGTTAACATTTGGTCGACAAAAGCCGTTTGGGGAAGCAAAAATGTCGGTGAACGGTAGGTTTTGGGTGGTGAGCGTATGGTGGGGGAGGCGTTGGATATACTTGAAGGCGGTAAAAATGACTGCGCAAGGTGCCATCAATGGCATCGTTGACATAGAAAGATCGACCTATGGCCGCTGTTAAAAAATCGGTATCCGTTAAGGATGTGGCGCGTCTCGCGGGCGTCTCGGAGCAGACGGTCTCGCGCACCGTGCACGATTCGCCCAGCGTGCGCCCCGAGACCAAGGAACGCGTGCGTGCCGCCATGCGCGAGCTGGGGTATCGCCCCAATTTTGCCGGTCGATCGCTGCGCCGCGGTAAGTTTAAGACCGTCGGCGTCGCCATGTTCAACATTACCGGCACCGGCAATCTCGACCGTATGGAGGGCTTTGCCGCCGCGGCCGATAAGCACGGCTATGCCATCACCCTCACTAAAGTAGACGGGCATCCGTATACCCTCGAGAGCGCATCGTCGCGCATGAGCGCACTGCCAGTGGACGGTATGGTTGTGATCATGAATCGCATGCCGGCAGACTTTGGCACTTTTGAGCCGCTGCCCGGCATGCAGACGGTGCTCGTTACGATGTTGGAGCACCCGCTCTGTTCAACGGTCGATAACGACCAGTTCGATTGCTCGCGCCAGGTGGTCGAGTACTTGCTGGAGCGGGGGCACAAGACCGTGCACTTTATCTCGTGTCCCGAGCGCTCGCTTTCGGGCATGCGGCGCGAGGAAGGCTGGCGCGAGACATTGCGCGCGCATGGCATTGAGCCACCGCGACTTATCCGTGGCGATTGGACGGCGCAGAGCGGATATGCCGCAGGTCAGGCCCTGGCGGATGATCCGACCTGTACGGCCATTTATGCTTCCAACGACGCCATGGCCTACGGCTGCATTCGCGGGCTCGAGTCGCGCGGAAAGCGCGTGCCCGAGGACGTGAGTGTGGTGGGTGTTGATGACAGCCTGGGCGATATCGTGCCCGACCGTCGCCTGACCACGGTGCGCTTTGACAACAAGCGCGTCGGCATGTGGGCGGTCGACAAGATTGCCGGCGCCGAGGGCGTTGCGCCCGGTGTGGAGCACATGCTGTTTCCGGGCGTGCTCGTCGAGGGCGATACGGTGCGCGATGTACGCTAGGGGCGCAGGTCTGTTTGGGTTGCCGCTAATTGTGTTCGATATTGTTCAGATTGGTTTAAAAACCGTTCACGGGCGAAAAGCGACCGTTCATAGCTCGAAATCACGTTTTGCGCTGTTCTTTTTTGTTTGAATGTTAATGTTTCTGTCATAAAGAACGCAGCGCGTATGCCCGGACGCGATGCTCTCCATTGGTTCATATGTGAAAGGAACGCAATATGGCAACCAAAGAAGAAATCTCGATGGTTGGATTCGAGATTGTCGCATACGCAGGTGACGCCCAGACCGATCTGCTTGCAGCGCTCGATGCTGCTCGCGAGGGCGATTTTGAGAAGGCCGAACAGCTGCACAAGGATGCCAGCGATGCACTTATCGGCGCCCACGACACGCAGACCAAGCTGCTTTCGCAGGAGGCCGGCGGTGGCGAGATGGAGATGACCTTCATCATGGCTCACGCTCAGGACACTCTCATGACCACTATGATCCTGGAGAAGCAGGCCCGCTTTACCATCGATGCCTACAAGCGCATCGCCGAGCTCGAGGCCAAGCTCGCCTAACGAGCCCTCACAACCAAGTCCCCTTCCAAAAGCTCTGCCGCTACCCGCGGCAGGGCTTTTTCTGTCCTCCTCCAAGTTGCGGTGAAATAGGGACTGAATAGGGGCCGACGGGCGCAAAACAATCCCTATTCCACCGCAACTCATCCGGAGATAGTCATTGGGGACAGTCTTGGTGCGCTCTGTTCGTCTTCCCGTTCGTTTTTTGCTCGGTGGGTATACTTCCTTTCGCATTAAGCCCCGGACTGAGGAGGTATCCAAATGCCGGATAACGGGTCAATACAAAAAAGAGACGCGCACGAGATGGCTCATGGGCGTCCTGTCCAGATAACCGAGCACACGACGGTAACCGAGCTGCAGCCCAGTCTGTCCGATGTCGTGTGCGCAAACAAAAAGCTGCAGATTGGCTTTATCGTTGCGCTCGTGGTACTGGCGCTGCTGTCGGGCTTTGTAGCTCGTCCGCATTTCGCCGATACCAAGACTTGGGACTCCACCATCGAGGTCATCGATCAAAAGAAGGGCAATGTTTTGGCGCTCACGACCTCGTGCGTCGCCCTATCTGCGGGTATCACTGCGCTGCCGGGCGATACGGGAACGCCGGTTGCCGAGCAGCTCGCGCAGCTTTCGGGTAACTTGGGCATCGTGCTTGCCGTGCTCTACCTCGAGAAATACCTGCTGACCATTTTGTGGTCGGTTGGCCTGGGCATCCTGATCCCGTTTGCGCTGGTGCTCCTTGCGGTGTCGCTCGGCATTCACGGGCGCTGGAGCACGAGCGCCGTCCTGCGCCGCGTGGCGACTCGCGTGCTGGTGGTCGCCACGATCGGCATGGCGTTGGTGCCTGCAAGCGTATGGGTGTCGCAAAAGGTCGACGAAACGTATCGAGTGAGCATCGAAGCGGCCGAGCAAAAGGCGGCCGACGCTGCGGGTACGGCAAATAGTGATAGCTCCAAAGCAAGCAAGAAAAAGACCGAGTCCACAGAGTCCAAGAACGTGCTTGAGCAGCTTGCCGACGGTGCCTCAAGCCTGGTCACGTCGGTAACCAGTGGTGCCAAGCAGATGACCGACGAGATCGTGCAGCAGGTGACCGACCTTATCGAAGGCGTCATCGTGATGATCGTGACCTCGTGCGTGATTCCATTGCTGGTGCTCGCGGCGTTTTTGTGGCTGGGGCACACCCTGCTGGGGATTGATATTTCCGGCCCGGCGAACTATTTGACGGGTCGCTTTCTGAGCGCTCCGTCCAAGCACGCCAAAAAGGGCGGGCAGTCCGAGTAGCTAAAACAGCTGTATATACCGGGGAATACCGCCGAAGGGCGGCCGAGACACGTTCTCGGCCGCCCTTTTGTTTGTTGAATACGTGGCAGGGTGGGCTTTCCCCGATTCCAAACGGTCAGCAATCATCCGCGAACGGTATTTGTTCAAAAAAGAACAAAGACAAACAAATAATTCTTGCAGTTGATGTTCGAATGTGTTCAAATAAACATGAACAGTGAAGAACCGCACATTCAGATGCCCGGACCTGAACGCGATTCAACACTTCCAAACAGAAACTACGCACCTGCGTATCTCTCAAGGAGGATGTCATGAGGGTTGTAATCGCTTCCGATGCCGACGGTATGTCGATGAAGGAGTCCATCAAGGAGATGCTCATCGCCGACGGTCACGAGGTCGTCGACTATTCCGAGACTCCTGCCGCGGACTTTGTCGATTCCGCGACCGCCGTTGCCAAGGACCTGCTGGAGCACAAGGATTCCCAGGGCTTCGCATTCGATAAGTACGGCGTCGGCTCCTATATGGCCGCCGTCAAGATCAAGGGCATGGTCGTCGCCAACATTTCCGACGAGCGTTCCGCTTACATGACCCGCGAGCACAACGGCTCGCGCATGGTCACCATGGGCCCGGGCGTTGTGGGCACCGAGGTCGCCAAGAAGATCGCCCGCGAGTTCCTGCGTGCCCAGTACGCCGGCGGCCGTCACCAGATCCGTGTCGACATGCTCAACAAGATGGCCTAACGAGAGCCACCGAGAACTCGAACTTCTACCTCAACTTGTGAATTCAGACGAAAGGACGTTCTGATGAAGAAGACCATCGCAATCGGTTGCGACCATATCGTTACGGACGAGAAGATCTATCTGGCCGACCGCCTGGAGCAGGCTGGCTACAAGGTGCTCGACTGCGGCACCTACAGCCACACCCGTACGCACTATCCCATCTACGGTAAGGCCGTGGGCGAGGCTGTCGCCAGCGGCAAGGCCGATTTTGGCGTGGCCCTGTGCGGCACCGGCATCGGCATCACCAACGCCGTCAACAAGGTTCCCGGCGCCCGCTGCGCCCTGGTCCGCGATATGACCTCTGCCCTGTATGCCCGTCGCGAGCTCAACGCCAACATCGTGGGCTTTGGCGGCAAGATCACCGGCGAGTTCCTGATGGCCGATATCATGCTTGCCTTCCTGGAGGAGCCCTACGAGAAGACCCCCGAGCACGATGCCCTGATCGCCAAGATCGATGCCTGCAATAAGGCCGATGCCGAGGCTCAGGCTGACCCGCACTTCTTTGACGAGTTCCTCGAGAAGTGGGACCGCGGCGAATACCACGATTAGCGGGTATCCGGCGTAATTAACTAGTCCGTTGACGGCTCGCGTTTCTGTGAGGGGGCGCGAGCCGGTTTTCTATCAGCCCTATTGACTTGGCGGGCTGTCGTAAGAAAGGGAAGGCTCCTATGGAGTTTGTTCTTGATAACGGTTCTGTTCGCGTGGTACTGAGCACGGCTGGCGGATCGTTCACTTCGATTAAAGCCAACGGTCGCGAGTACCTGTGGCAGGGCGATCCTTCGGTCTGGTCGGGCCAGGCACCCATTTGCTTCCCGATCTGCGGCGGCCTTCGTGATGGTCACGCAATGACCATGGGCGGCCGCGAGGTAAAGTTCGCCCGCCACGGCTTTGCGCGCAAACAGGAGTGGAAGCTCGAGGAGCAGAGCGACAACATGGTTGCGCTGAGTCTAAGCTCTGCCGACCATGCCGAGTTGCTCGAGCAGTACCCGTATCCGTTTAAGATCGTTGCTCGTTACACGATCGATGCGGAGAAGGTGGCCGTGTCGTACGAGGTGACCAATGAGGGCACCGAGGACATGCCGTTCTTTGTGGGCGGTCACCCTGGCTTTAAGTGCCCGCTTGACGAGGGCGAGTCCTATGACGACTACGAGCTCCGTTTTGAGCAGCGCGAGGCCGCCGAGCTCTGTACTGCCGTTCCCTCGACGGGCCTGATTGATGTTGAGCATCGCAGCAAGAACCCGATGGTTGGCCATGACCTGCCGCTGACCCACGAACTCTTTGACTTCGCGGAGACCATCTTTGACGTGCTCGAGAGCCGCGTGGTTACGCTGACCAAGAAGACCGAGGACAAGGGCGTGCGACTGACGTTCCCCGATATGCCGTACCTGATTGTGTGGAGCAAGCCCGAGGGTGACTTTGTGGCCGTGGAACCGTGGGGCGGCCTGTCCACCTGCTCCGACGAGGACGATATCCTGGAGCACAAGCGCGGCTGCCTGGTGGCCAAGCCGGGGGAGACCGTTACCCGCGGCTTTGAGATCGAGATCCTTTAACGAGCTATCGTATGTTTGGGGCCGCGCGTGTCGTGCCCCGGAAACAGGAGTTCAATATGATTCTGACCGTTACCATGAACCCGTCGATTGATACGCGCTATCAGCTCGACAAGCTGATCATCGACGATGTAAACCGCGTGACGCCCGAAAAGACCGCTGGCGGCAAGGGCCTTAACGTGAGCCGTGTGCTGCTGCAGTTGGGCGACGATGTGCTCGCGACCGGTCTGCTCGGCGGCCACATGGGTGCCTATATGGCCGAGCTTATGGATGCCGACGGCGTCAAGAACGACTTTGTGCCCATCGCCGGTGAGACGCGCATTTGCCTGAATATTCTGCACGAGGGTAATCAGACCGAGCTTTTGGAGAGCGGCCCGCAGATCGCCCCGGCCGAGCTCGAGGCCTTTACGGCAAAATTCGCCGAGCTTGCAGCAAAGGCGGACGTTGTGACGCTTTCGGGCTCGCTGCCGCGTGGTGTCGATGCCGGCTACTATGCCGAGCTCGTCAAGATTGCCGAGGAGGCGGGCGCCAAGGTGCTGCTCGACACCTCGGGTGCATCGCTGGAGGCCGCGCTGGAGTCCGACGCTAAGCCTGAGCTCGTAAAGCCCAACCTGACCGAGATTAACGGCCTGCTGGGTACGTCCTTTACGACCGATGATGTCGATGCCCTGCGCGAGGCGCTTGCCGCCGATGACCGTTTTGCCGGTATCCCCTGGGTTGTCGTTTCGATGGGCGCTGCCGGTTCGGTGGGCTTCCATGAGGGCCGCGCGTTCCGCGCCAAGACGCCCGCGATTGCGGCTGTGAACGCGACGGGTTCCGGTGACTCGACCATTGCCGGTTTTGCGCATGCCATTGCTGCTGGTGCCGACGACGTCACGGTGCTCAAGACCGCCAATACCTGCGGCAAGCTCAACGCCATGGATCCCAAGACCGGCCACCTGGTCATGGACCGCTGGGACGAGGTCTACAACAGCGTTGTCGTGACTGAACTGTAGGGTTACGCGGTTTTACCAAACCGCGTAACGGCGCGACGCTGCAAACGCCCCTAAGCGGCAATCTGACGTTCAATCGTCGGGCATGACCAAAAGGTCAATGCCCTCCTCTTTCACGTCACCTTGCTCGCTTAGGGGCGTTTTCGCTGTCGTTGCCAAGACACCGGCGTTGCCTTGGTCGCAAATAGTCATTGGGGACGCTCTTTAATGACTAGTCGTTTAAGAACGCCCCTTAAGAATGACCCCAATGACTACACTCAAAAACGGCGCCCGTCGGTGATGTTGCCGGCGGGCGCCGTTGTCGTGTAGACGCTATTTGTTGAGTGCGTGCGTTCGAGCTCGCATGCTATAGCGAGTCGATAAAGCGCTGTTGGGCGGCGCGTCCTGCCTCGTCCCACTTAAAGACGCCGGCGTTGTCGAGCACGTGGCCAAACACCACGCCGACCTCTTCGTGCAGGATGTCGATGGCGTTGTCGGCCGTAAGCTCGTCGGCGCGGCGGGCAAAGACGTCCTCAGCCCATGCGGCGTGGCTGCGGCAAAGGTCGTCGCCCTCGAGCGCGCCGGCAAGGTCGTAGCTGGCATCTGCCTTGGCCGCCAGCAGGTGCTCGCGGACAGCGCCGAGCTCGGGAACCAAGCGCGGCGGCAAAATGGCCAGGCCCATGACCTCGATCAGGCCGATGTTCTCCTTTTTGATGTGGTGGTACTCAGCATGCGGATGGAATACGCCCAGCGGATGCTCGTCGGTCGTGATGTTGCAGCGAAGCGCCAGGTAGGCCTCGTAGATTTCGCCGCCGGCGTTGCCGCGGGAGTCGACGCGGCGGATGACGGGCGTCACGGTGTTGTGGGCCACGCCGTCGGCCGTGTGTGCGATGACGCCAACCGACTCATCAGTCCACTCGCGCCAGGCAAGGATAATCTTCTCGGCGGCGTCGAGCAGCTGGGCGCGGTCGTGCGATCGTAGTCGCAGCACCGAAAGCGGCCACTGTAACACGGTACCGATGACCTGGTCAAAGCCCGGCACGCTAAACTGCGAGACCTCGGCGGCGTGCATCATGGGGAACTCGTGCGCGCCGCCCTGGAAGTGGTCGTGCGACAGAATCGAGCCGCCCACGATGGGCAGGTCGGCGTTGGAGCCAATGAAGTAGTGCGGGAACAGGTCGACAAAGTCGAGCAGGCAGGTCAGCCCCTTGCGGTCGACGTGCATCGGACGATGCTCGGAGCTCATGGCAATGCAGTGCTCGTTAAAGTACGCGTACGGGCTGTATTGGAAGCCCCAGCGCTCGCCGTCGAGCTTAATGGGGATAACGCGCAGATTCTGGCGGGCGGGATGGGCGCCGCCGTCGGCTGCAGCGGAGCGTCCGGGATAGCCTTCGTTTTCGATGCAGAGCTGGCAGGCGGGATACTTCTCGCCCGTGTTTTTGGCGGCGCCGGCCGCGGCAATATCGCGCGGGTCCTTTTCGGGCTTTGACAGGTTGATGGTAATCTCGAGGTCGCCCCAGTTGGTGGGGGTGCTCCATTTGATGTTGCGCGCGATGGCGGCACGGCGCACGTAGCCGGCGTCGCAGCACAGGCCGTAGAACCAGTCGGTCGCGGCGCGGGGCTCGTTGACGCCCATGCGTCCGTTGAACTCCTCGTTTACAACCGAAGGCCTTGGCATGAGCGCGCCCATGATGCGCATGGCGATGCGGTCGCGGCCCGATGCCGTGTCCTCGGCGGCGCCGTTGGCAACAGCCGCCTCGGCAAGCGCGGCAAGTGTGCCTTCAAGGTCAAAGTTGGGCAGGGTGTCGGGGTGCAAGAGCGAGAGTTTTTCGGCCTGGAGCGCCCAGGCCATGTCGAGCGCCGGGCCCGTAGCACCGATGCACTCGAGAATGGTGTTATACGCCCAGATGCGATCGTCCTGGCCGATCATCGATCGGTGGATAGCGTACTCGATCAGGTTCTGCGCGGCCTCGCGCACGTCAGTCATTACAGCCATGCCGCGTAAGCCCCCTTGTCAGAAATTGCGTAGTGGCGGGCAGAGCCCTCGCCCAGCCAGCCGTTCATCTTGGTGATAAAGGTGTCGACCAGGTCGAGCGGCACGAAGGCCTGGATGGTGCCACCAAAGCCGCCACCGTGGATACGGACGGCGCCACGGCCGTCGAGCACGTGCTCGGCCAGTGCCAGGGCATACATCGAGGGCTGCTCGGAGCCCAGCTTGGCAACGACATTCTGTAGGTACATGGCAGAGCTGGCGCCGGACTCGCGCGTCAGGACCAGGAACTGATCGATGTCGCCGGCGTTCAGGGCAGCCCAGCGCTTATCGACCAGGCCGTTTTCGTACCAGTAGTGAACGGCGCGCAGGCAGGCGCGGTCGCCCAGCTTGGCGCGCAGCTCGGGGAGCTTGGCGTCAAAGTCCGCCACGTTTACCTCGCACAGGCGTGCCTTGCCAAACTCGGCGGCGACGTCCTGCATCTCGCGCGGAACGGCGGCGTAGTCTTCGGTGGCGGCCACGTGGTCGGCACCGACCTTAACGAGCACGAGAGCATAACCGTGATCCTCAAAGTTGAGCTCGAGCTTCTGGGTTTTAGGCTGAGCCTGATCCTCAAAGTCCATGTAGGCGAGGCCGCCCAAGCAAACGGCGGCCTGGTCCATCAGACCGCAGGGCTTGCCGTAATAGTTGTTCTCGGTGCGCTGGCTCATCTGGGCGAGCGTGACGGGCTCAATGGCGGGCGCGCCCCAGAGCGTCTCCATGGCACGACCGTACGCGGCTTCGACGGCGGCAGAGCTGGAAAGGCCGCCGCCCGAGGGGACGGAGCAGGTAAAGGCAAAGTCGAAGCCTTTGGGCTCAACGCCAAGGGCTGCGATTTCGTGGGCCATGCCGCGGACGAGGCTCGCGGACGTGCCCTTCTCGGACTCCTGAACGTCTAGCGTGTCGAGCGCGATCTCAAACGTGGGATAGCCCTCGTCGGCTACGCGAACCTTGTTGGAATCGGTTGCCACGGCGATGCCGTCGACGGCGACATCGAGCGAGCCGGCGATAACGTGGCCACCCTCGTGGTCAGTGTGGTTGCCGCTGATCTCGGAGCGGCCGGGCGCGTGCACGTAGAGCACCTGGCGGTCGCCGATGGGGCCAAACTCCTCCTCGAACAGCTTGGTGAGCGTGGCGAATGTCTTTTCGTCGGGGGTGGTCATGGGAGTCCTTTCCTTGGCGCGCCCGGGTGGGTTTTGCGTCGTTATGAGTACGTTAACAACTTAAAGCGGCATGAACCAAGTGTTCACGATACCGCACGTTACGGGCTATGTTAACGTACTCATAACACATCGCTTGTCACTTTTTGAGAATCTGGTAATCGGTAGAAATTCAGCCGTGAACGGTACTGCCGTATGGACTTATAAAGCAGAAGAGATGCAGATAGAAAAAGTAGAGTACGTTAACATGCGTCCGACGATAGCGGGCCTCGACGCGGGATGTATTTCTGCCCGGGCCGGCATTCACGCTATTCAGATCTCGCAAGGGTGAAGGTGATCCTGTGGCAAGGCGCCCGTCCAACGATACCAGTTCGCGTCCGGTCTCCATGGCCGACGTCGCCCGCGCTGCCGGCGTTTCGCAGCAGACGGTTTCGCGCGTCGCCAACGGCTTGCCTAACGTTAACGAGCAGACGCGCCAGCGCGTGCAGGCCGCTATGCAAAAGCTCGGCTTTCGTCCGAGTTATGCCGGTCGCTCGCTGCGCGACGGCCGTTACCATTCGGTCGGCCTGTGCGTCAACGATGTCACCAAGTTTGGCAACCTCTCAATGATCGACGGCATCGCCAGCGCTGCTCGCGAGCATAATTGCGCCATCACGCTGGTCGAGATGTCCAAGACCGAGGAGTTTTCGCTTGCCGAGGCCACGCGTCGTATGGCCGCATTGCCGGTGGACGGCATCATCATCGGTATGAGTCGCATGGCGCCCGATTTTGAGACGTTTGATCCACTGCCGGGCATTGGCACGGTCATCGTTACCATGTACGCGCACCCGCGGGTGACCACGGTCGATTCCGACCATTACGGCTGCTCGCTATTGCTTATGGATCACCTGTTTGAGCTAGGGCACGAGCAGATTCGCTATATTGGCGGCCCGTCATTCTCGGTCGACGAGCAATTTCGTCGCGCCGGTTGGCAGGATGCACTCGAGCGTAAACACATCGAGCCGGCAGAGCCGCTCGAGGGCGACTGGTCTGCCAACAGCGGCTACGAGGCCGGCAGGTACCTGGCCGAGCACGATCGCACCATGACGGCGATTTACGCGGCAAACGACCAGATGGCAAATGGCGCGATTGCAGCGCTGCGCGATAGCGGTCTGCGCGTGCCCGAGGACGTGAGCGTGGTGGGCGTCGACGATTCGCTCGATGATTTTGTGGCACACAACGAGCTCACGACCGTTCGATTCGATTTGCATCAGCGTGGACGCGAGGTGTTCGAGCACGCGGTTCCCAAGGCGGGGGCAACGGACAAAACCGTTGCCATTCGTATTCCCGGCCAGCTTATCGTTCGACATACCACGGCAGCTCCGCGCACATAGTTTTTGCAGGTCAATGGCGATATATTCCGCCTCAATAACAATCGATAAGGATGCTGGCAGATAGCCGTGGCTATGAAGACGAGTGCTATGATAGACGGGCTCTTTTGTCTATCTAGGAGGCTTTGCCTGATGGAGATCACCAAGGATATCCGCTACATTGGCGTTAACGATCACGACATTGACCTGTTCGAGGGCCAGTACGATGTGTCCGAGAACGGCATGGCATACAACAGCTACGTTATCTTGGGCGAAAAGATCGCTGTCGCCGATTCAGTCGACGGCGGTTTTGTTGACGAGTGGCTCGGCAACCTCGAGGCCGTGCTCGATGGCCGCACGCCCGACTACCTGATCGTCCATCACATGGAGCCCGATCACTCCGCCGGCATCGCCGCCTTTATGGAGCGCTATCCCCAGGCGCAGATTGTTGCCAGCATGGGCGCCTTCCGTATGATGGTCAACTACTTTGGCACCGACTTCCCCGAGCGCAAGATGGTCGTCAAAGATGGCGACGTGCTCGACCTGGGCGGCCACAGCCTAACCTTTGTCGGTGCCCCCAATGTTCACTGGCCCGAGGTGCTCTTCTCCTACGAGTCCACCGACAAGGTGCTCTTTAGTGCCGACGGTTTTGGCAAGTTTGGCGCCAACGACATCGAGGATCCCGAGGGCTGGGCTTGCGAAGCGCGCCGTTACTACTTTGGCATCGTCGGTAAGTTCGGCAAGTTCGTGCAGGCCGTCCTCAAGAAGGCCGCCGACCTGGACATTCAGATCATCTGTCCGCTCCACGGCCCCGTACTGACCGAGAACCTGGGCTATTACCTCGACACCTATAACACCTGGTCGAGCTATCAGCCCGAGGACGAGGGCATCACGATCGCCTATGCGAGTGTGTATGGCCATCTGAAGGCTGCCGTCGAGGAGCTCGCCGCAGCGCTTGAGGCTCGCGGCCAGAAGGTCTCCGTCTTTGACCTGGCTCGCGACGACATGGCCGAGGCCGTTGAGGATGCGTTCCGCTACGACCGTCTGGTGCTCGCTTCCATCACCTATCAGGGTGAGATCTTCCCGTTCATGAGCACCTTTATCCATACGCTTGCCGAGCACGCCTATCAGAACCGTACGGTGGCACTCGTCGAGGCCGGCTCCTGGGCGCCCACCGCTGCCAAGGTTATGGCCAAGGAGCTCGAGGGCATGAAGGACATCACCTTGGCGCAGAACAAGGTGACCGTGCTGGGCTCGCTCAACGACGCCTCGCGCGCTCAGATCGAGGTCCTCGCCGACGAGCTTTCCAAGTAGCGATATTTCGCTTTTAACGAGCAAAACCACCACAAAGGGGACAGGCACCTTTGTGGTGGTTTTTGTTTAAGCGCCGGCGATGACGAGATTTGGGCGGGCGTCGTCGACGGTCTCGGCGATTGAGGTGGCGACGGCGCCATCGGGATCACGGTCCATCACGATGGTGTCGACATCGGTCAGCTCGGCAAAGCGGTACATGCCGCGTCCGTTAACCTTGCTGGCGTCCATAAGGGCGACGCTTTGACGGGCGGCACCGACCATAGCCGCTTTGGTCTCGGCCATCTGCGGAAAGTCGGTCGTAAAGCCGCAGCCGGGAACAAAAGCTCCAGGGCACATGACGGCAAGATCGGCGTGGACCATTTGGAGCGCTTGCATAGTGAGCGGGCCGTACAGATAGCGATGACCTTTGCGCAGCGCCCCGCCCAGCATGACGACATCGACCGAGGGCATGCTTTCGTCGATGTAATCGGCGATGGTAATGTCGGCCGTGATAACGGTGATGCCGTCGCGCTGATCGAGGAGCCGGACGAACTCGAGCGCCGTGGTGCCCGAGTCAACGAGCAGCGTGTCGCCGTCATTGACGAGCTCGATGGCGCTTTGCGCGATGGCCTGCTTGGCGGCGACGTTGACATTGATGCGGCGATCCTGCGTGGAAACAGTCAGACGCTTGTGGAGCGATACGGCGCCGCCATGCGTGCGGCGCAGCTTGCCGGACTCCGCGAGTGCGTCCAGGTCGGCGCGAGCGGTGACAGAGGACACGCCAAAGGTCTGGGCAATTTCTGCCACCTGCACCGAGGCGTTATGCTCAAGCATCTCCATGATGGCGGCACGACGCTCATCGGCGAAGGCACGGTTGGTAGCTTGGGCCATGTTTGCTCCATTCTCGGCTAAATTTGCAGGAATTGTGTTGACTCTATTTTCGTTCATTTTCTTTTTGAGTAAGAAAACACCTTTCGATTACTTATCTTTTCTATAAAAGAAAGACGCTCAACGCTCAAAATTCAATATCGAACACGCCCACTCGGCTCCAATTCCTTCCGTTTACTTTTCAAAAACGACTGTATTGACCTGCATGGGCTCAATATCTCGCACATGCAAAGATGCTGAATTTCATACAATGAGCGCGAAAAAAGGCAAGGTAAAACGCCTTGTGAACAACTACGCCCGATGTCCAGATGCGGGCGAGGGAGAGGAGCAAACGCTCATGGCACTTGTTACCACCGAAAAGATGCTCAAGGACGCTCAGGCCGGTCATTACGCCGTTGGCGCGTTCAACGTCGAGAACCTCGAGTTTGTTATGGCCGTTCTGGCCGCTGCCGAGGAGACCAAGTCCCCCGTCATCATGCAGACCACCCCGGGCACCATCAAGACCGCTGGTCTGGACTACTTCTACGGCATGGTCAAGGCTGCCGCCGAGCGCGCTTCCGTGCCCGTTGCCCTGCACCTCGATCACGGCGACGGCTATGACCGCTGCATGCAGGCTTTCCGCACCGGCTACACCTCCGTCATGATCGACGGCTCGCACGAGTCCTTCGAGGATAACATTGCCCTGACCAAGTCCGTCGCCGACGCTGGCCGCGCCATGGGCGTGCCCGTCGAGGCCGAGCTCGGTAAGGTTGGCGGCAAGGAGGACGACGGTCCTGCGGTTGAGGGCGAGAGCCCCTACACCGATCCGGCCGAGGCCAAGGAGTTCGTCGAGCGTACCGGCTGCACCTCCCTCGCAATTGGCGTTGGCACCAGCCACGGCGTGTACACGAGCGATCCGCACATCGAGCAGTCCGTGGTCAAGGCCATCCGCGACGCCGTCGACGTGCCGCTGGTTCTGCACGGCACCTCCGGTGTGCCCGATGAGCAGGTCGCCGAGGCCGTGAAGAACGGCATCTGCAAGGTTAACTACGCCACCGAGCTGCGTCAGGCCTACACCAAGGGCTTCATGGCCTACATGGCTGAGAACCCCGCCTGCTTCGATCCCAAGAAGCCGGCCAAGGAGGGCATGCGTGAGATCACCGAGCTGGTTAAGATCCGCATGACCAACCTCAACTCCGTGGGCAAAGCAGAGTAACAGCAAGGGTACTCTGATCCCACCGGGCCGTCCGGAAACGGAAAAGGGCCTATCTCTCAGAACGTCCTCGGACATGTCGGAAGCCCCGCTGCGCGCTACGCGCTGCGGGGCTTCCTCCGTCCTGCGGAATGTTCTGAGAGATAGGCCCTTTTCCGTTTCCGGAAGGCCCTGCTCGATCGCCCTTGTGGCGTTGGGGCGGAAAGGGGTGGGGCGC
>DXZR01000010.1 GCA_019419555.1 Collinsella sp.
CCGCCACGGTCGTCACGGCCGCCGCGAGGACCGCGGTCCTCGTCCAGGCCCATGGCGACAAGCGGAGCGATAACCTTATCGAGAGCGGCCATCAGCTCGGTGGCCTCCTCGTAAGAAAGCTCGGGCAGGAGCTTCTCCTTCTTGTTGGCAAGCTCGACCAGGCCCTCAGCGGCATCCTCGGCAGCGAAGACGACGATCTTGCGCATATCGCCCTCGGCGTCGTCGATACGGCCGACCAGATCGGCGGCCTCGGCCTCGGCCATCAGGCCATCGAGCTCACGGAGGCGCATGCCCAGCAGGTCGGACATTTCCTTCTGCTCCATCTTGGGCTTGAGGTCAAGAAGCTTGATGGCGCGCTCGATGTTCGCCATGCGCTCGGCCTTGGCCTCCTCCTCCTTGGAAATAGCAAAGCGACGGCTACGCAGCAGGCGGGCGGCCTTCTGCATCTTGTCCATCAGCTCTTCGTCATCGTAATCAACGGCGGCCTTGACAACCTCGGCCTCCTCCTCGGCGGAAACCTCGTCAGCAGCCTCAACCTCAGCAGCTTCGGTCTCCACGGTCTCGACTGCCTCGACCTCGGCAGCCATGGTCTCGTTCTCGGTCTCGTTCATGATCTCTTCGTTCTCAGACATGAGACTCCTTCTTGGCCCTCTCGGGCATCATCGCCCCATTCGCGGGGCCCGTCGCGCACTCTTTGCGCTTTAAACATTCATGCCTCTCGGCAAAACGTGCATTAGTTTATGGTGTCGCCATCCAATCTAGCTGCAGAATCTATGTGCACACATTAATGCGACATGTGCGACTCGCGACGAGCGTACACCAGCGACGCCACGAACCCGACCACGGCAATTACAGCCGCCACACGCACGGCAGCTGCAAATCCAATCGCCTGGGCAACTTCGGTCGCAGCGCCAGCCGCGCCGGCGGTCGCCGCAGAACTCGAGAGCAGACCGATAAACAGCGACGGGCCAAACGACGCGGCAATCATATTCCACGTGTTAAGCAATGCCGTTCCGTGAGGATGCTCAGCGGCAGGCAGCGTCTCCAAGCCGGCCGTTTGCGAGGGGCTCAGCACCAAACCGACTCCGGCATACACCACAACGGTCAGCGCCACGACGACGCCGATGTTCATGCTTGCCGCCGTCATCGAGATGGCAGTCTGCCCCACGGCAATCAGGGCAAAGCCGACCGGCAGCAGCGGCCATGCGCCACGGGCGTCCATCACGCGTCCGCCCACAATCGAGGTCACGGCGTTGCAGGCAATCGCCGGCAAAATGAACAAGCCCGCAACAAGTGCGGTCATGCCGTATGCGCCCTCAAAATAGAGCGGCAACAAAACGCTCATCGAGAACGTCGTCATCATCGACACCACCACAAGCAGACACGCAGGCCAAAAACGAACGCTCGCCATGGGACGCACGTTAAGCACCGGATGCTCGAGCTTGAGCTGGCGGGCCGCAAACAGGCCGAGCAGCACAATGGCGGCGAAAAGCGTCACGATACCGGCAATCAGATTGGTCGAGAACTCGCCTACGGAATACACAAATGCCGTAATACCGGCGGCGAGCAAAACAACCGACAGAATATCAAGCGTGGCGTTCGAACGCTCTCCGACATTCTGAACAAGCTTTACGCCCGCCGCAGCGACCACAATGCCGCCCACCAGCGGCACTACGAACACCGCCCTCCAGCCAAACAACGTGCACATAAGACCGCTGATCACGGGTCCAAACGCCGGCCCCAGCGTAATGCAGGCTCCGCCCAGGCTCAGATACAGACCGAGCTTCTCGCGCGGAGCGCAAGACAGCACCACGTTCATCATGAGCGGGAACAAGATGCCCGATCCCGCAGCCTGCAAAATACGGCTTGGCAGCAAAACGCTAAATGACGGAGCGAACAGGCACAGGACTTCGCCGGCGACCATGCATCCGCATGCGAAAAACAGCAGCTTGCGCGTCGAGAAACGGCCGGACAGGAAGGCCATGATGGCCGTAAAGATCGACGTCACGATCATGTAGCCCGAAACGAGCCACTGCGCCGTGGTGGCACTCACCGAAAAGGCCGCCATAATGTCGTGCAACGCCACGTTAATGATGTTCTCGTTAAACGCGGCAACAAAGGCTGCAATATACATTACGACGAGAATCGCCGCAGTGGCCGATGGCGCTACTTGAACTTGTTGCTGAGATTTGCTCCCCATGCATTTCCTTCCTCTTGGAACGACAGTCGCATCGCCCCAGAGGAACAGTCCAGGGCGAAAAATGAGCCCTAGACTTACGCCAGACGCCGTACTCGACGAGTCTGACAACATGGTCCAACGTCGAAAGATTGTAACGCGGACGCACAGCTTTCCTTCCGCGCTATTATTAAAAGTCCACGAAAGCATAAGACATGAGGAGCCCGCCATGATTAAGCCCATCATGAAATCCGAGTTCTTTTTGCGTCTGCCTTCCGAAGACGCGGGACCCGACGATGCCGCGACCGGGCAAGACCTCCTGGATACGCTCCACGAGCATGAGCGCGAGTGCGTGGGCCTCGCCGCCAACATGATCGGCGTGCGCAAACGCATCATCTGCGTAAAGGACGGCAACAGGACGCTCCTGATGTACAATCCTCAAATTCTTGAGCAGGTCAATGCCTATCAGACAAGCGAAGGATGCCTCTCGCTAATCGGCGAGCGTCCCTGCACCCGCTATCGCCGCATTAAGGTTGAGTATTTGGACGAGAACTTTGTCCGCCGCATCAAAAACTTCTCGGGCTACACCGCCGAGATCATCCAGCACGAAATCGACCACTGCAACGGAATCGTTATTTAGTTCCACCGATTCAAGAAAGCTCCCTGCAGCCAAGCAACTGCAGGGAGCTTTCGATTGTATAGAGCCTCTATCCCTTAGCTTTGACGGTAATGATCGAAGAAGTCGGCGAGGTCTTCGAGCGACTCTTTGAGCACTTCCATGCGCGGCAGGTACACGATGCGGAAGTGATCGGGCTCGGCCCAGTTAAAGCCGCCGCCGCGCGTGATCAGAATCTTCTTCTCGTGCAGCAGGTCGAGGGCAAACTGCTCGTCATCGGTGATGTTGAACTTCTTAACATCCATCTTGGGGAAGATATAGAACGCCGCGCGCGGCTTGACCACCGAGATGCCATCGATCTTGTTGAGTGCCTCATACACAAAGTTGCGCTGCTCGTAGACACGACCGCCGGGACGGATGTAGTCGTTGACCGACTGATGGCCACCGAGCGCCGTCTGGACGATCGACTGGGCCGGCACGTTGGAGCACAGGCGCATGTTAGAGAGCATGTTGATACCCATAATGAAGTCGCTCATGCAGCGCTGGTTGCCCGAAAGCACCATCCAGCCAATACGATAGCCCGCGATCATGTGCGACTTGGAAAGGCCGCTAAAGGTAACGCAGGGCAGATCGGGAGCGAGCGAGGCAATCGAGACGTGCTCGTAGCCGTCCATGCACAGACGGTCGTAGATCTCATCGGCAAAGATCATCAGCTGATGCCTGCGCGCAACCTCGACGATGCCCTCGAGCACCTCGCGCGGGTAGACCGAGCCCGTGGGGTTGTTGGGGTTGATGATGACGAGGGCCTTGGTCGCGCTCGTGATCTTGGACTCCATATCCTCCAGGTCGGGATACCAATCCGCCTGCTCATCGCATAGATAGTGCACGGGATGACCGCCGGCGAGGGTTGCGCACGCCGTCCAGAGCGGATAGTCGGGGCTGGGGATCAAAATCTCGTCGCCATTGTCGAGCAGAGCGTTCATCGAAAGCTGAATGAGTTCGGACACGCCGTTGCCCGTGTAGATATGCTCCATCTGAACATTGGGCAGGCCCTTGATCTGCGAATACTGCATGATCGCCTTGCGCGCAGAGAACAGGCCGCGCGAATTGGAATAGCCTTCGCAGTCGGGCAGCTGCTGGCGCATGTCCTTGATAACCTCGTCGGGCGTGCGAAAACCGAAGGGCGCCGGGTTGCCGATATTGAGCTTGAGGATGCGCTCGCCCTCGTCCTCCATACGGGCAGCCTCGTCGACGACGGGACCGCGCACGTCATACAGGACGTTATCGAGCTTGGTGGATTTAGAAAAAGTACGCATGGTGGTGCTCCTTGGAATTTGAGCTGAGAGACTAGGTTCGGATTTGGCAACGTTATGGGACGAGGACGTCTCGACTTGATCGGCGTCACTGGCGAGCAGCCAGGAAACATCGACCTCCAAAATACGGGCGAGCAGCTCTGCCACATCGCGCCGCGGGATCGTCTTGCCGCTCACATATTGGCTCATCTGACTCTTGCCGAGTTTTTTGCCGAGCATCTCCGATGCGCGGATTACATCCGACTGGCGAACGTCGCGATCGGACATGGTCTGTCGCAGGCGATCGCTAAACGTCTCTTGGGCCATTAGAACCTCCTTGCTGGCAAAGTTCAATTTATAGAACACAAATTGAACCTGAGTTCAATTTAGGCAGCAGTATAGCGCGGCGCATTATCCGAAAGTTCAATTTCATAAGAAAATGTACCGAACCCCGAGAATTGTCCCAAAGTAGACAACAGGTACGCGCTTTTAGAGATATTCAAGGAAACGAGCCGCCGCAAGCGAAACGTCAGCGGTGCGGTATATTGCGTTGATCTGCCGATGAGGGCGTCCCTCGAGCGGGCGCACGGCAACATCGAACTGGCAGCGGCGCAAAATGAGCGCCGGAAGAATGCTCACGCCCAGGCCGTCCTCGACCATGGCCATAATTGCATAGTCATCCCAGGTCGACAGCTTAGAACGCACCGTCAGGCCCGCGCGGCGAAACAGCGGCGTAATCTCGTCGTCGCTACCGCGTTCCAGCAGAATAAATTGCTCGTTAGCCAAATCGGCAAGGGAAACGACCTCCGCGGTGGCAAGCGAGGAGTCCGCTGGCACCACGGCCATCAGCTCGTCTTGCACCAACGGCCGCGACGCCATGCCGGCGCCGCGTGGCTCGCGCGGAATAAAGCCCAGGTCGCAGCGGCCTTCCGCCACCCATTGCTCAATCTCGGAGTAATCACCCATCAACAGCTCGTAATCGACATCCGGATGATCGGCGCGAAAGCGCGCAATCACCGGCGGCAGCACGTGGGTCGCCACGCTCGAAAACGTACCGATGCAGATTTTGCCGCGCATGAGCCCACGCATCTCATCCACCCGTCGCTGCAAGCGAGTGAATTCCTCGCAGAGCGCCTCGACTGCCGGCATGGCCTGCCGCCCGTCGGCAGAAAGCACTACGCCCTCGCGGCTTCTATCGAGAACTTTAAAGCCCCAGTCGGCCTCAAGATCGGCCACCATACGGCTCACGCCCGACTGCGAATAGCTCAGCCGCTCGGCGGCGCGCGTAAAGCTTCCGGCGCGCACGGTCTCCAGCAGCACCTGCATCTTTTGAATATTCGTTTCCACGGCACCCCTCCACCTTTGCATGAGTTTTTCTCATGCTATCCATGCATTATATTCGCTTTTCTTCTAAATCCAGTTCACCCATAGTGAACATGCTCGGATATAGAGGGGATGTCAGCGTATGAACAACGGACTGTTTACGTACTTAGCAGCATTGCTGTTGTTTGGCTCCAACGGCATCATCGCCGCCGCCATCGCGCTCCCGAGCTCCGATATCGTGCTCCTGCGCACGTTTTTGGGCGCACTCTCGCTTGTCACCATCCTCGCCATCACCCAACGCCATAAGCTGCAGGCGCCATCTCGCCCCCGCGAAGCCGCAGCCCTCCTCCTCTCGGGAGCCGCGCTGGGCGCCAGCTGGATTTTTCTGTTCCGAGCCTACCAGACGATCGGCGTCGGCGTTTCCTCGCTGCTGTACTACTGCGGCCCCATCATCGTCATGGCCCTCTCCCCGCTCATCTTTGGCGAAAAACTGACCGGCGGCAAAATCGCCGGGTTTATCGCCGTCGCCTGCGGCGCTTTTCTCATTGCAGCGCAAGGTCTAGGCGGCAATATGCCCATTGCGGGTATCGCCTGCGACATCGCCTCGGCATTTTGCTATGCGCTGATGGTCATCGCCAGCAAGGGTGCGCCACACATCGAAGGCCTCGAAAACTCCACGCTCCAGGTGAGCGCCGCCTTTGTGACCGCGCTGGTCCTCACGCTCATCACGCAGGGCGCCCCCTCATTCCTGTCCGCCGGCGTCGCCGCCAGTATTGATTGGCGCGCCGTCGTCATGCTCGGCGTCGTCAACACCGGCATTGGCTGCCTGCTCTACTTTAGTGCTGTCGCTAAGCTGCCCGTCCAGACCGTCGCGGTCGTCGGCTACCTCGAGCCGCTTTCGGCCGTCGTGTTCTCGGCCGTCCTTTTAGGCGAAGCCATAACGCCGGTCCGTCTGATGGGTGCCGCACTTATCATCGGCGGCGCGATCTTTTGCGAACTCGCCGGCAAACGCGCAGGTGCCAAGACCGGCATCGCTCAGGCAGCACGCGCCTAACAGCCCCTGCTTTGAAATGCCACCTGCGTACATGAATAATCCCCAGATGGGGATTATTGTCTAAAACACCCCGATGTGCCAAACTGCTCTTATATGTATAAAGATGGCATAAAGGTCTGCTGCCCTTTGCAGGGGCCAGATGTCCAAGGGAGTCCACGTGGCACACAACAAACTGGAGGCAAGCCCCCAAGATCAGCGTGGTCAAGGCGGGCATGGAGCCATTCCCCTCTCCGCTGGCATGCTGCTCGTTACGCTCGGCGTCGTCTACGGCGACATCGGCACGAGCCCCATGTACACCATGAAATCAATCGTCGCCAACAACGGCGGCATCGGTACCGTCAGCGAGGACATGATCTTAGGAGCGCTTTCGCTCGTCATCTGGACCATGACGCTCGTGACCACGGTCAAGTACGTGGTAATCGCCATGAAGGCCGATAACCACAACGAGGGCGGCATCTTCGCCCTGTTTAGCTTGGTGCGCAAAGTGGCGCCGTGGCTGATCCTTCCCGCCATGATCGGCGGCGCGGCGCTGCTCGCCGACGGCATCCTCACCCCCGCCGTCACGGTCACCACGGCCATCGAGGGCTTGCGCACCATCGAATGGGGCCATGCGCTGCTGGGCGACGGGCAGACCAACGTCATCATCATCACCATCATCATTATCTGCGGCCTGTTTGCCATGCAGCGCGCCGGCACCTCGTCGATCGGCAAGCTGTTCGGCCCGCTCATGACGCTGTGGTTCCTGTTCTTGGCTGGCGCCGGCCTGTTCAACATGCTCGGCAACCTGTCCATCCTACGCGCACTCAACCCCATCCGCGGCATCATGTTCCTGTTCTCGCCCATCAACCACTCGGGCATCATGGTGCTCGGCTTCGTCTTTCTGTCGACGACCGGCGCCGAGGCCCTCTACTCGGATATGGGCCACGTGGGCAAGGCAAACATCTATGCATCCTGGCCGTTTGTTAAGGCGGCCCTTATCCTCAACTATCTGGGTCAAGGAGCTTGGCTGCTCGCCAATAACTCCAACCCCCAGATGCTCGCGATGGATATCGTCAACCCGTTCTATATGATGCTCCCCGAGCCCCTGCGCCCCTTTGCCATCGTGCTTTCGGCCGTGGCGGCCATCATCGCCTCGCAGGCGCTCATCACCGGCTCGTTCTCGTTGGTTTCGGAGGCAACGCGCCTCAACCTTATGCCGCATCTGCGCATCCACTACCCCAGCGACACCAAGGGCCAACTCTATATTCCGCTCGTCAACAACATCATGTGGGTCGGCTGTATCTTCATCGTGCTGCTGTTCCAAAACTCCGAGCGCATGGAGAGCGCCTACGGCCTCGCCATTACCGTGACCATGCTCATGACCACGACGCTTTTGACGAGCTACATCGCCGGCATCCTCAAGCACAAGCTGGGCGCCTGCGTCTTCGCCCTACTTTTTGGCGCCATTGAGCTGTGCTTCTTTGCCTCGTGCCTCACCATGTTCTTTGACGGCGGCTACGTCATGATCTTCCTGGCCGCGCTGCTGTTTGGCCTTATGTATGTGTGGCGCCGCGGCACCGCCATCGAGCGCACGCAGACGATCCTGCTGCCCGTCTCCAAGTACATTGACCAGCTCGGCCGCCTGCGCAACGACGAGACCTACCCCGTGCTCGCCGACAATCTGGTGTTCCTTACCAACAGTCCCGACCCGCTCACGCTCGACCGCGACGTGCTCTATTCCATCTTGGATAAGCATCCCAAGCGCGCCAAGGCATACTGGTTCATCAACGTGCACGTTACCGACGAGCCCTATACGCACGAGTATTCCGTCGAGACCTTTGGCACGGACTTTTTGTTCCGCGTGCGCTTGGACCTGGGCTTTAAGGTCAACCAGCGCATCAATGCCTACCTGCGCCAGATTGTTGGCGACTTGATGGCATCGGGCGAGCTGCCGCCGCAGCACCACACCTACTCCATCTACGAGACGCGCGGCAACGTGGGCGACTTCCGTTTTTGCATGCTGCGCAAGATGCTCGCCCCCGAAACGGACATCAACCGCAACGACCATCGCGTCATGGCCATCAAGTACGCCGTCCGCCGCGCCTGCGGAAGCCCGGCACGTTGGTATGGTCTCGAGAACTCGGCCATCATCATCGAGTACGTGCCACTGTTTGCCCGCATGCGCCCGGCCGTTAAGCTCGTGCGCACCCAGGTGCCGCTCGAGGTTCAGATCGAAGAGGCCGAGGAAATGGAAGTCGATATCTTCTCGGACGACTTGGTCAACGGCAACGAGGCCGGCAAGAGTATGAACGTCGATCCCACCGAGCTGCTCGAGAGCGTCGCCGATACGCCCGAGCAACAGCAACTCGACGGACTCGAGAGCACCCAGCTCAACGACGCCAACTTCTAGCGACGTCACAAATCAACGACAGCGGCCCTGCATCTCACGGGAGACGCAGGGCCGCCTTGCATTGCAGTAAAGCTAGCGGCTACGAACGACGCGGCTCGGGAACCACGAGTCTATCGGGGCTCGCGCCCTCGGCATCCATCAGGCTCACGTAGCGAATCGACGGATCCCCATACATCGCGTAGTAATAATTGCCCGTGCGCGCGCTAAAGCATCCGGTGTAGATAGTCTTCTCGAACTTGCCATCGCCCATCCTGGACGCCCCCTCAATCATCACCACGCCCTCGAGCGAGCGGAACATACGGACGACGTTTTCGGTCTCGCTCTCCTTTTGCGGGTAATTGGCATTGAGATACGCCGCCTTTACAAAACGGCTCGGCGAATAGCAGTCACCCGGAATACCGCGCATGCCGGCACCCGCGCCATAGGGCTTGAGCTCGGCGCCACGCCATGTCGCCGTCTGCGGAAAATCGCTTGTGGCAGTGATATAGGTGCGGAGGTTTTCCATGTGCCACGGGAAGGTCGGCTGGTTGGCAAGGGTGTCGACCGGATCGTCGTATACATGCAGGCCGTCAGCCATCATCTCGACCACGATGCTACGCTGGCTGTCGCCGATAATCCAATGGAGCAGCGACACGCCCAGCCCCTCTCCGGCAGATTTGGCGACAATCACCGTGTCGCGCAGCGCGGCCTCGACCTCATCGACCGTCGAGAACGTCGCTGCCACCCACAGGGGAAACTCATAGGCCGCGATATTGGTCTTACCGTCGACAGGGTCATCGGCATACTCGGCATAACCAGGGAAATTGAGACCCGCCACGGCGAGGCCCGCATCGTTGCCGCAATCGAAGAACATAGGGTAGTTCTTGTAATCGATGCACATACCGATCACCGCGTGTGCCGCTGTCGCGTCGTCGATAAACGAATACGGAATGTGAAACCCACGCGGCATCACGCGAACCTGTTGGCCGTAGTCAAAGCTCCAGTCGAGGTTGCGGCCCAGATACATGTGGCCAGAATTATCGGTAAATCGAATACTCGTACACATAGCGCCTCCTAGCTTTACGTTCTTGCTAATTTCATTGTCTCCAAACAAAAAGGCGCTAAACACAAAAGCCCGGACATGACAACAATGTCATGCCCGGGCCAAAAGAGACGAAGTGCGGTGCTTTGGTCCCCTTAGACCAACTTTCCAAGACAGTGGTCAATCATGTGTTGAATCATCTGCGCCTCGAAGCCCACAAAGTCCTGCTTGCGCTCGCGCATCTTGCCGTCGACGATCACGTCATAAGCGACCTTGCACTTGATATAGCGCGTGGACTTGGTGACCTCCTCGTGCGTCAGGCAGCTCTCCTCCATCTTGCTGGCACCCAGGCCAAACACCAGACGGGGGTTGTAGAGCACGTGGGGCTCGCCGGCGTCGTCCAGGTAAACGCAGACCTTCTTGGTAACGCCAATCTGGTTAGCGGCAAGGCAGCCGGCATCGTCGAGCGACTTGATGGTATCGATCAGGTCCTGTGCCACCGACTCGTCCTCGACGGTCGCAACCTCGCAACGCTGGGACAGAATAGCCTCGTCGTGGCAGAGCTCTTTAATCATACGTTCCTCCATAGGGGTCGTTGTAACTGCTTAAGTATACGGTACCCACACATTTTCATGCGAAAAATACCGTCTGTCTGCTACAAAGCGCCGAACATCAACATGCGAGGAACATCAGCCTTTCAAAGGCGATATAGTAGTTGAGTTCGTGTCAATCGGCCTAAACTCGGGGCCGAGCAAGGAAAGGGTATGCATGGACGAACTATTTCACGTCAGCGAGCGCAAGTCCACAATCGGGACCGAACTCCGCGCTGGACTGACAACATTCCTGGCGATGGCCTACATCATCGCCGTCAACCCCGCGGTGCTCTCGGGCGCTGGCATCGATGCGGGAGCGCTCGCCTGCGCCACCTGCCTGGGCGCCGGCATCATGACCATCTGCATGGGCATCTTCGCCAACCGCCCGCTCGCCTGCGCGTCGGGCTTAGGCGTCAACGCGATGATCGCTGGAATCACCACCACCGTCTGCGGCGGTGACTGGCACGTGGCCATGAGCGTCATCTTCCTCGAGGGTATCGTCATCTTGCTGCTCGTGCTTTGTGGCCTGCGCGAGGCCATCATGGACGCCATCCCGGTTGTCCTGCGTCACGCCATCTCGGTGGGTCTGGGCCTGTTCATCGCCATGATTGGCCTGTGCGATGCCGGCATTATCACCGCTGGCGCCGGTACACTCGTCGGTCTGGGCGACATCACCTCCCCCACCTTCATCGTCGGCATCATCTCCATCCTGGTGACAGTCGCCCTCGCCTGCCGCAACGTCCCCGGCTCGCTGCTCATCGGCATCGTCGTCGCCGTCATCGCCGGTATCCCCCTAGGTGTGACCCATGCTCCGACCGGTATCATCGCCCCGCTCGACTTCTCGAGCATCGGTGGCCCCATCGCCGACGCCGGCGGCGTGCCCGCCATCGTCAAGGTCCTTACCGACCCCGCGCTCCTCGTCATCTCGTTCTCGCTGCTCATGAGTGACTTCTTCGACACCATGGGCACCGCGATGGCCGTGGCCAAGCAGGGCGAGTTCCTCACCGACGACGGCAACGTCGAGAATATCAAGGAGATCCTGATCGTCGACTCCGCCGCCGCTGCTGTGGGCGGTTTCATGGGTGTCTCCTCCATCACCACCTTCGTCGAGTCCACTTCCGGCGCCGCCGACGGTGGCCGCACGGGCCTCACCTCCGTCACCACCGGCGTGCTGTTCATTCTCGCCGCGTTCTTCTCCCCCATCGTCACCATCGTTTCCAGCGCCGCCACCTGCGGTGCTCTGGTCTACGTCGGCTACCTCATGATGAGCGAGGCCTCCGAGATCGACTGGTCCGACGTGTCGCAGGGTTTCCCGGCGTTCATGATTGTCGCCGGCGTGCCCTTCACCTACTCCATCTCTGCCGGCATTGGCCTAGGCTTTATCGCCTACGTGATCGTCGCGCTCTTTAAGGGCGAGGCCTCCAAGATCAAGCCGCTCATGTGGATCGCAGCTCTCGCCTTCCTCGTCTACTTCTTCGTAGCGTAACGGCATAGTCTGCTAAAACAGAACACCAAAGCGCGGAGTCGCATCGAGCGGCTCCGCGCTTTTCTTTTAAAGCCAGGCAACGCACAGACGCGCGATGTTTTGCTTCCCAAGTTTTGGACATTTTGCCCTCCAAACGGCACTACCGCCGGCTACATCCTGCAGATATGCTGGGCTTAATCGCATAGGCCCTATGAGGATGGGAGTAACCATGGCCGCCTTGTTCACGACCCCCAATCGCAATGACAAAACCTCTGGAGCCCATTTTGTCGAGCCCGACGTGTGCCGTCGCACGCTGCTCGCACACGGCAGCTGGCGCCGCGTGACGCGCCGCATCGTCTGCGGCCTGGCCTGCGCGCTCACGGTGAGCTCGCTGCTCATGCCGAGCGTCTCGCTCGCGGCCGAGTGGGTGGACGTCGGCGGCGTCCGCCACGAAGCGGCCGCGGGGCCCGCGGGAGACGCCGCCGGCACCTGGAGCTGGGACGGCGCCGATGACATGAAGCTCAACGGCTATAACGGCGGCGCGATCGAGGCAGCGGGCAAGCTCAACGTGAGCTACGAGGGCGACAACATCGTCACTAACGGCGACGGCCGCGGCATCAAGGTTAAGGATGGCGCGAACGAGAACGCCGAGCTTAATATTCAGGGCGACGCGTCTAGCACGCTCAACGTGACATCTTCTCGTGACGCCATCACTTCCGTCGGCAGCATCAACATCGACGGCGCTGGCACTGTCAACGCCACGAGCACCGAGCACGATGCCATCGATGCCGGGGGCGATGTCACCATCAAGGGCTCGGGAAACGTTAACGCCACGGGCGATTCGGATGGCATCAGGGCCGACGGCAACATCACGATCGACAACAGCGGAACCGTCACCGCCAAGGCCACCGAGGATCAGGGTATCGATGCTAACGAGAACCTCATCATAAAGGGCGGCGGCAAGGTAGAGGCAAGCTCTATCAAAGACAATGCGATTTGGGCCGACGGCAACATCGAGATCTCGGGTGGCAGCCAGGTCAAGGCAAGCTCCGAGGAAGACGCCACCATCGACGGTAAAAACAGCCTCACGGTCACGAACGCTTCCCTCAACGCAAGTGGCGTTGGGTATGGCATCTATGTCTACAAGGGCATCACGTTCGATGGCGCAACCGTAACGGTCCGTGCAAGTGCAGGGAACGATGAAGCCAGCGCCCTCTTCACCGACGAGGACGACATCGTCATCAAGAACGGCTCGATCGTGGATGCGTTCGCAGAAGGCCAGTTCTCGACCGCAATCTTCACCAGAAACTACTACCCCAACGAAGCGGGTGGTCACATCTACATTAGTGACTCCGTTGTCAAGGCTATAGCCCGCTATGTCGAGTCCGGTAGCGACGGCCCCGATCACTACAGCAACGACCAAAGTGGCGCGGTCATTCCCGAGCATAGGGGCATGAACATCGGCATCTTTGCCCGGACCAAGGAGGGCATCACGCCCGCGACCATCTCGATTGTCCGCAGTAAGGTCACAGCTGAGGGAGACACGGCGGCAATCTTCGCCCTTGCCGTGAGCGCGGACGGCGAGACAATCGGCACCATCGAGATCGAAGGCGCTCCCATACAGACGCCCACAGGCGGCAAGATCATTGGCTATCGCAACAAGGAAGAACTCGATGACGGCATCTTCTACGTGGTGGGTCAAACCATCGGCACGGGCGACGCTGTGATCGACTCCCCCTATAACGAAGCTGTCGCCAAGAGCACGGTCATCGCGCCTCCCGAGGAGATCAAACCCGAGGAGAAGCCAGGCGAGACCAAGCCCGAGGGTTCCAAGTCCGAGGGCACGAAGACGACCAAGACCGTTGCAGTTGCAGCCACGGGAGCAAAGATCGCCGGCAAACTCGCAGCAACCGGCGACGCCTCGAGCGCAGCCATCGTGGCAGCCGCCCTTGCGGGAACAGCCGCCATCGCCGCGGGCGCCGTGGTGAGCCGCAAGCGCTCGTAAACACTTTTTCGCACGGGACGGGTGGATCGCGGCCCTTGCCTTCCTCGTCTACTTCTTCGTAGCGTAAGGGCAAGGCTGCAAAAGCTGAACAATAAAGCGCGGAGTCGCCATGCGGCCCCGCGCTTTTCTTTTAGCGCCGGTCCCTGCGCCGGCGTGCGGCCTATTTCTCCCCCATTTTGGCCATTTTGCCCTCCAAACGGCACTACCGCCGGCAACATCCAGCAGATACGCTGAATCTAGTCGTATAGGCCCTATGAGAACGGGAGCAACCATGGCAGCCTTGTTCACGACCCCCAAACGCAATGACACTACCGCCGGAACCCATGTTGCCGAACCCGACGTTCGCCGTCGCATAGGACTCGCGCACGGCAGCTGGCGCCGCGTGACGCGCCGCATCGTCTGCGGCCTGGCCTGCGCGCTCACGGTGAGCTCGCTGCTCATGCCGAGCGTCTCGCTCGCAGCGGAATGGGTCAAGGTCGGCGGCAACAAGTACAACACCGCGGCGAGCGACGAGGCCGGTACCTGGTCGTGGGACGGCGCCGACGACTTGAAGCTCAACAACTATAACGGCGGCGAGATCCAGGCCGCAGGCAAGCTCAACGTGAATTACTCGGGAACCAACATCGTCACTGCCGAATGGATCGAAAGCATCAACGTTTCTCATGGCACTAACGAGAATGCCGAGCTCAATATCCAAGGCGACGAGGGCGGCACGCTCAGCGTGACATCTACTGAGGACGCTATCCTCACCACGGGTAATATCAACATCGACGGAGCCGGATCCGTCAACGCCACGAGCACTGGGTTTGATGCCATCAATGCCGGAGGTGATCTCGCTATCAAAGGTTCGGGCAACGTCAACGCCACGGGTGCATCGGATGGCATCAGGGCAAACGGCAATATCACGAT
Organism: Collinsella sp.; assembly: GCA_019419555.1. GTDB lineage: Bacteria > Actinomycetota > Coriobacteriia > Coriobacteriales > Coriobacteriaceae > Collinsella. Next base: position 14,844 of record DXZR01000010.1, read on the forward strand.
TGACGACAGCGGAGCCGTCACCGCCAGGGCTACCAAGGACAAGGGTATTGGAGCCGACAAGAACCTCACCATCAAGGGTGGCGGGACGGTCGAGGCAAGCTCAGCCGATGGTGAGGCCCTTTGGAGCGGCGACAATATCAACATCTCGGACGGCAGCCAGGTCAAGGCAAGCTCCGAGGAAGACGCTGCCGTCGAGGCCAAGGGCAGCCTCGCAGCCACAAACGCCTCCCTCAACGTAAACGGTGTTGAATATGGCGTCTATGCCCACAAGGGCATCACCCTCGATCATGCAAACGTGACGGTCCGTGCAAGTAAAGGCAGATACGGTGGCGCCAACGCCCTCTTCACCTACCAGGACGACATCGTCGTCAAGAACGGCTCCACCGTGGACGCGTTTGCGGAAGGCGAGGTTTCGGCTGCATTCTCCACCAGAAACGATCGACCCAACGAGAAGGGCGGCCACATCTACATCAGCGACTCCGTTGTCAAGGCCATAGCCCGCTATGTCGAGAACGGCGACGGCCCCATCCCCTACAGCGAAAACCAAGATGGCGAGACGAGGCGCGAACCCCAAGGCGAGAACATCGGCATCATCGCCCAGACCAGCGAGGGCGTCACACCCGCAGTCATCTCGATCATCCGCAGCAAGGTAACGGCCGAAGGAGATACAGCGGCAATCTTTGCCCGTGCCATGAGCGCTGACGGCAAGACAATCGGCACCATCAAGATTGAGAACGCCGCCATCCAGACGCCCGAAGGCGGCAAGGTCATTGACTATCGCAAGCTCCGTGACGGCATCTACGAGGCAGGCCAAGCCATCGGCACGGGCGACGCCACGGTCGACTCCCTCTATATCAAAGCAGTCGCCAAAAGTACGACCATCGCACCTCCCGAGGTAGCCAAGCCGGAAGACCCCAAGCCCGACGAGACCAAGCCCGCAGAAAGCAAGCCCGCGGAGTCCAAGCAGAACCCCAAGCCTGAGGGCTCAAAGCCGACCAAGGCCGTTGCGGCTTCAACCACGAAAGCCAAGACTACCGGCGTGCTCGCGGCAACCGGCGACACCTCGGGTGCGGCCATCGTGGCAACCGTCCTTGCGGGAACAGCCGCTATCGCCGCAGGCACCATGGCGAGCCGTAAGCGTTCTTAGACGCCTCTGCGCACATGGCAGCTCCCGCGAAGGCCCCGAGCCCCAGCACCGTTTAACAACGCCACCGCCGAGCTCCCCTCCGGCGGTGGCGTTTTCCATATGCGTCCGCAGGGGATGCACGAGATTGTCTTTGGTCTAGCCCAACCGGCATACGCTGGCGTGCGACAATTGGGGCTGCCGATATCACAACACTGAGAGAAGCCCGTCATGGAAGCGCATCAAAAGCAGATAACCGTTTATTCGAATCATACGGAAAGCGCGCCTGTCATCTACCTTCCTGTGGTCGTGGGCGACGGCAGCGAGGTTTATAAGTGTTGCCGAGAGCTCGACTGTCCGCCTTTCGCCCTCGTCACCATTGGCGGGCTCGATTGGAATCGCGAGCTGAGCCCCTGGGCATGCGACGGGACCGTACGCGATGCCGAGCCTTTCGGCGGCCAAGCTGCCGATTTTCTTGATGAGCTGCTGAATCAGATAATCCCCCAGGTCGAGTCGTCGCTTCCTCAGCCGCCCACCTGGCGCGGCATTGCCGGCTACTCGCTCGCGGGCCTCTTCGCACTCTGGTCCCTCTGGCAAACCGACGCCTTTGACCGCGCCGCGAGCGCATCGGGGTCGCTATGGTTTCCCGACTTTGTCGACCGTGCCAGCACGGCCCCTTTTGCCGGCAGCCCGCAAGCCGTCTACCTGTCACTCGGCAAAAAGGAAACCAAGACGCCCAACCGCATGATGCGGCATGTACTCGACGACACACGCGCGATGGAAGCGTTGCTCGTCGAGCGCGGCATTCCAACAACGCTGGAGCTCAACCCCGGCAATCACTTTACCCAAACCGACTTACGCATGGCCCGCGGCATCCACTGGATACTGACGCATTAAAAATGGTGCCCACACGCATATACGCATGGGCACCATATCTTGTTTTAGCTGAACGCAGCTGCTACTCAGCAGCCTCCTCAAGCTCGGAGACATCAAACTCAAAGTCGTTACCCGGCAGGATGGCGTTGAGCACGATGCCCACCAGTGAGCCCACGGCAATGCCGGACAGCGAAATGGTCACGCCGCCCAGCTCCAACACGATGGCGCCGGCGGTGCTGTACGCGATGCCGAGCGAAAGCACGAGCACCAGCGCGGCAACCAGCACGTTGCGGTTGTTCTGGAAATCGACCTGGTTCTCGATGAGGTTGCGGACGCCCACAGCGCTGATCATGCCGTAGAGCACGAGCGACACACCGCCGATAACGCATGCCGGCATGGCGGCGATGACCGCGGCGAACTTGGGGCAGAACGAAAGCACGATGGCGCAACACGCGGCAATTCGAATTACGCGCGGGTCGAACACGCGCGTCAGGGCGAGCACGCCGGTGTTCTCGCCATACGTAGTGTTGGCCGGAGCGCCAAAGAGCGAAGCCAGAATCGTGGCAAGGCCGTCGCCGAGCAGCGTGCGATGCAGACCGGGATCGGCAATGTAGTTGCGCTCGCAAGTCGAACCGATAGCAGAGATATCGCCGATATGCTCGATCATGGTCGCGAAGGCCAGCGGCATGATGGTGATGATGGCCGTCGTGGCAAGACCGTTATCGAACTGCGGCCCAAAGAGTGCAAACACGGTGTTGTCCCACACGATGGGCAGACCGACCCACGGAGCGGCGGCAACGCCCGAGAAATCAACCTCGCCGAGCGCAGCCGCAACGGCATAGCTCACCACAACGCCCAGCAAAATCGGCACGATCTTGACCATGCCACGGCCCCAGATGTTGCAGATGACGATAACGGCAACGCCAATGACAGCCACAAGCCAGTTGGTCTGGCAGTTAGCAATAGCGGAGCTCGCCAGGATCAGACCGATCGAAATGACGATGGGGCCAGTCACCACCGGCGGGAAGAAACGCATGACACGCTTGGCGCCAAAGGCGCGGAAGAGCGCCGCAAGCACCGGATAAAGCAGGCCGGCGCAAGCAACGCCCAGACAAGCGTAGGGCAAAAGCTCGGTCTCGCCGTTGGGTGCGATTGCGGCATAACCGGCAATAAAGGCAAACGATGAGCCCAAAAATGCCGGCACCTTACCGCGCGACAGGAAGTGGAACAGCAGCGTGCCCAAACCGGCAAACAAAAGCGTTGCCGAAACCGAGAGACCGGTGAGCACGGGCACCAGCACGGTGGCGCCAAACATGGCAAACAGGTGCTGCAGACCGAGCAAAAACATGCGCGGGCGGCCGAGCGACGATGCGTCGTAGATGGCATCGCTGGCGGCGGGCGTCGAGGACTGGGACATGAGAGTCCTTTCAAAATGGAAGGGCGCTCGAGCATAGCGGATTACCTGCCCGAACGATACGATCCGAACCATTGTACGCGATGCGCCATGTCTCGCACGCGCCGTCACCTGCGAACGTTACCGCTATTTCCAAACGCGCTCGGCAATACGCTTGACCAGCGCGATCTTTGCCCATTGCTCGTCCTCGGTCAGCTTGTTGCCAATCTCGCAGCTGGCAAAGCCGCACTGCGGAGACAGATACAGGTTCTCGAGCGGAACATACTTTGCAGCCTCGTGAATACGCTCGACGATGGCATCCTCGTCCTCAAGCTCAGCGGCCTTGGTGGTCACCAGGCCCAACACGACCTTCTTGCCAGGGGCAACGTACCTCAACGGCTCAAAACCGCCGGCGCGCGGCGTATCGAACTCCAGGTAAAATGCGTCAACATCCTCGTTTGCGAACAGGTATGGCGCGATGGGGTCATAGCCACCCTCGAAGGCATAGGTAGAGTGGTAGTTACCGCGGCACACATGCGTGTTAATGACCAGGTCGTCGGGCTTGCCCTCGATAGCGGCGTTGTTGAGCGCCACGCCCAGCTCACTCACCTTTTGCAGATCAACCGGGCTCATGCCGGTCTTGGACACAAAGTCGGTATCGCAATAGATGCCCCAGGTGCAGTCATCAAACTGGATGTTGCGGCAGCCTGCAGCGTACAGGTCGGCGATCACCGTACGATAAGCGGCTGCGATGGCGTCGGCAAGTTCCTCATCGGTCTTATAGACAGCGCGCAGGCTCTCCTGCTGGCCATCGCAGCGGTCGAGCGTGACCTCAGAGAACGTCTGGATAGGCGCCGGGATGGTCTGGCGTGCAACGTGGTCCTCGCCCTCAAGTGCCTTGACAAACTTAAAGTGCTCGACGAAGGGGTGGTTCTCGCCGCTGATGGAGCCAGTCACCACGGCGGTATCGGCCGTGGTCTCCTCGTCGTGGAACATATATCCCGTACGCGAGGTGCGACGCTCGACGCCGTTCAGCCCCCACATAAAATCGAGGTGCCAGTAGCTGCGGCGAAACTCGCCATCGGTGATGACCTGCAGGCCGGCGGCCTTCTGCTTTGCCACCAAATCGCGAATAGCATCGTCCTCGACGGCCTTAAGGCCGGAAGCGTCAAGTTTACCCGCGACATAGGCGGCACGGGCATCCTTTACAGCCTGCGGACGAAGAAAACTGCCGACGATATCGGCGCGAAACGGCGCGTTCGGTTGAATCGAAGTGCTCATAGATATCTCCCTTTGCATTGGTTGCTTTACTGGGACAGAGTATGAGCGCTCATATGGCCATCGTAAAATATACGTTTATAACAGTTTGATATAGATGCTTCCTATATCAGTCTGGACTGTCATAAAGAGACTTGAACCGTGCGGAGCACAGCAGCCTAGATATGCTGACGAATCGCGTCGATATAGGCCCGACCGTAGCGCGTGAGCGTCGTGTTCTTGCGCGTAATAATGCCGATCTCCATGTACTCGTCCACGTCGAGCGGAATCGAGATAATGCCGGGGCCGTTGAGCTCGTGGCTGATCACGCCCGAGCATACCGTGTAGCCGTTGAGGCCCATGGCCAAATTGAACAGCGTCGCACGGTCACGCACGCGGATATTCTTGCGACGCTCAAAGGTCGAGGTCAGCTCCTCGGAATAATAAAACGAGTTATAGCTGCCCTGCTCGTAGGACAGGAACGGGTAGTCTTCCAGATCCTCGAGCGTCACGCTGGAGCGGCCCGCCAGCGGATGGTCGGCGCAGACGAAGACATGCGGCGTGGCGCAGAAGAGCCCTTCGAACACGAGCTCGTTGGCCACCAGCATGCGCTCGATGACCTCGCGATTGTGCTCCGACAGATACAGGATGCCCAGCTCGCTTTTCATATGCGCGACATCCTCGATAATCTCGTGGGTCTGCTCCTCGCGCAGGGTAAAGTCGTAGCGCGCGGCATCGAACTCGCGGATCACATCGACAAACGCATTAACGGCAAAGGAATAATGCTGGCAGCTCACACTAAAGTGCGGCACCTGCTCGGACGTACCTTTGTACTTGCCCTCGAGCAGGTCGGCCTGGTCGAGCACCTGGCGCGCGTACCCCAAGAAGGTCTCGCCTTCCTCGGACACAATGACACCCTTGTTGGTGCGCTCAAAGATATGCACACCCATCTCGTTTTCGAGATCGCGGATCGACGCGGTAATCGAAGGCTGCGACACAAAGAGCCGGCGCGAGGCCTCGGTGATGCTGCCGCATTCGGCAACTTTGACGACATATCTGAGTTGCTGGAGCTTCATGGCTTTCTCCCTAGACGTTCGTGACGTCAAAACCCGCCGTGTCCATTTGGCTCATAAACGACGGCATCTCCCCCGTCGCGGCGCAGGCGGCAATCTGATGCAGAGCCCCGGCAACCGCATCATCTGCCGCAGCGCCAATATGCCAGCGTGCGGCAGCCGTGACGGCCTCGTTGGCATTGGCGACTGCAACGGAGTTAGGAACGGCATCGATCATGGGCAAATCGTTATCGGAATCGCCAAATACGGCCACCTCGTCGGGCGTCAGGCCCAAAGCGCGCGCCAGCTCCAGCGCAGCGCAGCCCTTGTCCCAGCCGGTCGGAAGAACGTCGAACAGGCGCACGCGGTTGTTGGGAAACACGAGTGAGAGCTCCGGCACCTCAGCGGCAACACGCTCGCGCAGCTCGGCGAGCTCCTCGCGCGAACGGGCACTCCAGATATTCGCCTTGTATACCGGGGCATCGTCAACGACAGGACGACAGGGAGCCTCTTCGCCCTTGAGCCACGCGTTGCCGCCTGACTTCATGGCGCGACGCACACGCTCGGGATCGCTTGTCACGCAATAGGCATCGTTATTCCAAAAGTCATCACCCAGACGGTAGACCTTCAAATACGTATCGTCGGTCTCCTGTTCAAAATAATCGGCTAAGCGCATAAGGACATCGTTATCGATTGCGCGCGAAGCGACTACTTCGCCATCGACAAACATCACCTGGCCGTTGCAAAACGCACCGGTCGAGAAGCACTCGGAGCGATTGCGGAACATCCAGCCCATCGCGGACGGCTGACGACCCGAAACCGGCCCAAAGTGCAAACCCGCCGCCTGCATGGCATGAATACCCTCAATGGCGTAGTCGCTGGCGCCGTCATGCCCGGCTGGAATCAGTGTATCGTCCATATCGGTCAGCACAAGTTTGATCATAAGGTCCCCTCGGTCATTCTTAATCCCATCTATTGTACCGACCTGCCAAAAAGGGACAGGTTTATTTCGGCAGGTTTCATCTGGGAAAACGCAAAGTCCCAGTTGTTACCTGCCAAAATAAACCTGTCCCTTTTTGGCAGGTGCGCTAGTATAGGGAACAACAGATTCGATGCGGGAGTGCCGGCGGTGCAAACCACAAGGCTGAGAGGGCAATGGGCCCAATCCTTTGAACCTGTCAGTTAATGCTGGCGTAGGGAGCATGCCGCCTTTACAGGGGCGCTGTCTATGCACAGCGCCCCTTTTCTATGCCAAGGAGGCATGTGCAGTGATTGATTCGGAACAGCTTAAGCAACATATGGTCAAGGCCGTGGAGGAGATTCGCGCTACCAATCCGATGGCCGGTTCCATCACCAACACGGTGACGATCGACTTTGTCGCCAACGCGCAGCTCGCCGTGGGCGGATCGGCCGCCATGGTCTATCTGCCCGACGAGGGCGAGGCACTCGTTGCCGGCGGCGGCGCCATCTATCTCAACATGGGCACGCTCTTCCCCATTTACGAGCAAACGATTCCCCGCGCGGCCAAGGCGGCACACGACGCCGGTAAGCCCTGGGTGCTCGATCCGGTGGGCCTGGGTATCGGTAGCCTGCGCACCCAGCTGGTCAACGAGCTCAAGCAGTACAAGCCCGCCATCGTGCGCGGCAACGCCTCCGAGATTATCGCGCTCGCCGGCCTGTGGGGTCTTGAGGGCGAGGCGGCCGATCTGAGCCGCGTGCGCGGTGTCGATACCACCGACACGGTCGACGCCGCCCGTGGTGCCGCCGTGGCGCTCGCTCGCCACACCGGTGGCGCCGTTGTGGTCTCGGGCGAAGTCGACCTGATCACCGACGGCACGACGGTGGCCAAGTCTCACGGCGGCAGCCCGCTCATGTCCAAGATCACCGGCTGCGGCTGCTCGCAGGGCGGCGTGCTGGCCGTGTACGCCTGCGCCGCCGACCCGTTTACGGCAGCCGTCTGCGGCACCGCCGTCTACAACGTGGCCGGCACGCGTGCCGCCGCTGTCGCCGACGCCCCGGCAAGCTTTAAGGTCGCCTTTATCGACGAGCTCTACCGCGCAACCGCCCAAGACATCGCCGATAACCGACTCGAGCTCGAGGAGGCATAGGCCATGTCCGAGCCCGCAACCAATGCCGGCATGAACACGCTCGTCGCCGTGGCCATCGCCCCGTGCGGCACCGGCGATGAGCTATCCGCCGAGGTCGCCGAGGTCGTGCGTGTCATTCGCGAGAGCGGCCTGCCCAACCGCACCACCTCCATGTTCACCGAGATCGAGGGCGACTGGGACGAGGTCATGCAGGTCGTGCGCGACGCAACCTTTGTGTTGGCGAGCAAGGGCATCCGCACCGAAGTCGTGCTCAAAGCCGATATTCGACCCGGATTTACCGACACCATGACCGGCAAGCTCGAACGCATGGAAGCGCAGATCAAAAAGCAGGAGGAAGCACGATGAGCATCCGCGACAACCTTGATATCTCGGCCTATCTGGTACTCGGCCCCGAAAACACGCTCGGGCGTCCCGTGGGCGATGTGGTGGCCCAGGCGCTCGACGCCGGCTTTACCTGCATCCAGGTGCGCTCCAAGGTGGCAAGCGCCCGCGAGATCATTGCGCTGACGGGCGACGCCGCGCAGGCAATCGCACAGGCCGGCAAAACCGGTCAGGTTGCCCTGCTGATCGACGACCGCCTGGACTGCGTACTCGCCGCGCGCGAGCAGGGTATTGCTGTCGACGGCGTGCACGTGGGCCAGAGCGACATTCCCGTCGAGGTCTGTCGCAAGCTGCTGGGGCCCAACGCCATCGTGGGCCTTTCCGCCCGTTGCGAGGAGATGCTCGAGTACGTCAAGACCGCCGACATGAGCCTAGTCGACTACCTGGGCATCGGCCCACTCCACGAGACCGAGACCAAGCGCGACTGCGGACGCGCGGCCGACGGCTCTATCATCACCAAGAGCTTTGAGGACCTGGCCGCCCTCCACGCGGCAAGCCCCGTGCCCATCGTGGTGGGCGGCGGCGTCAAGACGGCCGACCTGCCACAGCTCAAGGCCACCGGCGTCGACGGCTTTTTCGTGGTGAGCGCCGTCTGCAGCGCCGATGACCCCTACGCCGCGGCCAAGGAGCTCGTCGACACCTGGCAGCAGGCGTAAGTCTAGGCCGAGCAGCTGATTCGCAGCCTCATATCTTCAGCAATGGAAAGCGCATCCCAGTTTGAGCCTCCATTCCGGGATGCGCTTTCCGCATGCGACCCTTACCCCGCCAGATACGCTTTCAACGCCGGCAAAGTCGCCTCCGCATCTCGACGACCGATCTGATAGATGCGCTCGAGCTCATCCGGTTCGCGGCACAGCGACGGCACCTTCACCGATTCGCTCGGCCGCACCATAAAGACCTCGCCGGCAGCCTCGCGACGCGCCAGGTCATCGAGCGTGGCATTGTAGACCTCATGCCGATGCTCAAGCGCCGCGACAAACTCCGGGTAGTGACGGAACACGCGCCGCAGCATGGGCATAACGCTGTTGGGCTGCTTTACAAAGCCCGCCGGTTGCGTCAGCACCACCACGTTGCGGTCGTAGCCCTGCGCAAACAGCCATGCACTGGGAATAGAATCAGCCACGCCACCATCCAGATATTTGTGTCCCTCAATGACAACAGGACGCGTCGCCACGGGAATAGCCGACGACGCCCGGATCCACTCGATATCGCGCTCATCGCCATAGGGCAGGTCGTGGTAGACAGCCTTGCCCGTCTCGATATCGGTACACACGCACGTAAACCGCATGGGACAGGCGCGATATGTCTCCAGGTCGATGGGATCGCGCTCGATAGGCACCTCGTGATAGGCAAAATCGGCATTGAACATATCGCCGGTCCGCAGCCAGCTTGCTACACCCGCATAGCGCTTATCGGCACAATAGGCCTTGTTATAGCGAATGGCGCGGCCGATCTGGCGCGATTTAAAGTTGTAGCCAAACGCCGCACCCGCCGAGACACCCACCATATGGTCGCAGGTCAAACCGTGCTCCATCCAAACGTCGAGCACGCCCGCCGTATACATACCGCGGTAGCCGCCTCCCTCGAGCGCAAGCCCCACCGTGTGTGATGTCTCCGGCTGTGTCATGCAACCATCTCCGTTCCCATGCTTTTGAACTCAACAAGTATATCTGTCAACGTATGCCGTCAAAAACGTGTTTATAAGCATTTATCGAACGTTTCCCAATGCATTCCCCATGCCGTACCGCAATGCCCCTAGATGGCCTTAGGCATGAACGCCCTTAAGAACGTTGCGGGATAAACATCGCCCGCACCATGCCGACGTCATCGCACGCAACGTGAGATAATTCTCAGCAGAAGTCACCAAAAGCAGAGGGAGTTTATGATGAAGGTTCTTTTGGTCAATGGCAGCCCCAAGGCAAACGGCAACACCGCCCGCGCACTCGCCGAGATCGCCGAGCAACTCAATGCGGAAGGCATTGATACCGAGGTGTTTCAGCTGGGCGCCAAGCCCATTCGCGACTGCATCGGCTGCGGTCAGTGCGGCAAGCTTGGCGGTCGCTGCACCTTTGACGATGACGTGGTGAACGAGCTCATCGCTGCCGCCGAGCAGGCAGACGGCTTTGTCTTTGGCTCGCCCGTCTACTATGCGCATCCCAGCGGACGCATCCTCTCGGCTCTCGACCGCGCATTCTATGCCGGCGGGCATGCCTTTGAGCACAAACCCGGCGCCGCGGTCGCCGTCGCCCGTCGCGGCGGCACGTCGACCACCTTCGATGTGCTCAACAAGTACTTCACCATTAAGCAGATGCCCGTAGTTGCTTCCACCTACTGGAACAACGTGTTTGGCCGCGTGCCCGGCGACGCCGATGGGGATGCCGAGGGCCTTGCCACCATGCGAAACATCGGTAAGAACATGGCTTGGCTTCTACGTTGCATCGAGGCCGGACAGGCCGCCGGTATCAACGCACCCGAGGCAGATCGAGCAACGACCAACTTCATCAGGTAGAACGGCGGAACATACTATGAACGTGCAAATCTTCGGCACCAAGAAGTCCTTCGATACCAAGAAGGCACAGCGTTATTTTAAAGAGCGCCGCATTAAGGTGCAGTTTATCGACCTTAAGGAAAAGGAGATGAGCAAGGGCGAGCTCACGAGCGTGATGCAGGCGGTCGGCGGTATCGACAAGCTGCTCAACCCCAAAGCCAAGGACGAGGAGACGCTCGCGCTCATTCAGCATCTCACCCCCAGTCAGCGCTTCGACAAGCTGCTCGAGAACCAGCAGGTTCTAGCCGAGCCCATCGTGCGCAACGGCAAAAAGGCCACCGTCGGTTATTGCCCCGATGTATGGGGAGCCTGGGAGTAGCTTGTGTTATTTGCCGGCGCGTGGGTATAAGAGCAGGCGTTTGGCATAAGATTCAACTGTAAGCCATGTCTAACAAAGGAGGGCACATGCCCAACAAACCCGTGAAGATCATCATGCTTACCGGATACCTCGGTGCCGGCAAGACCACGCTGCTCAACCACATCCTCGCTAACGACGGCGGCATCCGCGCCGCCGTGATCGTCAACGATATCGGCGAGATCAACGTCGACGCCAGCCTTATCGCCGACGGCGGCCTTTCCGAGACCGATGACCTCATCCCGCTCACCAACGGCTGCATCTGCTGCACGCTTTCGGACGACCTGGCCAACCAGCTGCAGGGCATCGCCGATTCGGGCAACTTCGATTACATCATCATCGAGGCCTCGGGCATTTGCGAGCCCATCCCCATCGCCTACACCATCTCGAGCTTCTGCGACGAGGCCAAGGTGGGAGGCGAGCCCAAGCTCGCGCTCGACAACATCGTGGCCGTGGTCGACTGCGCCCGCATGTACGACGAGTTCAACGGCGGTCGCGACCTGCTGGCAGAGGATATCGACGAGGACGACATCGAGAGTCTGCTCATCCAGCAGATCGAGTTCTGCTCCACGCTGATCCTCAACAAGACCGATACCGTGAGCCCTGAGCAGATCGCCGAGCTTAAGGCCATCGTGCGCAGCCTGCAGAAAGACGCCGTGATCGTCGAGGCCCAAAACGGCGAGGTCCCCATGGAGGAGCTGCTCGACACCGACCGCTTCGACTTTATGCGCGCCTACAACTCCGCCGCCTGGATCGAGGCCATGGAGCATCCCGAGGAGCACGACGACCCCGAGGTGCTCGAGTACGACATCGAGACCTTTGTGTACTCGCGCCGCAAGCCGTTTGACCTGCAAAAGTTCACCGATTTTGTTGAGCAGGAGTGGCCCGACGAGGTCATTCGCGTCAAGGGCCCGCTGTGGCAGACCGGCGATCCGGACATGTGCTACATGTTCGAGCAGGCCGGCCACCAGATGCGCCTGATGGAGAACGGCCTGTTTGTCGACTCGGCGCCCGAGGGCGAGAAGCAGAAGATCATCGACGAGAACCCCGAGATCATGCAGATTTGGGACGACGAGACGGGCGACCGCATGACGAGCCTGTGCATCATCGGCCGTCACATGGACAAGGATGCGCTCATCGCCTCCCTCGATGCCTGCCTGACCGACTGGCACCGCGCCTAGGTTTATCCAAGCGGACATTTTTCCGCTACGTAACCGCCAAACCACCACGAAGGTGCCTGTCCCCTTCGTGGTGGTTTTTCGTTCTGAGCCAAGGAGATTCATGTTCAACATTGTGCTGTATGCGCCCGAGATTCCGGCCAATACGGGCAATATCGGCCGCACCTGCGTGGTTACCGGCGCCCGCCTGCATCTGGTGGAGCCGCTGGGCTTCTCGCTCGACGACAAAACGGCACGTCGCGCCGGCCTGGGCTACTGGCAAAACTTGGACGTGACCACCTATGCCAGCTGGGAGGATTTCCTTGCGCGCAATGGCCTCTCCCCTGCCGACGAACGCCTGCATCTGCTGACCAAAAAGGCACGCCGCACCTATGCGCAGAGCACCTACCGCGACGGCGACTACTTGGTCTTTGGCAGCGAGAGCTCGGGCATTCCCGAGCCGCTGCTCGCCGCGGCGCCCGAGCGCTGCGAGCGCATCCCTATGCTGCGCGATTGCGACTCGCTCGATAACGCCGAGGCCTGGGAAGCCCACGAGGAATCGCTCGGGCATACCGAGGACGGCCACGAAGCCATCCTTCGGCAGGACATCTGCGGCAACTTCGTCAATCCGGACGACTACCGCATCAGCGCACTCAACCTCTCCAACAGCGCCGCCATCGTCCTCTACGAAGCCCTGCGCCAAACAGGCTTTCCGGGAATGTGACAAAGGAACTGTCCCTTTGTCACATTCAAGCGCCGCGCCGATGGCGCACACGCCTAATTGATGCTCTAGATAAAGAGCCTCACTTTTAATCAGAATTAACTAAAGTAAAATGAAGTTAAACGGCGGTGTGAAAGGAGAGCCTTGTGGAATATCTCGAGAACCCGTTTACCCCCAGTTTTGGTGAGGTTCCCGCCCATCTCGCTGGCAGACAACAGATTATTCGGGATTTGGACCGTGCCTTCTTGAGCCAGCGCAGGCGCCCAGAATTGACCTCGATCTTCTCAGGCGCGCGTGGAACCGGTAAAACCGCTCTCATGTCGTCGCTCGCGACAAGGGCGGAATCCCACGGCTGGATAGCCGTAAAGACGACCGCGCTCCCGGGAATGCTTGAGGAACTCGAGTTCGGGGCGAAACGCGCCGCAGCCCATCTCATCGACCCGTCCAACCACTTCGAAGTCACCGGCCTCGGAATTGCACCGCTCGGCAGCATCGAGGTCAATCGTGTCCACGATGCCTCAACCTGGCGTTATCGCATGAGCGACATCATCGACCAGCTCAACGAGGCGGGCACCGGTCTGCTCGTCACGGTTGACGAGGTGGACCCGACACTCGACGAGATGATTCAGCTCGCAGCGACGTATCAGCACTTTGTGACCGATGGGAAACGCGTCGCCCTGCTCATGGCGGGACTTCCCAACAACGTCTCGACGTTGCTGAACCACAAGACGGTCTCGTTCCTTCGCCGCGCCCAACAATATCATCTGGGTCGCATTGCCGACTATGACGTACGCGAGGCCTTGATTCGCACGATCCAGGAAAACGATCGCTTGGCAGATGCTGAGGGAATCGATAGAGCCGTTCGCTCGATCTCTGGTTTTCCCTTCCTATTGCAACTCGTAGGCTACCGTGCCTGGGATCTCACAAGCGATTCGAAGGAGATCTCGTCACGCGACTTTGACCTGGGAATCAAAATCGCGCGCGACGAGATGGACAACCGAATCCTCGCGGCAACCTATCGGGAACTCACTGCAGAGGACAAGCGATTCCTCATCGCCATGCTCGATGACGAGGAAGAGTCCACCACCGCTGACCTTGTCGAGCGCCTTAGGCGTTCGCCGCAGCAGGTCTCCCGCTACCGACGCCGCATGATAGACGCCGGCATCATCGGGGAGCGAGGACGAGGGCTCGTCGCATTTGAATTGCCATTCTTCCGCGACTATCTCTCCGCTCAGTGCGTGAAATAGGCATCAATGAGGCAAAGGGACTGTCCCTTTGCCTCATTGTCTATAGGTAGCGGCCAGTAACGCTCTTGGGACAGGCAGCGATATCCGCCGGCGTGCCGGCGCAGACGATTTGCCCGCCGGCGTCGCCACCGCCCGGGCCCATGTCGATCACATAATCGGCGTTACGGATAAGGTCGAGATCGTGTTCGATCACGATAACCGTGGCGCCCTTGGAAACAAGGCCGTCGAACACACTCAGCAACACCTGAACATCGAGCGGATGTAGTCCGATCGTGGGCTCGTCGAATACGAACACGGCATCGTCCTGCACGCGGCCCATCTCGCTCGCGAGCTTAAGGCGTTGTGCCTCGCCGCCCGAGAGCGCCGGCGTGGGCTCACCGAGCGTGAGATAGCCCAAGCCTAGGTCATGCAAGGTCTGCAAGCGCGCCTGGACTTTCTTGAGTCCCACCGTGGCGTCGAGGGCCTCGTCCACACTCATGTCCATGAGCTGCGGCAACGTAAGCAAGCTCCCGTCCTTGCCCTCGCGATGGATATGCGAGGCGGCCTCGGCGTAGCGCGAACCACGGCATGCCGGGCAGATGATCTCGACGTCGGGCAAAAACTGCACGTCGAGCGATATCGAGCCCGTGCCGTCACACGTAGGGCAGCGCAAGGCGCCGGTGTTGTAGCTAAAGGTGCCCGCCTTGTAGCCGGCTGCCTTAGCCTCGGGCGTACGGGCGAAGGCGCGGCGCAGCTCGTCATGAATGTCGGCATAGGTCGCTACCGTCGAGCGTACGTTGGCGCCGATGGGCGTAGCGTCAATCAGATTTGCGCGGCCAATGCCCTCGGCATCGACCCAACGCACGTGCCCCGGCAAGCGCTCGCCAGCTGCCTGCGCCTTAAGTGCAGGAATGAGCGTCTCGAGCACGAGCGTCGTCTTACCCGAACCCGAAACGCCCGTTACCGCGACAAGGCGGCCGCGCGGGATATCAACCTCGAGCGGCTTGACGGTATGGATGGCATCGGTTGCCATGCGGATATGTCCCTGGTCGAACATTTCGTCGTCAGTCACCTGCGGACGCAAGCGCTTGAGCTCGGCGCGCAAAAACGGCGCGATACGGCTGCCCTGCGATTGCTCGACCTCGTCTACCGTACCAGCGGCGATTACACTGCCGCCGCCTGCTCCGGCAACGGGGCCCATCTCGACCAGATAGTCGGCTTCCGCCAGTACGCGCGTATCGTGGTCGACAACAACCACGGTGTTGCCGTCATCCACCAGATCGCGCATCACGCCCACCAAGCCGTCGACATTGGCGGGATGTAAGCCGATCGAAGGCTCGTCCAGCACATAGAGCACGCCCGTCGATCGGTTGCGCACCACGCGGGCGAGCTGAACGCGCTGGCGCTCACCCGTGGAGAGCGTGGCACCAGCGCGGTCGAGTGAAAGGTAATCGAGACCCAGGTCGACCAGACGACGGGCCACGCTCAAAAACGAATCGCAGATATCCGTCGCCATGGGCCGCATCTCGGGCGGCAAGGATGCGGGCACCCCGCGCACCCACTCAACCGCATCGCCAAGCGTCATGGCCGCGGCCTGCGCCAGATTGATACCGCACACCTGGGGCTGGCGCGCAGCCTCGGAGAGACGCGTGCCGCCGCAATCGCGGCATGCTCCCTCGCGCAAAAAGCGCGCAACGCGTTTGAGGCCCTTGTCGTCCTTAACCTTGGCGAGCGCATTCTCGACGGTATAGACGGCGTTGTAATAGGTGAAGTCGAGCGGCGTGGCACCCTCGCCGTTTTTGGGAACGTAGAGAATGTGCTTCTTAACCGCCGGGCCGTGGAACACGATGTCGCGTTCTTCAGGCGTGAGCTGGTTAAACGGCACATCGGTGCGCACGCCCATCTCGCCAGCCACTTGCTTCATCAGATCCCACATGAGCGTACCCCAGGGAAGCACCGCGCCCTCGTTGATAGTCTTTGACTCATCGGGCACCAGGCTCGCTTCGTCCACCTCGCGCATGACACCGGTGCCGCCGCAGGTGGGACAGGCACCGCCGCTGTTAAAGGCAAGGTCCTCGGCGCTCGGCGCGTAGAACTCGCGACCGCATGCAGGGCACGTGAGCGACAGGCCCGCAGCCACGTTAAGGCTCGGCTCCACGCGCGCCCCGCAGTGCGGACACACGTGATGGGCGCAACGGCTAAAGAGCAGGCGCAGGCTGTTGTTGAGCTCGGTCATGGTACCAAAGGTCGAGCGCACGCCCGGCACGCTGGGGCGCTGATGCAATGCGAGCGCCGCCGGTACGTGCAATACCTCATCCACCTGGGCGTGTTCGGCCTGCGTCAGGCGACGTCGAGTATAGGTGCTGAGCGCTTCCAAGTAGCGGCGCGAACCCTCGGCATAAAGAACCCCCAGTGCCAGCGAACTCTTGCCCGAACCCGATACGCCGGCAATACCCACCAGCTTTCCCAGCGGAATATCGATATCGATGTCTTTGAGGTTATGGACGCGCGCGCCGCGTACCTCGATAGCCTGCGGGCTCATCTTCTGTTCCGTCACCTTTATCACCCTACTCATGCCATAAAACTCGATCGCGAACGTACGCGCCCAGCATGGGCACGGTAAATCGGACGAGGCCGTATCCGGCAGCCTCGATGACACGCTCGCGAATCAGGCTTGCGCGATATTTGCTCGCCCAGCTCTGGGTGCGATCGCAGCGCTCAATGATATCCGCCATGCGAGTCGGTTTGCCCTCGTCAACCGCCATGGCCTCGATAAAAAGGCGCTGTGGACTGCGCAGCCCGTAATATAGAGGCGCGTCAACCGCTTCGTAGAACTCGGAGACGGCATCCGCATGGCCATCCTCGACATCGTGCCTTTCGATGACTTGCGAGCCACGCCGGACAGCAGAGCGCCACATGTAATAGCCCACCAGCTGAACCATATAGGGATGCCCCATGCTCTTGTGTGCCGCAAGATCCGCCGTCCCCGCGTCAACGTAAAGACCAGCGTTTTTGACCGTCTGGATATATGAATCGCGCACCTTGGGCAAAGAAATCGCCCCCAGCGTACGCTGCTGGGCACGCCGCAAAAACGTCACGCTCGGCTCTTCGAGCAGATCGTCAACCATACTGGGTAAGCCGGCAAACACCAGCGCAAGACCGCGCTGGTCGCTATCGGACAAGCCCGTGGCATCCTGGTCTCCGAGCACCTGCTGATAGAGAACGGCAAGGGCCGCCAGCTCCTCGATAGACGCCGATTGTGCCTCGTCAATCGCAAACAGCATGCCTTTGCCTGGATCGAGCTTCTTAAGGCGCTCGTTGACCAGCCCGCGCAGCGTTTCACCCTTTGCACGCGCCGCCTCGACCGACATGCGCCCGAATGATGGACTGAGTTCCATTGACGTCACAACGGGTTTATTCGAGCGAAGTGCATCGGCCAAGCGGTCGCATAAGCCAAGCGAAGCGGAATCGGAGACAACCGCCCATCCGCGCTCATTGGCTAGACGTTGCAGCTCCCGCAGGAGAACCGTCTTGCCGCAACCGCGGTTTCCCGTAATGAGTATGAGCCTGCCCGGCGCTCCGGCGCCGTTATCGAGCCCTTCCTCGAAATCTTCGATGACCGACTCGCGACCGATGAGTATCGGAGGCCGCTTGCCAGCCGTGGGCTTAAAGGGATTTGGATTCATGTCGGCCTCCTCGGATTGGCAAACCTTGGCAATAGTTATACCAACTTGTACCGAGTTATACCAATAGCATGTGACAAAGGAACTGTCCCTTTGTCACATGTGGCCGAAAAACTCGGCGTCTGCTGCTCGCCAGGGGCGAAAGGTGGCGGGATCGACCTTTACGTGCGCCGTGGCGGGGACGTCGTGCCACTTGACGGTGTAGCCGGCGCCATGAGAGCAGAAGACCGAGTCGGGCGTATTGGGCAGATCGGCCTCGGGCTTATAGGCGGCCGCCTCAATTACGCGCTCAGCATCATGACAGGGCGCGTGGCCGGCAAACTCCAGGTACAGATGCCCGCGGCCACTCGTATAGGCAGCCACCTCCAGCGCGTAATCCTGCACTTCGGATGCCGGCACGCGGCCCATGAGCTTGGCGCGGTCTCCCGCCATCGTCGGCGGCTCGTACTCGGCACCCATACGCGTAGCATCCGAAAGCGCCCGGCCCACGCACTCCCCCGGCACCTCGAGCTCAAAGTGGTACCACGGCTCCAACAGCACCGCCGCGCCCGCCTCACGCGCCTGCATGAACCCCTGGCGAATCGCGCGGTACGTGGCCTGGCGAAAATCGCCGCCCTCGGTGTGTTTGGCATGCGCACGGCCGCCCGTGAGCGTAATGCGCACATCGGTGACGGGCGAGCCAGTCAGCACGCCCAGGTGATCGCGCTCCATGGCGTTGGTGAGCGCCAGACGCTGCCAGTTCAAGTCGAGCTCGTCAGTCGAGGTCACGGTGCCAAATTGCACGCCCGAGCCCGCCGGTAACGGCTCCAAACGCAGATGTACCTCGGCATAGTGGCGCAGCGGCTCAAAGTGGCCCACGCCCTCGACCGGCTGCGAAATAGTCTCCTTATAGAGAATGCCGCCGGGCTCAAACGCAATCGAAAGGCCAAAACGATCTGCCAACACCCGCTGCACGACCTCGAGTTGCACGGCGCCCATCAGCTGCAGGTGAATCTGCTCCAGATGAGTATTCCAGCTTACGCCGAGCATAGGATCTTCGTCCGCTAACTCTGTCAGTGCTTTGAACACCGCGTGGACATCGTGTTCGCCCGGAAGCACCGTATAGGTGAGAACCGGCGCAATGACAGGCGCATCGCCCGCGGGCTCCGCACCCAGGGCGTCCCCTGGGCGAACGTGCGCAAGACCCGTCACGGCACAAATACCGCCAGCGGCAACTTCTTGGGCAAGCTCATACTTCTCGCCGTTATAGATGCGCACCTGATCGACCTTCTGCTCCCATGCCTCGGCACCGGAACGTCCGCTAATCATCTGCTTGGCATGCAGCATGCCGCCCGTCACCTTGACCCAGGCAAGACGCTCGCCACGCTCTCCACGACTCACGCGGTAGACACGCGCGGCGAACTCCTGGGGCCATGTTCGCTCGCGCATCAGAGCACATATGCCGTCGAGCAGCTCTGCCACACCCTGGTCCTTGAGCGCCGATCCCGCAAAGCAGGGAAACAATTTGCGCTCGGCAACCATGCGTGACAGCATTGCGACAGAAAGCTCACCCGCCTCAAGAAACTCCTCGAGCGCCGCCTCGTCCAACGCAGCAGCGTCCTCCTGAACGGAGCCGCCCGCCAGCAGTTCGCTGGCATCCAGGCAGCCCTCGGAAAGACGTTGCCCAAGTTGTGCCAGCAAAACATCGCGGCCGGGATTCTCCAAATCGATTTTGTTGATATAGATGAACGTCGGGATGTCATAGCGTGCAAGCAGGCGCCACAGGGTTTCGGTGTGCCCCTGCACGCCGTCGTTGGCGCCCACAACTAAAATCGCGTAGTCCAGCGCGCGCAATGTGCGCTCCGCCTCGGCCGAAAAATCGACATGCCCCGGTGCATCCACGAGCATGACGTGGGTATCGCCATGGTCGAGTACGGCCTGCGACGAGAAAATCGTGATGCCACGCTCGCGCTCGATCGCGTCAGTGTCCAGATGCGAATCACCATCGTCCACGCGGCCGCGCTTGCGAATGCGACCCGCGTTGAACAGCATGGCCTCGGCCAGCGTGGTCTTGCCGGCATCGACATGCGCCACAATTCCAACGACCGCTTGCTTCGACATGGCTCTCCTCTTATTGCAAGCCCATCGCACGCGGCAACGGGCATCCTCGTTCCACACTGGATGATACAATTTACGGGCCGGCGGGCGAAGCGGGCCCTATCCCCCGACCGAGCTCATCGCCCCGCGTTGCCGCGCGGCGATTTTCGTAGGTTCGCGCCTTGCGAAAGCCGGCACCTCCCTTTTTTGTCTGCCCGGGGTCATCTGGGACGGTAGCAACGCGAGCCCCACAACAACGCGTTTTACCAAAAATGGCCCCACTCGGGGCCATTTTCATTTCGGTGAAACGCTGGTATGTGACTCGGCCTTTATGCCTCGCGCAGCCAATCAAACGCGACGCGCGGCGTACCGTCCGACACATATACGATACCGGCGCGCTTAAACCCGGCCTTGGCGATGGCTCCCTGCATGGGCAGGTTGTCCTGATGCGTGTCGATGCGCAGGTGATCGGCACGCTCCTTGGCAAAGGCAAACATCGCAGCCGCGATACCGTGCACGGTGCCATCGGACGCCACACGGTGCAGCACGGCGTACGGAGTGTCGCTGCGCCATTGACCATCCTCAATTACGTCATAGCACTCGTCCGGGCCGGGCAAAAAGGCAAACGTCGCCACCACGCGGCCATCGACTTCGCACACATAGCTGCCACCGGCGGCGATATCGGCAGCCAGTTGCTCGGCAGAAGGCGTGCCCTCGGGCCACTGTGTGGCGTTGCCATGCGCGCGCATAAAGGCGCGGGCCGCGTCATAGATAGCCATGACAGCGGGAATGTCGGTATCGAGGGTTTTTCTGATCATCACGCGGCGACCTCACGTTTATTGGTATCACTTTGATTGAGCAATGATACCAACGTTTGGAGAGGGGCGCGATGCAGATGGGGAGCAAAAAGCGAGCCGCCTGGTCAAAAGCAAAAAGCGAGTTTTTGAGCACTGCCACCGGCGGCGATATGAGCGACCTGTTTGCACGCGAGGACGAGCGCCGCGACGCCCTGGACGCCGAGCGCGATGAGGCCTGGCGCTACAAGTCGTGCGAGCGCAAAAACCGTTACGACACGCGCGCCGAGGCCGAGGCCGTTATGGCCGACTGCGAAAACCGCGGGCGGCGCGGTTTGGCCTGCTACAAATGCGAATACTGCGGCGGATGGCACCTGACGTCGCACCCTTGGAAATAGGCGCCGCATCGGCACGGCATTGACGGAGCGCCAGCCATCGCACGCAAGCTACGGGCGCGGCGGCACCAAAACATCGTAACGAACGGCCTTGCCCGCAAGTTGATAGCTCGGCTTAACGCCGGCAAGCAGTGGCCCCTTCACCGGTCGCTTGATAACGACCTTGCGCGGGTGCACCGCAAGCGCAGCTTCGACCAACGTCTCCTCATCGGCGCACGGCTGTTCCAGATGATGCAAGAGTTGGAACTTCTTTTTAACCGCCGCGCTCTTGGTGCGTCCGGGAAACATGGGGTCCAGATACACCACGTCAGGAACGGTGAGCTCGCCCTGCCCGATCAGCTCAGCTGTATGGCGAAGGCCGGCAATGCTGTCCTCGCCCGCATGTAAGCGCATGCGCGCCACGGCTGTCGCAAGCGCCGGATCATCTGCCGCGCGATCCAAGGCATCCTTGAGGAGCGCCGCGATCACGCAATCCTGCTCATACAGATCGACGGCAAAACCCGCAGCCGCCAGCAGCAGCGAATCCTCGCCAAAGCCTGCCGTGGCGTCAATCGCCCATGGGCTCTCGATGCCTTTTGTGCGCGCGGCCTTTACCAACAGCTCTTGCTGCAGACGGCCCTGCTTGAGTCGCGGCAGCATGCGGCCAAAATCCGCGCGCAGCTCCATCGTGCCGTCGGTGAGCGTGAGGCCCTCGGGCTTCCCGATCAGCTCAAGCCCCGCGGCCCGAGCAACAGATAAGGGATCGACGACGCCCATGGACACTCCTTAACAAGCAAAACGAATACGCGGGGCACCGTTTATGTCAGCACCCAACCGTTCGCTATTGTCCCACATGCGACATGGCCCACAGCATCCCAATGCAAAGCACCGTCATCAATCCCGTGCACACGGCAGCGATCGCAGAATCACTCATGCGCCTTCCCAACGACCGCGGCTCATGCACTTGCCCTGCTCCGTACATCATGGCTCCTCCTTGAGACCAGCTCTTACCATGGACCCATCATCGCAGCGCCGCGCATACGCTGCCATCGATTTGACTTACGCCCAGCCTTCCTTTTTGAAAGGTTGGGCTTGGCTGCGCGGGCTCAATGCGCTTTCAAACGCATGCATCGCCGCGTTGAACTACAATGTGCTTCACCATATGTGCAGTACATTGGGTGCGCCAAGTTGGCGTACTCGTATCGAAAGGACCAGCCATGAGCTTCACTCGCAAGACTCTCAAAATCCTTGCTCTCATCTACTTTGTTTTGGGCATCGCCAGCCTCGTCACCGCCGGCGTCGGTATTGCCACGGGCGGTCTCGATTCCACGTACGGTTCGTACGCCACACTCGCAGCGGTCGTGCTTATCGCCAAGGGTCTCGTCGACCTTGCCGCAGGCGTCGCCGGTATCAAGGGCGCCAACAAGCCTTCGCAGGTGGACGGCGCGTTTAAGCTCGGTATTGTTGCCGCGGTCGCCACGCTTGCCCAAGCGGTGCTCACGCTTCCCGCGTTTGGCGGCGACGCCATCAACTTTGGCGCCTTTGTCATCGTGGTGTACGACCTGTTCTTTGTTCAGCAGGCACACGCCGTTAAGGCCGAGAACAAGGACCGCCTATAAGCGCTCGCTTCTCATAACCCCTGCAGCCAGGCAACTAAAAAGGGCCGATCGCGCATCTCCGCGGTCGGCCCTTTACGTTTGCCCAGATAAAACCTACCAAAATAAACCTGTCCCTTTTTGGCAGGTTGTTAGCTGTGGCGGTACTCGGCGATGATGAAGTCGATATCGGTCTGGAGCGTTTCCAGGTTTGCCAGGCGCTCTTTGTCGGCAGGGCGCGTGCGGTAGTAGTACGGCGTCATCTGGAACACCGCCTCGATATCGGCCTGGGTCTGGAGCGTAATATTCGCAGACACCCGCTGCGTTCCGACCAACTCGAGCTCGGTGGTCTTCGGCAGCTTCTCATCGTTAAGGTACGGCGTGTCGTAGAGCACCTCCTTGAGCCCAAAGAGATGACGGGCACCCGGCACCACGGTGTAGAGCGAGCCCTCGGGTGCCAGCACGCGGGCAAACTCGCGCTCGTTAAAGGGGGCAAAGAGCTCGGTCACCATATCGAAGGCGCCATCGGCCACGGGGACGTCCTTCATGTTGGCCACGAAATAGGTCGCATCGCCGCGCTTGGCGGCAAGGCGTACCATCTCTTTGCCCAGGTCGAAACCGTAAGCATCCACACCCGGCACCGCGCCCATGGCGCTGGTGTAGTAGCCCTCGCCGCAGCAAATATCGAGCAACGTCATGGGGCCGTTCGTAGACGCAGCGCACCCAGCCGCCCGCTCACGCACCAGCTCGACCATTGCATCGCGCAACGGCGCATAGTAGCCACGGTTTAGAAAGTCACGACGGCTGCGTGCCTGCGACTTGGGATCGCCCATGGAGTCGCCGCTCTTGGACGAGCGCAGTAGATATAGATAACCCTCGCGCGCACGGTCAAACCGGTGTCCGCCCGCACATGCGGCCCCACGCTCATCGTCCACCAACGGTTCATGGCAAACGGGACACAACAACATGGCAACTCCTTAGCGCGAACAACACAACGCCCACCATTGTCTCACGCCTTCCCCACCTAGTCATTGGGGACGTTCTTGAATGACTAGTTAGAAGAGATAAGGAGTGTCCCCAGCTGCCGACAGAAAAGGAACGTCCCCAAGTGCCGACTGGTTGCATTAGGAGTATCATCGTCTGCGCAAATAAGCACAAAAGAGCATGTTAGAGATTGAGAGCGTATGGCTGACACCGTATCTAAGCACATTGACATGACCACCGGATCGCTGTGGCGCAATGTCCCCCTGTTCGCCTTCCCCGTGGCCGCCACGAGCATCTTGGAGCAGCTGTCGAACCTCATCGCCACGGTCATTATCGGTAACTTCTCGGGTGACCAGGGAACCCTCGCCATGGCGGCGGTCGGCTCCAATGTTCCGCTTACCAGTCTTATGCTCAACTTGTTTATTGGCATGTCGCTTGGCTCCAACGTGGTCATCGCCAACGCTATCGGCCGCAACGATCAGAACATGGTCAAACGCGCCGTCCATACCTCGATTTTAATGGCGCTCGTGGGCTTTGTCGTCATTGCGCTGGGCGAGATCTTTGCCGAGCCCATGCTCGCCGCGCTCAATGTTCCCGCCGAAACCATGCCGCTCGCTTCGCTCTACCTGCGCGTCTTTTTGCTCAGCATGCCCTCGATCTTGCTCTACAACTTTGAGGCCGCGATCTTCCGCTCCGTCGGCATCACCCGCATGCCGCTGCAGGCACTTGCCGTGTCCACCGTCCTCAACATTGGCCTGGATCTCATCTTTGTCCCCGTACTCCACTGGGGCGTCGCGGGCGTCGCCATCGCCACCGCTATCGCCTACACTGTCAGCGCCGCCACGCTCTTTATCCGTCTGCTCAAGACCGACTCCGTCGTCCGCGTCACCCCGCGCGACCTGGCTATCGACCCCGTCGCCCTCAAGCGCATCGTCAAGATCGGCCTGCCCGCCGGCATCCAGAGCGCCGTCTTTGCCGTCGCCAACATCATCATCCAGTCTGCTATCAACAGCCTGGGCACCGAGGTCATGGCGGCATCGAGCGCCGCTATGAGCTTGGAGTACGTATGCTACAACCTGCTCAACAGCTTTAGCCAGGCTTGCACCACCTTTGTGGGACAAAACCACGGTGCCCGCCAGATCGACCGCTGCACCAAAACGCTCAAGGTCTGCCTGGTCGAAGGCGGTATCGTTGCACTCACCACGATCATCGTTATTGTCGGCCTGGGACGCGAGATCTTGTCGCTGTTCAACAGCGATCCCAACATCGTCTCGATCGGCTATATCCGCGTGTGTTCGATCTTCCCGGCGTACGCCTTTAGCATGTTCTACGAAAACATGTCCGGCTACCTGCGCGGCTTTGGTATCTCGCTCACGCCCGCCCTCATCACCATGATCTGCGTCTGCGGCATCCGCTTCTATTGGGTGTTCTGCGTGTTCCCGCACTTCCGCACCTTTGCGAACATCATGATGGTCTACCCCATCAGCCTGGGCACCACGGCGTTCTTTATGGTCGTGGCGGTACTACTTTGCCACCCGGCACGCACCTATCGCGCCACCCAAGCCAAAGCGACAGCCCGCTAAACACCGCACTCAAAGCCACGCCAGTCATTAATTGACAATATGCGAGCTCATATAGTCGATAAAGCGCCTCGTGGCGATGGGCATGGTATCCCAGCTGCGCCAGGCTGCCACTACGTCACGCGAGGGAGCGTGCACGATGGGCCGCACGCGAATATCGGCTCGCATGCCCTCCACAGTACGACGGTAGAGCATGCTCACGCCTAGACCCTCCTCCACCATCGCCATGATGGTGTAGTCGTCGGTGACCTCGCTCGTCACGTGCGGCGACAAGCCATGCGCCGCAAATGCATCGAGCACCAGGCTCTGTTCGCCCTCATCCAGCAGCACAAACGGCTCGGACGCTAGGTCGGCAAGCGTCACCTTTTCCTTTGCTGTCAGCGGGTGCGCAGTCGGTAACAGCGCCACCAGTTCGTCGTGATAGACCACGCGCTTCTCGAGCCCTGCGGTAAACCCACGCGCCGTAAAGCAAAAGTCAACCACGCCATCGTGCACCCACTGGGCGTTGCGCGTGTAATCGCCCTGCTTGAGGGTAAAGCGTACGCCCGGGTGCAGCGCCCCAAAGTCGCGGATCACGCGCGGCAACACGGTTCGACTCACGTTGGTAAACGTTGCAATGCGAATATCGGTCGACGAAAGCCCCAGCAGTTCCTGGCGCTTGCCCTCGAGCTCGACCTCGGCGGTCACGATCTGGCGCAGGTACGGCAGATATTGCTTACCGTCGCGCGTAAGCGAAACGCCCTGCTTTCCGCGCTCGATAATCGTGGTGCCCAGCTCGCGCTCGAGTGCCTTGACGGCCTGGCTCACCGCACTTTGCGTATAGCCCAGCTCGTCCGCCGCGCCCTTAAGACTGCCGCAATCGACCACCATACATACAATCTGATACCGCGATGCCATCGTGCCTCCACATCGATGTAGCTGTAAAACGTTTTGCCAGGGCTTTTTCTGCCAACATTAGTATTTCTTAATCATACTGAAGATACATTCGCTTTACTACATCCACATCTGGGAGCAGAATCCTTTTTGCGAAACCGTTCTGTAACAAAAGGAGTCCCATGGATCGCAAAAAAGCAATCGCGCTCTCATTTTCCGTTCCCGTCGCATGGGGCTTTTCGTACCCCCTCATGAAGATCGGCATGGACAGCATGAACGCCACGAGCATCGTTGCGCTGCGCTGCATCATCGCCTTTGTGGCCTGCCTTTTGCTCTTCCACAAGCGCGCTTTCCGCATCAACCGCGACCTTATGGTCCGCGCCGCCATCATCGGCGCCATTATGTCAACCGAGCTCACCTGCATGTGCTTGGGCTCTAGCCTCACTTCTGCCTCCACTGCCGGCTTTTTGCAGAGCCTGACGGTCGTGATCGTGCCGTTTGCCAACGCCGCCCTGCTGCGCCGTGCCCCCGAACGCAAAGTGCTCGTCGGCACCGCCATCGTCACCTGCGGTATGTTGCTGCTCTCGGGCGCCGACTTCACCAGCCTGAACCCGGGCGCGCTCATCATGCTGCTCTCCGCCTTTGTCTATGCCGGCCATATCATTGTGGCGAAGCGCTTTGTCGAAGAAGTCGATCCGCTGTCCCTGGGCGTTTGGCAGCTGGGCTTTGGCGGCCTGTTCTCGGGCATTGCCGCATGCGTCTTTGGCGGTTTCACGCTTCCCAGCACGCCGAGCGAAATCGTCGTTGTCGTCGCGCTCGCACTCATCTGCTCTGCCTACGGCTTTATTACCCAGACGCTCGTGCAGCCCCACGTGCCCGCCGAGACCACCGGCTTCGCCTTCTCGCTCGAGCCAGTCTGCTCCGCCGTCTTCTCGTTCTTCCTGGTCGGCGAGGTCCTGAGCCCCATCGCCTTCTTTGGCGCCGCTCTCATCCTCACCGGCGTCATGGTGGCAACCGTTGAACTTCCGCGCCTTCGCGCACACGGACACGCTCGCATGGCAGGAGCGCCCGAGCACGTCTCGTAGACCCCACTTCTCATACAGCCGCGGCATAAAGGTATCCGGTGCGCCTTTACAATAGATACCAACAGAGCATCTGCCATAAAGGAGCCCCATGGACACCGCAACTCGCAACCGCAACATAGCAACTTGGTTGGGCGATGCACCGCAGCCGGTACGTGACACTACGAACCAGCTGCTCGAGCGCATCGCCCTTTTGCGTGCCGAGCAAACCATCTACCCGGCACAAGACGACATCCTCAATGCCCTCGCCTACACGCCGGCCGACCAGGTCAAGGTTGTCATCTTGGGTCAAGATCCTTATCACGGACCCAACCAGGCCATGGGGCTGTCGTTTTCGGTCCCCACGACGCAAACCAAGTTGCCGCCGAGCCTGCGCAACATTTATAAGGAACTCAAAGCCGATCTGGGTTGCCCCATTCCCGCCACGGGAGACCTAACCCCATGGGCACAACAGGGCGTCCTGCTCCTCAACACTACGCTCACCGTGCGCGAGCATGCCGCGAACTCGCACGCCAAACTGGGCTGGAGCACGCTCACCGACTACGTTATCGAACGCTGTTGTCAGCTGCCCCAGCCGGTAGTCTTTTTGGCATGGGGCCGCTTTGCTCAGCAGATGGTCGAAGGTAAGCTCGCCGCGATCGGCGCGGGCAAGGCAACCGACAAGTTCTGTCTGGCCTCCACGCACCCCTCGCCGCTTTCGGCCAACCGCGCCACGGCAGAACTCCCTGCTTTTATGGGATCGCGTCCCTTCTCGGCAGCCAATCGGCTACTCGAACAACACGGCTCGACCCCCGTCAACTGGACTTGCCTCGGCTAAAAATCGATACATCAAAAACGCGCCCGACGGCTTTGAACTGCACCCCAAAACTTGGACGGCTTAAATAAGAACTACGCCGCAAGGGACTGTCTCCGGAACTCCTCCGGGGTCAGTCCCTTCAGTTTAACCTGGCGCCTCCTCGTGTTCCAATGGACCACGAAGTCGTCGAGGTCCGCCTTGAAGGACTCGAAGTCCGGCCACGTCCTTCCGCGGAAGAACTCGTCCTTGATGTGGCCGAACACCTGCTCCGTCGCGCCGTTGTCGATGCAGTTGCCCTTCCGGGACATGCTCTGCACCACGCCGGCCTCCTCCAGCCGCTTGCACCACCCGGCCTGCTGGTACTGCCAGCCCATGTCCGAGTGCAGGACCGGCCTGGAGCCCTCGGGCATCTTGGACACGAGCTGGTCGAGCAGCTCGTGCTGCTGGGCCATGTTGGGATGCAGCGACGTGGACCAGGCGACGATCTCCTTGCTGCCGAAGTCGTAGACCGGCGCGAAGTAGGCCTTGCCCCAGGGCTGCTTGAACTCGGTGACGTCGGTGCCCATCTTCTCCCACGGCCCGCCGGCGGCGAAGTCCCTGCCGATGACGTTCTCGAAGGTCTTTCCGACCTTGCCCCTGTACGAGTTGTACCTGTGGTAGTCGGTCTCGCGGCGGATCCCGCAGCTGATGCCCATCTCGCGCATCATCTTCAGCGTCGTCTTGTCGGCTATGCGCACGCCCTGCTCGGCGCGCAGGCACATGGCGATCTGCCTGTGGCCGCACCCGTTGGCGGTGCGCGAGAATATCTCGGCGGCGGCCTCCCAGAGCTCGGGCCTGGTGGGAGCCTTCGGGTGCGACAGCGCGTAGTAGTAGCTGGACCGGGCCATGCCGGCGCACTCCAGCAGGCGCCCCAGCCCGTGCCCCTCTTCGCGCAGGGCGCTCACGGCCTCGACCTTCGCCCTGGTCAGAGCCCGTCCCTCTCGACCAGGGCACGCAATTTTTTTAGGTAGGCCACCTCGGTCTCGAGCCTTCGGCAGCGCTCCTCGAGCTCCTCCTCGCGGGTCCGCGGCCTCGTCTTGGAACCGCTCGGCTGGCCCTTGGGCCTCGGGCGCAGGGCCTCCGCGCCGCCCTCGCGGTAGAGCGCGCACCATCTCTTGAGCGGCGACATCGACATTATGCCGAACGCCGTCATCGCCTCGGCCTTCGTCATGCCGCCGTCGACCACGGCCGAGGCGGCGGTGACCTTCTGCTCGTATGTGTACCTGGTCTGCTTGCCGTCCATGGATAGCAGCACCTCGCTTCCGAACGACCGGTATACGTAGAGCCATTGTCTCACGGTGTCGCGCGGGACCGACAGCGCCTTCGCCGCCGACTCGGAGCCGTGGCCTCGCTCGAAGAGCCCGATCGCCGCCTTCCTGGCCTCGATGTCGTGCTTCACCCTCAAGTCGACTCGCATAAAAAGCCTCCCATTTCTCATGTCCAAGAAATGGGAGGCAGTTCACTTTCCACCGGGCGCGTTTCCTATTCGGGCCAAATAAATTGTGTGCGGCCGGCCTCGCCGCCATCGATCAACAGACTCTGTCCGGTCATAAACCGGTTGGTCACGCCCACAAAGTAAATCCACTCGGCAATCTCTTGGGCGGTAGCCCAGCGTTTAAGCGGCGTGAGCTCCATAATCTGGTTCCACAGGTGTTCGTCTTCCATCACGCAACGGTTGAGCGGCGTGATGACGCCACCCGGGTCCACACTGTTGGCGATGGCCTGCGGCGCCAGACGGTTTGCAAGGTTCTTGGTGTAGGCGATAACGCCGCCCTTGCTGGCGGCATAGGCGGGAAACTCCGATCCCGTATGCCCGCTCGCCGACCCCACGTTGACCACGGATTTGATAGCCGGCGCTGGCTTGGCGGCAAGCCCCTCCCCCGCAAAGGCGTAGCGCTCGGTCACGTTGATGGTGCCATACAGGTTGGCGGCGATGTCGTCGGCCGAATCCTGCGTACCGGCAACATTCACGATCACCTGAGGCTCAAGGTCGCCTGGAAACGAGTCCGGCTCGCGAACATCAACGATCAGATGGCGGTAGCGCTCGTGCTCGATCGCTGCCGGCAGCAGATCAAAGCCCACGACCTCGTGGCCCTCGTCCAAAAAGCGCTGCACGCATGCGGCTCCGATACCGCCCGAAGCGCCCGTGATCAAAACCCGCATACTTGCTCCTTAGGCGGTTGCGTGGCGCTCGAGGTACTCGGAACCCACATTCTCGCGCTCCCAGCCGCGCACGACCTTGTAGCCCACGGGGCTCAGGAAGACCTCGCACAGCAGCTCGGCAACAGCGCCGGTCAGCGAGCACATGAGGACCTGCACCCAGGTCCAACCAAAGAACGTGTGGCTCACCACGATGGCAAAGACCAGGTTGTCAATAAACTGGCCAACACCCGTGGACACATAGGAACGGAAGGCAAAGCTCGCAAAGTTATTCTTCTTGAGCATACGGCCGAGCGACTGGTTGAGCGTGGAGTTAACCACGGCAGAAACGAGCATGGCAAGCGAAGAGCCCAGCACCACGTACCAGGTGCCGCCGATGGTGGCGTTAAGGGCGGTGTTGACCTCGATCATGCCCGTGTCGTAGTAAGCGCCCCACATGCCGGGCGTTAGCGAGCATGCCCAAAAGCACAAGCTCACGGCCAGGTTGACCAGCAGCGCAAGGATAGAGATTTTGATGGATGCCTTGGCGCCAAAGCGCTTGCAGATCATGTCCTGGCACAAAAACGAGACCCAGCTCACCACAAAGCCGCAATCGAGTGCCAGATACGGCAGGCTGATGAGCTCTTTGTTGGCCAGCAGGTTCATCATGATGACACTCACGAAAAACAGCGAAACCGTTGCCGCGGGAATGCTGCGCAACAGGACCTTGTAGTCCTCCATGACCTTCTTGATCATTATGTACTCCTTTGGTTTTAGGTTTAACGAGCAGGATATCGGACCCGAACTGCTCGGACGCCCCGGTCTTGAGACGACGGTGGGTATGATAGCCGCTCGCGCGGCATAAGGCAAACAAACGGCGCGGCAGCCCCACAGGACCACCGCGCCAATGCGTTAAAAGGCTACGTTGCCAAACTCCGACAGTATCAGGTCGGGGTTGTGGTCGGTTGCCCAATCCACGTTCCACGGGCTCGTGAACAGCAGCAGCTTACCGCCGCGCATGTCCTCGACACGCAGCGTGTCGCGCGTGAGCGAAAGGCCCGGGATATCGATAGTGTCGGGGTCGTTCTGGATCCAGCGGATGTCCGTATAGGGCAGCGGCTGGCGACGAACCTCAACACGGTACTCAGCCTTGAGGCGGCGCTCGAGTACCTCAAACTGCAGCACGCCGACCACGCCCACGATGACGCTCTCCATGCCGGCACCCAGTTCGCGGAAGATCTGGATGGCGCCCTCCTGGGCAAGCTCCTCCATACCCTTGACGAACTGCTTGCGCTTGAGCGTGTCGACCTGCGTAATGCGAGCGAACATCTCGGGGGCGAACGTCGGGATCTGCGGATACTGCACGTGGCGCTTGCCGGAGCACACGGTGTCGCCGATGCTAAAGATACCCGGGTCGAACAGGCCCACGATATCGCCCGCGTACGCCTCGTCCACGATGGCGCGATCGTCGGCCATCATCGACGTGCCCGTGGCGAGCTTAAGCTTGCGGTTGCCCTGCACGTGAAAGGCATCCATGCCGCGCTCGAACTTACCCGAGCAAATGCGCACAAAGGCGATGCGGTCGCGGTGGTTCTTGTCCATGTTGGCCTGGATCTTAAACACAAAGCCGCTAAAGTCGTCGCGGCAGGGATCGACCGGTTCGCTGGTGAGCGTATCGGTATAGGCGCGCGGCGTCGGGGCCAGACGCAGGAACTCCTTCAGGAAAGGCTCCACGCCAAAGTTGGTAAGCGCCGAGCCAAAGAACGCCGGGCTCAGCTTGCCGCAGGCCACGGCATCCAAATCGAGCTCGTCGCCGGCACCATCGAGCAGCTCGATATCGTCCATCAGGTTCTTATGGTTTTCTTCCCCGATGAGCTCGTCCATGGAAGGATCGCCCAGTTCGGCCTCGACCTCGGCGACCTTCTTGGTGGCGTTGGCGTGGCCGTCGCCCTCGAAGGCAATGACGCGACGGGTCTGACGATCGAACACGCCGCGGAAGTTGCGGCCGCTGCCGATCGGCCAGTTCATGGGATACGTATTGATGCCCAGGACGTTCTCGATCTCTTCCATGAGCTCAAACGGATCGCGAGCCTCGTGGTCGAGCTTGTTCACAAAGGTGAAGATGGGAATGTGGCGCAGCGTACAGACCTTAAAGAGCTTTTTGGTCTGGGCCTCGACGCCCTTGGCGCCGTCGATGACCATAACAGCAGCGTCGGCGGCCATAAGGGTACGGTAGGTATCCTCCGAGAAGTCCTGGTGGCCGGGGGTATCGAGGATGTTGACGCAGGCGCCGTTGTAGGTGAACTGCAGCACCGAGGAAGTA
Source organism: Collinsella sp. (assembly GCA_019419555.1). GTDB lineage: Bacteria > Actinomycetota > Coriobacteriia > Coriobacteriales > Coriobacteriaceae > Collinsella. Next base: position 47,379 of record DXZR01000010.1, read on the forward strand.
ACGGAAATACCGCGCTCCTTCTCGATGTCCATCCAGTCCGAGACGGCATGCTTGGCCGAGCTCTTGCCCTTGACCGAGCCGGCAGTCTGGATGCTGCCGGTATAGAGCAGCAGCTTCTCGGTAAGTGTGGTCTTACCGGCGTCCGGGTGGCTGATGATCGCGAATGTGCGGCGCGACGAGATTTCATCCGACAGGCTTGCCATGCGGATCCTTTCTTGCATTGAGTGCATTACGTCGTTGTAACCGCACTATTGTAGCCGCGAAATCCCGCTCTAGGGCGCCTATCAGGACAAATTCATCAGTCGAGGCTTTGACTGCCGGTCGGCGGCGGCGCTCCGCAGCAGTTTGTCTCGATCTGTAACATCTGGAGCGGTTTTTGAACCTCTACCTGTTACAGATCGAGACAAACGGATGGGCCTGCCGGCAAAATCTCGAACTGTAACATCTAGCCGCCCAAAACCGCTCCAGATGTTACAAATCGAGACAAAAGGACCGGCGGACAAACAGCATCTTAATCTGTAACAACTAGCTGGGATATTCGGGGCTTGTTGTTACAGATTTAGACAAACGGTGGCCAATCATTCCGATTTTCCTCTTGCGTAACTGTGCATAGTGTATATATACTGTGCTTACCGGTTATATACACGTGTAGCCCATCAGCTAAGGAGCCGCTGTGGACATTATCCTATCCAATTCGAGCGACAAGCCTATCTACGAGCAGATATCCTCGCAGGTCAAGGCTCAAATCCTTTCGGGCGTGCTCGCCGCGGGAGCCAAACTCCCCAGCATCCGCGCACTCGCAAGCGACCTCGGCGTGAGCGTCATCTCCACCAAGCGCGCCTACGCCGACCTAGAGCAGCTCGGCTTTATCTGCACCGTGCAAGGCAAAGGCTGCTTTGTCGCCAAGGGCAACCAAGAGCTCTTGCGCGAAAACCAGCTCTGCCATGTCGAAGAGCTGCTTGCACAGGCAGCGACACAGGCAGAAGCCCTGGGCGTCACGCGCGATAAGTTGCACGAGATGCTCGACCTGGTAGCCCCCGAAACCATGCAGTAGCCATCTGCAAGAAAGGCTATACCATGCAAAACTTGCTAGAACTCAAAGGTGTCTCACGCCGCGTAAGTGATCGCTTTTCGCTGCGCGATGTCACACTCACCGTAGAACCCGGTCAGATTGTCGGCTTTGTGGGCGCAAACGGCGCCGGTAAAACAACGACCATCCGCGCCGCACTCGGACTCATAAAGCTCGATGCCGGCGAGGTGTACCTGTTTGGGCAGCGCTGCAATGCCAATGCGTCCGATGAACAACAACGCCGCATGCGCTCCCGCATCGGTCTCGTACTGGACACGTGCCCCTTCCCTTCCACGCTCAAAGTGGCCGAGGTCGAGGCACTCGTAAGCCCGGCATACCCCACGTGGAGTCATGAAACGTTTGCTGGCCACATCAACCGGTTTGGCCTGGACCCCAAGGCAAAGGTCAAAGACCTCTCCCGCGGCATGGGTATGAAGCTGCAGCTCGCGTGTACGCTCAGCCACAAGGCCGAGCTGCTCATCCTGGATGAAGCCACGGCAGGTCTCGATCCCATGGCACGTGAGGAGCTGCTCGACGAGCTGCTCGCCTTTGTTGCCGACGGACAGCACGGCGTATTGTTCTCGAGCCACATTACATCCGATCTTGAACGCGCCGCCGACCGTGTCGCCTGCATCGATAGTGGCTCGATTGTGTTCGACCTGCCGCGCGAGGACATTACCGATCGCGCCGGCATTGCTCACTGTTCCCAGGCGCAAGCTGCCGAGCTTATGGCTTACGTCGAAGGCGCCCGCGCCACCCGTCACGCCTACAGCGTTGACGTACTCGTCCCCAATCGCCGCGAAACGCTCGAGGCCTTTCCCGCGATTCCCTGTGATCGGATTTCCATCGATGACTATCTGCGCCTCACGCTGAAAGGGGCATCCAAATGAAACGCGCCTTTATGTCCGAGACCGCCATCATGCGCTCGTTTCTCCCGAGCATCGCCGGCGTCGGCCTGTTCATATTCGTCGTGCTGACCCTTGCCAACGCGACGGATGGTGACTCCGGCATGAGCGCCGGCACCTGTGCAGTCAGCGCCATGTCGCCCATCATAATCATGAACTCGCTGGCTGGCTACGATAACCAAAACGGTTGGGAGCGCTATCGAGCAACGTTGCCGTTCTCGCGCAAAGACATCGTCTGCGCACGCTACCTGTGCATTATTGCCTCCTCGGCCGTCATGGCATGCGCGGCTACGCTCCTGAACATCCTCGCCCTTCCGTTCTTCGACCACATGGGCATCCCTTCGACAGGCCAGACGATCTTTGAAATCGCAACCGCCTCGGCGACGTCGATGCTCATCTCCCTCATGATGGTGTTTTTGGCACAGCCGATATTTTTCCGATTTGGACACATGGAGGCACTGCGCCTATCCGTCGGCCTGTTTGCCCTACTTGGCTGCGGCACTATGGCAATACTGAGCTCCTCCAACCCCATTAGCATCTGGCTTATGTCATTTGCCGGAGCAAATCCCGACCCCGCCGTCATCGGATGTCTGTGCGCCGGCATTGCCGTCCTGGCGTTCGTGCTATTTGCAATCAGCTGCACCGTCAGCACCAAGATCTATCGAGCACGCGACTTGTAGCCGCAAGCGGTATCATCGGACGAGCACCGTAGACCTGGCGTAGTCGTTCTTGAGGAGGCACCGCACCCGTGTCGTGGGTTGTTGCAGCGTTTGCATCGGCATTCTTTGCCGGCATCACATCTATTTTGGCCAAATGTGGCATCAAACATACCGACTCCGACATCGCGACTGCCATCCGCACCTGCATGGTGCTCATATTTGCCTGGGCAATGGCAGGTGTTTCCGGATCCGTCGGAACCATTGGCAGCATCGCGCCCAAGTCCTGGCTGTTCCTCGTTCTCTCGGGACTTGCCACCGGCGCCTCGTGGATCTGTTATTTCAAGGCGCTCAGCATCGGGAACGTCAACAAAGTCGTACCCGTCGACAAGATGAGCACCGTACTCGCCGCGCTTACCGCCATTGTTCTCTTTGGCGAGACAAGCAATCTTGCCGTAAAGCTTATCGGGACGGCCGCAATCACCCTCGGCACATTCCTGATGATTGAGAAGAGACAGTCAGCCGGCGTGGGCCAGAAGCAAGACCTGACTTGGCTCGTTTACGCCATCGGCGCCGCCGTTTTCGCGGCGCTCACATCCATCCTTGCCAAGGTTGGCATCGAGGGCGTCGAGTCCAATCTGGCAACGGCGATCCGCACCTGTGTGGTACTCGCCATGGCGTGGGCGATTGTGGCGGCCAAGGGAAAACTGGAGCAGGTCGCGTGCGTCGACCGACATGAACTCGCGTTTCTCGCAGCATCGGGCATTGCAACCGGCGCGTCATGGCTGTTCTACTACTACGCCATTGCCGCCGGGCAGGTAAGCGTCGTGGTACAGATCGACAAGCTCTCGATCCTTGTTTCGGTATTGTTCGCGCGCCTGACCTTCAACGAAAAACTCTCGCGCCGCAGCGGCATTGGCCTTGCCCTCATCGTTTTGGGCACCGCCGCACTCGCAATATGGAAGTAAGGCGCAGGGAACGCGAGTCTCGGCACGCCCGTGGCCATAATCGACTGTCCGCCAATACATGACAAATGGCATATCCCCCGCCAGCCCGTAACGTCCTACAATAGAGACGTCACGGGCCTTGGCCCAATCTCGATCATCCAAGGGGATGTCTTTTTGGTCATTGTTCTTTAGGGAACGGTCAATCGCATAGAACCATGAAGACGGCCGTCCAACGGCCGTGGTTTGTTGCGCCGTTCCGCCTCCGTCATCTGCCAATTTGCACCTGATAGGAAAGAACAATGCAATCCCAGGAATCTCAATCCTTCCCGAAAGCCACCAGCTTCGACGCGACACTCGTACGCTCTAAAATTATGGGGCCGAATCCCCTCAAGCTCTGCGAAGAGCTGCTTCGCGGCGCACGTATCCCCCGCGGCGCCCGCGTCTGCGACCTTGGGTCGGGCACCGGTATCACCAGCGCCCTGCTTGCCCGCGAATACGGGTTTGACACCTACGCCGTCGATCTGTGGAGCGACCCCGAGGAGAACCGCGCGTTCTTCGATTCACTCGGTATTCCCCGCAACACCATTCATCCTGTTAAAGCGGATGCCTCTCAGGGGCTGCCATTTGAGCATGACTTTTTTGATGCGGTCGTGAGCATCGACTCGTACAACTACTATGGGCGTGACCCGCATTATCTGGGCGGGCGCTTGCTCCCCTACGTAAAGCAAGGTGGAATGCTCTACCGGAGCATCCCTGGCATGGTCCGCGACTGCCACGACAATCTGCCCGATTGCCTGCTCAAATCTTGGACGCCTGAGCAGCTCGACTACATGCACGACATAGCCTGGTGGCGCGCCATGATCGAGCCGACCGCCGGCGTCGAGACCGTCTCGATGCAGCCCATGCTCTGCACCAACGAGGCATGGGAAGACTGGCTCGCCTGCGATAACGAGTACGCAGCGGGCGACCGCGCCGCCGTTGAAGCGGGCGCGCTTGAATACCTCAACACCATCGCAATCGTGTTGAGGAAGCTCTAAACAACAACCGCGCGAGACCGTAAACACACGGCCTCGCGCGGCTTGTTTCTTACCATGAGCTTTTAGAGAGCAGGCACGCAGCCGTTACATCCTCACGCCGGGCTTGGAATGCTTGTACTGACCGTGGGCAGCCGTGCGTTTACCGCGTGAGATGGCAAACTTGGGACAGCAGTGCAGGCAACGGAGACAGGCGGCGCACTCCGGCTTTGCCCAGACGGGAAGCCCGTCACGCATCTCAATTGCCGCCATGGGGCAGCGCTTGGCGCAGAGGCCGCAATCGATGCAGCGATCGGCATCGACGGCAAACTTGCTCGTCCGTTGCATGCGCGGCAGCCCAAACGCGTGATATGCGCACGATGCAAACAGGGGCACGCGATGGCGCATCATGTTGCCCGTACGCCGCGCCCGTACCGCTTCGACCACGGCATCAATCTGCGCCTCGGCAGCCTTGTTGATGCTCTCGACCTTTTGAGGATCTGACAGGTCGAAAACAGGCGTCCAGGTATCGGGCATCTTGACGCTCATCGCCGCGTCCAGCTCGAGCCCACGCTCGCGCAGCAAATCGCGGGCAAACTTCGCCGATTGGCCGGTCGTCGAACCGTACGTCGAGACATAGAACGTATAAGGTCGCCCGCCGTCCTTTGCGCCAGCGGCAATCGACAGGTCGGCAGTCTTTAAAAACTCTATCATTGGCGTCGGCAAGCCCCAGGCATACACCGGGGCAACAAATCCAAGCTGACAGGGCCCTCCCGCCAAGGCAAGACGAAGGGACTCGGCATCAAAGCGCTCAATCGACATGACCTTATCGCCCGTTGCCGCTGCAACACGGCGCGCCACATGCTCGCTGTTTCCCGTCGCGCTAAAGTACAGAATCATTTCTTATCCTCCGAGCATTGTGCCGCGATAAAGCCGCGCTACTTGCGCAGTGACTTGGGCAACGGAATGCCGGCGGCGATGACGGCGGCGATGATCATGCAGACGATGCCCTTGAGCGGGAAGCACATGAGCAGCAGGCCCACGACCATGACGGGCTGGCGCATGACGGCGCCCATCGTCGAGGCCGTGCAGACGGCAACGCAAAAGACCGGATCGGCGCCGGTGAGGATGGCAAGGCCGTAGCCCAGGCTTACGCCCGAGAAGATAACCGGGAAGAAGTGGCCTCCGCGCCAACCCATGTTGATGAGGGCGGGAGTCAGCATAGCCTTGACCAGACCGGTCGCGATAAGCACACCGGCGGGGATGGTCAGGTAGGTTTCCATGAGGACATCGGCCTGCGTCTCGCCGGCAAACATGGTGTAGGGCAGAACCGTTCCGCAGATGGCGAGCGCCAGGCCAGCCAGCATGGCCTTGACGACGGGGCGCTCCCCTATGGCATGGGCCAGCGCCTCGCTCGCGTGCTCCGAGACAAAGTACAGCCAACCGCAGACCGTGCCGATCAGCGACAGGGGGATAAGCCATGCGAGCTCGAGGTTGCCCACCTCGGCAGCCTCGAACCTGGGCATGCCCATGCCGCCGCCCATAAGTTGGCCGAGCAGCAGATAGGTTCCCAAACCACCCGCGATCGCGATGCCGTAGACCACAGTCTTCTGCGCCTTGGGGAGCTTAATGGTGATCTCGTCAGACGTGGAATCCTCATCGCCATCGGCGCTGCCGGCGAGCGGGGCCACAAAGCCAAAGACGGGCGCGGTAAAGAGCGCCGTCAGCGCGGCCTGGGTACCCAACAACGTGAGCTCCCTAAACTCGGCGCCAAAGCGGCGCATGCGGTCGCCGACCCAGCTGCACAGACCCGCGATAACGCCGGTCAGGCCGGCCTCCGGTCCAATACTTCCGCCAAACAGCAGCGGCAGCAATGCCGCGAGCGAAAGCTTGCCCAGATTGTCGTACGGGTAGCGCCCGTCTTGCTTGACCTTGGCCATCACCTGGTTGAGGTCGTCGGTCTTGGTGCCGGTCAGCTTTTCGTACAGACCGATGAGCAGACCGCCCAGCAGGCAGACGAAAAACGGATACGGCAAAAAGCCGAACGGGCCGCTCGCGAGCTCGGGCGAAGCGGCGCCCAACATGTGCGGGATCTCGGTCCACAGATAGTCGATGCCGTGCTCCATCGCAAAAAAGAACAGCCAGACTGCGGCACCTGCGAACGCGCCGGTCACGGCAACGCTGACCAAAAACAGCGCGCGGTTTTTAGGTTTGGCAAGCTTATCCATCGGGCCCTCCCGTAGTCAAAGTCGACAGAAATACGTCTTATTGTAGAGCGGACGTGGCCTGAACGCGCCAACCATCTGCGCTGCAAATGGCACTATTGGGTGTCGCGCGCATGCGAGCCCGTTGCCTAGCCGTCGATGATCGATGCGATCTTTTGCAGGTTGTCGGCAAAATAAATTCCCTGTTGGCGCTGCAGGCTCGATAGGCCCTTGTCGATCATATGCTCGAGCAGTGCCTTCAGGTCATTGTAGTAACCGTCCAGGTTGTACAAGATGCACGGCGCGTTGAGGTGCCCCAACGACACGGCAGACATAACCTCGGCAATCTCCTCGAGCGTACCCGTGCCACCCGGAAAGGCGATAAACGCGTCACCAAGCTCGATCATCTTCGCCTTGCGCTCGGCCATATCGCTCGTCACGATAAGGTCGTCGATGCCGTCGTGCTGGAACTCCGCCTCGATAAAAAAGCTCGGCTCCACACCCGTCACGTGGCCGCCGGCATCGAGCACGCTATCGGCAAGCGCGCCCATCAGGCCCGACCTGGATCCGCCGTACACCAGCGCGTGACCATGAGCGCCAATCCATGTGCCGAGCTCCTGCACCGCAGGCAGAAACGCCGGATCGTTGCCGACGCTCGCGCCCAGGTACACCGTGATATTCATATGCAATCCCCCTTGTTGCGCGATGCGCTAGCCCTAACGTTGCCGGCGACGGTACTCGCGCACGCGACGCGACAGGTCGGCGAGCTCGTCGCGGTCGAGCTCTTCCAAATGCTCCAAGTCGTCCATAAAGCGTGCCATGGTGTCCTTTTGGCGCAGCTTGATGAGCGTGTTGCAGTAGCTCACCGCAACACCCGTGAGCATGGCGATGTAGAAGATGCTGATGACGCTCAAGATGACGGTGATGGCGCGGGCAACCGGCGTCTCGGCCGGAATATCGCCAAAACCGATGGTCGACACGGTCTCAAAGCTAAACCAGAGCCCGTCGCCAAAGGTGAGGGTCGTGGGCTCGGACAGCCAGACGGCCGTTGAGCAGAGCAGGAAAAAGACAAGAAACACGCCCGTTATGTGGGCAAAGCCAGCCTGATGCAACACATCGGCAAGTGTCCTCAGCTTTTTCATCGCGACCCCTTCCGCGGACAATCATTCACATTTGCTCGATATTGTCCCACGCCTCCCCCGCAAACGGAACTAGTCATCGGGGACGTTCTTAAACGACTAGTCATTCAAGAACGTCCCCAATGACTAGTCGTTTAAGAACGTCCCCGATGACTATATCTGTGGGCGAACGGGGCACCTGAGCTGGTATCCTTATGCGGTAATGTCTCGATTCGTTAGGATTGCATGTGAGAACTGCCGCTGTCCTTCGTTCAACTATATATCGTGCCCTGGTCATCGTGCTTACCGCACTTACCGTGCTGGGCGGCGCCATGCCCGCCCCCGTCTATGCCGGCGACTCTGATCAGCAGGTCAAAACGGTCCGCGTTGGCTGGCTCGTCAGCAACAGGGGTTTCCAGGAAGGCACGCCGGGCGAACGCCTCTCGGGCTGGGGTTACGAATACCTCCAGACGCTTTCGTACTACACGCCCGGCTGGCAATACGAATACGTCAGTGGCACCTTCACCGAGCTCATGGACAAGCTCGAGGCGGGCGAAATCGACCTGATGCCCAACATCTCCTACTCCGAGGAACGCGCCCAAAAGTTGCTCTTTTCCTCGAATCCCGAGGGCACCGAGCGCTACTACATCTACGCCAGGCCCGATCGCGACGACCTGGCCAAGGGTGACCCCCAAGCGCTCCAAGGCCTTACCATCGGCTACAACCCCGGCGCTATGCAAACCTTCGTCGGCCAGCAGTGGCTCGCCAACGAAGGCATCACCTGTACCTATAAAGAAATCAACACCGGTGGCGCCCTCTTTGAGGCGCTTGCAGACGGCGAGGTCGACGCCGTCATCATGAACGACACCATTTCGTCGCCCGATGCCTCGCCCATGTTCTACGTAGGCTCGAGCGACTACTATTTTGCCGTTCCCAAAAGCCGCCCCGATTTGATGAATGACATCAATGCCGCCATGACGGCAATCGCCCGCGTCAACCCGCGCTATAACGACGAAGTCAAATCGAGCTACTCGGCCCAAAACAGCGGCTCATCATCGCTCACCGGCACCGAGACCTCCTGGCTCAAAGCAAACGGCAACACCATCACGATTGGCTATCTTAAAAACCAACTTCCCTACTGCACGCAAAATGACGACGGCGAGATGGAAGGGTCGCTCGCCTCGCTTGCAACGACGTTGCGCGACAAGTTTGGCATTACGGTTAAAACAGTCGCGATCTCAAATAACAAGCAAATGGTCAAAGCCCTTTCCAACGGAACTATCGATGTCGCCCTACCTCTGTTTCGCGACTACTGGCTTGCCGAACAGAAAGGGGTCGTGCAGTCAAACCCGATGGGAACGGTTTCCCTGACCGCCATTCACAGCAGCAATAACCTGAACCGCGACCTTAAGAAAATCGCTTGCACGCAGAGCGCGATCGTCAACCGTCTTGAGCTCGAGAGCCTCTTCCCCGACGCAACGATAACCGAATATCCAAATGGCGGCGAGGCGCTCAAAGCCCTCAATAAGGGGGAGGCAAGTTGCATCATTGTCCCCAGCACGCGCTTGGAAACCATCCGCGACACCTATGGCATCGAGGATTTCGAAACGCAGGAACTCACCAACACGGCGCAACTATCGTGTTTAATTTCGCGCGGCAAGCCCGAGCTGTTGGGAATTATCAATAAGGGCATCGTCAATGCCGGCGAATCGCTCTCTGCAAGCAGTTATTCCCCCACATCGTACTCGGCGCAAGAATCGGATGCGTTCCGACTTCTCTACCGCAACCGCATCGTCATTTCGGCAGTCGTCATCTGCATTTTGCTCACCGGCATCGTCATCCTTGTCTGGTCGCTTCACCGCGCGCAGAAAGAACAGCAGAAAGCCGATGCCGCCAACGCCGCTAAGACAGCATTCCTCACGCGCATGAGTCACGACATCCGCACGCCGCTCAACGGCATCCTGGGTCTTATCGAAATTGAGGAATTGAAAGACGGCGATATGCAAGTCGCCCGCGAAAGCCGCGCCAAGGCGCGTGTTGCCGCCAATCACCTGCTCTCGCTGATCAACGATATCCTCGAGATGGGCAAAATCGAAGACCGCAAGCTAACACTGGAACATGCTCCTTTTAACCTCAAAGAGCTCTGTGACGATGCGCTGGTGCTGTGCAAGCTCCGCGCGTCCGGTAACGGCATCACATTGCAGGACAATAGCCTGCCGTACGCTACGGGGCCATACATGATCGGCAGTCCCACCCATATCCGACGGATCATAATCAACTTGCTAGACAACAGCATTAAGTACAACAAGCGCGGCGGCTCCGTCACCTTTAGCTCACAGACCAAGCCACTCGATGATGGGCGCGCGCTCTTTTGCTTTAGCGTTTCGGATACCGGCATTGGCATGGCTCCCGAGTTTTTAAAGCATATCTATGAGCCGTTTGCCCAGGAAGGTGACGATGCGCGCAGCAAGTTCCAGGGAACCGGCATGGGCATGCCAATCGTCAAGTCACTTATTGACCTGATGGGCGGCACGATTGAGATTTCGAGTGAGGTTGGCGCGGGGAGTACGTTCAACGTCCAGATTCCGCTCGATATCGACAAGAACCCTCAGGCAAGGGAACGTGCGGACGGCCAGGCAAACAGCTGCTCGCTTGCCGGCATGAACGTCCTTTTGGCAGAAGATAACGAGCTCAATGCCGAGATTGCCCAGGCTCTGCTCGAAAGCGAGGGCATCGTCGTAACTCGCACCGCCGACGGCAACGAAACGGTCGACCTATACGTTGGCCGTCCCGCGGGTAGCTTCGATGCGATTCTAATGGACATCATGATGCCGGGCATGGACGGCTACGAGGCAACCCGCGCGATTCGTCTGAGCGAGAAGGCCGATGCGGCCGATATCCCCATCATCGCGCTCACCGCCAACGCCTTTGCCGAGGATGCCCAGGCGGCACACGATGCCGGCATGAACGCTCACCTGCCCAAGCCGCTCGACTTTAACAAGCTCAAAAACATGCTCGCCCGCATCAAGAAATACGGATCCGTTTCGCTATAGTTTGTGCTCAACCACCATGCACGACCAGAAAGGAAACCAACGATGTTTAGGCCCTTACGTCGAAAGAAACGCGCCATCACCGACGAGGAAGCGCGCGAGTTGCTCGCCACCTGCAAGCGCGGCGTCTTTGCCGTCAACGGCGACGATGGCTACCCGTACGCCATTCCCGTCAACTACTTCTTCGACGCCGAGCACGACAAGATTTATTTCCATGGCGCCAAGGCTGGCCACAAGGTCGACGCACTCAAGCGCGATGACAAGATCTGCTTTACCGTTTACGGCAACGAGTGGTACAAGGACGGCGACTGGGCTCCCTACGTTATGAGTACCGTTGTCTTTGGTCGTTGTCGCCTGGTAGATGAAGCGCCCGCGTTTATCGAGGACAAAGTCCGCCAGCTCGCGCTTAAGTACTACCCTTCTGCCGAAGAAGTCGAGGAAGAAATCGCCAAAGACATCAAGGGCGTCCAACTCTACGAGATTTCGATTGAGCATCTTTGCGGCAAGCAGATTCATGAAAAGTAGCGAATGCGAAAAACGCGCTCGCTACCCTCTGCGCCCCATGCGCCCACGCATTTTGACGGCGTGGGCGCATGGGGCAGCACTCGAATCGAGCGCCCCCTATACCCCAAAAACGTAGCGGTCCAGGCGCTCACACGCCTCCTTTACCCGCGAAAGGGGCAGTGCCAGATTCACGCGAATGTGGCAGGGCCCGTGGAACGGGCGGCCGTCCTGATACCCCACGCCCACACGAGCGCCCTCGTCGAGCAGCCACTGAATATCGCGGCCATGCTCGCGGCACCACGCTGTGCAGTCCAGGAACACCATGTACGTGCCCTGCGGACGCGAATAGGACACGCCCGCAAAATGCTTGTCCACGTAATTGCAGAAGTAGTCGACGTTGCCCTCGATGACCTCATTGAGCTCATCGAGCCACTCGTAGCCCTGCTGCTGGTAGGCACCGATAAGCGCATGCATGGAGATGACGTTCATCTCGTTGTAGTGGGTCTTGTTGGACACGGCGCACACGCGGTCGCGCAGCGTCTCGTTATAGATGATGTGATAGCTGCCGACCAGACCCGCCAGGTTGAACGTCTTGCTGGGCGCGTAGAGGGCAACCGTGCGCATGCGGGCATCCTCGCTCACCGACTGCGTCGGGATATGCTTGTGCCCCGGCAGGATGATATCGGACCAAATCTCGTCCGAGATCACCACGCAATCGTGCTGGCGATAGATGTCCATGGCGCGCTCGATCTCGTCGCGCTCCCATACGCGGCCGCAGGGATTGTGCGGCGAGCAGAACACCGCGGCATGGATGTGGTTTTGGGCGAGTTTGCGCTCCATGTCCTCAAAGTCCATGCGCCACACGCCCTGGTCATCGAGCTTAAGCGGGCTGTGGACAATACGATAGCCCGCGGCTTCGATGGACTTGGTAAAGCCGATGTAGGTAGGGCTGTGGACCAGCACCGCATCGCCTGGCTGGACATACGCGCGCAGCGTCGACACGACACCGCCCAGCACGCCGTTTTCGTAGCCGATATGTTCAGGGCGCAGACCCTCGACGCCATTACGGCGGCTCTGCCATTCGATGATGCGGTCGAAGTACTCGGGACGCGGATTGAAATAGCCAAACATGGGGTGCTGGACACGCTGAATGATGTGTTCCTGGACCGTGGGCACCGTGGCAAAGTTCATGTCGGCCACCCACATGGGAATGCGATCGAAGCCCTCGTCGGGTGCGTTCGGCGCCATACCGGGGATCTCGCCCCAAGAGTCAACGGCGATGGCGTCCATGCCGTGGCGGTCGATAAGCGAGCTAAAGTCGTATTTCATGCTAAGCTCCCGTGCAAAGTTGATTGTTTTGGTAGGCGTTATTGTCCACCAGCGTGGGCGGTTTTGGCGCGGGGTTTGGCGCTTAATTTGACGGGTGCGGGCGAATGGCTGGTTAGTCTCGCGCGTCGTTGACGGCGACTACGGTTAACTGGGTTTTATCGACCGAAAAAGATATGTCGAGCCCGGCGAAGGCCAGATGATAGACGCGGTTTGGCTCGTGCTTACTGCCCGCACGGCGCGGATCTTGGCGAAGGACCTCGACCAGGCCGGGGAGCTTTGCGGGCGGGACCATATCCTGCAGCGCTTGTGGAAACTCAACATCGAGCGTTTGCCACGGAGCATCCTCAATCCAACCGCCGGTCGCATCCGGGTGACAGTCGGCAAATGGAATGTAGGGCTTAATGTCGTAGATGGGCGTACCGTCGCGCAGGTCGGCCCCCAGCACATGGATGATCGGACCATCGTCGGTGAGCTCGACACGATCGAGCTTGACGCAGGTAAGACCGATGGGATTAGGGCGAAACGGACTGCGCGTGGCAAATACGCCCACGCGCTCGGCTCCACCCAGACGCGGCGGACGCACGGTTTTCGACCACTTGACGTTGGTGCCGGACCTGTCCTGCGTCTTGGCATCGGTAGCTATGTCCTTAACCGTGCCGCCGGGCGTTCCGTTTTCGAAGCGCCACAGCAGCCACAGGTGAGAGAAGGAGTCCAGACCCTCAACCGCTGCATTGGAGGCAAATTCCGGCTCAAAAACGATGCGTCCCTGCAGATGGGGCGCCAAAAAGCTGTTGCGCGGGATGCCGAACTTCTGCGGCAGGTCGGTATGTATGTGTGCGATAGGTTCCATGCCGGTCATTGTACGGCATGGGGGCATGGGGCGTTACGCGCAATTCTTCGCCGCGGTCCCCCGTCGTGCAACCAACGGTTGCTTGGAAGGGCGCCTGTCACCGCGTATGCTTAAGCCATCAACCAGCAGAAAGGAGCCGCTATGGCCTTTGCAGAAAAGCTCATCGCTGTCCGCCGCGCCCATCACCTTACCCAAGAGCAGCTCGCCGCCAAGCTCTTCGTCACACGCCAGGCCATCAGCCGTTGGGAGCGCGGCGAGGTCACACCGGGCATCGACATGATGAAGCTCATTGCCGCCGTAACCGGCGAGCCCCTGTCTCACCTGCTCGAAATGCCCGAGCACTATTGTCAGAGCTGCGGCATGATACTCACGCCCGACGACTGCGGCACCGATGCCACGGGCGCCACGACCGACCATTACTGCAAGTGGTGCTACGACCACGGCAAGTACACCTACGCCACCACCATGGAGGCGATGATCGAGGACTGTGCCCCGCGCCTGGCGCAAAACACCGGCATGTCGCTTGACGAAGCCGTCTCGCTCATGGGCGCCGTCCTGCCGCAACTGGAGCGCTGGCGCACCGTGCAGGAAAACGAGGAATGCTACGGCGCCGAGGCTCGAGCTCGCTATGGCAATGAGGCTATCGATGCAGCAAACGAAACGTTACTGGATATGGATCCTCAGACATGGAACGACATGAAGGAACTTGAACGCGCCATTTTGGGCCAGCTCTCGATTGCCATGGGCATTGGCGACCCAGAGAGCAACGAAGCTCAAAAACTGGTTACAATGCACCGTCGATGGATTGCTCTCAACTGGGGATGCGAGCCCCAAGACGAGGCGTACCTGGGCCTCGCCCACGGCTATCTTGCCGACCAGCGCTTTGTTGACTACTACGACAAGCCCTGCGGCACCGGAGCCACGGCGTTTCTGGTCCAGGCCATCGAGTCGTCGTTGACGTGCGCATAGACCGCGGCGGCTTTGGGTATTTCAATCAAAACCGCAACCGATTGGAGACCTATGACTACTGATCACGAGCTCGTGCTCTACGTTATGACCGGCTGCCCGTATTGCATAAAGGTCAAGCGCTTTTTGGCCGATAGCAGCGTGACCATTCCCGAACGCAATATCTCGACCGATACCGAAGCCGAGCAGACACTCATCGCCGTCGGCGGAAAACGCCAGGTTCCCTGCTTGTTCATCGACGGCAAGCCGCTCTACGAGTCAAGCGACATCATCGCATGGGTACAGGAAAACCTGCTCTAGTACGCACGCTCTGTCCGTCCAGGGCCCCAACCCATACGACCCAAACATGTACACCAGCATCCAAAGTCGACATTTTTCGACATCTTTGGATGCTGGCGTACAGCTTTTTGGTAGTCATGGACGCTCTTGGCCGGCTAATTGTTTGAGGAGACCTTTGGATTATGGCTGTTTGACGCCTCTGGAGGTCGCGCGCGCAGACGTGGTGTAAGAGTGTCCTGAGGTCCGTCGCTGCAAGTC
>DXZR01000011.1 GCA_019419555.1 Collinsella sp.
TCCGACATACCTGCCACTTCTTAGCCTTAACCGTTAATCTGCTTTCTTACGTGCAAGTTAGATAGTAGCATTTTACCGTTTGCTCAAAGCAGTTAATTAAAATAGACGCGGCGTTATCTGGGCATTTTGCACCAAATTACGACATTTCTTTATCGATTATTTACGCTGGTAGCTGACTCGCAGCTAATCGTCATTCGCTTGTCAACAAAATTGGCATCTCTTTATGTCCTTTGGTATAGAGGATATAGTTATTAACCCCTCCCTCAATAATTTTGAGTGATCTGCAAGACAGTAGACGTCCTCACTCCTCATGATTACCGCGCATTGCCGTCCACCGGAGCAAAACAAAAAGGGCGGGACCTGCTGCGCTTGCAGGCCCCGCACCGGTTGACACCCGACGGGACACAGCCGGGCGAGACGGATCCGTGCTACCGCCCCGCCTGGCCGCGATGTTCAACTACAGCTCGTTGGCCGCGTGATACGCCGTGCGAATGGCGCTCGCGATGTCGGCGGTGCGCTCACCCGAGCAGTCGCCCACGCAGGTCACGGGCACCGTCACGCCATCCAGGTCAAACGCGTTGGCCTTGGAGCCCACGGCCATCACCACGTAATCGCAGGCGATCTTCACCGGCTCCTCGGCGCCGTCCTCGGTGGTGCGAACAGCCTCCACGCCCTCGTCGGTAATGGCGGTCAGGCGGGTCTTCACGTGCTGCTCCACGTTGTGCTCTGCAAAGTCGCTCATAATCAGCGGCAGAATGGTCTCGGACTCGCCCGCGGCAATCTTGTCGAGCATCTCGACGATCGCCACCTCGCAGCCGTGCTGCAGCAGATACTCGGCAGTCTCGGTGCCCACCAGGCCACCGCCAATGACGGCGACGCGGCCGCTGAGCTCTACCTTGCCGGCCAGCACGTCCCAGCTCGAGACGACCTTGTCCGAGTCGGCGCCCGGAACGGGGATGACCACGTCGTGCGCGCCCACGGCCACAATCGCGGCGTCGGCGGCGTTGAGGTCCTCAGCGGTAGCGGCATGGCTGAGCTCAACCTTCACGCCCAGGCCAGGCAGAATCTTCTCGTAGTACTCGACCGAGCGCATGATCTCGTCCTTGCGCGGAGGCGCAGCCGCCAGCACAATCTGGCCGCCCAAGTGATCGCTCGCCTCGTAGATGGTCACGTCGTAGCCGCGCTTGGCCGCCACGCGTGCGGCCTCCAGGCCGGCGATGCCGCCGCCCACCACGGCGATCTTCTTGTCGCCCTCGCCCGGCTTAATGGCGATGGTCGCCTCGTCGCCGTTCTCCGCGTTGAGCACGCACGAAATGTACTTGCGGTTTTGAATCGCGTCGACACAGCCCTTGTTGCAGTTGAGGCACTCGCGGATGGGCTCACCCGTGGCGGCCTTCAGCGCAATGTCGGGGTCGCACATGAGCGAGCGGCCATAGGCGATGATGTCGGCGGCGCCGTCTTCCAGAATCTTCTCGCCGGCCTCGACCGAGACAACACGGCCGACGGTTGCCACCGGCACGGAGACCAGGGCCTTGACGCGCTCGGCCACGGACAGCGTCCAGTTGTAGGGCATGGCGCCCATGGGCGGAATGGTGTCGCCCATGTTGCCGGTGTGGTTGGCCTGCGCGACCTGGATCATGTCGATGCCCGCGCCCTCAAGCAGCTTGGCGAACTCGCAGGTCTCGTCGGGCTGCAGGCCACCCTTGCCGCGCGGCGTGCCGTCGGGGTTCTCCATGATCACGGGGAGCTTGTACTCCACCATCAGCTGCGGCGCGGCCTCCTTAATGGCGGCGACGACCTCCAGCGCGTAGCGAACGCGGTTCTCGAACGAACCACCGTACTCGTCGGTGCGCTGGTTGAGGATGGCCGAGCACAGCGAACCCACCAGGCGGTCGCCGTGGACCTCGATAGCGTCGATCCCGGCCTGCTGTGCGCGAGCGGCCGAGGCAGCGATGGCCTCCTTGATCTGGGTGAGCTGCTCTACGCTCGCCTCGTTCACAAAGTGCTGCATGTCGTGATGCAGCTTGGCGTAGGCCTGGTTGCGGATCTCGTTGGACTCGGCCATCTTGGCGGCAAAGGTCTCCTCGTCGCCGGCGGCCTTGGCCTCCTGCGCGGCCTTGGCGGCGGCCATGGATCCCATGACCATGCGGCCGACACCGGGCACATCGTACTCGGGGTGGAACAGCTGCAGCGCGACCTTGGCGCCGTGCTTGTGGACGGCGTCGGCCAGCGCCTTAAACGTGGGGATCTGGGCGTCGGTTGCCAGCTTGGGCGTGGGGCTTGCGGTCATGACGGGAGCGACGTCGCCGATGACGATGTAGCTCACGCCGCCACGGGCCAAGCGCTCGTAAAAAGCCAGGCTGCGCTCGCCGATGGAACCGTCACGCTCCTCGTAGCCGGTGGTCAGCGGCGGAAACATAATGCGGTTCTTGAGCTCAAGGGGGCCAACCGTAATGGGCTGGAGCAGCTTGGATGCAGGTGTGGTCATGGACATTCCTCTCTTGTAGGCGCGGCGGCGATGATGCCGCGTAGTTATCTAGAGGATATGGCATGGGAATACAGCAGCGCAACGGAAATCGGCGGACAGCAGGTAGCGGCAGGTGGATGGGGCGGGGCGGCCCGTCGGTTTGTCTCAATCTGTAACAGTTACGCGGCAAAACTGGGTCTTACTGTTACAGATCGAGACAAACCAAACCCGCCTGCTAGAAAATCTCAATCTATAACAACAACTCGGCAAAATCCGTCCCTCGTGTTACAGATTTAGACAAACACGACCCAACCCACCGGTATATCTCGATCTGTAACACCTAGCCGCCCAAATCGGGTCTAGATGTTACAGATCGAGATTTTGTTTGAGAGGCCGAGAATTGGACCGAAAACACGGTCCCGAAATAACAAAAAAGCTCGCCGGCTAGGCCGACGAGCTGCAAGTTCTTGGTCGCGGGGGCAGGATTTGAACCTACGACCTCCGGGTTATGAGCCCGGCGAGCTACCAGACTGCTCCACCCCGCAATGTCTGGGCGCCTCATGTGCGCAAAAAAGAATATTACGCGGGAGTTCGGTAAACGGCAAGGAAAATCTCGTAGAGCATAATTCCTTCATATTTAAACCCCTCAGCCCCTATCACCGTAAACGAATCGCAGCCGAGCGCCGTCGACGGCACGTATACAATGGTGCGCGTCCTTTTATGCCGACACCGGGAGTAGACATGCTGCTCGCTATCGATATGGGAAACACGCAGACGGCCATGGGCCTGTTTGACGGAGACGAGCTGGTGCAGTCGTGGCGCATGCCCACCGACCGCTCCTATACCGCCGACGAGATCCATGTGCGCCTGATGGGTTTCTTTAAGATGTACGGCCTTTCGCTCGATGCGGTCGACGCGATCGCCTTTGCGGGCGTGGTGCCGCAGCTCTCGCGCGAGTGGCACGCCGTGGCCGACCGCATTGCCGCGGACGCCATCGTCATCGGGCCGCAGACGGCCGCCGTAACCAAGCTGCGGGCGGCGCGCCCCCAGGCCGTTGGTGCCGACCGCATCGCCAACGCCGTCGCTGCCGAGACCTTCTATGGCGCGCCGGCGATCGTGGTGGACTTTGGCACCGCGACCAATATCGACGTCATCGATGAGGACGGTTATTACATTGGCGGAGCGATCGCGCCGGGCATTCGCATCTCCATGGACGCGCTTGCCGCCCGTGCCGCCAAGCTCGCCAGCGTGCCGCTCGAGGCGCCCGAGCACGCCATCGGCCGCGATACCGAGGAGTGCATCAAGGTCGGCGCCGTAACGGGCGCCGCCGCCATGGCTGAGGGCCTGGTCGCGCGCATGAAGCGCGAGCTGGGCCGCGAGGATGCCACCGTTATCGCCACGGGCGGTCTCGCCGGCATCGTCGCCGATTCGACCGATGCCTTCGACGTGGTCGACGGACAGCTCACCATCAAGGGTATCTGCGAAATCTACCGCCGCATGCAGGAGCTGGGATAGAGCAGGGGCTTAAGTCGAGCACGCCCGATGCCACAGTCCCCGCAAAGGCTCGCCAAGCCTATTCCTCAAAATCGAAAATTTTCAGTTTTGAGGAATAGGGCGTTGGCAACCCATTCCCCAGATAGGCGAAACCCTCCCCGGCGCAGGCCGAGGAGGGTCTTGTTGTCATCGTTGTCTTTGAGCGCTGGTGCCTCGCGCTACAGCCCGCGAATTCGTACGGCCTCGGGCGGAAACTCCTGCTCGCCGGCATCGGTCTTGATGGTCGCGCGGCCCCAGATGTCCAGGCCCGCAAACACGCCCACCGCGAGCGGCAGACCGTTGGGCGACACCGCCGCGACCTGACGACCCAGCAGTGGCACCATGTCAAAGTACTCGCCCAGCACCGGAGCCAGCGGGCCCGCGGCGCCCTGCGGCGTGTTGGCGGCAACCGCCCAGGCGCCCACGCGGGTCAACACGGCGGCGGCCAGCTCCTCAACCAGCGCTTCGTCGGCCATATTCACGCCAAGCTCACCCAGCGCCGCACACTCAATATCAACCGTCACCGCGGCAAACATGCCCGCAGCACCGGCACCGCCGTTCACGGCAACACGCGCGAGCGACGTCTCGAACGCGGGCGCACCGCACACGATGTTGCTCGGCCACTCAATGCCCACCTTGCCGGCAAGGCCCAGGCCCGGCGTCGATGCCGTGCCCACAAGCGCATCCATCATGCCCATCGCAGCCACAAACGGCAGGCCGTGGAAGGCATGCATGTTCACATCCGGACGCACGACCAGCGAAAACGCCAGCGAAGCGTTGCCCGCGCTCCAAGCGCACCAGCCCGCGGACGCACCCTCGCGGCCCGCGTTACGCGCCGCGTCGAGCTCGGTGCCGGCGGCAACAGCATTCATCTCGATCATCTACATACGCCCCAATTCGCCAACGATATGGCCCACGCGGTCCTCGGGCTCCTTGACCTCGACACCGTTGTAGCGGAAGAACCGCGCCGGGTCGTGCATCAGGTCCTCGAGCGGCACCAGCACAAAGTCGCGCTCGCCAATGAGAGGATGCGGCAGGCGCAGCTTTTTGCCGCCGTGGGTCTCGCCATCCATCCACAGCAGGTCCAGGTCGATGGTGCGCGGACCGTTGGCCTTGGCCTTCTTGGAGCGGTCGCGCCCCAGCTCGGCCTCGATCTTCATGAGCTCATCGAGCAGCACCAGCGGCGCCAGCTCGGTCTTGATCTCGATGACGGCGTTGGCAAACGCGTCCTGGCGCGTCTCGTAGGCCGGCTCGCTCTCGTAAATCTTGGAGGAGTTGGACACGCAGGTGAGTGGAATCTCGGCGATCATCTCGCGTGCGGCGCGGATGTTGTCGCAGCGATGCCCCAGGTTGGAGCCCACGGCCACAAACGCGCGGCGCGGCTGCGGCTTGGCAACCGCCCAGTAACCGTTCAGGAACTGCGCAAAACCCGCGGCGTCGTGCACGCGCACGATGTTGGCACCGGCCTGGATGGCGCCCAGGCACACGCCAAACGTAGCGGCATCGCGCTCGGCGGCCTCGGTCACGCCCGAGACGGCGCCCACAAAGCGCTTGCGCGACACGGCGCACATGAGCGGGTAGCCCAGCGACGCCATCTTGGCAGTCTCGCGCTGGATGACGATGTCCTCGTTAGCCGACTTACCAAAGCCCGGGCCAGGATCGATGCAGATGCGGTCGCGCGACACGCCGGCATGGATGAGCGTGCGGGCCTGGTCGGACAGAAAGCCCATGACGCGGCGCATGATGGGCGCCGAATCGGGCAGGGTAAAGCGGCGGAGCTGCGAGGTGGGCACATAGGCCTCCTCACGGCGGGCACTGCGGCGCATCATGGCGGCCAGGCGGTCATTGGACTCCGATGCGGCCTCGGTGGCTGCGGGCGCGGCCTCGGGCGCGGGCGCGACGGTCTCGGCGGCAGCAGCCTGCTCGGCGGCGGGCGTCTCCTGCTCGCTTGCAGGCTCGGACGTGGGCTCCGGCTCGCCAAACGGCAGTGAGGGCTGCACCACACCGCCCGGAAGCTTGGCCTCAACCTTGGGCTCGCCCAGCAACTTGCCGCGACGGCGACGGGCCGGCTTCTCGGCCTCGCGCGCGGCCTCGGCAGCCGCCTCGCGCGCCTTCTCGGCAACAAACGCCGCTGCCGAGGTATCGAGCTGCACCGTTGCGTGCGTGCGGGTGGGCGCGGCGACCTCGCCGGCATGCATCACGATGACGCCGCAGGTGCTCGTCTTAACAAACTCGACCATCTTGGGATCGGTGAAGCCGGTCACGTCGTTGACGATCGAGGCGCCGCAGCGCACGGCCGCCTTGGCAACCGCCACATGACGCGTGTCGATCGAGACGATGGCGCCCTCCTTGGCCAGCGCGCGCACCACGGGCAGCACGCGGCGAGCCTCCTCGTCGGGGTTGACCGGGGTAAAACCAGGGCGCGTGGACTCGCCGCCCACGTCGATGATGTCGGCGCCGGCGTCGAGCATCGCTAGGCCGTACTCGATGGCGGCGTCCGGGTCGAAGTGCTCCCCGCCATCGCTAAACGAATCGGGCGTCACGTTGAGGACGCCCATGATGCGCGGACGGTCAAAGCTGAGCTCGTACTTTCCGCACCGCCATGTCTTGCTGTCGTTCGCCATGAACATCCTCCTAAAATGCCCACGCCGCCGAGCTTGGGGAGCTGGCGGCGGGGTCGCTTTGCACTCAGTCTTTCTATTGTATCCGCGCGCGCGGGCTAGAACGCAAACGCGGCCGCGATGTCGCAAGAAATCAGCAGGTCGGCATTTGCATCCTGATCGGTGGGAGCAAGGTTGCATATGGCCAGCGTATCGCCGGTAAAGTAACGCGTAAGGCCTGCCGCCGGATACACCACGAGCGAGGTCCCGCCCACAATGAGGGCATCGGCCGCGGCGATGGCGGCAACGGCACCGGTCAACACATGCTCGTCGAGCGGCTCCTCGTAGAGCACTACATCGGGCTTGATGCGGCCGCCGCACGCGGGGCACGCAGGCACGCCCGCGGCATCCTCGTGCTCGCGCGAGCAAATCCACTCGGCGCTATAGACCGCGCCGCACGACTGGCAAATGTTGCGATGGACCGATCCGTGCAGCTCGAACACGCGCTGCGAGCCGGCCATCTGATGCAGGCCGTCGATGTTTTGCGTCACCACGGCGTCGAGCTTGCCGGCTCGCTCCAGCTCGGCGAGCTTGGTGTGACAGCGGTTGGGCTTAGCGTTAAGCGCGATCATCTTGGTGCGGTAAAAGTCGAAGAACTCCGCAGGATGCGCCTCGTAAAAGCTATGCGACAGCATGGTCTCGGGCGGATAGGCAAACTGCTGGTGATACAGGCCGTCCACGCTGCGGAAATCGGGGATGCCACTCGCCGTGGAAACACCCGCGCCGCCAAAGAAGACCACGCGCTTATGGGTGCCGAACAGCTCCGCCAGCGCGGCGGAGGCCTGCTTGGGATCCGTTATTGCCTGCGTCATATGAGTCCTCCGTCCTTGTTAGTCGGGCAGCGTTGAGCGACGTCCCAGCATGCGGCCTCTAAGTCAGCATGCGCGGAGCCCACACCGCCCCTGTTGCGCTAATCTTAAGCCTGCCAACCCCGTCGAAAGTACACCATGCCTCAGACTTACACTTTCGCCTCGTGGAACGTCAACGGCCTGCGCGCCGTGCTCAAAAAGGACCCGAGCTTTATCCAGATCGCGCAGGACCTCGATGTCGATGTCTTGGCGCTGCAAGAGACCAAGTTGCAAGAAGGCCAGGTCGATATCGACCTGCCCGGCTATCACCAAACCTGGAGCTACGCCGAGCGCAAGGGCTACTCGGGCACCGCGGTCTTTAGCCGCCAGGAACCGCTGCGCGTACTGCGCGCCGATGCGCTGCTGCCCTACGCCGGCGAGGGCGAGGCGGCCGTGCTCGTCGCCCAAGCCGCAACCGAGGGCCGCGTCTGCGCGCTCGAGTTCGACAAATTCTGGTTTGTGGATGTCTACACGCCCAACGCACAAAATGAGCTCGCGCGCATCGACGTGCGTATGGCCTGGGACGATGCCTATCGCGGCTTTTTGGGCGCGCTTGAGCACGAAACCGGCAAGCCCGTCGTAACCTGCGGCGACTTTAACGTGGCGCACGAGGAGATCGACCTTAAGAACCCCAAGTCCAACCGCGGCAACGCCGGTTTTTCGGACGAGGAGCGCGGCAAGTTTACCGAGCTGCTCAACGCCGGGTTTACCGATACCTGGCGCGCGGCAAACCCCGACGTCGAGGGCGTCTACAGCTGGTGGAGCTACCGCTTTAATGCCCGCAAGAACAACGCAGGCTGGCGCATCGACTACTTCCTGGTAAGCGACGCAATCGCCGACAACGTACGCGACACCGGCATCCGCGGCGACATCTTCGGCAGCGACCACTGCCCCGTCACCCTCACGCTAGAGCTCTAGCCCCAAGTAATTCCTCTAGGGGACAGAGGAAAACAGATCATGTGACCCCTCTCCCTCTATAAGGTGCGGTGGAATAGTTCCTGTTTGGGCAGCAAATAGCCAAAAACGAGAACCATTCCACCGCAAGCTCGTGAGGGAACGCGAAATGCCTTACAGCCCGTATTTCACGACGACACGGTTAATGCGACGGCACCAAGGCTTGTACAAGGCAGCCAAGAACACGCAGGTCGCGAGGCCGTGTGTGATATCGAACGGCACTGCCGTGGCAAGACGTGCCATGGCACCCGCCCACGTGAGCGGTTGAACAAAACCGATAATGTCGTAGGCGTTGATCACAACGCCGTACAGCAAACCCGAAGCAAAGCCGTAGGTCAGCAGCGCCGGCATACGCACGGTGCCATCGGCGCGATCAAAAGCGCCGGCATGCGCCAGCGCACCGCCAACGTATCCCACGAGCCCCCAGGCATACATCTGCCACGGCGTCCACATGCCCTGCCCAAAAAAGAAATTGCTGGTCAGCGCCGCCAACGCACCGACCATAAAACCATTGCGGCGACCAAGCGTCGCCCCCGCGATAATGGCGATGGCACTCACGGGTTTAAAGTCGGGAATGGGGCCAAACAAGATGCGCCCCGCCGCGGCCAATGCTGCCAGAACCAGCGTGGGCATAATCTGGCGCAAACCCGGACGAGATGCCTCGTAACCCGCAAAGAACAGCGCGAGCACCAGCGCCACCACAACCAGCATGGCCAATGCTGCCTGCTCAACACCCGACAGCAACGCGGCAGCCATCACCGCCGGCACCGCCAACAACAGCGGGACCTCCAGTTTTGCAAGCAAGCGCGCGACGCGATAATCCGTCATCCCATCACGCCCTATAAAACACGTTATCGGCAAAGAAGTCGGCCGGCGGCTCCATGCAGGCAATCTCGCCGTCAAACATCATGACGACGTCGTCGGCTACCTGCTCGGCAAAGTCCAAATCGTGCGTAGCCATGATGACGGTGCCGCCAGCCTTCGCATGGTCACGCAGGGCGCGGGCAATGATGCGGCGGCTGAACAGGTCTAGACCCTTGGTGGGCTCATCGAGCAATAGCAGTTCGGGGCCGATTAGCAGCAGTTTTGCCAATGCAAGCAGTTGACGCTGCCCGCCCGAAAGA
Source organism: Collinsella sp. (assembly GCA_019419555.1). Classification (GTDB taxonomy): domain Bacteria; phylum Actinomycetota; class Coriobacteriia; order Coriobacteriales; family Coriobacteriaceae; genus Collinsella. The sequence continues at coordinate 9,587 of DXZR01000011.1, forward strand.
TCGTACGGATGGCGTCCATCCAGACCCGACAACCCCAAGCTCGCCGCACGCTCCCGCGCCAAGTTCTCGTCATATCCGCAGGTCGAGGCCCATTCCATCAGCTCATCGCGAACCGTCTCGGCAACCAGCAATGCTTTGGGATTCTGAGGCAGCAGCGCCGCCGAGGCCGCTCCGCGCACCATGCGGCCGCGCTGCAGCTTGGCGGTCTTCGCCAGCACCGAGAGCATCGTCGACTTGCCGCAGCCGTTACCGCCAACAACCGCATGCACCGCACCGGCCGAAAACGACGCATCGAGCCCACGCAACACCCAGCCGGACGCTCGATCGTAGCGAAACCAGCCTTCCGACAGGGTGGTAGCCGACCCGCCGTGCATTTTTTGGAGTATTCTGCTTCCATCCGTGCGCGAGAAGGCTTCCGAGCCGTTCTCGAGCGACGTTTGCGCCACAAATTCGGACGATTTGTCCAATTCCGAACTTTTTTTCGCGCTCGATACGTCCCCGGGCGGCTCCAGAGAACCCAAATTGTCCTCACGCCTGCTGAATACTCCGTTTTTTGCACATCGGATGGCACCCCACCCCAACATGTCATCGGAAAACAGCGATTCTCGGCGTCCCAAAGAAGACATATCCGCCACCTCGCGCACGCGACCGCCCTCAATCCGGTGCGTACACGTCGCATACTCGAGCATCGGCCGCGGCTGATGCGTCGCCACAACAACCGTGCAGCCCAGCTCGCGATTCACACGAAACAGCGCGTGCAGGAAATTCTTCTCCGCAACCGGATCAAGCTGAGACGTGGGCTCGTCGAGCAGCAGCACGCGCGGGCGCAACGCCAGAACGGCCGCCAACGACAGCAACTGTTTGCGACCACCCGAAAGCGTGTCAGTATCGCGGTGAAGCCAATCTTCCAGCCCAAAGAAATAGCTGGTCTCAGCTACGCGACGGCGCATCTCATCACGTGCTAGCCCCAAGTTTTCCAGGCCAAACGCCATCTCGTGCCACACGGTTTCGCACACGATCTGGTTCTCGGGATCCTGGAACACATAGCCCACGCGCTCCGCCGATGCCCGCACATCCATGTCGGCGACGGGCTCGCCCAGCACGCGCAGCTCGCCGGAGCGCGTACCCGCCGGCGCGATCTCGGGCTTGAGCAGCGACAGCAGCGTCGACTTGCCCGAACCGGTACCGCCAACAAGCAGTGCAAACGCACCTTGGGAAACACGCCAATCAAGCCCCTCGAGCACCGGTGCCTCGGCCCCGGGATAGGCAAAACTAAGGCCTCGCACCTCAATCGCCGGCGCGGCCGAGCCATATGCCACACCCGCCGCCGAGCTCCTATCCAACCGAGCCATCAGCCAAACCTCTTCTCATCAATCGCGTGCGACGCGCAAGGCAGCATCATCCAGGCAGCGTACACGACATAGCCCAGCCACGGCGCCGGCACCGATAGTTGCGGGTAAAACGAATACTGCATCGTCGCAGTCCACGCCACTGCCGTCGTGGCCATGCCAAACAGCGCAAGTCCAACCAGCGCGGCAACATCGCCGCGCCCCAGCCGATACCGCGCATACGTCGTTCGACGCGTCGCGGCGCCCCACCCACGGGAGCGCATGGCGTCCGCACGCTCCAGCGAATCTTCCATGCCCCAGCCCATCAACACGCTCGACGCCCGCAGGCGCGATCGCACGGGATCGGTGGGCGCGCGGCCCGGCACATCAATCGCATCCTGCACCGCCAGCACCGTACGACCGCGGCGTAAAAACTGCGGGATAAGCCTCATGCACATCGAGATCATGAGCGCAATCACCGGTGCGGCATTGCCCAGCAGCGCGAGCACCTTGTCGTATTCGAGCATCGACGCCGCGGCCTCAAACCACAGCACGCTCGCCACAAACAGCCCGCCCATGCACAGGCCGTATACCATGCTTTCCAGATACACCGCGCGCATGCCAATACGGAACAGCTCCGTCGAGCCCGAGGCGCTAAACAGCGGATTGACCAGCGCGATAATCAAAATCACCGGCAGCTGCCAGCGGAGTGCGCCCAGCGTGCGGGCAGCCCCGCGCGTCGCAAATCCATACGCCAGCCCGCCCGCAAGTGACAGCGCAATCAGCACCGGCTGCATCGAGAACATGGTGAGCCCCAGCGTCAGCACCATGTAGAGGGCCGGCACAGCCGGATGCGACATCGAGAATGCCGCGACGGGCTCGCCGCCAAACTCCTCTTGTATGTTGTCCACGGGCACCCCCGTCCCCTCGCTCAAACGACAGCTCCGCAGCACCGCCAACGCCGCACGCAAGCAGCGCAAACGCCACGCCGGCGGCACCGACATCGGCCGCCATGAGCCAATCGCTACGCGCTCAACATATGCCTGCGGTATCATATTGCGCCGTGTATCGTTTCCAAACACACGTCTCTATAACGTAACAGGAGATCACATGGACGCAACCGCAATTATCCTCGCTGCCGGCGAGGGCACCCGCATGAAGTCGAACCACTGCAAGGTTTCGCACAAGATCCTGGGCAAGCCCATGGTCCAGTGGATCGTCGACGCCACCATCAAGGCCGGCTGCAGCCGCGTCGTGGTCGTCATCGGCAGCCACGCCGACGAGATGCGCGCCCTCATCGACGGCGCCTATGCCAACAGCGCCACCAAGGTCGAGTGCGTTGAGCAGACCGAGCGCCTGGGCACCGGTCACGCCGTGAAGGTCGCGCTCGAGGCCTGCGGCATCACGCAAGGCCCCGTCGTCGTGCTCAACGGCGACCTGCCGCTCATCACCGCCGACACCGTCGCCAAGTTCGCGCAGACCGTCGCCACCGGCGAGCTCGCCTGCACCGTCATGACCATGACCCCGCCCGACCCCTTCGGCTACGGCCGCATCAAGCTGGGTGCCGACGGCCAGATCGAACGCATCATCGAGCAGAAGGACTGCACACCCGAGCAGGCCGCCACGCTGCTCGAGTGCAACGCCGGCTGCTACGCCTTCGACGGCGCGCAGCTCGCCGCGCACATTGACGAGATCGGCAACGACAACGCGCAGTCCGAGTACTATCTGCCCGACATGCTCGAGATCCTCAAGGGCCACGGCCAGGCAGTCTCCATCTTCCACTGCGATGACTACCGCGACGGCCTGGGCGTCAACAGCCGCATCCAGCTCGCGCAGCTCACCGCCATCGCGCGCGACCGCATCAACGAGCACTGGATGGCCGAGGGCGTTACCTTCATCGACCCCACGCAGGCCTGGATCGGCCCCGACGCCACCATCGGCCGCGACACCGTCGTGTGGCCGCAGACGCACCTGATCGGCCACGTCACCGTGGGCGAGGAGTGCCAGCTCGGCCCCAACAGCCGTCTCACCGACACCACCGTCGGCAGCGGCTGCATCATCGATGAGACCATCGCCATCGAGGCCGTCATCGAGAACGGCGTCGACTGCGGCCCGCGCGCCTACCTGCGCCCGGGTACCCACATGCTCGACGGCTCCAAGGCCGGCACGCACGTGGAGATCAAGAAGTCCACGATCGGCGAGGGCTCCAAGGTGCCGCACCTGTCCTACATCGGCGACACGACCATGGGCTCCGGCGTCAACGTGGGCGCCGGCTCCATCACCTGCAACTACGACGGCGTACACAAGCACAAAACCGTCATCGGCAAGGATGCCTTCATCGGTTCCGATACCATGATGGTCGCGCCCGCCCAGATTGGCGACGGCGCGCTCGTGGCCGCCGGCTCCGTCATCACTGAGCCGGTCCCGGCAGACGCACTCGGTCTGGGCCGCGCCCGTCAGGTAAATATTGAGGGCTGGGCCGCCGATTATCGCCGCCGCCTGCACGAGGACGACGAGGTATAACGTTTTACCAAGCATCTAAGGAGCCGCTTCCGTGGGGACGGCTCCTTTTTCTATGCTGACCTGCGCGGCCGGATGAGTGGTCGGTTCGTGTCCGTTGACGGTAAAGACGTTATCAAGACTCGATAAACCCCGCCGCGCGGTTACAATGCAACAAGGCATCTATATGGCATTCGATATAAAGGAGAAGGGTAATGCCGATTAATGATCCCGAGAAGTCGGAGAATATGCGCAAGTCCATCCGCGTGTATTCCGGTTCCTCCAACCGTCCCCTCGCTCAGAAGATCGCTGAGTTCCTTGGGGTCGAGCTTTCGGGCCTTACGCTAAAGCAGTTCGCCAACGGTGAGATTTACGCCCGCTACGACGAGACCGTCCGCGGCGCCGACGTCTTCCTGATTCAGTCCGTGGCCGGCGGCAACGTCAACGACATGCTCATGGAGCTGCTCATCGCCACCGACGCTGCCAAGCGCGCATCCGCCCGCTCCATCACCGCCGTTATCACCCACTACGGCTATGCCCGCCAGGACCGCAAGGCCGGCCCGCGCGAGCCCATCACCGCCCGCCTCGTCGCCAACCTGCTCGAGCGCGCCGGCGTCAACCGCATCATCACCCTCGACCTGCACCAGGGCCAGATTCAGGGCTTCTTCGATATCCCGGTTAACCACTTGTCCGCGCTGCCGCTGTTTGGCCAGTACTACAACGACATGCACTTCGACACCGACAACCTGGTTGTCGTCTCCCCCGATGTGGGCCGCGCCAAGGCCGCCAAGAAGCTGTCCGACATGCTCGGCTGCGACCTGGCCATCGCCCACAAGGGCCGTCCGCGCCACAACGCCGCCGAGGTCATGGGCATCATCGGTGACATCAAGGGCAAGACCTGCATCATCAACGACGACATGATCGACACCGCTGGCACCCTGTGCGCCAACGTCAAGGAGCTCAAGGCTATGGGCGCTGGCGATATCTACGTCTGCGCCACCCACGGCATCTTCTCCGGTCCGGCCATCGAGCGTCTGAACGACGCCCCCATCGTCGAGTGCCTCGTCACCGACGCCATTCCCGTCGAGGTCGGTGGCAAGATCAAGACCATCTCGGTCGCCGAGGAGTTCGCTCAGGCCATCTCCGCCGTTTACCACGAGGAGCCCGTCTCCACGCTCGTCGGCGGCGACTTCGCGCTGTAGTCGCTCGACCCTCGCATCCCTCCGGAAGCCCCGATACGCCTGCGGGGTTATCACGCGAACGTCCTCGCCGCTTTGCGGCTGCGGGATGTTCGCTTTGATAACCCCTCCCGGCGTGTCCGGGGCTTCCTGCTGTCTCGGGGCAGCTGTTTTCTGAAATGACTTTGCTGCAACCTTTCCTCGCCTTCGGCGGGCGTGGTAGCCTTTGTCGTTGATTGAACTTTTGTGTAACGAAAGGATGAACATGGCAGCTGCACAGCCGCTTAAGATTCGCATGGTTGCCGGACTTGGCAACCCTGGCGATGAGTATGCCGAGACCCGCCACAACGCCGGTTTTAAGGCGATCGACGAGCTGGCCCGTCAGGCCGGCGTCACGTACTGGAAAAACCAAGCAGGCGCCGAGGTCGCGCTCATCAATATCAACGATGCCGAGGAAGAGGGCGGCAAGCGCCAGATCGTGCTGGTCAAGCCGCAGTCGTACATGAATACCTCGGGTGGCCCCATCTCCAAGCTTTGCCGCGAATACAAAATCAAGGCCGAGGAGCTACTCGTAATCCACGACGAGCTCGATATTCCCGCCGGCGACGTGCGTGTTAAGGTGGGCGGCGGCCATGCTGGCCATAACGGCCTGCGCTCCATCATCGACAAGATGGGCAGCCGCGACTTTAGCCGTATCCGCACCGGCATCGGCAACCCTCCCGGCAAGATGGCCGTGGCAGACTACGTGCTCAAGCAGCTGCGCGCCCGCGAAGCCGAGGATTTCCAGGACACCTGCGCCCGCGCCGCAGATGCCGCCGGTCTGGCCATCGTCCACGGCGTAATCTACGCCCGCGATCACGTAAACGGCGCCGCTTCCGCCAACGGGAAGCACTAAAACCTACCATTTAGGGACAGGTTTATTTTGGCAGCTTTTATCTGCGGAAACGCCGCAGTCGATACATCGCAATAAACATGCTGCCACCATACATGCATAACGCCCCAAAGGGGGCCGGCCTCAACGAAGCGCGAGGCCGGCCCCCTTTGCCGTTTTGCCTGATAAAACCGACCAAAATAAACCTGTCCCTTTTTGGCAGGTCACTTTTCCCGCCTGCCAAAGATACACGTAAGCGACATTGCCATGAGGGTATAATTTGCACCGTATGTCTGCACAACGCCTGTGCGCGTACGGTTTTACTCGGGCTACCGTCCATTTCCGTGGAGGCACGGTTCGGCAGCCCTAACAAGAGAGGGGTTCTATGTATAAGATCCTGGAGAAGACGCAGTTCTCGGAGAAGGTGTTCAAGTTCCGCATCGAGGCGCCCGCAATCGCCAAGCATGCGCACGCTGGACAGTTCCTCATGGTTCGCGCCAACGAGACGGGCGAGCGTGTCCCGTTTACCTTAGCTGGCTGGAACGGTGACGAGGGCTGGGTCGAGTTCATCTTCATGGTGATCGGCAAGACCACCGAGATGCTTTCCACCTACGAGGCCGGCGAGTCGCTGCGCGACGTCGTGGGCCCGCTGGGCGTTCCCACCGAGATGGCCGAGGGCCCCTGCGCCGTCATTGGCGGCGGCGTCGGCCTGGCAATTGCCTTCCCGGTCGCCAAGCACCTGGTCGAGACCGGCCACGAGGTGCACGCCATCATGGGCGCCCGCACCAAGGACCTCCTGCTCATGGAGGACCAGTTCCGCGAGCTCCTCGACGAGGACCACATCCACATCACCACTGACGACGGTTCCTACGGCGAGCAGGGCGTTGTCACCGCTCCGCTGGAGCGCCTGCTGCAGGACAAGGCCGTGAGCCAGGTCTTCTGCGTCGGCCCCGTTCCGATGATGAAGTTCTCGACCCTCACCGCCCAGAAGTACGACACCCCCATCACCGCGTCGCTCAACCCCATCATGGTTGACGGCACCGGCATGTGCGGCTGCTGCCGCGTCGAGGTGGGCGGCGTGACCAAGTTCGCTTGCGTCGACGGCCCCGACTTCGATGCCACCCTGGTCGACTGGGATGACCTTCGTGCCCGCCAGGCCGCTTACCGTTCCGAAGAGGGCGAGTCCCTCAAGGCCTATGAGGAAAAGAGCTGCGCATGCCACTAGTTAACGGTCGTTTCGTTGCCGATATGAAGTCGCCCCGCACCCCCGATAACGAGGAGCCGGCTGCCGAGCGCGCCTGCGACTTCCGCCCCGTCGACAAGGGCTTCACCGAGGAGATGGCGCTGGCCGAGGCCGAGCGCTGCCTCAACTGCAAGAAGCCGTTCTGTGTTGAGGGCTGCCCCGTCAACATCAACATTCCCCGCTTTATCGAGCAGATCCGCGCGAAGGACTTCGGCGGCGCTCTCGATACCATCCGCGAGGACTCCATGCTTCCCGCCATCTGCGGCCGCGTCTGCCCGCAGGAGAACCAGTGCGAGGGCAAGTGCATCCGTGGTAAGAAGTCCGAGCCCGTGGCCATCGGCCAGCTCGAGCGCTTCCTGGGTGATCGCCCCGAGCTCGCTTCCACGCCCAAGATGGCTCCCAAGAACGGCAAGAAGGTCGCCGTCGTCGGCTCCGGCCCGTCCGGCATCACCTGCGCCGGCGAGCTCGCCCGCAACGGCTTTGACGTTACCGTCTTTGAGGCCTTCTTTACCGGCGGCGGCGTGCTGGTCTACGGCATCCCCGAGTTCCGTCTGCCCAAGGCAGTCGTCAAGCGCGAGATTGACGGCCTGGAGGACATGGGTGTCAAGTTTGAGTACAACTCCGTCGTGGGCAACATGGCCACGGCCGAGGAGCTGTTCGAGCAGGGCTTCGACGCCATCTACGTGGCGACCGGCGCTGGCCTGCCCAAGTTCCTCAACGTCCCCGGCGAGAACCTGCCCAACGTCTTCTTCGCGAACGAGTACCTCACCCGCGTGAACCTGATGAAGGCCAACAAGTTCCCCGAGTACGACACCCCCACCAAGCACGGCAAGAACGTCGTTGTCTTTGGTGGCGGCAACGTGGCTATGGACGCCGTCCGTACCGCCAAGCGTCTGGGCGCCGAGCACGCCATCATCGCCTACCGTCGTACCGAGGACGAGATGCCCTGCCGTCGTGCCGAGCTGCACCACGCCAAGGCCGAGGGCGTCGAGGTTCTGCCGCTCGTTTCCCCGCTCGAGTTTGTCGCTGGCGAGGACGGCTCCGTGTGCGCCGTCAAGGTCCAGAAGATGGAGCTCGGCGAGCCTGACGAGTCCGGCCGTCGTCGCCCGGTGCCCATCGAGGGCGCCATCGAGGAGATCCCCTGCGACGTCGCGATCTCGGCTATCGGCACAAACGCCAACCCCTTCGCAAAGAAGATCGGCGGCAAGATGGAGCTCAACAAGTGGGGCTACATCGTCGCCGACGAGGAGACCGGCCAGACCACCGATCCCCGCATCTGGGCCGGCGGCGACATCGTCACCGGTGCCGCTACGGTCATTCTGGCGATGGGCGCCGGCAAGAAGGCCGCCGCTTCGATCACCAAGAGCTTGCTGGGCGAGTAATCACCTACAGCGCTAGCCATCAAACGGCAAAGTCCCCGTCGAGCACACGCCCGGCGGGGACTTTTTCTATGCCGGCCGCCCAAACCACCACAAAGGGGACAGGCACTTTTGTGGTGGTTTGGGACTTGCTTGCTCGTTTTGTCTCAATCTGTAACACCTGGAGCCCGTTGAGCCTTGTAGTTGTTGCAGATCGAGATATTGTGCCAGCCGCCCCCGCTTTGTCTCAATCTGTAACAGTTAGAGGTCAAATTCCCCGCTTGGTGTTACAGATCGAGACATTAGATTGGCGGCCATTCGGTTCATCTCAATCTGTAACATCTAGAGGCGTTTTGGGCAGTTTGGTGTTACAGATTGAGATTTTGCTGAGGCCGAGAACGAGAGCCGTCACCCAGCTCTAACGTTTGCGGCGCTTTGTCGCGGCGAGGCCGGCGGCGGCGACGGTTGCGCCGGCGATGCCTAGGGCGGCGACCGTCATCGCGGTGGTATCCCCCGTGGTAGCCAGGACAGCATCGCTCTTCTTGGCCTGCGTGGTTTTCTCAACCGTCTTGGTCGTGGCGGTTGTCGTGGGCGACTTGGCCGCGGGTTTGGTCTCGGGCTTCACTTCGGGCTTGGTCTCGGGCTTAACCTCAGGCTGCGGTGTCGGCTTGGGATCCGGCGTAGGCTGCGGATCGGGAGTCGGCGTGGCTTCAAGCGTAAAGGTCAGATCGGTGTTGAGCCACAGGGTGTAAATCCAGCCGCTGTCCTCATCGGATACGCTATCCGCGACCTGGTAGCCGCACTCCTGGCCGTTGATCACCAGCTTGGTGTTGGGCGTAAAGTAGAAGCCGCGCGCCGACTTAAGGTAGATGCCGTAGCGATAGGTCACGCCAGGCTTAAAGGCATCGATGTGGTTCGTGATGTTCTGATCCCAGAACTTCTGAGAGTTCACTTCGCTGCCATCGCTGCCCGTCCAGAACTCACACTGAGGAAGGGAGTTGGAGCCCGTCGGAACATTCGCCGTAAAGACCGGCTTATCGCCCGCCTTGAAGGTGGTCGTGGCACCGTTGATCTCGATAACGTCGATGGCCCGCCATTCGTCGATCGGCTGCTCGCACAGCATATTGTCAGCGTTTGGCGCGAAGACGCCGTTGACGGTCTTGATGTGGTGCGCTCAATGACCGTTGACGTTCATATTGCAGTCATCGGCCACGGTATTGTCGCCCTTGAGCCTCAGCTCAACGGAGTACATGTAGAACTTTCCCTCTTCGAAGTGGTCAATCTTCTTCATGCCCGGCGTGTACTTCGCGGGGTCGGAATACCAGAAGGCAACGGGTACCGACTCCCCGGATTCCATATCGAGCTCCATCTCTTCCCAGCACTCATAGGCGATCTCGTACTTGTCGGCGTCAGCAGCGGGGATCGTCGCGGTCGCGCGCGGCGCCTCGCCGGGCGCGTAGTCGGTCTTCACGTCGTTGACGTCCAGGTTATGGAGGGCTTCGTTTTCCGATGCAACGAGCGTAATTTCGCTCTTGATGACGTAGCGGAGGTAATAATCGTACCTGGTTTCGTTGAGGATAGTCGAGCTGCCTTCATAGTCAGTTCCGGTATACTCCAGTGCCGTGCCAATATAGAGAGCCTCATTGCGCGTGAGTCGATACGAGCCGCCTGCCGCGCCACCCGTAAAGGTCAGCGTCAGCCTCATGTAATCGCCAACAGGCTCAAAGCGGGCCGTCACATCGGACATAGATGTGTCCTGGACTTCAGCCAGGGTGCCCGAAGCAGCATCGGCCCGGTAGTACTTGGTTTCGACAAGTTCGCAGAGCGGCTCATCCGGCATGCCGCCCTCAACATCGGGAAAATCATAGGTATACGACTGGCCCTTTTCGAGTGTGACATTGCTCGGAAGCGCGCAGTCCGTGTAGCGGGAAACCACGGTCGTATTGACCCTAACGTCGCTGCCGCCAACAACATCAGTCACACCGCGGGGCATGATGGCGTCATTCGCCGGCGTGGCGGCGTTGTCGCTGGGAGTATTTTGTTCAGCGGGTGCCGCATCGTTGGATTCATCGGTGGCGCCAGTCGGGGCCGTCTGCTGAGGCTCAGCGGTGGCTTGCGCCGCCGGAGCAGCATCGGTTGCAGGCGCGGTCGTTGCGGCCGCATCCTCCGCAACCGTCGGCGTCACCGGAGCCGCGGCAACCTCATCCGTCCCAGCGGCGGGATCGGCGCATTCCGTCGCCAGCGCCACGCTCGGCAGCAGCAACTGACCGACCATAAGCGCACACGCGCCGGCGCAAGCGATTTTGGCACCCACACAACGCCAAGTACCGTGAACCAGCGAGCAGGTGCGCTCACGCTGAGTTTGCTTATCGAAGTGACTTCCGTTCATAACGGCCTCCTTGGTCGTAGGGACATACCGCCACAAAGGTGCCTGTCCCCTTTGTGGCGGTCCTGTACCACCAAGATGTGCCAAATGACTCCATATGCCTAGGTTCGTAGATGCGAACCTAGGCCTCTACCTGCGGTTTAATTCAATATGATTTCGTTGTCGTCACACGCGTCCCAGGGACGCTACAATCGAGGACACGACTATTCCGTCCACCCAAAGGACTGTCCTTGAATCTGAGCAAGCCTAAAATCAACGCGCTTCTGGCACTCGCACTGTTTACCTTCGCCTTCCTTGCCGCCGAGTTTCGCTTCGACGTCAACGTCGGGCTGCTCGCCGGTGCCGAACGCGTTGTGATCGCACAGGGCTTTATTCTGGGCGCGAGTGTACTCGGCTTTATCGGATATGCGCCGCTGCTCGGGCTCGCACAGCGCAAAGGCCACTCATTGGCAGCCGCCAACGCCGCTGTTCCCGTCGCCATCCTGGGATTGACCCAGATCCAGTCCCCCACGGGCCCGCTTGCCCTCGAGATTCTGGGGTGCGTGGCGTTCTTTGGACTCGGCCTGCTGGGCGCCGCCACTCACCACGCCTTTTCGTTGGCATTTCAGGATGATCCCAAGCTCGCCACCGGTGCGGGAGCGGCCTATGCCGCGGGCATCCTGATGCAGTTCGCCGTCAACCTGCTCAATTGCGGCGGTATCGCAGAGCTCATCGTCCTTGGCACAGCGACGATCGCCATCTCCGCCCTCAGCGTCGTTCCCCAAAAGGCTGCCGAGAGCTCCAGCCCCGCCATCAATCCCTTTGTTGAGCCCTCTCATGCCCTCGCCAAACAGGCATGCTGGAGCATCGCGCTCGTCATGATTCTTGCCTGCTTGTTCTCGACCCTCGACAACGTGGTCACACTCTCCAACGCCCACGGCACCATTGCCGTGCAGACCTGGCCGCGCCTCTTTTTGGCGGCAAGCGGCCTTGCCGCCGGTCTTATCTTTGATCTTGCCGAGCGCCGATACATGGGGCTTGTCATGCTCGGCATTGCCGTGCTCTCGACCATTTCCATCCTGGCCGTCGAGGCCGGTGCCGATCCCAACCTGGGCCTTGTCGTCTTTTACCTGAGCTCGGGCTTTTTTGTCACGTTCTTTACCGCCACCTTTACACAGCCGGCCCAGAGAGCGGGCACATGCATGCGCCCGCTCTCTGGGCCGGCATGGGACGCGCCGCCAACAATGCATGCGCATTCACTACATCGGGCATCTCGCTTGCCCTTGTGACCTCGGGCAACGTTGCCCTCATCATGATCGGTGCGCTCGTTTTGCTCGTCGCCGCCTGCGCGGCATTCGTGGCAGCCGGCCTGTTCCGCCTACCCCAAACCGAGCAGGAGCGCGAGCGCGAGCAGCTGGCAGAAGAAGTGCTCGCCGCGCCCACCGTCGAGGAGCAGCGCCAGGCCTTCATCGCCAACCACGCCCTCACCCCGCGCGAAGTCGACGTGCTCATAGCCGTGACCCAAGATGAACGCCCGCTCAAGCAGGTCGCCGAGGAGCTCGGTATCTCGATGCGCATGGTGCAGCGCCACCTGAGCTCTATCTACCAAAAGACCGACACGCAGACGCGCGCCGGTCTCGCCAAAGCCTTCCCCTCTGCCTAAAACAAAAACCACCACAAAGGTGCTGTCCCCTTTGTGGTGGTTTTGATCGGCTAGCCTTCGAGCTGCGCCACTTTGTAGCGGTAGGCAGCGGCGATGACGTCCTTGCAGCCCTCGCGGCCCAGCTTGGCGCGGTTGACGACGATGTCTTTACCGCTCGTCATCTTCCACTTGCCGGTGCTGTAGCGCTTATAGAACGCCTCGCGCGCCTTCTGCTGCTGCTTGACCAGCTTAGCGCCCTTCTTTTTGTTGAGGCCACGCTTCTTACGCACGATCTCGACGCGGTCCTCAAAGGGTGCGGTCACCAACACGGCAATGTGGTTGGGGTTGTTACGCAGCAGGTAATCGGACAGACGGCCTTCGATAATGCAGCTCTCGGTCTCACCCAGATCCAAAATCACCTGGCTCATCTTTTGGAACAACTTATCCGAGTACGAACGCGCATCGTAGCGGTCGGGCAGAAACGCCATGTTCTCCACGGCCAGACGCTCGTCATAGGCGGCCATCTTATCGAGCGACTCGCCCGCGCGCAGCGATGCGCGCACCAGCAGCTCGTTATCGTACAGCGGAATCCCCAACTCGTCGGCAAGCATGCGGCCAATCTCGTGGCCCTCGGCGCCAAAGTCGCGCGCGATGGTAATGACCACAGGATTCTTCTTGTTCTCCAGATCGCTCATCGCGATTCCTTTCTCTATGTGACAAAGGGGCTGTCCCTTTGCCACATTCTACGCTGCCACGATGCGACGTTGATATGCCCTCACCAGCAGCGAGATACCAAAGTTGAGCACAAAGTACATCGCAAACACCAGGCCGTAGAGCATAAGCACCTGCGACAGATCGATCGCGTGGGCCATCACAACGTTGGCCGTGTACATGAGCTCGGCCACGTTAATACCCGAAAGATACGAGCTGTCCTTGATGACAGTCGTGCACTGGCTAAACAGCGCCGGAATGATCGTCTTAAACGTCTGCGGCAGAATGATGTAGCGCATGGTGGCAAAGAAGCCAAAGCCCTGGCTCTGCGCTGCCTCAAACTGGCCGCGCGGAATCGAGTTGAGACCGCCACGCACAATCTCGGCCATAACAGCGCTGGTAAACAGCGTAAAGGCGATGGTCGAAATCACAATGTCCAAACCCTGCACCGTAAAGTAGATAAACAGGATCCACAGCAGGTTTGGCGTGCAGCGGAACAGCTCGATATAGGCGCTCACCAAAATACGGAACGGGCGGGGCGCATAGCTCTTAACGAGCGCCAGCACCGTGCCAAAGATGAGCGAGAAAAAGATCGACAGCGCCGAGATCTCGATGGTCTTAACAAAGCCGCCCCAGATGTAGAGCAGGTTGGTCGCGTTGAAGATTTCCATGCGCTAGGCCTCCTCTACGTTGTCGAGCCCCAGCTCGGCCAGGCTCACGCCGCGCGGACGCTCCTTGGAGCGGCGCTCGAGCCACTGCACCAGCATGGCGAGCGGAAAGCAGATGATGAAGTACATAAGGCAGCAGACGATGTACCCCTGCAGGTAACCGTACAGACTCACGAAGTTGTCGGAACGGTACATAAGGTCGCCGCCGGCCACAAGCGCCAGCACCGACGTATTCTTGACCAGGTTGAGCGCCTGGTTACACAGCGGCGGAAGAATGATTTTGAATGTCTGGGGCAGCACGATGTACCAGTACGCCTGCGCACGGGTGAAGCCCTGGCTCTGGGCCGCCTCCATCTGACCGCGCGGAACCGCCTCGATACCAGTGCGGATGACCTCCGAGATGTAGGCCGCGTGATACAGACCCACGCCCAAGAAGCCCAGCACGAACGGCGCGATACGCACCGGCTGGTCGGCACCGGTTATGGCCTGCAAAAACTGTGGACCGGCCATGTACATAAAGAGCACCTGCACGGGCAACGGGGTGTTCTGGTAAAACTCCACGTACACGCGGCTTATGGCGCGCAGCACGCGCGAACGAGTGGTGGAGAACACGCCCAGCAGCGTGCCCAGCACCAGCGACAGCAGCAGACCGGCAACGACCACCTGCAGCGTCACGCCAAAGCCCTCCCAGAAGGGCCCCATGTTTTGAAATGTCGTCGACCAACGGTCGGCGTCAAATAATCCTTCGAGCATTTGATTCCTTCCTTGGACGATGCGCCTATACAAGACCCCAGGTCTTGACCTCTTGGTCGAGCCAGCCGTCGGCCAGGCGATCGCAAATCACCTGATCGACCACGGCCGAAAGGTCGCAGCCCTTCTTGGTTGCCACGCCGTAGCCCTGCTCGCCAAACTTGACCTCGGGCTGCAGCAGCTCAACGGTCTCGTTCATGTAACCGGCCAGCGTGGAGCGGTCCATGGCGAAGACGTCGATATTGCCGGCGTCGAGCGAGCTCTTGATGATGGGGTAGCCGCTAAAGGCCCTAAACTCGGGCTTGCAGCTAAAGCCGTTGTCCTTGATCATCTGCTCGATCAGGCCCTGCGTGGTGGCACCCTGGCTCACACCAATGACCTTACCATCCAGATCCTCAATCGAGGTAAAGCCCGAACGCTTCTTGACCATGAGTCCCACGTAGTCGGTGCGGTACGGCGTCGAGAAATCCCAGCTCTTCTTGCGCTCGTCGGTGATGGTGTAGGTCGCCGCGACCACGTCAAGTTGGCCGTTATCGATCAGCGGACCGCGCGTCTTGGGCGTTACGTCGGCAAACTCGACAAGCTCCTGGGCGCGGGCCTCCTTGTAACTCACGCCAAAGACGGCAGCGGCGATCTGGTAGCACAAATCGACTTCCATGCCCTCAAAGCGACCCTTGGCGGTGTCGTAATAGCCGTAGCCGGGAACATCCTTCTTAACGCCGGCATTCAGATGGCCGCGCGACTTAATGGCCGCAAGCTTGGACCCCTTGTCGGAGCCCTCGCCGCTGGTGGAGTTGCCGCAACCGGTAAGCGCGGCCCCCGTCAGCGTAAGCATACCGGCGCCCGCCAGCTGCAAAAAGTGACGGCGCGACACGGCCGCCCTCGTCATATCCGTCATGTCCATCACCGCGCCTAGTGCAGAATCTTGGACAGGAACTCGCGGCAACGCGGGTTCTCGGGGTTATCGAAGAAGTGCTCGGGCGTGCCCTCCTCCAGGATGCGGCCGTCCTCCATAAAGATGACGCGGTCGGCCACCTGGCGCGCAAAGCCCATCTCGTGCGTCACGCAGATCATGGTGATGTCCTCCTGCGCGAGCTCAATCATAACGTCCAGGACTTCCTGGACCATCTCGGGGTCGAGTGCCGAGGTCGGCTCGTCAAACAGGATGATAGGCTGCTTGGTGCACAGGGCACGGGCGATGGCGATGCGCTGCTGCTGACCACCCGAGAGATTCTGCGGATACTCGCCGGCCTTATGTGCCATGCCGACGCGCTTGAGCGCAGCGATGGCGATCTCGGTCGCCTCCTCCTTGCTCTTCTTTTGCAGTTTGATGGGCGCGAGCGTCAGGTTGCCCAGCACCGTCATGTTGGGATACAGGTTGAACTGCTGAAACACCATGGAACTATACTTGCGAGCCATCTCCAGGTGATTCTTTTTGGTGAGCGGCGTACCGTCGATGACAACCTCGCCCGACGTGGGCTCCTCCAGATAATCGACGCAACGGATGAGCGTCGATTTACCCGAGCCGGAAGGCCCGATCATTACGAGCTTCTCGCCGCGTTTGACGGTGAGGTTGATATCTTTGAGCACATGCAGGTCGCCAAAGTACTTGTTGAGATGCTTGATCTCGATCATGTCTGCCATGAATGTCCCTTCCCTGCGTTTACACGAGTTGAACTATTGTACGGAAAGAATCACGTTTCCGCAGCCCACACTACATTCCCGTAAAGAACCCGCAACCTTCCACCTAGTCATTGGGGACAGACTTAAATGAGTACCTGCTCATTGGGCACTCATTTAAGCCCGTCCCCAATGAGCGTAGCCCGGGCACTCATTTAAGCCTGTCCCCAATGAGTGCCCAGCCCAGCAAAAAGGGGCGCGACCATGACGGCCACGCCCCCCTAAACATCAACTATGTACCGCTCGGCCCCTACGCGAGTTTGGCTCCGACGATCTTTGCCGCGGCCGGCTTATCGAAGTTGCCACCGGTGGCCTTGCCGAGTGCGCCCATAACCTGGCCCATCTGCTTCTTGGACGTGGCGCCCAGCTCGGCGATAACCTGCTCGATCAGGGCCTCGAGCTCCTCGCCCGAAACCTGCGCGGGCAGCAGGCTCTCCAGAATCTTGACCTGCTCGGTCAGGTTGTCGGTACGCTCCTGGTCGGTGCCGGCCTTGATGGACATCTCCAGCGTCTCGCTCGTCTGCTTGATCAGACGCTTGATCATGCTGTTGACGTCTTCCTCGGTCACATCGCGGCGCTCATTGACCTCGATATTCTTCACCTCGGCCTTAACCTGGCGAATGATGGACAGGCGAACCTTGTCCTTGGCCTTCATGGCCGCAATCATTTCCTTCTGCAGCTCTTCGTTGGTCATCTGCAAATCCTCCTCAATAGTGTGGGCGGCACTCGCGCGAGCACCGCCCCATGATTACTCAGTCGTCGACGAATCGTCGGTCGAACTCTTGGTGACACCCTTCAGACTCACGTTATAGGGTACGTCTTTGGGCATGGGGTTGACGGTGATGTCGGCATCCTTCTTGTACTGCTCCAGCCACTCGCTGTACGCGGTGCTGGCCGCTTGCGTCTTCACCACGTTGGAGACGTACTTTTTGATGTCCTTGGGCACCTGGTTGATGTCATCAACCTGATTATCGACATGGAAGTAGTCGGTGCACTTGATGATGTGGTAGCCATAGGTCGACTCGACGACTTCGCTCACGTCGCCCTTGTTGAGTCCCTCGAGCGCCGTCTGGTAGCTGTCGACAAAGGTGGTGAGCTTATCCCAGCCCACATCGCCCTTCTTCTCCTTGGAACCGGTGTCCTCGGAGTACTGCTCAACGGCGTCCTCAAAGCTCAGCTCACCGGAGTTGATCTTGTCCAGGCACTCCTGCGCCTTGGCCTTGGCGGCAGCCTTGTCCTCGTCGGAAGCGTCGGAATCAACCTTGATCAGGATGTTCGACGAGCGGCGGGCGTCGTTGTAGCTGGACAGATTTTCGTTGATGTAATCGACAATCTCGCTGTCCTTGGGCTTGCTCGTGGGCGCGACGGCATCCTTGAGTTTCTGTTGCGCCAGACTCTCCTTGAGCGAGTCCTTGTAGGTGTCCTCGGTATAGCCGTAGGTCTTGAGGGTCTTCTTAAAGGCCTTGGCTCCGCCCGCGCTCTTGCACGCGTCCTTCCAAGCCTTCTCGACCTCCTCGTCCGACACCGTCACGCCGTTCTCCTTCTGTGCCTGTTGAAGCAGAATCTGCTGCGTGTAGGAGTCGATGAGTTGCTTGCGGTACTTCTTGGGCGTGAGGTCGTTGTCAACCAGATACTGCGCCCAATCCTCATCCTTGGTGTAGCCGTAGGACGTGCGCATGCTCATGATCTGCTTGGTCACGGTGTCCTCGGTAAGGTTGGTGCCGTTGATAGTGGCAGCAACACCGCCGGTCAGCTTGTAGCTCGAGGTGTCCTCAGCCTGCGACATAAGGCCGGAGCACGCCATCGCCGAGACGGAAAGCAGCATCGCCAGCACGCCGATGACCACCAGAACGATCTTGACGGTCTTAGACACGTACGTCTTGCGCTGCTTCTTGCGAGAGCTGGAGGCAGCGCGGGCCTGCTGCTCGGGCGTCGGCGCGGCCTCGGAGTTCTTTTTCTTATTTGCCATAGTTGGCCTTTCGCATAACGAATCGAACAAACGCCATTGTGTCACAACGCAGCCCCCGCGGCACGCTTGGTGCATTGGGGACAGATTAATCTGCACCATTTTGGTGCAAAGGGGACAGCTCTGGCAGCCGGCAGTTAGGGACAGTCCCCAAGTGCCGACTCAGCCCCACCTTAGAAGTGGCGGCGGATGGCGTCGACCATGCCCTGGGGCGTGGTCTGGCCGAGCACGTCGGCTGCGGCATCGGCGCCCATAAAGATGTTCATGAGTGCCTGCAGGGCCTCGACCTGGCCGCCCGGCTCGGCGATGCCCAGATTGATGACGATCTGCGCCGGCACCGGAGCGCTCATGCCAGCCATAGCGTTAAATGTCACGGGCGCGGCGGGCTTCACCACCGCGATATAGGGCTTGGCCACAAACCCCGGATCGGTATGCGGAATGGCAATGTTTGCCGCCGGCATAGCGAGACCCGTGGGATAGGCATCCTCGCGCGTGCGGACGGCGTTGAGCCAACCCTCGGCAATGTAGCCGCGCGGGGCAAGCTCGCCCTCGAGCCGCGCAAACACCTCGCCCGGCGTCGCGCACTCCCAATCAAAAAACACCAGCTCGGGCGTAAACAGCGCTTCGTTATCCGCCACACGCTCACCTCTCTCACCTAGTCACCTAGGACGTTCTTAAACGACTAGTCGTTTAAGAACGTCCCCAATGACTACCTAAAACAAAGGATGGCCACTTGCGCCTTGGCGCCAATGACCACCCTGACTACTCGGCTAAATTGTACTGTGTGCCACTAGCCGCGAGGCGCATCAATTGCGACCTTGCCGCTCTCCAGCACGTGAACGCGACCGTCGGCGAGCATCTGCACGACCTCGGGATACAGCACATGCTCGATCGCATGGATGTGCTCCTCGAGCGTGTCGACGTCCCAGCTCTCCTCAACAGCCAGCGCACGCTGGGCGATGATGGGGCCGTTGTCGTAGATCTCGTTGGCAAAGTGCACGGTCACGCCGGTCACCTTGACGCCGCGAGCAAACGCATCGTCGATCGCATGGGCGCCGGTAAAGCTCGGCAGCAGCGCCGGATGTAGGTTGACCACGCGATTGGGAAACGCTGCTAGCAGCGGCGTGTGCACCATGCGCATATAGCCGGCCATCACCACGTACTCGCAACCGCGTTCGAGCAGCTCATGCGCGATAATCTCGTCAGCTGCGATGGGGTCAGCATAGACATCCTTGGACAGCGTGAGCGTCTGGATGCCCGCACGCTCGGCACGCTGCAGGCCCTTGGCCGAAGGACGGCTCGACACCACAAGCTCAATCGAGGCGTTGAGCTTGCCGGCGGCGATCAGGTCGATCAGCGCCTGCAGGTTGGTACCCGAACCGCTGATGAGCACGCCGATCTTGAGCGGCTCGGCCGTATCGGTACCGGTCGGACGGGTGTAGGGCACAAAGCCCAGGCCCTCGGCGGCAGCCATCTGCTCGTTAGCGCTCATCGGAGTACACGACCTTACCGGAACCCTCGACGCACTCGCCCACGCGGAACGGCTTCTCGCCCAGCGCGACCAGAGCCTCGGTCACGGCAGCCTCGTCCTCGGGGGCGACGATCAGGCACAGGCCGACGCCCATGTTGAAGGTCTTGCACGCCTCATTGGGCGCGAGCTCGGCCTGACGCGACACGTAGGTGATGACGGGCGGAACATCCCAGCCCATCTCGGCGCCATTGCGGATGACCACGGCATCGACGTCGTCGGCGAGCGCGCGGTTGAGGTTCTCGGTAATACCGCCGCCGGTGATATGGGCAATGGCATGAACGTTGGCGCCACCGCGGAGCAGCTCCAGAATCGGCTTGACGTAGATGCGCGTGGGAGCCAGCAGAGCGTCGGCCAGCGAAGCACCGCCGAGCTCCTCGAGCGGACGGCTTAGCTCCTCGGCCTTAGCGGCGGCCTCGGGCGTGCCCGGCTTGATGCCGTCGACACCGATAACCTTGCGCACGAGCGAGTAGCCGTTGGAGTGCACGCCGGTGGAGGGCAGGCCCAGGATCACATCGCCGGGGCGAACGTTCGCGGGGTCGAGCATCTTGGGACGATCGACAACACCCACGGTAAAGCCGGCGAGGTCGTAATCGGCGGGAGCCATGACGCCCGGGTGCTCGGCCATCTCGCCGCCCACGAGCGCGCAGCCCGCGAGCTTGCAGCCGTCGGCCACGCCCTTGATGATCTTTGCCATGTGCTCGGCCTCAATGTGACCGATGGCAACGTAATCCAGGAAGAACAGCGGCTCGGCGCCCGAAGCCAAAATGTCATTGACGCACATGGCGACCAGGTCCTGGCCCACCGTCTCGTGACGGTCCATAATCTGGGCGAGCACAAGCTTGGTGCCCACGCCGTCGGTGCCGCTGATCAGGATCGGGTCTTCCATATCCTTGAGCGCGGCGGCCGAGAACAGGCCACCAAAGCCACCGATGCCGCCGATAACCTCGGGGCGGTTGGTGTCCTTGACCATCTGCTTAATAGCGTCGACGGCGCGGCCACCCTCGGCGGTATCGACGCCGGCGTCCTCGTACGTCACATGCTTGCTGTCGCTCATCTGAGCCTTCCTCTCCCACTACCGTGGCGCCGCGCGGGCGCCAAACGGTGCTCATAGTTGCGTTCATTTCGGCGCACGCCATAACAGCACGCGCCGTCATATCAACAAAACAGCAGGTAAAACCTACCAAAATAAACCTGTCCCCACATGGCAGGTTTTAGGCCTCGCCGTGCTCCTCTTCCCAGCTGCGGTCATCGTATTTCTCGACCACGGCGTCGTCGTCAAAATGCAGCGGCTTATCCAGGTTGCGGGGCTTAAAGCCCTCCATGAACTTGTCGCGGCCAAAGCTCTCGGGAATCGCCACGGGGTAGCGTCCGGTAAAGCACGCATCGCAGTAGCCGCCCTTGGGCATGACCTTCAGCAGGCCCTCGACCGAAAGGAAGGCCAGCGAATCGGCGCCGATGTACTCGCAGATCTCCTCGACCGTCTTGTTGGCGCTGATGAGCTGCGACTGCACGTCGGTATCGATACCGTAGAAGCACGGCCAGATGACCTCGGGCGAGTTGATGCGGATGTGAATCTCCTTGGCGCCGGCGTTGCGCAGCATCTTGACGAGCTGCACCATGGTGGTGCCGCGCACGATGGAGTCGTCGATGACGACCAGGCGCTTGCCCTCGATGTTGTCGCGCAGCGGATTGAGCTTCATGCGCACGCCCATGGCTCGCAGCTCCTGCGTGGGCTCGATAAACGTACGGCCCACATAACGATTCTTGATGAGGCCCTCGCCAAAGGGAATGCCGCTCTCGTGCGAATAGCCCTCCGCGGGCGGCAGGCCGGAGTCGGGCACGCCGATGACCAGGTCGGCCTCGACGGGCTCCTCATGTGCCAGCTGACGACCCATGTCATAACGGCAAGCGTAGACACTCTTGCCGTTCATGATGGAGTCGGGGCGAGCGAAGTAGACCTGCTCAAAGATGCAGTTAGCAGGCTCTTCGGCGGCAGGCACGCCCTGCTCGGACACAAGGCCCTCGGCGCTGATGCGCAAAATCTCACCGGGACGGACGTCGCGGACGTACTCGGCGCCCACGATATCGAGTGCACAGGTCTCAGAAGCGACGACCCAGCCGCCGGCGCGGGTGACATGGGTGGCAGCGTCGACCGTCGCGGCGTCGTCTTGCGACGGCAGTTGCGAAACGGAAGCGGCATCGGCCTGGTCCAGGCCCTCGTCCACGAGCTTGCCCAGCACCAGCGGGCGAATGCCATGCGGATCGCGGAATGCGTAGAGCGCCTGCTCGTTGATGAGCGTCATGGCGTAGCCGCCGCGCACGAGCTCCATGGTCTTACGAATGCCCTCGCGCAGGTGGCCCGTACGCTGGGTAAAGTAGCCGATGAGTTTGGTCGCGACCTCGGAATCCGAGTTGGAGAGGAACGGCACGCCCAGCTCGATCAGCTGGCGGCGCAGCTCGTCGGTGTTGACGAGGGTGCCGTTGTGCGCGAGCGCGATAATGACGCTATTGATGGTAGAGAGGTGCGGCTGAGAGGCTTCCCAGCTCTTGGCGCCGGCGGTGCCGTAGCGCACATGACCCACGGCCAGCTGACCGGAGAGCGTCGACAAGTCGGCATTGGAGAACACGCGGTCGAGCAGGCCCAGATCCTTGCGGACCATAACCGTACCGCCGTCACCAACAGCGATTCCCGCCGATTCTTGGCCACGGTGCTGCAGTGCACGCAGGCCAAAGTACGTCAGTCGAGCCACGTCGCGATCGGGCGCCCAGACACCAAAAACGCCGCATTCCTCATGCAGCTGGTCAGAGTCCGGATCATACGTCGACATGGCGTTCACCTGTCCCGCGGCGCGCTCGGCCGCGCGGATGGTTTCTTGAGACATGGCATCCCCTCAGAGCCTCGTATTTTGGCGTTACCCGCCTTATTATACGCACGGCGCGACGCGCTCCCCAGCGCATGAGCAGCGCTTTTTAAAAGCCCACCGAGCTAATAATCCGTTTTGCGGCCAAACATTTTATTGGTCTGCCCAGTGCAAGCGCCCGCGCCCCCATATGGCCGCCGCGTCCACCGTTGGGGATTGCAAAGTTGCAATTGGGACGTTCGTCCTGTCTTTTAGCAGGTCGGCGGCGTATCCTAGTAACCTAGGACAAAGCGAGAAAGGTTCTGTATGGATCGAAACGAACTCGACCCCAGCGTCCCCAGCGCCACGGAGGTCAAGAAGATTCCCCTCATCATTAAAGTGTACGCCGTCCTGTGCATCCTGTCCGGCGTGGGCACACTCCCGTCGGTCGCCGTCTTTATGTGGCAGGTCATCACCGCACTCATTAACGGCAACGCCGCCGCTAAACTCGGTGATAACACCCTGGTCGCGGTTGGCCTTATCGTCGCCGGCATTATGCTCTCGGCGGCAAGCGCGATCATCTTGATCGTCTTTGGCCTGGACCTCATCAAGGACCAGCGGCGCAATGCCGCCCGCCTGTCTTACGTCCTCATCGCATTTACCGTCGTGGAGCTTTTAGTTGACGTGATGCTCCAGGGTATCGGACCCTTCCTGCTGCGCCCCGCCATTCAGCTCGGTATCCTCATTGCGCTGTCGGCCACCGTCGACCCCACGCTACGCCAGGAGCGCGAACTGCAGCGCCGTCTGCAAGAGATGCTCGACCGCGATGCCGCCGCCGAGGGGATGCTCGGCCGCGACGAAACCGGCGAGGGCTACATCAAGCTCAACTACTTCAACCTGTTCTGGGTATTCTTCGTCTGCAGCGTGTTAGGTCTCATTCTCGAGGAAGTCTGGCATATGGTCGTCGTCGATCCCGGCGTCTATCAGGACCGTGCCGGTATGCTATTTGGCCCCTTTAGCCCCATCTACGGATTTGGCGCGGTGCTCATGACCATGGCGCTCAACCGCTTCTATAAAAAGAATCCTCTGATCATTTTCCTGGTAAGTGCCCTGATCGGCGGCGCTTTCGAGGTGTTTGTAGGCTGGTTTATGCAGACCTCATTTGGCGTGGTGTCGTGGAGCTACTCGCACATGAAACTGTTCGGCATGCCCGACCCACTCGCCGTCCTTACGGGCGGACGCACCTGTACGGGCTTTGCCTGCCTGTGGGGCCTGGGTGGCCTTATCTGGATCAAGCTGCTGCTGCCGAGGCTGCTCAAGCTCATCAACATGATTCCGTGGAAAAGCCGCTACTCGGCTACCGTCATCTTTACCGTCATTATGCTGGCCGACGGCGTCATGACGCTACAGTCGCTCGACTACTGGTACCAGCGCGTCAACGGCACGGAGCCGGATATTCCCGTCGCGCAGTTCTACGGCAAGTATTTCGATAACGATTACATGGAGAACCGCTTCCAGAGCATGACCATGAGCCCCAAGGATGCGACGCGCGTGTAGCGCCACGCAATGCCGAGATTATCCAACGCACAGAAAAGCCCGCTGGCAGACTGTGAACTGCCTCCCATTTCTTGGACATGAGAAATGGGAGGCTTTCTTTATGCGCGTTGATTTGAGGGTGAAGCATGATGTCGAGGCCAGGAAGGCGGCCATAGGGCTCTTCGAGCTCGGACGCGGGTATAAATCTGCCGCGATTGCCCTTTCGCTTCCCGCGGAAGCCGTGAGAAGATGGCAGGAGATATACCGCGCATTCGGGAGCGAGGTGCTGCTGCGCATGGACGGAAAGCAGGGCAGGTACACATACGAGCAGAAGGTCGCCGCCGCCTCCGCCGTCGTCGACGGCGGCATGACGAAGACCGAGGCGATGGCGGCGTTCGGCATAATGTCGATGTCGCCGCTCAAGAAGTGGTGCGCGCTATACCGCGAGGGCGGCGCGGAGGCCCTGCGCCCGAGGCCCAAGGGCCGGCCGAGCGGTTCCAGGGCGAGGCCGCGGACCCGCGAGGAGGAGCTCGAGGAGCGGTGCCGTAGGCTCGAGGCCGAGGTGGCCTACCTAAAAAAATTACGCGCCCTGGTCGAGAGGGACGGGCTCTGACCAGGGCGAAGGCCGAAGCGGTCGCGGCCCTGCGCGCCGAGGGGCACGCGCTCGGGCACCTGCTCGCATGCGCCGAGCTCAAGCGGTCGACCTACTACTACGCCCTCGCGCACCCGCCGAGGCCCACGCGCGCCGAGCTCTGGGAGGCGGCCGCCGAGATCTTCTCGCGCACCGCCAACGGCTGCGGGCACCGGCAGATAGCGATGTGCCTCAGGGCGGAAGAGGGGGCCGTGATAGCCAACAAGACCGTGCTCAAGATGATGCGCGAGATGGGGATTCGCTGCGGCATCAGACGCGAGACGGCCTACCACAGGTACAACTCGTACAAGGGCGTCGTCGGCAGAACGTTCGAGAACGTGATCGCGAGGGATTTCGACGCCGGGGCCCCGTGGCAGAAGCTGGGGACGGACGTCACCGAGTTCAAGGTGGCTGGCGGTAAGGCCTACTGGGCCCCGACGCTGGACTTCTGCACCAAGGAGATCGTGGCGAGCGACATATCGACCACGCCCGACATGGCCCAGCAGGCGAGGATGCTCGACGAGCTGCTGTCCAAGATCCCCGAGGGCGCCGCCCCGACCATGCACTCGGACCGGGGCTGGCAGTACCAGCACGCCTCATACACATCCAGGCTCGAGGCCGCCGGTATCGTCCAGAGCATGTCCAGGAAGGCGAACTGCATCGACAATGCCGCCACCGAGCAGCTCTTCGGCCACGTCAAGGACGAGTTCTACAGGGGCCGCGAGTGGAAGACGTTCGAGGATTTCAAACGCGACCTGGAGGAATACATAGTCCACTGGAACACGAGCCGGAGGCAGGTAAGATTGAAGGGCCTGACCCCGGAGGAGTACCGGAATCAGGCCCTTGCGGCCTAGTCGCTATTTAGGGCGTCCAAGATTTGGGGCGCGGTTCACTGATGAACTGCCAGCGGGCTTTTTGTTGTCGAGTGCTGCTGCCGGCCTTACGCCTCGCGCTCGACCTCGCTCACACACTCATTTTTGATGGTACCGACGAGCGCCTGCAGCGCATCGACCACATGCGGGCGAATGTCTCCGCCAATGAGCACGAGCATGATGTCGTCGCCCACGGTAAGCTCGCCACTCGCCAGCCACACGCGCACATAGCCGATACCCGGCATCGCGCTCGTGGCCTCGATAGCAGCCTGCACCTTTTCGGCATCGAAGCCAAACACCATGCCGCCCACCTTATGTCCAGGCGCCACACCATCTGTCTCGACCCCACGCACCTCGGACTTAGGCGTCGCACGCACCACGCCATTGTGTGTCAGGTACATCCCACAATCAGCCGCCGAAACATCGGCCTTGGCTTCGCGCAGCCAAGCATCAACCGAAGGCATCGATTTGCCGCTTTCAAGCATCATATCTCCTTTTGATTTCCAGGGTAGTCTTTTTGGGACGGGGCTCCCGGACACTTTATTCCTCGACCGGCGTGAGCACCATGACGGCACGTGTGTTGCTCAGCGATAACGAACGACAGGTCACAAGCGTTACGACCTTGGTTGCCGAAGCGGCACGATCGGTGGCATCGCTCGCCACGGCAGAAGCACCGTCGAGCATCTCGGACAGGTAGTTCTTGAGCCCATCATCGCCATCAAAATTAGGCGTGCGCGCCTTGGCATACGTGTCCTCGACAACTTTGGTCGCCAGTGGTCGCAGCTTATACGTAGCATCCCGTGTGATGTAATACACAAACTCGATGCTATCAAACGTCGCCTGATCAGTGGTGTCCGAAATCACGTTGAACATCGATCCGTCGTTCATGTGGTGACCATAGATCGTAGTCTGCTGATCCACCATACCCGGCGCGGTGTCGTCGCTATCCAAGAAGATGGCTCCCGAGGCATTGGCGGTGCCGTCGAACAGCGTGTTGAGGTACTTGGAGTTGTTGTTGGTCTGCACCACGGGGTAGTTGATGTTGCTGCCGGGCGCGTAAATCCAACCCACAACCTCGGGATTTGTCTGGGCAAGCGCATTGAAGTCGATAATTGGCACGCCGCTTGCGTCCTTGTCGCTCACATATTGCTTTTCGATTTTTTGATACGACTCGCTCGCCTGCTTATAGCCAATCTGCGCGTTGATAAAGATGGCGGCCGCAGCAACGATCAGGCCAATGCCGATGATGATGAGCAGAATGGGAATGACGGAGCGGCGCTTTTTGCGCGGCGGCTCGGTATAGCTCGATGGCGCGGTATGCGCCGAAGAGCGAGGTGACTTCTTGGCCGTACTGTATGACGAAGGATGATATGCAGCCAGCGTATCCTGACGGCGATGCTTCGCCGGCGTCACGGGGCGCGGCGCGCGCGGCTGTTGAGGAGAGGATGTCCGACCCTGCTGCGGCGCGCGGGCTGCTCCCGACTTGGCTGGATCGGGAATCCGAGAAGCCGAAAAACGCTTTCCCTGATAGTCGGACATGGCTCTCCTTATGCTACAAATGGACTGGCAGAGCGCTTAGGCGTCAGCCATCTCCTGCTTCATCTTCTCGATAACCTTGCGGTACTCGGGGTCGCATGCGCCCAGAATCTGCGTGGCGTAAATGGCAGCGTTCTTGGCACCGTTGATGGCCACACAGGCAACGGGCACGCCCGAAGGCATCTGTACCATCGACAGCAGCGAGTCCATACCACCCAGATCGCTCGTCTTCATAGGCACGCCGATGACCGGCAGCGGCGTAAACGCAGCCACGACGCCGCCCAGGTGAGCAGCCTTGCCGGCGGCAGCGATAATCACCTTGATGCCGCGGTCGGCAGCGGTCGAGGCCCACTCATGGACCTTCGCCGGTGTGCGGTGTGCACTTGCAATCACGAGCTCATAGGGCACGCCCAGTGCCTCGAGCTCGGCGGTGCAACCTTCCATAACGCCCAGATCGGACTTGGAGCCCATGATGATCCCGACAACCGGCTTCTGATCTGCCATAAACAAAGACCTCCTGTTGAGAGCGGTGACGCGGCGAATCCGCGACCCTTAACTACTGAGAGTAGTATAGCTGCTCCCGTCCCTGCGGTCTGCGGGTGCCCCGCGGCGGTCTGGTGTTTTCATCTTCACTCCGGTTGCTTCGCAAAGTCGTTCAGATGAAAACACCAGACCGCCGCGGGGCACCCTCGACCTACCGGGAATTGCCATGACGTACGTTGGCTGAAATATTAACGTGGGATCCGCCGTTCGAACGAACGGCGGATCCCACACTCACTTTTTATTCAGCCCTAGTCATCGCGCAAAGCCCCTTCGGCAGCACACGGTGCAGCCAAGTCACCGCAGGCCGGGGCGGGAGGGGCCGAGTTTCCTCCTGAGCGACTCTGCTTGCAGCCGGAGCGAAAGGGGGAAATCTCGGCCCCTCCCGCCCCGGCCGGCCAGGTCAACTACACCGTGTGCTGCGGCAGGTCCTGCAGGGCGATGACGTCCATGCCCATGTCGTTGGCGCTGCCGTGACCCTGCTGGTCCTCGCGCACGGCCTCGATGGCGCTCACGTACGTGTTGGCCGCAGACATCGCCGTCACGCAGGTCACGCCGCGGCGCACGGCCTCGGTGCGCAGCAGGTAGCCGTCGCCACGAGAACCCGGGCCGTACGGCGTGTTGATGATCACCGCAATCTTGCCATCGGCGATGAGGTCGCCGATGTTGGGGCACTCGCCGTCGTGCGGGCCGCTGATCTTCTCCACGACTTCGCACGTCACGTTGCCGCCGCGCAGGACGCGCGCCGTACCCTCGGTGGAGCAGATATCAAAGCCCAGGTAGCGAAGGATACGCGCGACCGAAAGGATATGACGCTTGTCGCGGTCGCACACGCTGATGAACACCTTGCCGGCGCTCGGGTCGGGCAGCTTGTAGTCAATCGCCAGCTGCGTCTTAGCGTATGCCTCGGGATAGCTCTTGGCGATACCCATGACCTCGCCCGTCGACTTCATCTCGGGCCCCAGGATAACGTCGGCGCCCGGGAAACGACCCCAGGGCATAACGGCTTCCTTCATGCAGAACCAGTCCAGCTGACGCTCGTCGCTCGGCAGGCCCAAGCTCGAGATGGAATGGCCCGCCATGATACGTGCGGCACACTTGGCGAGCGGCACGCCGGTGGCCTTGGAGATAAACGGCACAGTGCGGCTGGCACGCGGGTTGGCCTCGATCACGTAGACGGTCTCGCCCTTGATGGCGTACTGCACGTTGACCAGGCCGCGTAC
This sequence comes from Collinsella sp., assembly GCA_019419555.1. Lineage (GTDB taxonomy): Bacteria > Actinomycetota > Coriobacteriia > Coriobacteriales > Coriobacteriaceae > Collinsella. The sequence goes on from DXZR01000011.1 coordinate 38,555, forward strand.
GCCCAGCGCCATCGCGATGCGGCGCGTGGTCTCGCGAAGCTTTGCCTGCAGGCTCTCGCTAAAGCTGAACGGCGGGATGCAGGTCGCGGAGTCGCCAGAGTGGATACCGGCCTCCTCGATATGCTCCAGAATGCCGCCAATGTAGACCTCTTCGCCATCGCACAGGGCGTCGACATCGGACTCGATCGCACCCTCCAGGAAGCGGTCCAGATACACCGGGTAGTCGGGGCTAATGCGCGCGGCCTCGGCCATGTAATCGCGCAGGTGCTCGGCATCGTAGGCGATCATCATGCCGCGGCCGCCCAGCACGTAGCTCGGACGTACCAGCAGCGGGTAGCCAATGTGTGCGGCAACGGCCTCGGCCTCCTCAAACGAGGTGGCCTGACCCGCCGGCGGGTACATGATGCCCAGCTTGTCGAGCAGGGCGGCAAAGCGCTCGCGGTCCTCGGCAAAGTCGATGGCATCGGGCTTGGTGCCCATGATGTTGACGCCACTCTCCTCGAGCATGCGCGCCAGCTTAAGCGGGGTCTGGCCGCCAAGCGTCACCACGACGCCGTCGGGGCGCTCAACATCGATAACGTCCATGACGTCCTCGTAGGTGAGCGGCTCAAAGTAAAGGCGGTCGGACGTGTCGTAGTCGGTCGAAACGGTCTCGGGGTTGCAGTTGACCATGATGGTCTCAAAGCCGCGGGCCGCCAGCGCGTAGCTCGCGTGCACGCAGCAGTAATCGAACTCAATACCCTGGCCAATACGGTTGGGGCCGGCACCCAGAATCATCGCCTTGGGCTTGTCCGCCGGCGTGGTCTCGTCGGGAGCTACGCGCTTCTTGGCATCCGGGCTCGTGCGGTAGATGTTCTCGTACGTCTTGTAGTGGTACTCCGTGGCGCTCGAGAACTCCGCAGCGCAGGTATCGACCGTCTTCATGCTGGGAACCACGCCCAGGCCCTTGCGATAAGCGCGAACAAAGCGCTCGTCCGAGCCGGTCAGCGCGGCAATCTCGGCGTCGCTCGTGCCGTACTGCTTGAGCAGGCGCATCGCGTCGGCGTCGATATCCTCCACACGCAGGCCGCGGATGCTTTCCTGGACCTGCACCATGTCGTTGATACGGTTGAGGTACCACGGATCGATGCCGCAGATGGCATGGATGCGGGTGATGTCCCAGCCGCGGCGCAGGGCCTCGACCACAAAGAAGATGCGGTGCTCGGTCGGGGTGCCCACGGCCTGGGCGAGCTCGTCGTCGCTCAGCTTGTCGGCACCCTCCTTGCCACCGGCGCAAATGCCCTGGTGTCCGTCCTCCAGCGAGCGCATGGCCTTGCCGAAGGCCTCCTCAAAGGTGCGACCGATCGCCATAATCTCGCCCACGGCCTTCATGCGCGTGGTGAGCGTGGGGTCGGTGCCCTTGAACTTCTCGAAGGCAAAGCGTGGCACCTTGACCACGCAGTAGTCGATCGTGGGCTCAAAGCAGGCGGGTGTTGCCTTGGTAATGTCGTTGACGATCTCGTCGAGCGTGTAGCCCACGGCCAGGCGAGCGGCGGCCTTGGCGATGGGGAAGCCCGTGGCCTTGGAGGCCAGTGCGGACGAGCGGCTCACGCGCGGGTTCATCTCGATGACGATCAGGCGGCCGGTCTGGGGGTTCACGGCAAACTGCACGTTGGAGCCGCCGGTCTCGACGCCGATCTTCTCCAAGATGGCGAGCGAGGCGACACGCATGCGCTGATACTCCAGGTCGGAGAGGGTCTGCGCCGGCGCCACGGTGATGGAGTCGCCGGTATGCACGCCCATGGGGTCGAGGTTCTCGATGGAGCACACGATGATGCCGTTGCCGGCGTGGTCGCGCATGACCTCCATCTCGTACTCTTTCCAGCCCTCGATGGACTCCTCGACCAGCACCTCATGGGCAGGCGAGAGCTCAAGGCCCTGGCTCACGATGGAGACGAGCTCCTCGTGGGTATGAGCGATGCCGCCACCGGCGCCGCCGAGGGTAAAGCTCGGGCGCAGTACGCAGGGATAGCCCACGCGCTCGGCGATGGCCTCGGCGTCGGCCACGCTGTAGGCATAGCCCGAGCGCGCGACCTCCAGGCCGATCTCGGCCATGGCCTCGTTAAAGAGCTTGCGGTCCTCGCCGCGCTCGATGGCGGCAAGGTCACAGCCGATCATCTCGACGCCGTACTTGTCGAGCGTACCGTCTTTCGCCAGCTCGACGGCGGCGTTCAGACCGGTCTGGCCGCCCAGCGTGGGCAGCAGCGCGTCCGGGCGCTCTTTCTTGATTACGCGCTCGATAAACTCGGCGGTGATGGGCTCGACATAGGTACGATCGGCAAGACCCGGGTCGGTCATGATGGTCGCCGGGTTGGAGTTGACCAGGATGACCTCAAAGCCATCCTCCTTGAGCACCTTGCAGGCCTGGGCGCCGGAGTAGTCGAACTCGCAGGCCTGGCCGATAACGATGGGGCCCGAACCAATGACGAGGATGCGCTTGATGTCAGTACGTTTAGGCATATTAGTTCTCCTCGGTCTCAGCGGTCTCGGACTCAGCAAAGTTCCAGCCGGCAAGGCGGTCCTTCGCGGTGTCGATATCCAGGTAGTTCTCCTCGCCGTCCATGAGTCGCGTAAAGGCGGTAAAGAGATAGTGGGCATCGGTGGGGCCAGGCGAGGCCTCGGGGTGGTACTGGACCGAGAAGCACGGGGCGTCGAGCAGCTGGATGCCCTCGGCGGTGCCGTCGTTGAGGTTCACATGCGTCAGGCGAATGCGACCAAAGCGCTCGTTCATCACGACCGGCGCGATTCCGCGGCGCACCCAGACGCGCAGATCTCCATCGGCCGCATGCTCGGTCTCGCCGCCGGAAAGCTCGGGGACAAGCTTGCCCAAGCTGGGGAACAGCAGGCCAAAGCCATGGTTTTGCGCGGTGATCTCCACACGGCGGCTTACCAGGTTCATGACCGGCTGGTTGCCACCGCGGTGACCGAACTTAAGCTTTTCCATCTGAGCGCCGCAGGCCAGGCTGATCATCTGGTGACCAAGACAAATACCAAAGACCGGCACCTTGCCGATCAGCTGCTGCACCTGCTCGTAGGTCTCCACCACGGCGTCGGGGTCGCCGGGACCATTGGACAAAAAGACACCGTCGGGATTCATGTCGAGCACCTCACTCGCGGGCGTATCCCACGGCACGACGGTAAGGTCGCAGCCGGCGCGGACCAGACCCTCCAGAATGCCGCGCTTCACACCGCAGTCGTAGGCGACCACTTTGTGACGGGCAGGAGCGGCAGCCGTAAGCGCAAAGTCATGCGTGGCAGGCAGGTCGGCGGCCACAAACTCGTGAGGTACGGGGCAACTTACGGTCTTGACCAGGTTCTCGCCTACCAGCGTGGGCGCAGCGGCCAGACGCTCGGCAAGCTCGTCGACGTCGAAGATCTCGGTCGAAATAATGCCCATCTTGGAACCATTGTCGCGCAGGTGGCGCACCAGGGCGCGAGTGTCGACACCCTCGATAGCGACGATGCCGTGAGCGCGCAGGTACTCCGGCACGCTGACGGCCGAGCGCCAGTTAGAAGGCGTGGCGCACATGTCGCGAACGATCATGCCGCGCATGGCCGGAGCGCTCGCAGGGCGCACAGCGTCGCCGGGGAAGGCCGACTGGACGTCGGTCTCGTCGATACCGTAGTTGCCGATCTGCGGATAGGTCATGGTTACGATTTGGCCGGCATAACTCGGGTCGGTCATGACCTCAAAGTAGCCCTCGAGCGAGGTGTTGAAGCAGACTTCGCCGGTCGCGGTGCCCTCAGCGCCGCATGCACGTCCATAAAAAATGGTCCCATCCTCAAGATACAGGATGCAGGGACCGCAGGTGCCCTTGCTGGTTTTGGCCAGCATACGCTGGCAAAGCTCGCTAGGCGCGAAGGTGCGGGCGGCAGCGCCCGCGGTATGGTTGTTCGCCATAATTCTCCTTCCCGGTCTCACAGGACCGGCTTAAAGGTGTGTAGTTAGGCCTCGCGGTATTGTAACCGCAAGCATGCCTCATGGCGTTAATTTCATCGAAATGTTTACGAAATGATAATTATGACTTTCTATGCATAATGTTTTTTAATCCCGTCCCAAAAAATCATCCCGCGGGGCTTGTGGCTCACGCGGGATGATGGCGTCTTATTTTTTCTTGTCCTGCTCCAGCAGTTCGGACGGTGTGCGATCGGGCTTGCCGCCGCGGAAAATCTCGCGGCCATGCAGACGATGCTCCAGATCGCGCTCGGCCTTTTCCTCGTCAATCTTGGTCTGGCTCACCACCGGGTCCTCAATCAACGACGACACCGAGTTCACCTGCTTCTGAATGCGCTCGGCGATGGTGTCGTCCATACTCACGATGCGCATCTTCCAGTCGATACTCGTGGCGTTGGATGAGCTCTTGGTCCACACGAACGTCAAAATGGCGCTCTGGTGGCCGCGCGCGGGGAACATGCCAAAGAAGGAATCGTGCTGAATGTTGCTATCCTCGTCGATATAGGCGTGAACGTTATACACCACGCGGTCGATCTTATCGTTGAGCAACGCGTTGGTCGCAAGCGCCGCGGCCTGGATCTGCCCGTTGGACAGCAGCTCGAGCTCGTTGGCAGACGATGTGTCCAACACCGTCACCTCGACCGTGCCCGTGCGTTCATCGGCTTCATCGACGGTAAAATCGAGCGGGAACTGCGTAAAGCCGTTACCCCACTCAAGGCCACCCTTGAGCGCGGTCGAAACGGTATCGACCGAAACGCTCTCGGACAGGTTGGCGGTGTTCAGACGACGCATCACGCCGTAGCCAATCTGCATGCCCACGATCAGCACCAAAATACCGATGACCACGGCCATCGCGGTCTTCGTAATGGTATGGCTCACCTGCGAGCCCGAAGGATCGTCCTCGGACAGCGGGTCGATATGTTTTGCCTGGCTCGCGCGGTCCTCGCTGCGCAGCTGCGCTAGCGCCGCTTTATCACCGCGCTTGGCCGCAGCCTCCTTCTCACGCATGCGCTCGGTACGCTTTTTGGCGAGCGTGGGATCCAAGACACCGGATGCATCGATTTCGGAGAATAACTCCGTCACTTCTTCCGGAGTCAAAGGGTTCTTGTCAGCCATAAACTTCCTGTCATATCAATCAGTCGAGCTCGTGCGCACGCGCACCTTCGAACTGCATTCGATAGTAACGGGCATAGGTGCCGCCACGGGCGAGAAGCTCCTCGTGCGTGCCACGCTCCACAACGCGACCATGCTCAACGGTCGCAATCTCATCGGCGTGCTTAATGGTCGAGAGACGATGGGCGATGATGATCGTGGTGCGGCCGCGTGCCAGCTCTTCGAGCGACTCCTGCACCGCCTCCTCGCTCTCGTTATCCAAAGCACTCGTCGCCTCATCCAAAATAAGGATCTTGGGGTTCTTGAGAAACACGCGCGCGATGGCAACGCGCTGCTTCTGTCCGCCCGAAAGACGGCTGCCGCGCTCGCCCACCACGGTGTCGTAGCCCTGCGGAAGCGACTCGATAAAGGCATCGATGTTGGCGCGACGGGCGGCCTCGGCGATCTCTTCCGCCGTAGCGCCCGGCTTGCCGTAGGCGATGTTCTCGCCAATCGTACCGTCAAACAGATAGACATCCTGCTGCACCAGGCCGATAGCGCGGCGCAGGCTCTGCTGCGTCACATCGCGCACGTCCTGACCGTCGATGCTAATGGACCCAGCGGCAACGTCGTAAAAGCGCGGCAGCAGCGAACAGGTCGTCGATTTGCCACCGCCCGAAGGGCCAACCAAAGCGATGGTCTGCCCGGGCTTGATAGACAGATCCATATGGTCGATAACGGGACGCTCGTCGGCATCGCCCTCGCCCAGCTCAACATCCTCGTAGTTAAAGCACACGTCGTGATACTCCACGGCGCCGGCAGTCACCTGCAGATCCGTGGCGCCCGGCTTGTCCTGGATATCCGGCGCGGTCGAGAGTACCTCGTCCATACGCTTAAAGCCGGCGATAGCCTTCTGATACGTTTCGGCCGAATTGACGAGCGTCTCAAGCGGCGTGCAGAACAGCGAAATATAGAGTGCAAAGGTCGCCATATCGACCGCCTGTAGCTGTCCCTGGGCGACCAGCCAGCCGCCCAGCAGCACCACGATCACATAGAGCACACCCGAGAGCAGGCCATACGTCGCGGTATAGACGCCCATGGCGTGATACATGTTCTCCTTGGACGAAAGATAGCGATTGTTGGAGGCGCGGAACTTGAAGCGTTCGGTCTCCTCGTTGGCAAAGCTCTTGACCACGCGCATGCCCGCCAGCGAATCCTGCAGCTGCGCATTGATGCCGCTGATCTTTTTGCGGTTGTCGCTAAAGACCTCGCGCATACGCATGTTTTGCCAAAACATGATGACCGCAAACGCCGCCGTCACCACGGCCATGGCGAGCGCCAGCACCGGGGCGATGGTAAAGAGGATCACAAACGAGCCGATAATCTCGATGCCGCAGATGATGATCCACTCGGGCACGTGGTGCGCCGCCTCGCAGATATCGAACAGGTCGTTGACCACGCGGCTCATCATGTCGCCGGAGCTGTTGCGGTCGAAGTACGCAAAGCTAAAGCGCTCATACTGGTCGAACAGGTCCTCGCGCATTTTGGACTCCATGCGCGCACCCATCACGTGACCCCAATAGCTCACAAAGTAGCGGCAGGCGCAGCGGACGGCATACATCAGCACCAAGCCCACCGCGATCATGCCGAGCGCCTGCATAATGGCAGCCTGACCCTGAGTAAATAGCCCACCGGTCAAATTGCGCAGGATAATGGGGAACGCCAGGTCAATGGCGGCAAGCACCAGAGCACAAACAGTATCAGCAACAAAAAGCCCCATCTGGGGCTTGTAGTACGAAAGAAACCTCTTCAGCATGTGATCCTCAAAGAAATATCAGCAACGTAAGGCCCTGGGACAAAGCAATCAGTAGTACTTGTCCCAGGGCTATCCCCACTCGTTAAAGCTCCGTGCCCCCAAGGCGGTGCGCGATGCTGTCGCAGGCAAGCGCGCCCACGACGGTCTTGGCGTCTTCGATCTTGCCGTCGAGCACGGCGTCGATCAGCTCGTGCAGCGGCACCAGGTCCACGTTGACAAACTCGTCATCATCGGGGTTGGGCGCATCAAACTCGAGCTTGGTAGCCAAGTAGATGTGGATGATCTCATCGCAAAAACCGCATGACGTGACAATCGACGTCAAAAAGCGAATACGACCGGCCCTAAAGCCCGTCTCCTCATGCAGTTCGCGCTTGGCGCAATCGAGCGGGTCCTCGCCCGGGTCGAGCTTGCCGGCGGGAATCTCGACCGTCACGCGGTCGATGGCGGTGCGGTACTGACGCACCAGTACGATCTTGCCGCTCTCGGTCAGTGCCACAACGGCCGCCGCACCCGGATGGCGAACGATATCGCGGGCGCTGCGGCGACCGTTGGGCAGCTCAACCTCAAGACGGTGGACGTCGAGGATCTTGCCCTTCCAGGCGCACTCCTCCGAAAGAATCTTCTCGTGCAGCTCGGCATCGTGCGGGTCGTCGTCGCCCAGCACCAGCGCCGGCTCGTCAGCGACCTCGCCACCAGGCTCGCCCTCGGCGTGCCCATACATGCGGCTGTCCTCCTCGACGATCTGCGCGTCCACGAGTTCTTCGTTCTTCTCGTCCATCCGTCTCATTCCTCTCGGATTTTAGGCATCCCAGGCGTCGCGGCCGCGCAGCGCGCGCAAGCCGATGTCGTGACGCAGGGTCTTGCCCTCAAAATCAATCTTCTCGCAGGCCTCGTAGGCAAGGTTGCGAGCGTTCTCGAACGTGTCGCCCAGAGCGGTCACGGCAAGCACGCGGCCACCATTGGTCACGAGCTGGCCGTCCACCACGGCAGTGCCCGCGTGGTACACCGTCACGTTCTCCATGGCCTCGGCATCCTCAATACCGGTGATGACCTTGCCTTTCTCGTAGCTGCCGGGGTAGCCCGCGCTCGTCAGGACAACGGCCACGGCCCACTCGTCGCGCCAGTCGAGTTCAATCTGGTCGAGCTCGCAGTTGGCGCAGGCGAGCATGACCTCGACCAGATCGTTCTTAAGGCGCGGCAGCACGACCTGCGTCTCGGGGTCGCCAAAGCGGGCATTGAACTCCAGCACCTTGGGGCCGGCAGGCGTGAGCATAAAGCCGCCATACAGGCAGCCGCGGTAGTCGATGCCCTCGGCAGCAAGCTCGGCCACGGTCTGCTCCATGACCGCCACCATGGTGGCGTGCTCCTCGTCGGTCACGATGGGCACCGGGCTATAGACGCCCATGCCGCCGGTGTTGGGGCCCTTGTCGCCCTCGAGCGCGCGCTTGTGGTCCTGCGAGGTGGCCATGGGACGCACGGTCTTGCCGTCGGTAAAGGCCAGCAGCGAGCACTCGGGACCAACGAGCATCTCCTCGATAACCACGGTGTTGCCGGCATCGCCAAAGGTGCCGCCAAAGCACTCGCGCACGGCCTCCTCGGCCTGCTCAAGTTCGGTCGCCACGATAACGCCCTTGCCCGCGGCAAGACCGTCGGCCTTGACGACCAGCGGAGCGCCCTGCTCGCGCACGTAGGCGAGAGCCGAAGCCTCGTCGGTAAACGAACCATAGGCTGCCGTCGGGATACCGGCGCGCTCCATGAGCTGCTTGGAAAACAGCTTGGAACCCTCCATCTGGGCGCCCTCGGCACCCGGGCCAAAGCAGGGAATACCCGCCGCGCGCACGGCGTCGGCTACGCCCGCCACGAGCGGAGCCTCGGGGCCAATTACCACGAGTCCGCATCCGTGGCTCTGCGCAAACGCCGCCACGGCCGCAGAATCGCAGTCGTCGAGAACAACGTTCTCGCCGCAGCTCGCGGTGCCGCCGTTGCCCGGCGCGATGTAGAGCTTGCCGGCGCGCGGTGATGCTGCGAGCTTGGCTGCCAAAGCATGCTCACGGCCGCCGCTGCCCAACAACAGGATGTCGATGGTTTGAGTGTCCGCCTTCAAGGGTGCCTCCTCTGTGGATGAATGGCCCGCTCCGCGCGAGCCCTTTGCAAGCAAATATACCCCTCGGCCGCCCGTCCGGGCTGCAAAGGGGTATATCGCAATAACCAAATAGTCCCGATTACTTCCAGAATCGGTTGATGATCTGCTCGCGACCGGCGCCAACGCCAATAAACGTCACGCGGGTGTGTGCCAGATCCTCGATAAACGCCACGTAGTCCTGAGCCTCTTGCGGCAGCTCATCAAAGCTGCGGCAACCGGTGATGTCGCACTTCCAGCCGGGAAGCTCCTCGTAGATGGGCTTGGCATGCTCAAAGCGCACCTGATGCTCGGGCACGCTGGTGTAGCGCTCGCCATCGACGTCGTAGGCCACGCACACCTTGATGGTGTCGAAAGCCGAAAGCACGTCGAGCTTGGTCAGGGCGATATCGGTGAGGCCGTTGACGCGCGAGGCGTAGTTGGCGATGGGGCCGTCGAACCAGCCGCAGCGACGACGGCGACCGGTGGTCACGCCGTACTCATAGCCCTCCTCGGTCAGCGTGTGACCGGCCTCGGACTCATAGGAAAGCTCGGTGGGCATGGGGCCCGAACCGACGCGGGTGATATAGGCCTTCATGACGCCCAGCACGCGGTCGACGTTCTTCATGCCCACGCCGGAGCCGGTAATGGCGCCGCCGGCGGTGCAGTTGGAAGACGTCACGTACGGATAGGTGCCGTGGTCGATGTCGAGCAGCGTCGCCTGGGCACCCTCAAACAGCAGGTCCTTGCCCTCATCGATCATGTTGTTGAGCAGCAGGCTCGTCTCGGTGATGTAGGGACGCAGGCGCTCGGCCATGGGCAGGTACTCGTCGCAAATCTGGTCCACGGTGTAGGTGGGCAGGTTGTAGATGAGCTCGAGCTCGGGGTTCACGCGGGCGAGAGCGGTCTCCAGCTTGTCGCGGAACAGCGCCTCGTCCAGCATATCCTGCATGCGCAGGCCAATGCGGGCCATCTTGTCCTGATAGCACGGACCGATGCCGCGCTTGGTGGTACCGATGTTCTTCTTGCCGAGCTTCTGCTCAAAGGCGCCATCCAGATCGATGTGGTACGGCATGATGACATGCGCATTGCCGCTAATCTTGAGGTTCTTGGTGGTGATGCCGTCGGCCTCGAACATGTCGATCTCCTCAAGGACAACCTTGGGGTTGACGACGCAGCCGTTACCGATCACCGACACGTGGTCGGAATACATGATGCCGGAGGGCACCTGGTGCAGGCCGTACTTCTTGCCGTTGACGACGATGGTGTGGCCGGCGTTGTTGCCGCCCGAGTAGCGCACGACGGCGTCGAAGTCGCCGGCGACCAGGTCGCAAATCTTACCCTTGCCCTCATCGCCCCACTGGGCACCGACCAAAACGGTTGACGGCATGTTTACTCCTTACATTCATGGACTGTCTACGCGCCACGCCGGCACGCAGAAGCACAAAACATTCCTAGTATACCCGTGCAACGGGCGCCTGTCCTACTCCTCGGCATGTGCCCCATCAAGCTCATAGAACTTGGTGGATGCCGGCAGGAACATCAGGTCGACGTCGCCGATCGGGCCCGAACGGTTCTTGGCCACGACGATACGCGTAACGCCCTCGTCGGGTCGATCGTCGCGCGAGGCTTCGGCCTCGTCGGCGGAGCGGTCCAAGAACATAACGATATCGGCGTCCTGCTCGATGGAGCCCGATTCACGAAGGTCGGAAAGCTGCGGGCGCTTGCCGGTACGGGATTCGACCTGACGCGAGAGCTGCGACAGCGCGATGAGCGGGATCTTGAGTTCCTTGGCCATGATCTTCAGACCACGCGACATCTCGGAGACCTCGACGGTACGGCTCTCGGAGCGGCGTCCCGGCGGAGGACTCACCAGCTGCAGGTAGTCCAGGATGATGATGGCCTTCTCCTTGTTGTGGAGCATGCGGCGGCTCTTGGCGCGAATCTCGGTCACTGTGGTGCCGGGCGTATCGTCAATCAGAATATCGAGCTTGGACAAGGTCTGCGTGGCCTCGTTGATATTGGCCCACTGCTCGGGGCTAATGCGGCCCATGCGGAAGTCACTGATCGAAATCATGGCGTAGGCGCAAATCAGACGCTGGGCAATTTCCTTGCCCGACATCTCCAGCGAGAAGAAGCCGACGGTATAACCGGCCGCGGCAGCGTTGAGCGCCAGATTCAGGGCGAACGACGTCTTACCCACAGCAGGGCGGGCGCCGATGATGATGAGCTGGCCCTCGCGAAAACCCATGAGCATGCGGTCGAGCGACGGGAAGCCCGTGGGCACGCCCGCAGCCTGGCCGCCTGCCTGGCACACTTCCTCGGCCTCGTTATAGGCCTCGACCATAAACTCGGTCAGCGTCTTGTAGCTCGACTTGACCTCGCGCGCCGTGACCTTGAGCAACTTGCTCTCGGCCAGCTCCACGACCTCTTTGGTATCGGTGGGAGCGTTATAGGCCAGCGCGTTGATCTCGTTGGTGGCGCCGATCAGCTCACGCAGCATCGAATCGCGGCGAACGATAGCGGCATGGTGCTGCCAGTTGACGAGCGACAGGGTCTGACCCATCAACTCCAAAATGTAGGCCTCGCCGCCCACGGCATCAAGCTTGTTGATGCTTCGCAGGTAATCGATCAGCGAGATGGAGTCGATGGGAATGCGGCTGTTGTACATATCGACCATCGCGGTATAGATGGTCTTATGAATGGGCCGGTAGAAGTCATCGGGCTGCAGCTCGACCTGGGCCTCTTCGACCACCTCGGGCGATAGCAGCATAGCGGCCAGTACATTGGCCTCTGCATCTTGGTTTTGGGGAAGACCCAACTTTGAGCCGCGGTCCTCGACCGTCAGCCCGGTCTCCCTATCGTCATATGCCATGAGCATCCTCATTCATATCGCTTGCGAGCATCCATAGTATCAGCCACGGTCCCAAAACGCGCCGCGCGCCGCCAATCATCACCGAACCAAACGGATGAACGGTCCTGTATATAGGACTTCGACGCAACGTTCACCATGACACTCACTCAGCGCAAAAAACAAAAGGGCGCCCTGGTTTCCCAGAGCGCCCTTCTTAGAACAAGATTGTTGCGTTGCAGCAAATGCTACTCGGCAGCAGCCTCAGTCTCGACCTCGGCGGTCTCGGCCTCGGCGACCTCAGCGGCCTCCTCGACCTCAGCCTCGGCAGCGAGCTCCTCTGCGGTAACGCCGACGAGAACGACAACCTCGGCCTTGATCTCGCGGTACAGCGAGATGGCAACGGTGTGGGCACCGGCAACCTTGATGGGCTTACCGAGCTCGACGCGCTTGCGGTCGATGTCCATACCGAGCTGAGCCTTGATGGCGTCAGCGATCATAGCGGCGGTAACAGAGCCAAAGAGGATGCCCTCGTCGCCGACCTTGACGTCAACGGTGACCTGCTTGCCCTCGAGGGCAGCCTTGGTCTCGTTGGCGGTAGCCAGACGGACGGCCTCGCGCTTGGCGATGTTGTTGCGACGCTCGTCGAGCTGCTTGAGGTTGCCCTTGGTGGCGGCAACAGCGAGCTTCTTGGGGAACAGGAAGTTCTCAGCGTAACCCTGAGCGACCTCTACGACGTCACCCTCGCCGCCCTTGCCCTTGATCTCATCGAGAAGAATAACCTTCATGATGCGTCTCCCTTCTTAGCCGCGGTCGCGGTTGCCACGAGAGGAAACCACGGGGACGGTGTACGGCAGGAGAGCCATCTCGCGGGCGCGCTTGATGGCGTTGGCGATGTCATGCTGATGCTGCGTGCAAGCGCCAGTGACGCGACGGGGCTTGATCTTGCCACGATCGGTCATGTACTTACGGAGAAGCTGAGTGTCCTTATAGTCGATGAACTCAGTGTTCTCCTTGCAGAACTGGCAGTACTTACGACGCGGCTGACGTGCAGAAAAATCATTAGCCATGTCAAAATACCTTTCATTTGGCAACTTCGGCGAACCGAAGCCGCCTCTCACTCAAAAATAGGTGAACAACCCTTAGAACGGGATGTCCTCATCGTAGACGTCGACCGCGGGCGGCGTAGCCACCGGTGCGGCAGGACGTGCTGCAGGCGCGGGAGCTGCGGGGGCATAACCGCCCTGATCGTAGCCACCCTGGCCACCACGGGAGCTCATAAACTCGATCTCATCGACGATGACCTCAAGCTTGCTCCGGCGCTGGCCGTCGCGCTCCCAAGAGCTGTAGCGCAGCTTGCCCTCGATCGCGACCTTGTTTCCCTTTGCCAGGAAACGGCTCACGGCCTCGGCGCGGGTGCCGAACATAGTGCAGTCGACAAAGTTGGGATAGTCCTCCCACTCGCCAGTCTGCGCGTTACGGCGACGATCGTTGACGGCGACGCCAAAGGACAGAACCTGGGTTCCGCCGGCGGTGGCGCGCAGCTCGGGATCGCGGGTGAGGTTACCGGTGATGTTCACTCGATTGATGCTCATAACTCACTACTTCCTCTTGGGGCACAAGCCCAGTCCAAAACGACAGTCTTACTCCTGGTCGTCGCGACGGACGATCATGTGGCGGACCACAGCGTCGGTGATGCGCAGGATGCGATCAAGCTCGGCGATCTGGGTAGGATCTGCGTGGAAGTTGATGAGGGTGTAGTCACCATCGGTGAGGTCGTTGATCTCGTAGGCGAGCTTGCGCTTGCCCCAGTCGTCAACGGAGTCGACCTTGCCAGCGCCCTCAGCGATCGTGGTATCGATACGCTTCATAACAGCGAGACGAGTCTCGGGGTCGAGCGACGGGTCAACAAAGAACAGCAGTTCATAAGCCTTCATATTGTCACCTCCTCTGGGCAAATGTGGCTTCAGGTCGTGAAGGTGCGCCTGAAGCAGGAAAAGACTTGGTAATAATATCTTTCAACCTCCTAGGCCGCAAGAATATGCAGCTACAACCTCATGACCTCCACATATGCCCATACTCGCACGACGTTTCATGCGCATTCCAACCAAATGCTTACCAAAAGCTTGACGAATCTGTGGACACGATACGGTGCCGTGGGGACGAGCTGAGCCAAGCCGCAGGTCAACGGGCACAAGGCTGTGGTCGCAAAATGCATACCAGCGGTCCACAGCACCACCCAAAGATTTTTAAATTCATTGCCAAGTCGCTTATGAATACCCCTTTTGAACAATTGAGTTGATCAACCACGCTGGTCGGAAGCCGTTTTTTTGGCACCTCAAACCCCACTGCAACGCCAAGCGCGGCCGAGCGTTTTAAAAAATGCCAACTTTTCTGTTTGCACTTTGCGATTCCTCGTGTATACTGACTTTCGCATTTAACGGAGAGTTGTCCGAGTGGCCGAAGGAGCACGATTGGAAATCGTGTAGGCGTCAAAAGCGTCTCCAGGGTTCAAATCCCTGACTCTCCGCCAGTTAATTCCAAAGCAGGCCTTCGAGCCTGCTTTGTTTTTACCCCACGCGGAGGGGTGGCAGAGTGGTTGAATGCGGCGGTCTCGAAAACCGTTTGGCCTGTATAAGGTCACGAGGGTTCGAATCCCTCCTCCTCCGCCATTTAGATTGAGAAAGCTCCCGGTATTGGGGGCTTTTTTGTTATCGAATCCTCTCTTGGCCGCACGTCCCAACCAACCATGTACATCACCCTCCAAAAACGACATTTTTCGACATCTTTGGAGGCTGATGTACACCTTTGCATATCGCGCTCGGCGCACGATTGGCCATTTTGCCAGCATTCGGTATATTTCCTCACTTCAACGGACATAAGGACTGCATATCGGCATAAAGCGAGAGGTCCCTAATGGATACTCCTGTTCTCATTTCGCATAAAACGGCATGGCTCGTCCATCATGCACCGCGGAACCTGGTTCAAGCCGTCGCACAACGCGACTACCAGATAGGTGTGCGGGGCCTCTCTACCCAGCAACGCATCGCGCGCATTCGGCAGGCACTTACCGACTGCGGCATTCCGTCCACCATGCTCAAGACTATCGACATCTCCGTAGTATTTGCTTTCGAGCGAATTCGCACCAACGGTGTCACTTGCCACGTTCTCGGCCAAAACCTACCCTACGACCATATTGGCGAGCTTACGCCCGGCATCTTTATCACCGACGAAGCCTTCACCTTCGTGCTCACTGCCGAGTGGATGGATAGGATCGAATACCTCGAGTATGGTTACGAAGCTTGCGGCGACTATCGCATGGGGCTCAATCCCTCCGACCCTTATACCGAGCAACCAGCCACCACCTCCAAGGACGAAATTGTCGAGTTACTCGATCGGCACCCTGGCAAACCCGGCGCCACACGCGCCAGACTCGCGCTCAGACACATCTACGACCACTCAGCCTCGCCCATGGAGACCGCATCGTCCATCGCCCTTTCACTTCCAACAAGCGAAGGCGGCGTTGGTATCCGAGGTATCGAACTCAATAAACCGCTCGAAATCCCTCAACGTCTTTGGCATTGCACAAAAGCCCGAACGCTCAAAATCGACACTCTTGTTACTTATCAGCGCAGAGAACTCGGCATCGAATATAAGGGCGGCTTTCACGATGAGGTCGAACGCAAGGGAGCGGACGCGGAACGAGAGGCCGTGCTCGCCCAAATGGGATATCGAATCGTTACGCTCACCTCGGCACAGTTCGCAAGTCAGCTTGCCTTTCACCGCGCCATGAACAATATTCGCGAAGCACTCGGTATGCCCCGCTGCACGGACGCCGAGCACCAGCGAAAGCAAAACGAACTGCGCAAGGCACTTATCCGCAACTGGAAGGGCGCGCAGGGCGAAGACATGCCTTCCGAGTAGCGGCATCTCAGCGCCCCACACCAAACGTGTACATCACCCTCCAAAAACGACATTTTTTGACATCTTTGGAGGCTGATGTACACGCTTGGTGCCTACGCCCGCATCCAGTCCCGACCGTTTACCGAGCTATAGGGTCGCCAGACCCGCCAACCATGTACTATGTACGGGCATTGTCTAAACCCGCAACACAAAGGACCCCACCTTGCCCGTCGTCGCCGCTATGACCGTTACCTCACACGCCTCGGATGCCATGGTCGCCATCCCGTTTTGGCTCGAGATGTTCGCTGTTGTCGCGGCATCGATCTCGGGCGTTCTGGTCGCGCGCGAGCACAAGCTCGACCTGGTGGGCGCCGTCGCGCTCGCCGTGGTTTGCGGCCTGGGCGGCGGTCTTTTGCGCGATATGACGCTGCAAGTGGGCAACGTCTACATCCTCAACCAGCCGATGGCGCTCCCGCTTTCCATTGCCACGGCAGCCATCATCTACATTTTCCCGGCAATCGTCGACAAGCCCGAAAAACTCATTCCCCTGCTCGACATCATCTCGGTGGGCATCTATGCGGCAACCGGCGCGGACAAGGCGCTGGTCTACGGATTCGCACCGGCCGTATGCATCATGATGGGCTTTTTCACCGCCGTGGGCGGCGGCATGTTGCGCGACGGCTTTATGGGCGTGGTTCCGGGTATTTTCCAGCGCACCAACTTCTATGCCATCGCGGCTATCGCCGGATCGGCAAGCTATGTCTGCCTCGTCATGAGCGGCTTGGTCAGCAATGTCGTCGCGCTGGTCGTTTGCGTCGTAGTGACCATGGGCCTGCGTTGGCTGTCGCTGCGCTTTGACATCAAAAGCCCCACCGAAGAGGACATCGCGCGCTTTTTGCACCACAAAAAGTAGATTGCGCGGGCTCATCCTTCGAAATGCAACCGAGAGGTTCTTTTAGAGCGCCCACGCGTTGGGTACCCTGTTAGGTGCATATCGAGCATCTGACGAAGGATTCACTATGCCCCACAATCAATTCCCGTCGACCCAACGCCGTAAAGCGTGGGGCCGCATCACCATCCTATTCGCGCTCATCGCTCTGGCGCTCACCGCACTTCCTGCTACGGCTTTTGCCGGCACGGACACCGCAGGCAACGTACTTGCGACCGACAACGACGCCACTCCGTCCGGCGTCGAAGGTGACCTGTACTGGGCAGGTCAGAGCCTCAACCTGGACGACACCTCCATCGACCGCGATATCATCGCTGCGGGCGATACCCTCTCGATCCGCGACTGCACGGTGGGCGGCGCCGTTCGTCTTGCGGCGCGCACCATCGACATTGCCAAGACTACGGTTGATGGCAGCGTCACGGTCGTCGGTCAGCACGTCGTGCTCAATTCCGACAGCACCTCCAACTGCTTCTATGCGATAGGCGAGACGGTTGCCCTGCGCGGCTCTACCAAGTCGGCAGCGCTCGCGGGCGATACGGTGACCATCGATGGCACCGTCGAGGGCGATGTCGAGGTTTGGGCCGACAAGCTCATCCTGGGCAAGAACGCCCACATCACCGGCACCGTGAACGCGCACGTCTCCGAGGACCCCGAGCGCGCCGCGGGAGCCGAGGTCGGTGCCCTCAAGATCGACCGCACCGAAAACGAGGGTACTTCCACCGTTAACGATGTCATCGGCGGCATCGTCGCCGCGGCACTCTCGACCTGCTTTGTCGCTCTGCTGCTCGAGCTCGTCTTTCCGCGTGCGACTGCCAGCGCCGCCGGTATGCTCCACCAGCATCCCGCGCCCCTGTGGGTGAGCGGTCTTCTGGGTACGATTGCTGTCGCCCCCGCCGTCCTACTGCTGATTATCTCTATCGCTGGCCTGTCGCTTGCCGGAGCCCTCTTGTGCGGCGTTATCGGCATCGCATTGGTGTCGAGTGCCTTTGCGGGGTGCGCAATCGCCCGCATGGTCGGACACAACCAGAACCGCTACGCCATGGCAGCCGTGGGCGGTATCGCCGCGGGCGTGCTTACGGCAATCCCCCTCGTAGGCGATTTCATCAGCGGCGTGGCCTTTGTCTTCACGCTCGGCTACGTTATCCAGATCATCTGGCGCAACGCCCACCTCAAGTCGCAACAGCCGGCTAATACGCCGGAACTCCCCACCGCTTAGCCGCCAACCACCACAAGGGGGACAGGCACCTTTGTGGTGGTGCAAACGAACCTGTTCCCCTTGGACCAAAAAGGGCGCCGACCATTGCGGTCGACGCCCTTTCTTGTTAGTCGCTATAAAGCCCAGCGCTTATTTGTTGACCTGACCGGCGCGAACGGCGGCCTTCTTGCGGTCGGTGGCGTTGAGCAGACGCTTGCGCAGGCGGATGTTCTTGGGAGTGATCTCGACCAGCTCGTCATCAGCGATGTACTCCAGCGCCTCCTCCAGCGAGAAGGTGCGAGGCGGCACCAGCTGGACGGAGATATCGGAGGTCGAGGAACGCTGGTTGCCCAGGTTCTTGGTACGGGCGATGTTGACGACCATGTCGCCAGCCTTGCTGCGCTCGCCCACGATCATGCCCTCGTAGCACTCGGTGCCCGGCTCAACAAACAGCTGGCCGCGCTCCTGCAGCGTGCCCAGGGCGTAGGCAACCGCCTTCTCGGTGGTCATGGAGATCATGGCGCCGTTCTGACGGTTGCCGATCTCGCCGGCGTAGGGACCGTACTCCAGGAAGGTGTGGTAGAACACACCCTCGCCGTGGGTGACGTTCATGATGCGGTTCTTAAGACCCATGATGCCGCGCGTTGGGATCTTGAACTCGAGGTGCGTCACGATGCCCGAGGTATCCATGCTCGTCATGATACCGCCGGAGGTACCGAAGACCTCAACGACCTTGCCCGAGTACTCGTCCGGGCACTCGACGACGGCCTGCTCGACGGGCTCCATCTTGTTGCCGTTCTCGTCCTTCTTAAACAGAACGCGGGGACGGCCGACCTGGAACTCAAAGCCCTCGCGGCGCATGGACTCCATCAGGACGGACAGGTGCAGGATGCCGCGGCCCGAGACCTCGACGCCGCTCTTGTCCTCGAGCTCCTCGATCTTCATGGTCACGTTGTTCTCGGCCTCGTTGAACAGGCGCTCCTTGAGCTGACGGGCGCCCACGATGTCGCCGTCGCGACCGACGAGCGGGGAGGTCGAAGCCTCAAAGACGATGGACAGAGTCGGCGGGTCGATCTCGATGGGCTCGAGCTCAACGGGGTTCTCGGGGTCGGTGTAGACATCGCCGATATCGGTGCGGTCAATACCGACAACGGCGGCAATGTCGCCGGCGCCGACTTCCTGGCACTCGGTGCGGCCCAGGTAGTCGAAGGTAAAGAGCTGCTTGACGGTAGCAGTTGCGCTGGAGCCGTCGTTCTTGACAACCAGGATCTGATCGCCCTGGTGAATGGCGCCGGAATACACGCGACCGATGCCGATGCGGCCGACAAAGTTGGAGTGGTCGATGGTCACGCACTGCATGGCCAGCGGGGCGTTCTCGTCAACCTCGGGGGCGGGCATGTCGTCGATGATCATATCAAGCAGCGGATACATGTCCATGTTGCCGTCGTTGGGGTCAAGACGGGCAAAGCCGTTCATGGCGCTGGCGTAGACCACGTGCTCCATGGCGAACTCGAGCTGGTCGTCGGTGGCACCCAGGTCGGCCATAAGGTCCAGGCAGTCGTTGTAGGCCTTCTCGGGGTTGGCGCCCGGACGATCGATCTTGTTGATAACGATCATGATCTTGAGGCCGGTGTCGATAGCGTGACGCAGCACGAAGCGGGTCTGGGGCATGGGGCCCTCAAAAGCGTCAACCAGCAGCAGGGCGCCGTCGGCCATACGCAGCACGCGCTCGACCTCGCCGCCAAAGTCGGCGTGGCCCGGGGTGTCGATGACGTTGATCTTGACGTCCTTGTACTCGATAGAGATGTTCTTGGCGAGAATCGTAATGCCGCGCTCGCGCTCCTGGTCGTTGGAGTCCAGGACGCGGTCCTCGACCTGCTGGTTGGCACGGAAGGCGTCCGTGGCACGCAGGAGCTTGTCGACCATCGTCGTCTTGCCGTGGTCGACGTGGGCGATGATGGCGATGTTCCTCAGATTGTCTACGCGCATGTAGTTCCCCTATCTTCTATCCATATACAAACGGCACGCGTATGCGGCCCGCCCAGCGATACAACGCTCAGCGGGAATATTGAGCCTTTTACCGAAAACTCGTTTATTTTAGCGATTTTAGATAAGAGGGGTTTCCTCACCTGCAGGTTCAGGGTCGCTCCACATAAAACCATCGCCGGCACCCATGCCCTCATACAGCACGTATGCCGAAAAACCGCTCTCGAGCGTGGTTTCGAAGAAGCTCACGAGCAGGGCGTCGTGATAGCCGCCGTCAATTTCGACACAACCGGTGTAGCCGATGGCATAGCGGGCGATGCGGCCCAGGCCCTCGTCCTTAAGACCCATCTTGTGCTCGGAGATAAAGTTGGTGGCCGCCTCGAGGCACGCCTCCTCGCCATCCTCATCGAGCGCCGCCAGATAACGGTTGGAAGCAGCGTCCTCGATCGCCACAACTACACCCGGATTCTCGCCGGCGGCAAGGTCGTCCAAGAACGCACCAATCAGGTCACACACCATGGCGTCGAGCTCGGCGGAGACGTTACCGGCGTCCTGCATATCCTGTGCCATCTTTAGACCTTCCCATCGAGTCTGGCGTCGTTACAGTTCTTGCGCCTCGGCAGCGATCTTGGCGGCAGCGTCGCGGGCGCGCATCATATCCATCGCGCGCTTGTCGAGTACCTTGATCTGGCTGGTCAGCATTACTGCATCGACCACACCCCAGATTACCAAGCCTGTTGAAATCGAAAACCCAAGCGCACCAACTGTACCACGAAGGCGCGAACAGATTGCCGCGACAAGGACGGAGACGACAACCATCTTGATAAACGAGCCGCGGCGCTCGCGAAGCGTGCGGGCCTGCGTCACATAGGCAATGCGAGCCGCCTCAGAAGCCTCCGAGCGCATCTGGGCTTCACGCGCGATGGCGGCCGCTTCAGCCGATACGCGGGTACCCATCAGCGACCTCTCCGCTCGCGTGCCAGACATTTAGAAGTCATCGGGGGAGAGCGTATGGACGAACTCGTCGAACTTCTCGAACTCCTGCTCGTCGTCGACATCCTCGGCGTGGGTGGAAACAGTGCCCAGGCGATTCATGATGTCGTCCTCCACAAACATGGGGGCATTGCTGCGCACGGCAAGGGCAATGGCGTCACTGGGGCGGGCGTCGATCTTGCGCTCGGCGCCATCGGCCAGTACGACGATCGTCGCGTAGAACACCGGCGGCTCGGCGCGAACGATCTCGATGCGCTCGAGCTTGGCGCCCAGGGCGTCAACGGTATCGAGCAGCAGGTCATGGGTAATCGGGCGCTCGGCGCGGCCGCTATCGATGCCGCGGCTGATGGCAGCAGCTTCAAACGAACCAGTCTGAATGGAAAGGGAGCGCAGTGGCGCGGGCGAGTCCGATTTGCTGCTGCGCTCACGAAGCACGATAAGCGATGGCACGGGACCGGCGGCCATGACGATGGTCTCTATGTCGACATGAACCATGGAACACCTCCGGTACGTAGCGGTTAACACGCGGCAGCCCGCCGCATTGAATAGCTATACTACCCAATCTTTCGCCCAGCACACAAAACCAAAATGAGATTTATCGCAGACAAGAAAAAAGCCCCGAGGCAATTGCCCCGAGGCTCTTCACAGTTTTGATGGTGGACCTGACAAGATTCGAACTTGTGACCTCCCGGTTATCAGCCGGACGCTC
>DXZR01000012.1 GCA_019419555.1 Collinsella sp.
CGGGTGGTTTAAAGCTGGCCGCTGCGCGGCCAGCGGACTAAAGTCTTGAACAAAAACCGGGGCCCGCATAATGCGGACCCCGGCTCAATACCGTGACGATATGTCAGTTACGCCCTACACGTAGAACAGGATGTCGTCGTAGGTCGGGACCGGCCAGTAGTCGGCTGCCACGATCTCCTCCATGGCGTCCACGGCGGCACGCAGCGCATCCATAGCGGGAACGACCTCGTGCGCGTACACGTTGGCCTGCTCCTGGCCATCGAGGGCCTCAGCCTTCTGATGCACGGCGTCGAGCGCCTTGATGGAGTCGTTGATGGTGGTGATACCGTTGCAGAGCTTGTTGAGCGTGTTCTGCTCGCACTGCATGGCGGCCTCGGCACCGGCGGCACGAATAGTCTCAAGGCCCTTAGCGACCTTGGTGGCATAGGCGGTAATGACCGGGCGATAGGTACGACGCGCCTCGCGAACCATCGTGGTGGCCTCGATGTTCATGAGCTTGTTGTACTTCTCGAGCTTGCAGTCGTAGCGGCACTGAGCCTCGGCCTTGGTCAGGACACCCGTCTCCTCAAAGAGTGCGATGGCCTTATCGGAAACAAAGGCGGGCAGGGCGTCGGCCGTGGTCTTGTTGTTGGCAAGACCACGCTTCTCGGCCTCAACGGGCCACTCGTCGGAGTAGCCGTCACCGGAGAACAGGATGCGCTGGTGGTCGGTCAGGACCTTCTTGCAGTACTCGAGCGCAGCGTCCTGGAACTCATCCTCGGGCGTACCCTCAAGCGCGTCGGCGAAGGACTTGAGCGACTTGGCCACGGCGGCATCGAGCACCAGGTTGGAGTCGGAGACGTTCTGCTCGGAGCCGCAGGCACGGAACTCGAACTTATTGCCGGTGAAGGCAAACGGGGAGGTGCGGTTGCGGTCGGTGTTGTCCTGCATCAGCTTGGGCAGGGTATCGGCGCCCAGGTCGAGCACGCCGCGCGTGGCATGGACGGAAGCCTTGCCATCGATGATCTTCTCGACGACCTCGGTAAGCTGGTCGCCCAGGAAGATGGACATAATCGCCGGAGGAGCCTCGTTGGCGCCCAGACGATGATCGTTACCGGCCGAGGCAACGGAGGCACGCAGGAGCTCCTGATAGTTATCGACGGCCTCGATCACCGCGGTGAGGAAGACGATGAACTGCAGGTTGTCGAGCGGAGTGTCGCCCGGATCGAGCAGATTCTCGGACTCGGTGCCAAGCGACCAGTTGTTGTGCTTGCCCGAACCATTGATGCCCTCAAAGGGCTTCTCGTGCAGCAGGCAGACCAAGTCGTGGCGGGAGGCGATGAGCTTCATCTTCTCCATCATGACCAGATTCTGGTCGATGGCCTCGTTGACCTCGCCATAGACCGGTGCGAGCTCATGCTGGCAGGGAGCGACCTCGTTGTGCTTGGTCTTGGCGGGAATGCCGAGCGCCCACAGCTCATCGTCCAAGTCCTTCATGTAGGCCGAGACGGTGGGGCGGATAGCGCCAAAGTAGTGCTCCTCGAGCTCCTGACCCTTGCATGGAGCAGCACCAAAGAGGGTGCGGCCGGTAATGACCAGGTCCTTGCGCTTGCGGTAGGCGTCCTTCTTGATCAGGAAGTACTCCTGCTCGTCGCCCACGGAAGGAACGACCTTCTTGGGGGTCTTACCGAACAGCGCCAAAACGCGCTTAGACTCACGCGAGAGCGCGGTCATGGAACGCAGCAGCGGGGTCTTCTTGTCCAGGGCCTCGCCCGTGTAGGAGCAGAAAGCCGTGGGGATGCACAGGACATCGTCCTTGATAAAGGCGGGGCTAGTGGGGTCCCAAGCGGTGTAGCCACGGGCCTCGAAGGTAGCACGCAGGCCGCCGTTGGGGAAGCTCGAGGCATCGGGCTCGCCCTGGATGAGGTTCTTGCCCGTAAACTTGGTAATGGCGGTGCCGTCGTGGTTGGGCTCCAGGAAGCTGTCGTGCTTCTCGGAAGTAATGCCCGAAAGCGGCTGGAACCAGTGCGCGTAGTGCGTCGCGCCCTTGGAGATGGCCCAGACCTTCATGGCATGGGCAACGGCGTTGGCCACATCCAGGTCGAGCGGCTCACCGCCCTCGAGGGTTGCAGCAAGGCGCTTCCAAATGTCCTTGGGGAGGTAGTCCTTCATGACTTCCTCAGAGAACACCATGGTCCCGAAGCGGTCAGTAAGTTCGGCCATACGGAACTCCCTTCGTATCGGCACCGCGTGAGAAGCGGTGTTGATTACTAACGAACGAGTCATAGCTTAGACTCGCCGTGTTTCCGCGACATTACCGTTATGTTGCTGTCGCGAAACCAATCAATGAGGTTACCCTATCGAGGCGGCGTTGCCACCCTCAACAGCCAATCAACTGCATAAATTGCAGACCTCTCCCCATGGTTTAAGGGTAGTCAATTTGGGATGGAGCTCTATTAACTGGTATTTTGCATCAGATACCAGTCTTTATAGTCCGTGCCTAGATTAGCCGCTCTGTTATAGAGAAAGCCGATAGCAAGGCATCTTTGATTGGTATCCCCGAATAACGAGTGAAACTCCACCGTGACACAGTGGTGCTGTAGAATCCTTACAACACATCACACTATTACGTATCTAGAGGAGCACGATATGCGCATCGACGAGGTTTTTAAGCAGGCAGCATCCCAGGGCACCGCGCCCGTTTCGTTTGAGATGTTCCCGCCCAAGGGCGAGCTCACCCTCGACACGGCTCGCGAAGTGGCAGGCAATCTGTGCAAGCTTTCGCCGAGCTTTGTCTCGGTCACCTGCTCGGCCGGCGGCTCGGGCAACGGTGCCACCACCGCCCCCATCGCGCATATGATTTCGAGCGAATTCGACACGCCCTCGGTGGCACACCTCACCTGCGTGGGCCGCACCCACGCCGACATCGCCGCCAAGATCGACGAGTATCGCACCGCCGGCGTTGAAAACATTCTGGCCCTGCGTGGCGATCTCCCTGCCGGCGCGACCGAGGACGACAAGCCCGCCTCCGACTACGCCTACGCCCGCGACCTCATCCCCGAGCTCGTCGACGCCGGCTTTTGCGTGGGCGCCGCAGCCTACCCCGAGGGCCACATTGCCTGTGAGGATCTCAACCTCTCGGTCGAACACCTCAAGCAAAAACAGGACGCCGGCGCGAGCTTCTTTGTGACACAGCTCTTCTTTGATAACGAGTGCTTCTACCGTTTTCGCGAGCTTGCCGACAAGGCCGGCATCACCGTGCCCATTACCGCGGGCATCATGCCGTTTATGGGCAAGTCGCAGATCAGCCGCATGGTCTTTATGTGCGGCGCGTCGCTGCCCTCCCCCGTCATCAAGATTCTCGCCAAGTACGAGAACGACCCCGAGAGCCTGCAGGCAGCCGGTGTAGATTATGCCGCCCGCCAGCTTTGCGACCTCAAGGAGCACGGCGCCGACGGCCTGCACCTGTACACTATGAACCGTCCTGCGATCGCCGCGACCATTATGGAGCGCCTGGGGTAATGGAAAAACCGCACATCGATACAACCGCTGTCGAAGTGCCGGCCGACCTTGCGTCGCCGGCGCTTTACCGTGTCGATGCTGCGCACCATCCCCGTGTCGACCGTGCCGAGATGCTGCGGTATCTGGGTTACGGCGGCCAGCAGATCGAGCCCGAGCTGTCACGACGTATTGAGCTTGTGGTCGAGCGTCTGGAACTTGACATTGAGCCCCGTGGCGTGCGCCGCGTGTTTGCCGTCGATGCCACGGGCGTGGACGAACAAAGTGAGCCTTGCATTCGCTTGGTCGGCACCAACGTTGAGCTGCGAGGTCGCGATATCTATCGACATCTCAAAGATGCCCGCTTTGCCGCGCTCATGGCATGTACCCTCGGCATGGACGCCGAGCGTCGCCTGCGCACCACGGGAGCCCAACATCCCCTGGAGGGCGCCGTGCTCGACGCCGCGTGCTCCGCTTACGTGGAAGCCGCCGTTGAGCAAATGGACCAGCAGGTCAAGACGGACGCCGCCGCACACGGACTCGCCGGCAACTGGCGCTTTAGCCCCGGCTACGGCGACTGCCCGCTCTCGGCCCAGCGCTCGATCGTCAATGCGCTCAACGCCACGCGGCTCATCGGGCTTACCGTCACGCCGACCAGCCTGCTCATGCCCACCAAGAGCGTGACCGCGGTGATCGGCCTGTTCGACGGCGAAGTCCACGACGCCCAGAGCCGCCCCACCTGCAATATCTGCCGCATGCGCGAGAACTGCCGCTTCCGTGCCGCCCACACCACCTGCTATTCCAGCCATTAGGAGCCCCCGATGTTTACTCCGCTTATCACTCATGATTCTGACGGCACTGCATTGGCGGCACCCGTTGATGCCGCACGTCGCAACGGTGCCACGTACAAGACGCGCACGATCGACGATCTGCGCATTAAGGACGATCGCCTGCGTGCGGCCATAGAGGGCACGGGGCACCTGCTGTTCGACGGCGGCATGGGCACCATGTTGCAGGCCGCTGGCATGAAGGCGGGCGCCCTGCCCGAGCTGCTCAACTTTGAGGAGCCCCAGGTCATTACCGACATTCAGCGCCAGTACGTCGAAGCCGGCTGCGACGTGATCACCGCCAACACCTTTGGCGCCAATGCCCACAAGCTCGACGGCGCCGCCACCGTGGCAGATGTCTTTGCCGCCGCTGTCGCCTGCGCCCGCGCGGCTGGTGCCCGCTACGTCGCCGGTGACATCGGCCCCATCGGCGCACTGCTTCGTCCCTTAGGCACCCTCAGCTTCGACGAGGCCTATGACCTCTTTGCCGAGGAAGTGCGCGCCGGCGTCGCCGCGGGCGTGGACCTCTTTATTATCGAGACCATGACCGACCTGGCCGAGATCAAGGCGGCGGTCCTCGCCTGCCGCGAGAACTCCGACCTGCCCGTCTTTGCCACCATGACCTTTGAGGAAGACGGCCGTACCTTCCTGGGCACGAGTCCCGAGGTCGCCGCCATCACGCTCGACGCCATCGGTGCCGACGTTTTGGGCATCAACTGCAGCCAAGGACCGGCCGAGCTCCGAGGACTCGCCGCACGTATGCTCACCGTTACCGACAAGCCCGTTATGGTGCAGGCCAACGCGGGACTCCCCCATGTGGACGACGACGGCAACACCGTCTTTGATATCCAGGCCCCCGAATACGCCGAGGCCGTCGCCGGCATGATCGCCGACGGCGTGAGCGTCGTGGGCGGTTGCTGCGGAACCACGCCGGCGCACATGGCGGCCTTGCGCACGCTTATCGACAACCACACGCCCAGCCCGCGCCACCGCAAGCCCAGCATGTCGGTCACAAGCGCCCAGACCGTGGTGGACCTTCCCTGCGACGGCCACAAGATCGCCGTCATCGGCGAGCGCATCAACCCCACCGGCAAAAAGCGTCTGCAGCAGGCCCTGCGCGACGGCGATCTGGACTACGTCGTGAGCCAGGGCATCAGCCAGCAGGAACAGGGCGCCGATATCCTGGACGTCAACGTCGGCCTGCCCGAGATCGACGAGGTCAAGATCATCCAACAGGCGACCGAACAGCTCCAGGGCTCCACGCTGTTGCCGCTGCAGATCGACTCCACCGATCCCGCCGCTGTCGAGGCCGCCGTGCGCCGCTACGCCGGCAAGCCCATCATCAACTCGGTCAATGGCAAGCAGCAGATCATGGATGAGATCTTTCCGCTGGTCGCCCACTACGGCACCAACGTTGTCGGCCTTACGCTCGACGAAGGCGGCATCCCCGATACCGCCGAGGCTCGCTTCGCCATCGCCGAGCACATCGTGGCCGAGGCTGCCCGTTACGGCATCGGCCCGGACCGCGTCCTCATCGACTGCCTGGTCATGACCGCCTCGACCAACCAGCGCCAGGCCGAGCAGATCCTGCGCGCCATGTCCCTGTGCAAGGAGCGCCTGGGCGTCAAATGTGCGCTCGGCGTGTCGAACATCAGCTTTGGCCTGCCTGCCCGCCCGCTGCTGGGCTCGGTCTTTTTGGCTGCCGCCTTCGGCGCGGGCCTGGACGCCCCCATCATGAACCCGGGTTCCAAGCGCTTTATGGATACCGTCTACAGCTATCGCGTGTTGAGCGTTGAGGACGAGGGCTCGACCGGATACATCGAGCGCTATGCCGGCTGGACCGATCCGTACAAGATCGCCGCCAACCCGGCAGCTGCTCAGGCCGCATCGAGTGATGCCGCGCCCGCTGCCGGCACCGCCGGCACCGACGGCAACGACGACCCGATTCGTCGCATGGTCGTCTCGGGCCGCAAAGGCGAGATCGCGGGCGAGACCGAGCGCCTGCTAGCGGATCACGACGCCATGGACCTCATCAACAACCACTTTATCCCCGCCCTCGACGAGGTGGGTGTCCTCTTTGACCAGGGCAAGTTCTTCCTGCCGCAGCTCATGGCCTCGGCCGAGGCCGCGCGCGTGGGCTTCGACACCATCAAGCGCCTGATGCCCGCCGGCGAGATCGCCGACAAGGGCAAGATCTGCGTGGCCACCGTCAAGGGCGACATCCACGATATTGGCAAGAACATCGTCAAAATGCTGCTCGATAACTACGGCTATACCGTCTTTGACCTAGGCCGCGACGTCGATCCGCAAGAAGTGCTCAAGACCGTCAAGGAGCGCGATATCAAGCTCGTCGGCCTCTCGGCGCTTATGACTACCACGGTCGTCGCCATGGAGGAAACCATCAAGCTGCTTCATACCGAGGTGCCAGGCGTCAAGATCATCGTGGGCGGCGCCGTACTCACCCCCGAATACGCCAAGCAGATCGGCGCGGACTACTACGCCAAGGACGCCGCCGAGAGCGCGCGCATCGCCGAAGAGGTCTTTGGGCAGTAACACAACGGAAACAACCGAGCACCAAAACGTGCCGCATGCGCCACTTGGCACGTGCAGCACGTTAGAATAGATAAGATTATGCTCGTTTTGGCAGATAGGAGCGCAAGGATGGCGATCACGCCCGCAGAAATCGCGGAAACCCGCGGCATGGTTGAGGAGCAGAACCTCGACATCAGGACCATCACCATGGGTGTTTCGCTCATGGGTTGCGGTGACGAGAACCTCGACCGCATGTGCACGAAGATCTACGACCACGTGACGCACACGGCTGAGCACCTGGTCGAGACCGCCGAGAACCTCGAGCGCGAGTACGGTATCCCCATCGTCAACAAGCGCGTTTCCGTCACCCCGGTGGCGCAGATCGCCGCGTGCTGCAAGGATGAGGACCTCACCCCTATCGCGCATGCCCTCGACCGCGCGGCAGAGACGCTCGGTATCGATTACCTGGGCGGCTTCTCCGCACTCGTCCAGAAGGGCATCGGCGACGCCGACCGCCGCGTCATCCAGTCCATCCCCCAGGCGCTCGCCACCACGAGCCGCGTCTGCTCCAGCGTCAACGTCGCCAGCCTGCGCGCCGGCATCAACATGGATGCCGTGCTCATGGCGGCTCAGACCATCATCGATGCCGCCAAGCTTACGGCAGATGAGGATTCCGTTGGCGCCTCCAAGTTTGTCTGCTTTGCCAACATGGTCGAGGACTCCCCGTTTATGGCGGGCGCCGTCCACGGCGGTGGCGAGGCCGACGCCGTCATCAACGTAGGCGTCTCGGGCCCCGGCGTTATGGCCGCAGCCCTGGAGACGCTGCCCGATTCCGCATCGATGATGGAAGTCGCCGAGAAGATCAAGCAGACCGCCTTTAAGATCACCCGTGCCGGCGAGCTCATGAGCCGCGAGGCCGCCCATCGCCTGGGTGTCGAGAAGGGCATTGTCGACCTGTCGCTGGCTCCCACGCCCGCCATCGGCGACTCCGTCGCACGCATCCTCGAGATCATCGGTGTTGGCACCTGCGGTGGCCCGGGCACGACCTGCGCGCTCGCCATGCTCAACGATGCCGTCAAGAAGGGCGGCGTCATGGCCAGCTCCAGCGTGGGCGGTCTCTCCGGCGCCTTTATCCCCGTGTCCGAGGACGCCGGCATGATCGCCGCCGTCGAAGCCGGCGCGCTTTCGCTCGAGAAGCTCGAGGCCATGACCTGTGTGTGCTCCGTCGGCCTGGACATGATCGCCATCCCCGGCGACACCCCGGTCGAGACCATCGCCGGCATCATCGCCGACGAGATGGCCATCGGCGTCATCAACAACAAGACCACGGCCGTCCGCGTGATTCCCGCCATTGGCAAGGGCGTGGGCGACTGCGTCGAGTACGGCGGCCTGTTCGGCCGTGCGCCCATCATGCCGGTGAACCCCAACGCCGGCACCGTGCTTGCCCACCGTGGTGGACGCTTCCCGGCGCCGCTGAACTCGCTGAAGAACTAGCTGAGGAGTTCGGGCGAGGAGCCCCGGGGAGGGCAAATATATAAGGTCGCCTGCTCGGACAGTCCTGACTCGCACGGAGAGCACATTAAGTGCTCTCCGGCTCGTGCGGAACTCGCGATCGACCTTATGTATTTGCCCTCCCCGGGGCTCCCGCACAACGGGACCTCAGTTGGGTTCTATCCCGTATGGCAGTCGCTTCGCTCCTGCCCGCCTTGGTTGTGAGGGCGGTTTGGCGTTGGAACGGTTCTTTTCTGATATATGCTGGTTGCGGCTCTTCTTTTGGGAGGAGTCGCTTTTTTGCTGCTAGGAGGTTGGCCCGTGGTTGATGGGGATGCTCGCTCTGAGCTGCTTTCTGCGGATTGGAATGGCGAATGGATGCGCCTGCAAGCTGGTCGGCGACGGGCTGATGATTCTTTTGAATGGGATAAGCGGGCTCGGCATTTTCGGCCGTTGGAGACTGCCCCTTATGCTCGGGATTTTATAAAGCTGTTGGCGTTGAAGCCTGGTGAGTCGGTGCTTGATATGGGGTGTGGGGCTGGGTCGATTGCTATTCCGCTTGCTCAGGCTGGGCATTCCGTGATTGCTGCCGACTTCTCTCCTGCCATGTTGGGCACGCTTGATGCCGGCATTGAGTATTACGGGCTCGAAGATCTTATTACGCCGCTTGAGCTTGCTTGGGATGATGATTGGGATTTGGTTGGACCGGTCGCGAAAGCGGTAGATGTTGCCTTTGCCAGTCGCTCTGTCACCACGACCAACCTAAAAGGCGCACTTGTCAAGCTTGACCGTACGGCTCGTCGGCGTTGCGCTGTCACGATGGTCGCCAACTCCAGCCCGCGCTATGATCTGCACCTGATGAACGCCATTGGCGCCTCGGTTACCTGCAGTAATGGCTTTGTGTACGCCTTCAACATCCTCATTCAGATGGGTGCGTTGCCGCAGGTTACATACTTTGAATCGCCTCGTCGCGATACCTTCGATAACCTTGAAGCGGGCGTAGCAGATTTTTCCCGCATGCTTGAGCATGGCAACGAGGATAAGGTCGACCGTCTGCGCGACTACATCGCTCAACACATGATTGAGAATCCCCGTGCCGGCGAGCCGGGCTCCAAGGGCGTACCGCAGGGACGCTACATGCTCGACCACGTCCGCAAGGTCCGTTGGGCGTTTATTGCATGGGAGCCGGTCTCTGCGCCCAGCTCATAGCCTGTTCGCAGCCCGCACTGCCCACTCACTCGGCATCCGCATTCTTTTTGAACTGGGCAAACGCGCTCCACACCGCGCCGTTCCTGCGCTATCGTGGGACAGCTCACGTAGATTAAGGCCCCGTCGCGGGGCGCCCCATACATAGAAAGCGAGAACCCATGGCACTGACAGGAGCCCAGGTCAAGCAGCTTCGCAGCATGGCCCATCACCTCAACCCCGCCATCATCATCGGCAAGTCCGATGTCAACGAGGGCACCGTCGAGCAGACGGTCGCCTACCTGGAGAAGCACGAGCTCGTTAAGTGCTCTGTGCTGGACGGCTCCAGCCTTTCCGCCCGCGAGGCCGCCGAGGAGCTCGCCGAGCGTTGCCACGCCGAGGTCGTCCAGGTCATCGGCCGCAAGTTCTCACTGTATCGCGAGTCCTCACGCAAGGACATCGAGAAGATCAAGCTCGTCTAAGAGCCAATGATCCGGCGATCCAACACATAGCAAGCTTACGGGTGCCCAAGTACTTCGGGCGCCCGTTTTTTATCGCTCGACCAGCACGCGATTGAGCCGCCCCTCCACCAAGCGCTCGTATAGGCGCCGCGTCTCGGGCTCGGGCACGCCATTGACCTGCTCCCTCAGATGGTGCATATGCCCGCTGTACAGCTCGACGATATCGCGCCGCCGCCCCGCCGCACTGTAGACGCGCATAGCACAGCGCACCATATCCTCGCGCGCCGTTTCCTGCCGAAGCCCCGACTCCGCCAGCCAAATCGCCGACTGCAGATCGTTTTCTTCTAGAGCGGCATTTGCTCCCTTAATCATGCAATCGATGTACTTTGACTGCATAATGCGCCGCATGCGCAAAAAGTAGGTGGGATTACAGCCATTGGGAACATACAGCGGTCCGGCATAAAGCTGCTCAATCTTAAGGCACAGCTCAACTAAATGGGGTCCGCGCGCACCCGTGCGATTTCCCAAAATCTCACGGCTTATCTGGTCAAACAGCCGTACATCGGTCTTGACGTAGTCGCCGTTGAGCCCAATGCATTCATTTTGGATGAGCACGCATGACTTGCCATCCGGCGTCGGCCCCAAAGCCGACCGCAAGCGCGATATCGTCGAGTACAGGTTGTTGCGGGCGCTATTGAACTCGGCATGGGGCCACAGCTCCATGGCCAGCGTCTCACGATCGACGAGCGCATCCATGCCCAGCGCAAGCCGCTCGGCAAGCGTCGCCGCCTTCTTGCGGCGCCACATTTTGTCCGTGATGGGAAACCCGTCGCGCTCGGCGCGAAACGCACCAAACATGCGAATCTCGATATGGTCGATGGTATCAACGGCTTCAACCTCGCCGGCCTGGAATAGGCGCTCGCCCTCCCCTTCCAAATCGTCGCGCAGCGAGTACCGCGACAGCTCGCGCACGGGAAGCTTCTTGCGTATCCTGGCCGCCGGCTCGCCCAGACAATGCATGGCAAGGCGCGCAAAGAGCCGATACGATGGCTCTAGAATCCCCGCACGATTCATGGACATCCAGGCCGCAAGATCGCTGTCTCGGCCCGCACAGGCCAAATGCAGCGCCACCATCCAGGCTTCTGCGCCACCAACCTGCGTCTGGCTTATATCGAGCAGCTCCGCTTCCTCGCGTACCGAAACCATCGAGGTGTTACGCAGATATGCCGCGCGCTCCAGCAGCAATGCGTTATCGCGCATGTACCCAATCGACTCCTCGGCAAGTTTGAGCACTTGGACCGCACGGAACTTTGCATTAACCGGCCGTCCCTCTGCCAGCGACTGCCAGCCTTCTAGCAACAGGCCAAACAGCTGAATCTGGTTGTCGCGCATGCGCACGGCAAAACGATCGAGCTCGTTGAACGCCGCATCGTCGGTTACCGGCAAGCCGGAAAGGAGCCGCCGTGCCGCCAACACCATGCGCACCCAGATAGCCATCGCCTTAAGCCCACGTACGTCGAGCGCCTCCCGCACCACCGTCATCTCGTCGTCGCGCTCGTCGGTTCCCGCAAACGACCCGTCAAAGAGCTCCACCAGCATGCTATCGGCCCGTATAACAATCCCCGCGATGTCGAGCTCGCAGTCGTAGGCCTTGCTCGTTTTGAGCTGCTGTAGAACGCCGCCGTCATTTCCCCGCTCGGTCAGACAGCGTTTGACCTCGATATGCGCAGACAACATATCGAGTGCGGTATGGGACGTCTCTATTTCTGGCACGGCCAGGTTCGTAGGAAGCCCAAGCCCGTTGTCCCCATAGCAAACAGCCGTCAGTGTCTGGGCCACCCTCCATGAAACAGGGTCTATTTCGCAGGCCGCCCGTTCGCCCCCGCGTTCGACGACCGATGCCATATAGCGAGCGAGCTTTGTATTGGACACGCTGACCGCTGCCAGATATACGCCAAGCGCTTCGGCAGGCGTTGGCTCTGGAGCCGGATCGTCGGCATCGATCGTGCCCAGCGCCGCTCGGCAGATATCGGCCCCGTGCCCCGTCAGAGCCAGATCGACCCCATACTGCCCAGCAAGTTCAAGGACCGCTTCACGGTCCAAAAAGGCGTCCGCCAGGCCCATCGCCGCATCGCATCGGCCCGCCTTAAGCAAAATCCTGGCCGCCCTCGGAACAAGTTCGGGGCGGACCTCGGCCACCAACTTACGCAAGCGCAAGCGTCCGTTATCCTCCGTGCCCAGACACGTAAAACTCCGCTCGGCGGGATCCAAGCCAAAGATCGGGTAGTCGCGCACAAAATAGGACTGGTCGACCATCGACAGCCTCACCCCACAGGCCTCGAGTTCTGCGATATTGCCCTCGCCCATCAAAACCATGAGACATGCCACGCAAAACAGCGCATTATTGTCGAGCGAAGCCAGATCGGCAAGTGCCGCGCCATATACGTTGACAATCTCGTTTTCGAGCAGACCGGCTACGTCACCTTGGCCATACAGACCCGTCTGCAATGCCGAAACGAGCTCGGGCACGCCCTGCGTGAGCTGATAAAAGTCGAGCGATGTGCTGATCGAAAACGCCGATGCCCACGCCGAATACTCAAAGGCATGCACCTTAAGCATCTGCGCATTGATCTTAACCGAATCGCCCAGCCCATGAATCAGCTGACGATTTGAAGGACGGCAGGAAATAAAGACCCCTACCCCCATAGCGCGCAGGCCGCGAATCCTGTCGATGAGGTCTTCGGTATCGTGCTGATCGAGGTTTGGCACATTATCAATCGCGATAAGGGAGTGCGGTTTGTCTTTGAGTTCTTCGGTAACCACCTCGAGCTGCATAAACACCTCGCGCCCAATGGCGCGATCCGCCTCGATAATCCGCACGGGGCCTCGCGTCGGGTCGCATTTAACCTCATGGGTGTACTGCAGCAGCACCGAGGTCTTCCCAAACCCGTCGGGCGCATAAAGAACCACGATGCCGGCCTTTCGGCCCTTGGCGATAAGCTCATTCATCAAGCGTTCGCGTCGCACCATATAGCCTCCGCCCAGCGGCATCAGCTCGAGGTCGTCTATACCGCTCAAATCGTTTACCATGCCCGCTCCTCAACTCGACCGTATGGACACTGTAGCCGCAAGACCATACAAGCCGCGCTATGAATAGAGCGACCTTGTGTTTTAGGTTGTCTTTTGGTACGAAAGCGGCAAGTTTTTGTACAGCGAGGGCCGATTGTTATTAATCCCCCGACTAATCGGTCTTTAAGCAGGTAAATGAGCTTGTCAGCTTGTCCCATCCAAGCGGCAGTGTAACGCAGATGAACAAGGTTCAGCCATGTCATTCAACTCGCCTAGCACCCGCTACCGTCTACGACCTTTTAGTGGCATTTTTGCATAGAATCTGATATGGAATGAATCAAGCTGTTGGGCATCCGGCATTCGTCAAGCTTGCGGCAAGATTTTGGTCAAGTGGGCGGAAAGGGATAGCAAAAAGGCCCCCGCAAAGCGGAGGCCTTAGGCAAGGCTATGTCGAGGTGCAGGATTCGCGCTACTCGCAGAGCGAAAGGGCGGCCTCGTCGGCAACGACAACGCAGTTGGTGTGCAGCTGCAGAATCGAAGCCGGGCACGCGGGCGTAACCGGACCATAGCACATGTCATGCACGGCCTGAGCCTTGGCCTCGCCGTTGGCGACGACTAGGATCATGCGGGCATACATGATGGTCTGGGTACCCATGGTGTAGGCCTGACGGGGAACATCGTCGATGCTGTCGAACAGGCGGCTGTTGGCCTGAATGGTGCTCTCGGTGAGGTCGACGCAGTGCGTGCCCTTGGAGAAGTGGTCATCGGGCTCGTTGAAACCGATGTGGCCGTTGTTGCCAATGCCGAGCAGCTGCAGATCCGGGTAACCGGCGGCGGCGACGATCTTGTCGTACTCAGAGCAGGCAGCGGCGGCGTCGGGGTTGGAACCGTCGGGCACATGCGTGTTGTTCAGGTCGATGTTGATGTGATCGAAGAAGTTCTCACGCATGAAGTAGTGATAGCTCTGGGGATCGTCATGCGAAAGGCCGCGATACTCATCCAGGTTGTAGGTGCTGACCTCGGCAAAGTCGACGTCGCCCTTCTTGTACCAAGCAGCGAGCTGCTTGTAGGCACCGATCGGGGTGGAGCCGGTGGCAAGGCCCAGCACGCAGTCGGGCTTGAGGATAACCTGCGCCGAGATAATATTGGCGGCCTTGCGGCTCATATCCTCGTAGTCTTTAGCTTTAATGATCTTCATTACGCGTCCTTTCTCGTACAAGAGAGGCAAGGCTCCCTTACAAGCACTTGCCCGCGGCCCGCGTCGGCCGCAACCAACGTGTGCGGCCACCAGGGCGAGGTCGCGTAATGTATGTGTCTCGTGTCTAGCCGCGTCGAGGCCCCTGCCCGTCCACGGTGACCCAAAGCCGTTTAGCTTCGGACAAATCCCATCTTGCCACGGAGGGCGCCCTCTTTCAAGGGCGCCCTCCATAAACGTGTTTGAATTGTAGGCTAATGGCCACGTGCACTCGCTAGCGCTCCCGAGCAACGATGAGCTGGTCCATCTCTTCGACATGCGCGCCAACGGAGCCCTTGATGCTCGAGAACTCAACGGAGTTGCACACCAAGATGGGAACCGTCACATCGTAGCCCTCGGCAGCAATTGCCTCGCGATCGAACTCGATGAGCACGTCGCCCTTATGGACGACATCGCCCACCTGTGCATGCACGCTAAAATGCTTGCCCTCAAGCTGAACAGTGTCCAAACCAACGTGGATGAGCACGTCTAGGCCATCGACCGTGTTGAGCGCAACGGCGTGACCCGTGGGAAAAATGGCCTCGACCTTGGCGTCTGCCGGCGCAATCACACGCGTGCCGGTAGGCTGAATCGCCACGCCCTGGCCCAAAAGGCCGGTAGCAAATGTCTGGTCATTGACCTCGGACAACGGAATGACGTCACCCGAGATGGGAGCATCCAGCGTAAGAACTCGTCCACGCATACCAAAAGACCTTAGGACTTTAGTGAACATGCTCCCCCTCGGACATACCAATCAATCAAAATAGCTTTAACAGTTTACCACTTGGCACCCGTTTTTGACCATTAGGGAAGTTCGCGCTTGACAACCTCGACGATGTCGTCGACAACACGCTGGGTCAGCTCGTGCGTCTCGGCCTCGGCCATAACGCGGACCAGCGGCTCGGTACCGCTCGGGCGCACCAGAATGCGGCCGCGGCCGTCAAGCTCCTTCTCGGCGGCAGCGACGGCGTCCCAAATGGGCTGGCAATCGTCCAGGCCGGCCTTGTTGTCGGAATGCACGTTGACGAGTACCTGCGGGTACTTCTTCATGATGCCGGCAAGATCGGTGAGGGTACGACCGGTGCGCTTGAGCACGGCCAGCAGCTGCAGAGCCGTCACCAGGCCGTCACCGGTGGTGTTGTGCTCCAGGAAGATGATGTGGCCGGACTGTTCGCCGCCGATGACGGCGCCATCCGCGAGCATGCGCTCCAAAACGTAGCGGTCACCCACGGCGGTCTGAACCATCTCGAAGCCCTGCTCCTTCATAGCGATGGAGAAGCCAAGGTTGCACATGACGGTCGAGACGATCTCGGAGTTGGCGAGCTTGCCGCGGGCGGCGAGGTCAGAACCGCAGATAGCCAGGATGTAGTCACCGTCGATCTCATTGCCCTCGCCGTCGACGAACAGCACGCGGTCGGCGTCGCCGTCGTGGGCCAGGCCGATATCGGCGTGGGTGCGCAGCACGAGCTCGCGCAGGGGCTCAAGGTGAGTGGAGCCGCACTCAACGTTAATGTCGGTGCCGCAGTAATCGGTGTTGATGGCATGGACCGTGGCGCCCAGGCGCTGCAGCGCAGCGGGCGTGGTCTGGCAGGAAGCACCGTGACCGCAGTCGACGGCAACGACTAGGCCGTCGAGCCTCAGGCCGTCGAGCGTGCTGATGGCATGATCGACATAGGCCTTGCGGGCGTCTTTCATCTTGATGATGTGACCCACACCGGCGCCGGTCGGCAGCGTGTCGGCAGCCATGGCCTCCTCGGACATGACCCAGGCGCTGATCTCTTCCTCGACAGCATCGGGAAGCTTCATGCCCTTGCGGCTAAAGAACTTGATGCCGTTGAACTCCGGCGGATTATGCGAAGCGGAGATGACGATGCCGCCGTCGAGCTCGTTTTGGACGGTGAGCAGCGCCACGGCCGGCGTAGGGATAACGCCGCAGCAATGCGGACGGCCGCCCTCTGCCATAATGCCAGCGGTCAGAGCACTCTCGAGCATGGTACCCGAAAGACGCGTGTCGCGGCCGATGCAGATGTCCGGGCCAAGGAACTTGGTCGCCGCGCGGCCCAGGCGAAACGCGAGGTCGCACGAGAGGTCGGCATTGGCGACGCCACGGACGCCGTCGGTACCGAAGATGTTCTGGGGCATAGGATCGCTCCTTCCCTAGCAGGCGATATACAACCGCCCGCCCTAGTCGAAAAAGAAAAGCGGGACCCGCCGAGGAATCGGCAGGCCCCGCTTGTACATTGTATCTCGAAAGGAGATAAAACCTTAGCGCTTGGAGAACTGGGGAGCGCGGCGGGCCTTCTTGAGGCCGTACTTCTTGCGCTCGACCACGCGAGCATCGCGCGTAAGGAAACCGGCCTTCTTGAGGTCAGCACGGTAGTCGCCAGCGTTCAGAAGAGCGCGAGCGATGCCCAGACGCAGAGCGCCGGACTGACCGGAGATGCCGCCGCCATCGCACAGAGCGATAACGTCGAACTGACCGGCGGTGTCGGTCACCTTGAAGGGAGCAAGGGCGTTCTCAACGAGCTGATGACGGCCGAAATACTGCTCGGCGTCACGCTTGTTGATGGTCACCTTGCCGGTGCCGGGGACGAGACGGACGCGGGCGACGGCGTTCTTACGACGGCCGGTACCCTGGTAGACAACGGTGTTCTCAGCCATCTTTAAGCCTCCAGCTCAATCTTCGTGGGGTTCTGGGCAGCATGCGGATGCTCGGCACCAGCGTAGACCTTAAGCTTGGTCATCTGGGCACGGCCGAGGGTGGTCTTGGGCAGCATACCGCGAACGGCGCGCTCGATGACCTTCTCCGGGTGCTTCTCCATAGCCTGGCGGAAGCTCTCAGCCTTGAGGCCGCCGTTGTAGCCGCTGTGGCGATAATAGGTCTTCGTGTCGGCCTTGTTACCGGTAAGCTGGACCTTATCGGCGTTGATGACGACAACGAAGTCGCCGCAGTCGCTGTTGGGCGTGAACTGGGGCTTGTTCTTACCGCGCAGGATCATTGCGATCTGGGTGGCAAGACGGCCCAGGACAGCACCATCGGCGTCGACGAGAACCCAGTTGCGCTGGACCTCGCCCTGCTTGGCGTAGTGAGTCGATTTCGAAATCACTTAGACTCCTCCATGTACAGTACGTGTTGTTACAGAGATTCACGGGGCTCTGCAAGTAACCCGTCCATATTACCCCGCTCGCCGTACGAGTCAACAGGTATTTTGGCTCCGACCAGAGTTTCTGCACATGTCATCCATGGGTCATGATGTCGCGACACTAGCGCTCGACAAATGCCTCGATATCTCCCAGCAAGCGCTTTGCCTCCTGGCGGCCCTGAATATACAGGTCGAGGAGCTTTGCCGGATCGTGCTCGACATGACCGACCTCGACCGGCTTTTGCGGAGCAACGACCAACGCACGGCCCTCGCGCTCATACTTCCACAGGTGCATGCGCTGGATGTTGTAACGGTCGTGACGCGTCTCGATTCCCTCGAGCAGATAGGGGTAGTCGGCATAGCGGGCGCGCGCGGCAGGCATAAACTCGTAGGGCTTTTTCTCGTACGAGCGGTCCTGCGTGACGATGACGACCGCACGGTCGAAGCCCGCCTCCTCCAGCACGTGCTCGATGGGGATCGAATCGGCTACGCCGCCGTCGACGTATTTGTGCCCGTCAATCTCGACTGGCGGCGTCACCAGCGGCAGCGAGGTCGAGGCACGCACGGCGTCGAGGTCGAGCACGGCGCTTTTAACCGGGAGGTACGTGGCGGTTCCAAAGAGCATGTCCGTCGCGACGGCGTACATCTCGATGGGACTGGCGTCGAACGTCTCGTTGTCAAAGGGATCCAGGCGGTCCTGAACATCGTTGAAGATAAAGTCGTAGCCGACGATGGAGCCCGTGGACGCAAACGATGCGGCGCCCATAAAGCGGTTGTCGTTGCAGAAAGCCAGGTTGATGCGGTTGGCACGGCCGATCTGGTGCGACTTGTAGTTCACGCCGTTGAGGGCGCCGGCCGATACGCCATATACCGCCGGAATCTCGACGCCGGCCTCCATGAGAACGTCGAGCACGCCTGCGGTAAATTGCCCGCGGAAGCTGCCGCCCTCCAAAACGAGCGCGACCTTGCCGGCGTTCTTTGCCTTATCTTCTGCAGTCATATTGACCTCCTGCGATTGCGTTTTGGCCTTCTTCTACCCAGTTTTGGGATGGCGAGAGCGCAGGTTTTGGAGTTGAGGAGGGCGGAGCGGTCGGCGGGAAAGCGTGTCCCGTTCTCAGAGCAAATTCCGGGTCGTATTTTCCGCTGAGCCCGCCATCTGGAAAATGAATCCCATTCCGAGCTTAGATTCCGGGATGCGCTTTCCGCTTGAGCTGCCATTGGGAAAGCATGTCCCACTCTACGGCGGGATTCCGGGTCGCAGTTTCCGCTTGAGGCGCCATCCGGAAACTACGTCCCAGTCTGAGCGCGGATTCCGGGATGGACTTTCCGCCTGGGCCGCCATTGGGAAAGCGTGTCCCGGCCTGCGTTGACGCGGCATTTTCTTTACGCCCGCGCCCTGCACAGAGTTCGATTCTCCGCGGTTTGGGGGATCCGTTGATGGGTTGAGGCCAGGGCAAGACGCCCGATCGGCATCGCATCTATATCTGGCTGAAGCATTGCGCGGAGAATCCGCGTATTTGCTTCGCAAATACGCACCGGCTTCGGCCGCCTACCGGCGTCCTCGCCCGCTCGCTACAAACGCTTCGCGTTTGCTTAACGCTCGCGCCCTGCACAGAGTTCGATTCTCCGCGGTACGGACTGGAAATAAAAAGGCAGGTAGATACGAATATCTACCTGCCTGTTGCTTATGGTGGAGGCGCGGAGAATCGAACTCCGGTCCACGAAAGCCCCCTGATTGGCATCTCCAAGCTCAGTCGCTGGTTTAGTCTCGGACGCTTTGCGCGCAGCGACACGCTCGCGGCATCCCAACCGGTTCGGTCTTAGCCCGCGCCATACCGATTACGTGCGCGGGAGCATTCCCCTAACATGACGTCGCGCCGGTGTCGGGGAAATCACCGGGTTGACGCGCCGCTATAAACTAAGCAGCGAGAGCCATAGGCTCAAAAGAAGAGTTGTTGTCAATTCAATTTGACGGTACCCCTGTTTAACGAGGCGAGGAGACCTCGGCTTGCTTCCTCTCTCAGAGCTATCGTGTCGAAACCAGTCGCCCCCGAATGTTGGGAAAGTCTGGATGGCATTGGGCACGAGCGCCCAACACCCGTCGACTTTTCAAGGAACATGCAGGGCGAGCCCCGCTTGTGGAGTGTTATCTTACCACGTTCTGAAAGCGGACAGCTGTTCTATGCACGAGCTGTGAAGACCCCAATGTGCGCCGCACTTCGCACTTTTGCTACCGATCGCGTCACGTATATTTTCGCCAAGCAAAATTGACCCGTCGAAAGGACCGTTATGGATACCAAGCAGCAACTTGTCAATGCCCTCGCAGGCCTGGGCTCAACCATTACCGAAGCTATGGATGTCATCGAAGGCTTTGTCCCCTGCGGACATCCCGCCCTCACGGTTTCGAACGCCCTTGTTGCGCTGGACGCTGACGATGATGCAGCTCTCGCCCAGCAGCTTGAGACCGTCGAGGGCTTTATCGACCACGTGAGCGAAAACCGCGGCGTGACCGCCTACCACGGCGTCGAGGTCGAGCTCGCGGGTCCCAAAGCCGATCTGCTCGCAGCAATCCGCGAGGTAGGCGCCCTTATGCAGACCGCAGGCGTCAAAAACACCCAGGTCAACGAGTGGGTCTACCGCAGCCTGGCAGCACTAAACGATTCCGACGATAAGGCTACCGAAAAGCTCACCGAAGCTCCCGTCATTAAGGCCGAGCTTTTGTAATTTAAGGATGCGTGGCCTTCTGAGCGCTGACGTTCCGAAGGCCACGCAGACAGCCAGGCGCTAGCAGGACACCCGCCCACCGCGTTCGGCCAAAGCAAGAATCGGCATCATTTGACGAGGTTTCTTTGCTGCAAGATCGGCATGTTCGAGCAGCTTGCGATCGTTGGTCACCAAGTAATCGACCTGTGCGCGCTTACACGCGGCGAGCACCAAGTTGTCCTCGTAATCGCGATGGAGCGCTAAGTATTTGTCGGCCAGCCAAAGGTCCGACGCATCTGCGCCCACGGCCGTGGCGTTTTCGGTCATGTTCCGAACAAACGCCAACGCCGCATCGCCAATTGCACGGGCAGATGCCTCGTCGAGCGCTCCCCCGCTGGCAAGAACGCTGCGCTTCAGTTCGTGTTGGACAACGTACAGCACGTCCTTGGCGATATGCACCGGAAAGAACAGCAATGCCCCCGCCTCCGTCGCCTGCCCAATAAACGCGCGTGCGGCAAGCGACTCGGCATGGTCGACGCAAAACGAATCGACCCATACGTTGGCGTCCACCATGATCTTGAGAGGCACCCCACTCACTGGATCATCCCCTTTTGGCGATAATGCTCATCCATGGCGTCGGAATAGATTGTGTCCCAATCGCGATCGTCGGATACGGGCGACGCAGCGATGCCCAAATCTGCATAAAGCCGGTCTGCCGCTGCCCACGACGCGGCGAACGGCGTATCGTGCGCGACGGTCTGTTGCCGGCCATCAACGGCAGACAGCACTTCCTCACACTGCCCGCCACCCTGTGCGACCTTGGCCACGACCTTTTTGATGAGCTCGGGCAGTGACCTGCCCGAAAGCTGCAGCGCCTCCTCGGCACGGTTCTTGACCTGACGATCCACGCGAACGTTCACCTGCGCCATGCCGCTAACAGCACCCACGTCGATCCCGCTCCCTTCAATTGCTAGCCCTGCTAGCAACACTTTAAAGAGAAGCTAGCAAATGGTCAAATGCAAAAGGCCTGCGCCCAGACGACACCGATGCCGTCTGGGCGAAGACCAGATAACGTGGGCGAACACGTCTGCTAACGCAGGTAAGCCTTCGCGTTGCCCAGGCTGTAGGCAATCGTCGAGCCGTTGTGCAGCAGCGACGACGTCTGCGGGGTAATCGCGCCGGTAATACCCAATGCCAACAGCGCCGAGTTGGTGAGCATCACCTTGGAATACGAACTCGTCAGACGGTCGATAAGCCCCTGACTCATGCGGCGCAGGCGCACGATCGCAGCAAGATCCGTATCGGTCAGGATGATGTCGGCGACCTCCTTGGCGATGTCGCTTCCGCCACCCATCGCCAGGCCCACGTCGGCCAAACCGAGCGCCGGCGAATCGTTGACGCCGTCGCCCACCATGGCAACGTGGCGCCCCTCGCGCTTAATCCGCTCCACATACGCGTACTTGTCCTCGGGCAGCAGCTCGGCCTTAAACTCGTCGACTCCCGCCTCGCGCGCAATGCGCTCGGCCGTGCGCTCCGAGTCGCCCGTGAGCATGACCACGTGCCTAACGCCCAGCGCATGCAGGTCGGCGATGGCCTCGCGGACCCCGGGCT
The DNA here is from genome assembly GCA_019419555.1 of Collinsella sp. Classification (GTDB taxonomy): domain Bacteria; phylum Actinomycetota; class Coriobacteriia; order Coriobacteriales; family Coriobacteriaceae; genus Collinsella. Next base: position 21,734 of record DXZR01000012.1, read on the forward strand.
TGAGTGGATCCTCGATGCCGAGCACGCCCACAACGGTGCCATCGACTGCCAGATACAGCGGCGACAGGCCCTGCATCTGGGACTCAACTCGCTCCTTAATGTCGGACTCGAGCTGCGCACCCTCGTCCTCAAACACAAAGTGTGCCGAGCCGATAATCGCGCGACGCCCTTCGATGGACGAAGCGATGCCGTGTGCCACGATGTACTCGACCGCAGCGTGACGCTCGCGGTGCTCGAGCCCACGCTCGCGAGCAGCGTTGACGACGGCGCGTGCCACCGGATGCGGGAAATGCTCCTCCAAGCAAGCGGAAAGGCGCAGGATCTCGTCCTCGCTCCAGCCATCGGTGGTGAGCACGCAGGCAAGGCGCGGCTGCGCCTCGGTGAGCGTGCCGGTCTTATCAAACACGATGGTGTCGGCCTTGGCAAACGACTCAAAGTACTTTGCGCCCTTGACCATGACGCCCATCTTGGCAGCATCGCTCATGGCGGTCATGACGGCAACGGAACCCGTGAGCTTGAGTGCACACGAGTAGTCGACCATCAGCGCCGCCGAGGTCTTAATGAGGCTACGCGTGGTGAGAGCGACAAGGCCCGCGAGCAGGAAGTTCCACGGGACGATCTTGTTGGCGAGGTCTTCCATGTGCGACTGGCCCTCAGACTTGAGCGAGTCGGCCGCCTGCACGAGCGAGACGATCGAGCGCAGCTTGGTCTGAGCCGTGTTGGCGCGCACGCGCACCAAGATGCTGCCGTCCTCGACGACAGTTCCAGCAAACACATCGTCGCCTGCGCTGCGCTCGACGGCAAGCGGCTCGCCGGTCAGGGTCGCCTGGTTAACCATGGCGCTCCCCTGCTCAACCACACCGTCAATGCAGATGGACATGCCGGTGCGCACGGCTACCAAGTCGCCGGGCTCAAGCTCGGTGGCGGCAACGCTCACCTCGGTGTCGCCGACGACCTTTTGCGCCTTGTCGGGCACATCGAGCAGCGAGTTGATGAGCTCGTTTTCGCTCATGGCGCGGGTGTAGTCCTCGAGCAGCTCGCCCACATTGAGCAAGAACATCGTCTGCCCCGCGGTATCGACATCACGTTTGACAAACGAGATACCGATGGCCGAAGCGTCGAGCACGGGAACGGTCAGGCGCGGCTGCGAGAGCTCGTGGAGAGCGGCGCGCAAAAAGGTCATGTAACCGGCCACGACAAACACCGCACGCAGAGGCGTCGGCAAGAACCAGCGACGCGCGTAATGGGCGCCGATGAGTGTCGCCAGGTCCATAACGAGTTTGTGCTTGCGCGGCTCGAGTTGCATCACGTAACCCGACTTGGCATCGGCGATGGCTTGAGCATCGAGTGCGCCCAAGGCGTCGAGCACGCTCGCACGACACTGCTCGTCATATTCGAGCGCCATCTGGCCAATACGACCATATGCGCGCACTTTGCGCACGCCGTCGATTTCGCCGCCAAGCTTAAGAAGTGCATCGAGATCGCTCTCTGGCACAGGACCCGCCAATTGAAGACGGGTCCTGCCGGGGATCTCGCTAATAATCGAGAATCTCATAGTTTGTGCCTGGGAGCGTTACTCGGCTGCCTCGTCAGCAGCGGCCTCGCTCTGGGTGATGTAGGCAGCCTCGGCAACCATGTCGTCGACATTAGCCTTGGCCTGCTCGACCATGTCCTGATAGCAGTTCTTGACGCGCATACCGCACGCGATGCCCTGCACGCAGGCATTCTTTACCGGAGCGCTGGTGAGCAGCTTGATGCCAGCCGTACCAAGCAGGAAACCGCCACCAACAAGCAGGGTGTTGAACGTGGACTTCTTCATGTTGCTTCTCCCTTTTGCCGCATTGGACGCGGCATGGTGCCTCAGCACCCGAGTAAACAAGTTTGCTCGAGCACGCTTTTGAAATATCTCAATTTTATCTAACTATCTAGGTCAGCCATGGCTAACCTTTTGAAAATTAACGATGCGGAGTAACCGATTGTCAATGTGAGAAAGGGACTGTCCCTTTGCCCCTTCTTACAACTGCCAGGTAGCTGCTTCCTTTTGCAGCGCCACCATGCGGGCGAATTCTCCACCTGCCGCCTTGAGCTGCGCCGGAGTGCCCTGCTCGGCTACCACACCATCCTTGAGCACAACGATCTTATCGGCATTTTCTACCGTGCGCATACGGTGGGCGATCACGATAACCGTCTTGCCTGCGAGCAGGCGGGAAAGCGCCTGCTGCACCACGGTCTCGTTCTCCACATCCAAGCTCGCTGTTGCCTCGTCCAGCAACACGATCGGCGCGTCTTTGAGCAGCGCACGGGCGATAGAGATGCGCTGGCGCTCACCGCCGGACAGCTTGGAGCCGTTCTCGCCGATCATGGTGTCATAGCCCTGCGGCATGCGGCTCACAAACTCGTCGCAGTTGGCGGCACGCGCGGCAGCAAGCACTTCCTCATCGGTGGCATCGCGACGACCAAGACGGATGTTTCCCATCACCGTGTCGTCAAAGAGCAGCACGTCTTGGAACACAATGGCGTAGTCGCGCAGCAGCACCTCGGGATCCACGCTCGCAACATCCACGCCACCCACGGTGACCGTGCCTTCGGTGGCGTCCCAAAAGCGCGCAGCCAGGCGGCTCACCGTAGACTTGCCGGAACCCGAAGGACCGACCAGTGCCGTGACCTCGCCTTCCTTGGCGGTAAAGCTCACGTCGGTAAGAACTTTCTCGCCGGCGCGGCCGTCCTCGCCCGCACCATAGCCAAATGCCACGTGATCGAACACCACATCGTGGCCCACGGGCTCAAATTTCTCGCTGCCCCGCGCCACGGGCTCTTCCATGATGGAACGCATGCGCTTGGCCGACGACTCGGCGGCAAACAGCTCGGACATCAGCATCAGCGCCTGATCAAAGGGCGCATAGATGCGGCTCACCATAAGCAGGAAGGCAAACATCACCAAAAAGTCGACCTGGCCGGAGGCGACCATCGCAGCGCCCGTGACCAACGTGGTGGCAATCCCCAGGCGCAGGATGGCAAAGGCGGAGTTGACCAAAAGCCCATTGGCGAGCTCGCCTTTGGTGGTCTCGCGCTCCTCGGCATCGATCACGGCGTTGAGCCCCTCAAGATAATGAGCCTCCTGGTTGGTGGCGCGGATCTCGCGCACGCAGTCAAGCGTCTCCTGGATCGCCTCGGTAACCTTGACCTTCTCGGCACGCACATGGTCGAACACCGGGGTCATGGGGCCGCGTGTCAGATACAGCACGGCAAAGGCCACGGGCACGCTCCAAAACGCCGCGATCGCCAGCTGCCAGCAAAAGAACAGCGACGCCACGAACACAATGGCGCTTGCGATGATGGCACCCCAAAGCTCTCCCAGCACGTGGCTGTAGGCGTGCTCCATGGCCTGGACGTCGCCCATGATGGTTTCGGTTAAATCGGCCAGATCACGACGGCCAAAAAACGACAGCGGCAGCTTGCGCAAGCGCTCGGCAATCTCCATACGCTGCTTGCCGCACTCCTCGTAAAAGATGCAGTAGGTGTAGTAATACTGCTGCCAGTTAGAGGCAAAGAGCAACACGAAAAAGACCAGGAGGCCGCCCACAATCGGCAGGGCATCCGGCAGGTCGGCACCGGTGGCGAGATGTTCGACAAAACCGGCCATGACCAGGAACAATAAGCCCATGCCGGCCATGGTCACAAGATTGGTGAGCGCGGTCCAGAAAATGCCGCGTTTTACGCCGGCGACGCCTTTATCGGATAGGAAGTACTTCTTTTGGAATGAGGCGAACATTTAGGCCTCGCCTCCCTTCGTGACGGCGGCATCCGCGGCAGCAGTGATCTTCCAGCTCGCGGCCTGTTCGTATTCGGCCCACATCTTGGCGTATAGACCGTTTTGGGACAGCAACTCGGCATGGGTACCCGACTCCTGCACGCTACCCTGGTTGAGCACCACGATCTTGTCGGCCCCCACTACAGTCGAGAGTCGGTGCGCAATCATAATGACCGTGCGACCCGCCGCCAGCTTGCTAAAGGCGCGCTGGATGAGCGCCTCGTTCTCGGGGTCGGCAAACGCCGTGGCCTCATCGAGCACCACGATAGGCGCGTCTTTAAGGATCGCGCGGGCGAGTGCCACGCGCTGGACCTCGCCGCCCGAAAGATATGCTCCGCCGGCACCGAGCATGGTATTGATGCCCTGTGGAAGCTTGGCCACAATGTCGTCGCACTGAGCTGCGGAGAGGGCCGCACGCACTTCGTCGTCAGTGGCCGAAGGCTTGGAGGCGCGCACGTTATCGGCAAGTGTTTGCCGGAACAGCTGGTTGGTCTGGAACACGAAGGCGACCTGGTCCATAAGCTCGTGCGGATCCATATCGCGAACGTCCACACCGCCTACGAGCACTCGACCCGAGGAGACATCCCAAAAACGCGGAATCAGGCTTGCGCAGGTTGACTTACCGCCACCCGAGGGACCCACCAGGGCGAGGGTGCTACCAGCGGGAACGCTGAAACTCACATGGCTAACGGCAGGTGCTTCGGCACCTTCGTACGTAAAGCTCACGTCCTCAAAGCGCACGTCGCCGCCGGCAGGGTGCTTGGGTTGCGCGGGCACGGAGAGCCGCTTGGAATCCATGACGCTTCGAATGCGAGCCAGCGAATCGGCACTCATCTGAGAGGCCTCGCCCACAAACATGAGCTTGGTCATGGCCGTCGGTACCACGGCCGAAAATATCGCGTAAAACGTGAAGTTGGCCATAAAATGCGCGAAGTCCGTCTCGCCCGGCGCCAACAGCAACGCCACGGGCAACAGGAATGTCACAAGACCATTGAGCGCGGTAAGGTTGAGTACCTGCGGACCTCGGCAAAACGTGCCCGCATAGCTTTGTGCCATGTCGGCGTATTCGGCTATCGCGTCGTGGAACGCCTTAAAGGAATAGACCGTCTGCTGAAACACCTTGACCACGGGAATGCCGCGTACGTATTCGGTACCGGTCTTGTTCATCTTGACCAGCGCGCCCATGTAGGCCTTCATGAACTCGGCGCCCTTGCCGCTCATCATGGTGGCCATGGCGCCAAGCGAAACGGCGACCGAGATAAGGCATGCCGCGCCCAAGCGCCAATCGAGGGCGAAAAGCAGCACGAGCAGACCTGCGACCATGGCGGTGGCGCCGGCGATATCGGGTAGCATGTGCGCGAGCAGGGTCTCGGTGGAGGCGGCGCATCCGTCTACGATACGGCGCAGCTCACCGGTGGCGTGCGTGTCAAAGTAGCCGAGCGGCAGCTTAAGCAGATGCTCGCTCGTAGCCTTGCGGATATTGGACGCGCAACGAAACGCGGATAGGTGTGTGCACATGAGCCCCACGAAATAAATCACGATGCTTGCCAGCGCAAACCCCACGGCCCACCAGCCATACGTCGCGATGCCGCAGGCTTCGCTCCAGTTAGGTGCCACGGCGATCAGATCGCGCGCGACAAGCCAAATGCACACGTACGGGCCAAAGCTCAGCAGCTGCGAGAGCGCCGAGAGAGCCATGCCCAAATACGTTAGGAATTTGCGGTCGCCGGCATATGCAAGCAGCTCGCCGATACCGCCGCCTTCCCTTTTTGACCCCTTTGCCATGAGATTCCTTTCTAACGGCTTGAGAGTTAACCGTAATGAACTTATCATTGATGTATTAGCCATGGCTCACAATTAAGCCAGGCGTGGACGTTTCTGCAAAGGAAAGGGACGCTCTTGCAAATACGGCGGGCAGCGACCGACATAACCGAGCTCTACGCACCGCAGTTTGAGCAGTTTGGCCTGGAGCTTACCGGCAAGGGCGCCGTCTTTACCGGCGAGGTGGCAAACGACCGGGCGCACGGCCGCGCATGGATCATGCCCCTCTCCCCCACCTGCATCGTCATGGAGCATTTCATTACCCCGACGCACGATATGTACCTAGCCGAATACACACCCGAACCGTACGCATGCGTGAGCGAAGTCAGCGCGCCCACGCTCATGTGCATGCCCGAGGCTGGCATAACGCCTGCGAACCTTAAACCCTTGCATGGACCGTGGCCAAACAATGCCGTGTGCAGCTTTATCCAAGATAACTGTGGCGAGGAGTTAAGCCCACTGTTTGCAGGGCGGCTCTATCACTCGCGCTCGGTGCTCTTTTTGCCTGGATATTTTGACGAACTGGAGCACCGCTATCCCACCGAGTTCGCAGGGGTCTTTGAGGCGTTTGCCGAGCCATGGCACGAGGAAGCGACGTCTGCCATCTGCCACACGTTGCGCAGGATTAACGAGGACCGCGCCCGCACCGCAGGCGGACACGTCTATATGCAGGGCATCGTGGAGACCATGGTCGCGGAGCTCGCCTGTTCGCGCGCGGCCCACAAGCAGGCGCGGCAGGCGGCAGACACACGCGTCAGCATAACCATTGCCGAAGAAGCAACGGCAATGATTGAGCGCGCGCTCGACAAAGGCAGGCGTGTGGGTATCAACGAGGTGGCCGAGAGGCTCTACACAAGCCGCTCCAAGCTATGCGCCACCTTTAAGGCCCAAACTGACGAGTCCCTGGGCGCCTACATTCGCAGACGCCGTATGGAGCGAGCACAGGACCTTTTGGCTGATAGCTCGCTCACGATAGCGCAGGTGGCAGAGCGTCTAGGCTACCCTTAGCAGGCTGCCTTCGCCCAAGCCTTCAAGCAACACACCGGCACCACCCCCACCGCTTGGCGCTCCCAACATATATAGAGAATGAGGGCGCCAACGGCGCCCTCATTCACCAAATTCAATTCAGCCCACCTGACCCGAACGGCCGAGTCGTCACGGAACCGAGGGGCCGGGCGCAGGGCCTTGCCTCTCAATGAGTTCCGCACGAACAGGAGGCGCCAGTGGCGCCTCCGTCGTGAGTCAGGACTGTCCGAAATTGAGAGGCAAGGCCCTGCGCCCGGCCCCTCGGTTCCCGTTTACGAGAGCGACGTTCTCAGCAACTCGTTGAAGAGCTTCGGGTTGCCCTTGCCGCGGCTCGCCTTCATGCACTGGCCCACCAAAAAGCCAATGACCTTCTGGTTGCCGTCACGATACTGCTGCGCCTGATCGGCACAGTTTGCCAGCACTTCGTCCACGATCGGCTGCAGCGCACCGGCATCGCTCACCTGACGCATACCGCGCTCGTCGACGATCTTGTTGGGATCGTCACCGGTCTGGGCCATGGCCTCAAAGACCTCGTGCGCCTGGTTGGAGCTGATGGCATCGGTCGCCAGCAGCTTGGCAAGCGCCGCCACCTGAGCCGGCGCGATGCCGGACTCGGCCAGCGACACGCCCGCGCCCTTAAGGTAGGCGATCATCTCGTTGACCAGCAAGTTTGCGACCGTCTGAGCCTCCTTGCCAGCCATTCCGGCAGCGGCGGCCTCAAAGAACTCGGCAAACTCGGGATCGCCGGCAATCTGCTCGGCATCGGCCGCCTTAATGCCAAAGTCGGCCTCAAAACGGGCGCGCTTGGCATCGGGCAGCTCGGGAATCTCGTCTCGGCAGCGGTCGATGAACTCGTCGTCCAAATCGAACGGCGCCAGATCGGGGTCGGGGAACAGGCGATAGTCGTCGGCCGTCTCCTTGACGCGCATAACCACGGTTCGCTTGCGGCTGGGCTCCCAGTGGCGGGTCTCCTGATAGATGATGCCGCCCTCCTCGAGCACCTCGGCCTGACGGCAGATCTCGTAGGCAAGGCCATCGTGCAGGCTCTTAAACGAGTTGAGGTTCTTGAGCTCGGTCTTGGTTCCCAGCTTGGTCTCGCCGCGGCGACGCAGCGACACGTTGCCGTCGCAGCGCATGGAGCCCTTCTCCATGGAGCAGTCCGAAATGCCCAGCGTCACAAAGATGCGACGGAGCTTCTCCATAAACAGGCGAGCCTCCTCGGGCGTACGCAAGTCGGGCTCAGTGACAAGCTCGATGAGCGGCGTGCCGCAGCGGTTGTAGTCGACGAGCGACTCGGCCGCGGCGGTAATGCGGCCCTCGGCACCGCCCACGTGAACCATCTTGGCGGCGTCCTCCTCCATGTGGATGCGCAGGATGCGGATGGGCACCGTGTAGGAACCGTCCTCGCGACGCTCGGGCATCTGCAAGTTGGACGCATCATAGCTGGCCAGGTGGCCGGCGCGCTGGTTGCCCTCGCGCATGGTCGACGTCATGGACGTGGACAGGCCCTCGGCGTTGGCCGAGGCGCTCGCCAGACTCTGGGCCTCGGCCTCGCCAAACGCGCAGTCGGGGCGCTCGCCGGCACCGCGACCGGTCACGTCCAGGTCCAGGTGACCGTACATGGCAAAGGCGATCGGACCCTGCGTGGTCTGGAAGTTCTTGGCCATATCGGGATAGAAGTAGTGCTTGCGGTAGAACATCGAGTGGCGCTGGATCTCGCAGTTGGTGGCGAGACCAGCCTTGACGATGCTCTCGATGGCACGCTTGTTGGGCACCGGCAGGGCGCCGGGCAGGCCCAGGCACACCGGGCACACGTTGGCGTTGGGCTCGTCATCGTGGCTGAGCTTGCAGTTGCAGAACATCTTGGTATCGAGTGCGGTGAGCTCGGTATGGATCTCCAGGCCGATCACGGCCTCCCAATCCTGCAGGACCTCGGAAAGCTCCTTCATTACAGCTCGCCTCCCTTCCCGGCAAAATCGGGCGCGACGGAAAGCGCGGGCGCACCCGTGGCGGCATCGGCAAAGCCGCGCTCCAGGGCGCGGGCAAACGTGAGCAGCTGACGGTCCCTAAAGGCAGGTCCCACCAGCTGGGCAGAAACGGGCAGCTTGCTGTCATCGCCCAGGCCCAGCGGCACCGAGATACCGCCGTTGCCGCAAATGTTGAGCGAGATGGTGTACAGGTCGGAGAGGTACATCTGCGTAGGGTCGTTGAGCTCGCCAAACTTAAAGGCCGTGCGCGGCGAGGCGGGCATGAGGATGGTGTCCACCTTGGCATACGCGGCGTCATAGTCCTGCGTGATGAGCGTGCGGGCCTTTTGCGCGGCGTAGTAGTACTTGTCGTACACGCCCGAGCTCAGCAGGTAGGCGCCGAGCATCTGACGGCGCTTGGCCTCGGCGCCAAAGCCGTGGGCGCGCGAAAGCGAGCTCTGGTCGGACAGGTTGGCGCAGCCCTCCTCCTGGTAGCCGTAGCGAATGCCGTCGAAGCGAGCCAGGTTGGAGAACGCCTCGGCCGGGCCGATGACGTAGTAGGCGGCGATGGCGGCGTCCAGGTGCGGCAGGTCGACCTCGACCAGCTCGGCGCCCTGGTTCTGCAGTTCCTGGGCGGCGCGCTGAACAGCGGCCTTGACCTCGGGCGTCAGACCATCGGCCTCCATAAACGCGGGGATGATACCCACGCGCTTGCCCTCGATGCTGTCGTTGAGATGCTCGGTAAAGTCGACGGCGCAATCCTGGCTGGTGCAGTCGTACGGATCGTGGCCCGCGCCGGTAAGCGCGTTCATGGCCAGCGCGACATCCTCGACCGTGCGGCCAAAGGGGCCCACCTGGTCGAGCGACGAGCCAAAGGCAACCACGCCGTAACGGCTCACGGCGCCATACGTGGGCTTAAAGCCCACCACGCCGCACAGCGACGCCGGCTGGCGAATGGAGCCGCCGGTGTCCGAGCCCAGCGAGAGCGCGACCTCGCCCGCGGCGACGGCGGCAGCGGAGCCGCCCGAGGAGCCGCCGGGCACGCGCTCGGTATCCCAAGGGTTGTTGGTGCGGTGGAACGCCGAGCTCTCGGTGGAGCTGCCAAAGGCGAACTCGTCCATGTTGGCCTTGCCCATGGGCAGGCAGCCGGCGTCGAGCATGCGCTGGACGCAGGTGGCGGTGTAGACGCTCTGGTAGTCCCCGAGCATGCGGGAAGCGCAGGTGGTGCGCGTGCCCACGAGGTTCATGTTGTCCTTAATGGCCAGCGGCACGCCCGCGAGCGGGGGCAGCGGCTTGCCTGCGGCACGGTCGGCATCCACGCGCGCGGCGGCCTCGAGCGCAAGCTCGGGCGCCACCTGCAGGAATGCCTGGACCCCGCCCTCGCGCGCCTCGATGGCGGCAAGGGAGGCCTGGGCCACCTCGGTAGCGGTAAAGTCGCCGGCGGCAACGCCCGCGGCGATCTGGGCGGCGGTAAGGGAATCGAAGCTCTGCGCCATTACTCGCTCTCCCCCTCTCCCAAAATGGACGGCACGCGGAAGTAGTGGTCGCGCGCGCTGCCGGCGTTTTCGAGCGCGACGTCGAGCGGCAGATCGCGCTCGGGCTCGCGCAGGTCGTCGCCCATCACGTTGGACAGGCTTCCGATGGGATGGAACGTGGGCTCCACGTCGGGCAAGTCATATTGCAAGACGGGCTCGAGCATCTGGACGGCGTCGTTCATGTAGGACGTCATCTGGGTGAGCTCGTCATCGGTCAGTGCGATTTTTGCGTACTCGGCGATGCCGCGCACGTCTTTCTCGCTGAGTGCCATAGGCGCTCCCTTCCGCATAACAGATAAACCGCTCTAGTATACAAGGCAACGCCGCTTGGAGCAGGCGCTTTACCCAAATGCAGCGAAAACGTAACGAGGGCGGCGGTTGGCAGGCGGCGGGCTGGCGGTTCTGCAGCAAAACCGCACCGTCCATAGCGAAAACCGTCCCGCCCACAACGATAACCATCACAACATTCGACGCTTTTCGCCAAAATCGCGATTTTCATCGAATGTTGTGATGGTTTGGAAGTCCCGACCACCACAAAGGTGCCTGTCCCCATTGTGGTGGTTCTGAAGAATGTCCTATGCCGAGGCCTTGGCCTTGCGGCGCTTGCGGACCGCGTGGATCACGATGTCCAGCAGCAACAGCACAATGGCCACGACCACGATGAGCACGGCAAACTCGCGCTTGCCCCAGTGACGGCCGGCCAGCGACTTTTGCTTGTCGACGTCCTTCTTGTTGTACTTGGTGCGCACGCAATGCACCAGCAGGCGATGGTCGTTCACGCCGTAGGGCGTGCAGGTGACGAGCGTCACCTTGTCGGCGCCGGGCTCGATGGTCAGCGACTCCATCTCCTCGGGCAGCACCACCTCGGAGTCCACCATCTTGTAGGCGAGCGTCTTGTTCATGGTGTGCAGCAGCACCAGGTCGCCGGGCTCCAGCGAGTGGATGTCGTCGAACATGCTCAGGTTGCGCATGCCCGAGTGCGCGGTGAGCACGCAATGCGTCGAGGTGCCGCCCACCGGCAGGCTCGTGCCCTCCAGGTGGCCGACGCCCGCCATAAGGACTTCCTCGCTCGTACCGTGGTAGATGGGCATGCTCACGTCGATGGAGGGGATCTCGACCCAGCTCATCATAGGGTCGCGGTCAAAGATGAGCTGCTGGGCGTAGGGCTCGATCTGGTCGGCGGGAAGCTCGGTGGCCTCGCCCGCCAGCTGTTCGTTAAAGGAGCGCGCCTGGAGCAGGATGCGCTCGCGCTCCTCGGCAGACAGCGCGTCCACGGTGCTGGACACGGTGCTGATCTGGTTGAACACGCCCGAGGCCTCGAGCCGGTCCAAGATCCACGGCCAGGTCATAAGGCCCACGCCGATAAGGATGATGACGATGGTGATGAGCCGGTCGGCCCAGCGCGGCAGTCGCTTGCGGCGGCGTTTGGGCTTTGGTTGAGGTTTGAGCTGAGGGCTTGAGCCACCGTTGGCCGCGGCGTTATTGCTCTTCATATGTTTGGCGCCCTGCACCATCGCCAGTCACTCCTCTACAACTCAAGTTGTCTAAACAAATAATAGCCGATTAGCGAGCTTCCGCGCCGGACAACGCAGCTAGACTGCACCGTCCAGTCGAGGATAAGCCAGCATTTGAGTTTTCAAAATGTCCCGAATCGGCGGGGCGATTCGGGATACAATGTCAATAGAAAACGACGCATCCCGCGTAAGTGTACGAGAGCGCGGGCGGCCTAGTTTTCAGCTTTAGTTAAATGCCCGGGATCCGACCCCCGGGCATTCTTATTTGCGCTTTCGGCGCAAATGCCGTCCACCGTCCGCACCGCGCGTGCGCCTACGGACCTTAAACCGAACCTCATACGAGTCAAGAAACGCGATGACGAACGTACCCGCATCGGACGGTGGAGGCTGGCTGCGTTATCCCAAAAAACGGGGCAGAATCCAGTGCGGAGTCTGCCCCGAAAAGAAAATGACAAAGCAAGAACGTGGATGGACGAGAAAAGTGTCCGCAAGTCTCATGGCCATCACATCCCACCTGCCAAAGGGATGGGTGAGCGAGCGTTACTCCTGCTCGGACTCCTCAGCCTGCTTACGGCTGCGGATGAGGTGCGCCACGCCGATGCACAGCACCGCGCCACCAGCGATCCAAGTGAAGGTCACGCCGTTAAGACCGGTCAGCGGGAGGCCAGAGCCCTTCTTGTCGATAATGGTAAAGCTGAGCTTGCCGGTAGATACGGCGGCAGAATCGGCCTTTATGACACCATCAGCAGCAGTAACGTTGGCAGAATCCTTGTCGGGAGTCACTGCGGAGCCATCCTGCTTAAGCGTCCCGCGGGCAATGGTAAACGTGACACCTTTGGAAGCGGAGTTATTGTAGCCAGGCGCCGGGGTTACCTCTGTAAGGGTGTAGGTGCCCTCATCGAGACCGACAACGTTTATCTTACCGTCTGCGTCGGTCTTCAGCTTGGCCAGCTTGCTATCAGCCGTCTTGGTACCGTCCGCTTTGATAAAGTTGCTCGTATCACCGTTCTCCTGCAGCGTGAACTCAACGCCCTCGAGTCCCTTAGCTTCGTTATCAGAGCCCACCTTGGTGACATCGATGCCATAGGTGTAGTCATAGGCAGGGTGCTCGACCGTGGTGCCGACACCTTCAGCATGCGGATTGTTGGAATAAGTCAGCGTAACCATATTCTTCTGGGCTATACCAACCAAGCCGTTGAATATTTTTTTGATCTTGCCATTTTCGAAGATCTTGGTGGAGTCGAGCTTGGCCTTGTACTCGACAGTCACCTTCGAGTCACTGTTCAACGCAATGGGAGCGTCGTCCACGCCCGTGCAATTCTTGAGATTGGTGAAGTCGACAGTTATCGTATCGTTCTCGTACTTGGCGGTGTAGCAGCCAGTCTTGACCTTGGCATCACCAATCTTGACCGTGACAGCGGGCGTCGTGCCGTCAGATCCAAACTCGGGCGTCATGGAGTTGGGAAGCTTATCCGTGAAGGTGTACTTGTAGGTACTGTAAGTGTTGATGTTGCCCGCAACGGTACCGGTAAGCAGGTAGTCGACATAGTCGTCCATCTGAGAGTCCGCAGCCTTATTGGGATTCTCGGGTGCGCCGAACGTGCTGCCCTTTGCGTCGTCCTTTACGGCCTTGGTCACAGTGGGGACCTGCTTCTTGGGAGCAATGGTCTCAGCGGAACCGCCGACAACGGCGAAAATCGGCGAAGTGAAGGTATCCGTGTTGCGCTCGGCGACAGCATTTGGGTTCTTGCCGACACTCTTAGTCACGAAGAGCCAGTAGCCGGTATTCAGACCAGTGAAGGTGCCACCGGTGCTCGTTTTGCACTCATCCGTCCCTTCAGTGATATTGGCGTCCTCCAGTGCCTTGGCGATCTTGTCGAGGGTTGTTCCGGCATCGAGCTTAGTAGTCTTGTCTGTACCTGACTTGTAAACACCTTCGGTTTTTGATTTAAGCCAGTCGGCCCACTTCTGAGCATCATTGTCGGAGGGCTTTGTAACGTCGCTAGTTTCGGCAAATGCCCCGGTCACAGCATCCCTAACGGTATCTGACGCCCACTCAATGTCGGAAAGCGTCTTAGCGCCATTCCAGTTGTTAACGCCATCCAAATCCTGCGTGACCTTGGCCTTGAAAATCTGGATACCCTTAAAGGTTGTATCCGTATAGGTCTTCTCGTCAATATTTACATTGCCGTCCGGAGCCACCGTTGGCGTGCCATCAGCAAACGCCATGGTCACCGGGGCCATGACGCCGCCGAAGCTCAGCGCTGCTGTGAGGCCGGCGGTTACTGCCAGGCGTGCGATGTTCTTGCTCATGCTCATCTTCTTTTCCTCCGTTTTCCGGTTGGTTCTCATTCGATCGGTCATCATCTGTCTGTGTCTTAGCATCTACTTCGCTACGTCTCGCCCCGCTCTCTGTGGGGCTGCCAGCTACTCTTTATGGCTGCCACCTCCCCGCTTGACCAGGAGCGCGACCACGATGAGCGCGGCTCCGGCGACCGCTGCGGCGGCCGCGGCGTACATTGCCATATCTCCTGTCGAGGGCATAAAGCCTCGAGGGGGAACGTTGGTGGGCGTGTTGATGAGCGACGCCTCCAGGCTGCCCGTCGACCCGTCCGCGCTGTCGGCACGCAGGGGCGACTCGGCCGTGATGGTGAGCTTGGGTTTGGCGGCCGCCACCTGGTCGACGTCCAAGCCCTTGGCCTTGACCGTCACGCTGCGCGTGCCCTCAAAGGCGGTGTAGCCCTTGGGCGCCTTGAGCTCGCGGACCTCCAGCTTGTCCGAGTCCACGCCCGAGACGGTCACGCGGCCGTCCTCGCCCGTGGTGACGGTGGCCTTGCCCTCCGCATCCCACGTGCCGTCGGCCGCCAGCGTACGACCGCGGTCGTCGGCGATGCTCAGGACCGCCCCGGGCAGCGGCTTGTCGCCGTTGCTGCTGCGCTTGGTGAGGGCGAGGTCCCAGGTGTAGGCAGTCGCATCATCGCTCGGCGTGCGGGTGAAGCCCGCATCGCCAGACTGGTCGGCAAACGGAGAGCGCGGGTAGCGCAGGTAGACCTCGTTGGGGTTGCCCTTCGCGATGCCGTGGTTGCATGCGCTGTTGAGCGGCGCGTTGTACACGGCGACCACGCGGGCGCCCGCGGTGAAGGCGTCGGCCCCGCCGAGCGCGGCGATCAGGTCGCCGGTGCGCACGGTGAAGGTCCCGTCCGCCGCCACCTCGGTGGCGCACTGGGCCGTGATATTGGTCCAGCCCTTCGCGGGCTCGGTGCCGGCGCGGCCGTCCTTGCCGGTCGAGACGGCGTCGAAGCCGCCGTCCGCGCCCGCCGCCACGTACACATGCATGCTCGCGGCCACCTTGGAGGGGTCGAGCCCCGCGCCCATGGTGTCGACGAACTGCACCGCGTAGGTGTCGTAGGCGGAAAGGCCCGCCGGGACCGTGGCAGAGAGGCGCCAGTACAGGTCGTCGGCGACCGTCGCGTCGGCGGCCTTCTGCCATGCGGCGGTGCTGTCCTCCAGCACGTGCTTGGACACCTTGGGAGTGGCGGCCTTGGGCTTGACGGCGACGGCGCCGCCGCCCACCAGGGCCATGATCGGCGCGGTGCCGGCCTCGCCCTGGGCGATGGCGTCGTCGTCGGCGACGATGAGCCAGTAGCCGCAGGGCAGCTCGGCCGTCGTGCCCGCGTTAAGGGCCACGGGCACGGCGCCAGAACCCTGGAGGGAACGAGCGAGCTGTGCGCTCAGCGCGCTCGTAAGGTGGGAATCGGTGTTGAGCCACTCGGCAGCTTCCTGCGCGGTGGTCTGGGAATTGGGCATACCGGCGCTGTGCAGCACAGGCAGCGCGGCGTCGCGCACGGCGTCGCTTGCCCAGGCGAGATCGGTGGCGATCTTGGCGTCGCTGTCGCCGTCGACGACGTTGGCGCTAAAGATCTGGTAGGCGTCGTAGTTGCTCGCCACGGCGCCGCTCACCGTGATGGAACCGGTCGAGGTCGGCGCGGCCTGCGCGGATGCGGGGAACACAACCGCGCAGATGCCGATCAGGAGGGCAAGCAGCGCAAACAAGATCGGGAAGGAGCAAACTTTCTTATTCACGACGCTCACCTCCCTTCGCATTCGCCTTGCGACGAATGTGCATCCAGGCCGCAGCAGCGCAAAGCACCGCCGCGCCGGCAAGGTACGTCAGAGTGACGCCCGACATACCAGAAAGGGGCAAAGAGGTGGAGCAGGTGTTGGTGAAGGTGGGAGTGGACTTGCCGGTGAGGTCGTGGGGCGTGTCAGTGGTCACTTCATTGCCATCACGATCCTGAATCTGCTTGTAGGTCGCAGTGACGTCGATATGGTGGTTAGAGTCGTCAGTCGCGTTAACCGTAATCTGATAGACCGACTTGTCGTACGTATAGTGCGAGAACAGCGAACCGTCGTCTTTCTCGCGCACGTAGTACGTGAAGGTCTTGGAAGCACCACGGCCAGCGGGGCCAGACGCGAGCTGGTCGAGTTGATCGAGTTTGTAATCAATCTTGTCGAAGCTCAGGGTCTGGGACTTGTCGCCGTCGGCAGTGGTGGACTTGCTGCTAACGATATCCGTAAAATCTGTGTCGGTCGCAAGCTGGAGCGTGAACTCCTTCATCTCGCCACCCTCAACGACCTTAGTCGCCATAGGCGTCCAGGAGCCCTTCGAGTCGTACGGGGTGAACTTGTTAGTGAAAGTCGTGGAGTCACCCTCACAGATAATTGGATAATAGTCTCCACTCTTCTGCACCTTGCTCCTCGCTTTTACGTTCTCCCACTTCCCAGACGACTCGCGGAATTCGTACTTGGTTACACCGACGTTTTTAATCGTGTAGTTATGGATGTAAAGATCCTTCAGTTGGCTTGAGTTTTCTTTACTCGGAACAGACATGAGCAAGGTCTTGGTATCTTCGGCCGTCACCACAATCTTATACACGCTGGAGTCGTACGTGATGCCAGAATCACCACCGGGGTCTTCGACCAAGTAGTATGTGATTTCGTTACCCGCGCCACTCGATGCGAATTGTTCACCAAGGTCAAACGTAATGCTGCCTTCTGCATCATTTGCTGCTGTTCCAACCTCGGTGCAAACGTCGCGATTGAATGTCGTGCCAGCTGTCGTGCCAGCCAAAGGGTCGTCTGAATCCTTGCGATACACCGTAAAGGAGAACTCCCCATCATTGAGCTTGCGGCCTTCCAGCTTCTTGGTCGCCTTGAGCTTGAGGCTCGGATAGACATACGTGTCCTCAGGCGCGCCCATGTACAGGTCGCCGTTCGACATGATGCCGCCGCCATGGTTCCAGGAATAATTGCCCGTGATAAACGTCGCGCCCGCCTCTAGCGCAGCCTTTCGCGCATTGATCGCCTCGGGGTCTTGAGCCTTAACATCCGAACTCAGGCCGATGCTTTTATATACCTGCACGCCACCGTTAGCGGGGATAGTAATGGCTTTCTGGAGCTCTAAGCTTCCCCGATACTTAGCATCGCCGCCGCCAAGCATTTTGCCAATCACCGCCGCGATCGGAGTCGTATGACCCTCCGCCGCAAGGAAGAAGTCCGCGTGGCCGTTTTCGCGAAACACTTCGGCATTGTAGGCGTCGGAGTCCTGGTCCTTACCGTGACCACCGCCGGAAAGATGGGGGGTGCCGTTATTGCCTGTATTACTCACGGATTCGTAGTCGTTCGCGTTTTGCTCATTTCCGGCAGAAGTATTACCGAAAATCGCCGTGCCGTCGGTGCCTGTCACCAAAGTCTTACCCGTCGGGCAAACCGCAACGCCGCCACCGTAGCCACCGGCCTCATTGCTGCTTATATAGGAGTTATAGACAAATAGCCTACCAGCATTAGACGCGACCTTAGAATCGCCCTGGACGAAGATGCCGCCTCCACCCCAGTCAAAGCGAGACATGCAGTGGTTATTAGTGATATAGACTGGATTTGAATTTGACGTTCCTTTTATCATCGCGTCAACCATCTGGCCCACGCGAATGCCGGCACCCTCAGAGCGAAAACTCACGTTAGAGGCAATAGTTCCCCCCGTAATGTTGAGCCATGCCATTGTCTTGCGCGAGCTCGCCCCTTGGTGTTCGATGTCGGTCACATAGACGCCGCCGCCGGCTTCCTCAGAATAGTTGCCCGTGATCTGGCCGCCCGAAATGGTGACATGAGTACCGTTTTTAGCGGCAAGTCCAGCACCGCCATGATCGCCATTACCATCGTTACCACAGTAATTGGCATATTTATTGTTAGTAATGTAGCCACCAGAAACAGTAACGCTGCCGCCTTCGGCCATGATGCCGCCGCCGAAACCAACACCAGTAGCAAGCGTGCTGTTGCCGGAGATTACGCCATTAGTTATGTTGACCGTGGAGTCTTTAGCATACACACCACCGCCACTAGGAGCACTGTTGCCGGCAATTACGCCACCGGAAACCTCGAGGGTCGAATTACCGTGTATTTCAATTCCGCCGCCCGCACCCGAGCCAGAAGCTCCACACACATAGCCGCCGCGCATGTTGACGGTAGAGCCGTTCTCGGCATAGACCAAGCTGCTAACGCTGCCGCCTTGTTTTTGCGTGATCACGCCGCTCACAAGGTTAAACGTGCCGCCCTTGCCGTTGTTGTTATATAGATTGATGAGCTTTAGATTTGCGTTGCCGCCGCACGCCACGATGGCGCCTTTAATCTCAACGTCATGTTTGACAAGTGTCTCGGTTGTGCCTGTTCCGCTCGGGGACGATTCGGTCACGTAGTAGGTAAGATTAGATGGAATGTTATCGTTATCGTAAGTCAGTTCGGCATTCTTGCCATAATTGGCGGCATTCTTGTCATAATTATCGGCATTCAGGCTCTGCCCCTGATCAGCTAGCTGCTGGCCCTCGCTGACCGTCTCACCCACCTGTGCAGAATCCCTAATTGTAAGTGACGCACCACCGGCAACATTGAATAACGGCTTGTCGGCGCTTGAGTGCTTAATCTTATGACCACTTAGGTCAAGGGTGATATTGCTGCCGCCTTTGTTAAGTGTGATTTCACCAGGAAAGTCAATATCAGCCGCAAGCGTAAAGCTGGCGGTTTGATTTTCCTCAACGCCTAGAAGCTTTCCCTGCAAGTCACCGGCATTCTTGATGTCCGTGGCTGTCTCTTCGCTCGCCACAGCCTCCTCGGCTGACGAACCAGCGCCATCGTCGATCGCTTCATTTTCTTCTGCCTGCGACTCGTCCTTGGGCTGCTCCTCCTGCTGGATTTCGTCGTCGCCCGCAGCATCGTCACTATTCTGGTTTTCGGTATCCCCGTTGTTGGTGTTGCCTACATCAGTAGACTCACTTGAGGAACCCCCCCCCCATCACAGTTTCCTCGGTAGAAACCGTCTGGGCATCGTTGGCAATGGCCTGCGAGATCGGAGGCATGACGAGCGACAGTACCAGGCTCAAAACGGAGGCTCCGCACAAAACGCCTGCCAGCACACGGCGCGTCGCTTTATTACTCTGCTTAGATTTATCCGAATTCGCTTTCATCGATGTCTCCTCCCCAAGAGACCGCGATCTTGCTCTTTCACCATCAAACTTGGGCGCGCAACCTATAATTGCTCGCGCTCGATATGCATATTATTATTCTTTATTTAAACAACGCAAGCCTAACAATGTCAATTTTACTTCGCGTTGCCTTAACTTCTTAACAATTATTCAAACTATGCATTGTTTTTCGAGGGTTAAATTTCGGAAAGATGCTGGTAAACTCGTTAGCAAATCTAGATAAATGACACTTTATCATTGTTTGTACAACATTTTGTTTTAACCCGCTCAATCTGTGAACGGTCAAAATTGCGTCGTGAATGGCAGTATATCTACCTGCAAATATTAGTTTTGAGCTAATTGGTCAATTACTGCACAACCAGTGTGTGCCGACATGTTCATACATCGACACTTGAATGACATCGCATGTTACCGGCTGCAAATCTCCTCGCTACAAAAAAGCGTTCCAACAATCGACTGTTGGAACGCTTGGAAAACCACCACAAAGGCGCTCTGCCCTCTTTGTGGCTGCCCCCAGGCGCTACAGAAGATGTTCCTCGATAAAGACCGCAATGCCGTCATTGTCGTTGCTGGCGGTTACAAAATCGGCGGCGGCGCGGGTGGCGGCGCTGCCGTTTGCCATGGCAACGCCCACGCCGGCGTCGGCCACCATGCAGGTGTCGTTATCGGCATCGCCAAACACGCAGATGTTCTGGAGCTCCATGTCGTTGAGCTCCGCCACGCGCACAAGGCCGCGAGTCTTGGACACGCGCGGATCCATGAATTCGTAGAGCCGCTGCGTGGTTTGCAGAGCTGCCGCCTTAACAGTGTCATCGGCAAACGTCGACGCCCGCTCAATCACCCGCGGCATTACCTCGGGTGCCATGGTAAACATCACCTTGGGCTGCGGCCCGCGCAAGAACTCGGCAAAATCGACCACCTGGTAGGGCACGCCGTCGACGCGCGACAGGTGCTCGACGCACGCATTGCTCTCGGGCACGTAGAACACGCCGTCTCGGGGGCAGACGGGCGTTGCCGGAAGGTCCGCCATGTGCTTGCAGATGCGCGCGATGGTCTCGCCCAGCAGCGGATAGCTCAGCTCGTTGATGTCGTGCGCACGGTCGATGACCTCGGCGCCACCGCAACCCACGAGCACGTCCACCAGGCCTTCGATGCCCCAGAGCTCGTACATGGCCTCGGTCGCGTGGGCGTCGCGCCCGGTGCACAGGCCAAAGAGCACGCCGCGCTCGCGCAGGGCGCGGATCGCCGCCACGGTGCGCGGGGACACCGTGTGCTGGCTCGTGAGCAGTGTACCGTCGATATCGCAGAACACGGCTTTGATGTGGCTGAAGATGGTGTCCATGGGGGCCTTTCTGGGTTGTGCGGCGGTGTGGGGTGTGGTCGTGAACGGCGTACATGGTATACCAAGGCACAGGCGCGGCCCGTCAAAGCAAAAACCACCACAAAGGTGCCTGGCCCCTTTGTGGTGGTTGCGACGTTTGCGGGCCAAACCATCACAACATTCGACGTTTTTCGGCAAAATCGCGATTTTCATCGAATGTTGTGATGGGTTTTACTGCCTTGCGGCACGATCAAAATGCCGGCGCCCAAACAGCAGCAACGCCGCGGGGACTGCCGTCACGACAATGCCTGCTCCGATGAGCGTCTGCTGCACGCCAAACGTCGCCGCCAGCCACGGGGCAATCGCCAGCGGGGCCACGCCGGCAAACATATTGCCAAAGCCCATGACCGAGTTCACGCGACCGAGTTGCTCGAGCGGAGCCGTCGTTTGCACAATGGTGTTGTGGAGCGGGTTGACGACACCCCAAGCAATGCCCAGGGCGATCTGGCCGACGAGGGCCACGCCCACGTACGGCGTCCCCACATAGAGCAGACTTCCCAGGCCCACGGACATGAGCGCCACGAGCAGCGTTTTAAGGTTGACCAGGTGCGGCGGCAAGCGGAGCGCGAGCACGGCACCCAGCACCGCGCCCACGCCCGAGGCCGACGAGAGCCAGCCCATCCACTCAACGCCGACGCGTAGGACATCGCGATAGAAAAACGACTCGAGCGGATCGAAGGCTCCGTAGCCAAAGTTCGAAAGAAAAATGATGCAGAAAAGTAGCGCGAGGACGCTGTTGGTGAAGACTGTCTTGATGCTGGCTGCGAAGGTGGCGCGGGCGGACGTGCTGGGGTTGGAGCTTTGTCCCGCACGCTCCCCTTCCTCTGTCGAATCGGCATCCGCATGCCCGGCGACATGGCTGGTCTGCGGCCTAAAGCCCCAACCGACGACGAACGCCAGCACGGTAAAGAGCATCATAAGCACGAACACCGCACGCGACGACGCAGCCGCCGCGACAAAGCCGCCCAGCGTGGGACCAACGATGATACTCACGTTTGAAAACATGGCGATGGCGGAGTTGATGTCTTTGAGCTCGACAGGATCGTCGGTGAGGTAAGCCGGATAGGATGTGGCGATGGGCTGGGCGAATCCCATCGTAAAGCCCAGAAACACCGCGCCGAGCAGGACGACGCCGGTCGCGCTACCAAAGGCGATGATTGCCGTGCCAGTTGCGAGCGTGCCGACGATGCTCAGCAAGAAATGGCGGCGCGGACCCCATGCGTCGAGCGCAGCGCCGCCCGCAAAGGATCCCAGGATCACGAAAACGTTCATGAACAGGACGGCCAGCGATGTCGCGACGACCGAGGCATCGTCCGCATAGGTAAGCGTTCCGATGACGCCGATAAAGTAGCTGGTCTGAAACCCGGTGTAGATGAGAAAGCGCATCGCTACCAGGCGCTTGGCCTGCATGGACAGCGAAGGTTGAGGTTTTGAGAGAAGAGATGCGAGCATGGAGACTCCTTGTTTCATACGAATACGGGCGGTGGGTATTCGCCACCGTCTGTCAAATCAATCTATCCGCATGAAACATTAAGGACGCATCAGGACCCTTCTCTCCGTTTTTCGCTCAGTATGAACTACTTGGTAGATTGTAAGGCATGTCCCACACATCTACTAAAGTAAAAACCACCACAAAGGTGCCTGGCCCCTTTGTGGTGGAAATGACGTTTGCCCAGATAAAACCTGCCAAAACAAACCTGTCCCTTTTTGGCATGTTATGGCAACGCAGCGAGCCGGTTCCAAGTGCCCCAGGTCGCCCCGAAAGAGGAGCGACGCGTACTTTGGTACGCGAGCGACGGCTTGAGGGACGAGATGGGGTGCTTGGGGCCGGCGCAGCGTTGAGCCTTAAAGATGATCTTGGATAAGATCGCAGATGGCTCGGGCGTCGTTGATGTTGATGGCTCGGGTCGCTAAGCCGGCGTCGAATGCCTGGCGTGCCAGGGCCTCGTTGCAGGCAAGGGCCAGCGTGTGACCGTCGACCAGGTCGAGCGAGCTCTTGCCGCGTAGACGGTCGACACCGGAGCGCGCGACGACGATGTTGTCGAAGCCCTCGGTCTTGTAGCCCTCGATGATCACCACGTCGACATCGTTGTAACGCGACAGCAGCTCGCGCGCGGGCATCTCGTCCTCCTCGCGCGTGTCGGCGTACTCCGCCCAGCGCGTGGCGCAGATGAGGCCCACGTGCTTTGATCCGGCTTGGTGATGGCGCCAGGTGTCCTTAGCGGGCACGTCGATATCAAAGCCGTGATGCCCATGATGCTTGAGCGAACCCACGCGCAGGCCGCGGCGGGTGAGCTCGGCGATAACCTTCTCGACGAGCGTGGTCTTGCCCGAGTTTTGGTAGCCGATAAACGCGATCGCGGGGACGGCCGGGGCCGGAGCTGCGGACGCGACGGCGACGGGCGCGCTCGCGGGTGCGGCACCGTCAGCGGCCACGGACTCAACGGCAGCGGCCTGACGCTCTGCGCGGTCCCACACGCCCGAGCGGCCGCCCTCCTTGTGCAGCAGGCGAACGTCAACGATCTCCATGCCGCGATCGACCGCCTTGCACATGTCGTAGATGGTCAGACACGCGGCACTCGCGCCGGTCAGCGCCTCCATCTCAATACCCGTCTTGCCCGTCACGCCCGCCGTAACCAGTACGTGAAAACCAACCTGCCCGTCCGCGCGCGCCGGCGCCCAGCCCTCGGGCACGTCATCGGCCGGCGTCCCCGCCGGAGCGATGGGCGCAATGTCGCACTTGCTCTTGGTAATGAGCAGCGGATGGCACATGGGGATGATGTCGCTTGTGCGTTTGATGGCCATGATGCCCGCCACGCGCGCGCATGCGAGCACATCGCCCTTTTTGGCGCGGTCCTGCAGCACCATGGTCTGCGTCTCGGGGTGCATGAGGATGGTGCCCTCGGCGATGGCAATGCGATGGGTCTCGGCCTTGTCGGACACGTCGACCATGCGTACCTCGCCCTTGGCGTCCACGTGCGTCAGCTCGTCGCGACGGGCGTCGCGGGCGGGCTCGGTGGCAGCACTGGCAGACGGCTGTGCGGACGCGTCGGCGTTGCCAGCATTCGCCGCAGCCGTGACTTTGTGGGCAGACATCGCGGCCCTGCGAGCGGCCTTGGTGGCATCGGCGTACCTGCTCTTGGCCATATGATCATCCTCCGATTTGGGACATAAATCGTTGCGTGCCCTCAATTATCGCGTGTTCCTGCGGTTTGTGGGCGACGGCATCGCGCCAAATCGAAAGTACCTGCATATCATCACCACGGCGTAGGGCGTCGCGCACCGAATATTCGGCATCGCTGAACAGGCACGGACGCACGTTGCCATCGGCCGTCAGGCGCAGACGGTTGCAATTCGCGCAAAAATGGTTGGACATGGCGCTGATGAAGCCGACCGTTCCCGCCGCGCCCGGAAAGTGCCAATAGCGCGCAGGGCCCGCGCCGGCAGGAGCGTCGCTGATGTCGAGCGGCTCGAGCTCGCCCAGTCCCGTCGCGGCGACCCCGGCATTGATGCGCGCCCGCAGCTCGTCGCTCGGCACGGTATCGCTCGCGTCCCACAGCTCGGGATTGAGCGCGGGCGCATGCGGGTCCACAGTGCAATGCGAGCTCGTGTGTTCGTCGCCGATGGGCATGTATTCGATAAAGCGCAGGTGGATGGGGCGGTCGAGCGTGAGCCGCGCGAGGGCCGCCACATCTTGGTTGAGTCGGCGCACGACAACGCAGTTGACCTTAACGGGCTCAAAGCCCCAAACCAGCGCCGCGTCGATGCCAGCCATGGTCTGCTCGAGCCGACCCAGGCGCGTGATCTTTCCAAAGAGCGTAGGGTCGAGTGTGTCGAGCGAAATGTTGACGCGGTCAAGCCCGGCATCTTTGAGCTGGGGCGCCCGCTTGGGCAGCAGGGCGCCATTGGTGGTGAGCGAGATGTCCTCGATCTGCGGAATCGCGCGGATGTCGCGAATGAGCGGAATGATACGGCGGCTGACCAGCGGCTCGCCGCCCGTCAGGCGCACGCGGCGAATGCCCTCCCCCGCCACCAAGCGCACAAAGCGGGCGATTTCCTCGGCGCTGAGTAGCTCGTCGTGTGCACGGGGCGCCACGCCATCGACCGGCATGCAGTAAATGCAGCGGAAATTGCACTTGTCGGTAACGGCAATGCGCAGGTAGTTGATATCGCGGCCAAAGCCGTCATGTTGCACGTGCCCGTCCACGCAGCCCTCCCCTCACGCGGCGTTTTATTCTTCGGAAAACATAATACCCCACGGGAGAATCATGCCGACACCCGTACGACAGGACAGGCCGCTTCGAGCAAAACGGACTTTCCAAGCCCATCCTCAACACACAGACCATCACAACATTCGATGCTTTTCCCGTTTTTGGCAAAAAACGTCGAATGTTGTGATGGTTTGCCTGCCCACGGCACCCCGTAGAAAGACCAAAGCGCCCCTAGAGGCCGCCGTCCCAGTGGCGAATCACGAATTCTCGAAGGTCGTTCTGCCGCTTTTGGAACGCTTCGCTTCGGTCGCACTTGAGGCCCATAGCGAGCGCAATGGCGTTCATCGCCCGGTGCAATTGCAGCTGATGGGCAAACTGAGTCCCGGTGAGGACGATCATCCTAAAGCCCAGCGCGCTCAGTACGGTCATACGCTCCGCATCCGACGCGCTGCGCTGTTTATCAAGATGGTCCGAGCCGTTGTATTCAATCCCCGTACCGCTCGCAGGCGCATATACGTCAATCTCGAAATACCCAGCCTTTGCGAGATATTTGAACTCGCTGGGAACATCCACCCGATGGTTGAGCTCGATCTTGGCGTATCCCAGCCCGCCCTGGGAACGTTTTGCTACGACCATGATTGCGGTGGCCGTCTCCATGGGCGACCGCGCGCCATCGTGCACGCGCTTGAGCACGGCGGCCGCGCGTATGGCCCCCTGACGAGATCGGTTCTCATTGCAATAGGCAATCAAGTCGGCAACGGTATACCTCTGCCCCATCTCGATATAATCGCCTGTCGACAGATGATTCAAATGGTATCGGGCGCAGATTTCGTAGCCATATTCCAGCTGCTCGGGCTCGCTCATCCACGAACCCGCTTGGACAAAGCACATGACCTCATCAACCACCAGAAGGTCCTCTGCCACCTCGATAAGATGGCCTGGAGGTACCGGCGCTCCAAACACGTGGCACCTAAATCCAGTCGGCGTCGAGCGCTCAAAATCGAAGTTGACGAGCGTGTCGATATGATCGAGCTCTTCTCGTGGAATACCAAGCGCAACCAGATAGTCGGTAACAATCCCGACTGCCGTTGAAGCCCTCAGCCCCTTGGCATCGAGTCCCAATTTGGGCAGGCTCGCGGTCGGCTCTGCCTCGTTAGCAAGCGAGTCCTCATCGTATAGGCTGCTTGCTCGCGAGAGCGGCTCGGACGGGCGCGCCACGTTGTGGTACAGCCAGGCAGTCTTATGGGACAGGACGATCGGCAGGTCCATGAGCCCTCCAATGGAGTCGGATAACCAACCTTATTCCCCTGCCCACGGGTCCGCACACCTTCGTGCGCGAGAAAGCGATTCCACCCGGTCGAGTGGTAGAAAAACCATCACAACATTCGATGCTTTTCCCAATTTTGGCAAAAAACGTCGAATGTTGTGATGGTTTGAGGCGAGGTGAGAGGCACGGAGAGATCAAAGCATCGTGCTCGAACGGGTTAATCCAACTCTTTTAAGCCATGCGCCAGCTGCCAGTACTCGCCGTGCTGAGCGAGCAGCTCTTCGTGCGTGCCGCGCTCGATGATGCGGCCGTGTTCGAGGACCATGATGGCATCGGCGTCGCGGACGGTGGACAGGCGGTGCGCGATCATAAACGTGGTGCGTCCGCGCATGATGCGGTCCATGCCGCGCTCGATGAGCTTTTCGGTACGCGTGTCGATGGAGCTCGTGGCCTCGTCCAAGATGAGCACCGGCGGGTCGGCAACGGCCACGCGCGCGATGGCGAGCAGTTGGCGCTGGCCCTGCGACAGGTTGGCGCCGTCGGCCGTGACCGGCGTGTCGTAGCCCCGTGGCAAACGGCGGATAAACGAGTCGGCGCAGGCGGCCTCGGCGGCGGCGCGCACCTCCTCGTCGGTCGCGTCGAGCTTGCCAAAGCGGATGTTCTGCGCAATGGTGCCGCTAAACAGGTGCGTGTCTTGCAGCACAATGCCGAGCGACCCGCGCAGGCTGGCCTTGGCAATGTGCTTGACGTCGATGCCGTCGTACGTGATCTCGCCGTCATCGACCTCATAGAAGCGGTTGATGAGGTTGGTGATGGTCGTCTTACCTGCGCCTGTGGAGCCCACAAAGGCGATCTTTTGGCCCGGCTTGGCAAACAGGTTGAGGTCCGTGAGCACACGGGTGCCCGGCACGTAGGAAAAGTTCACGGCATGGAAGCGCACGTCGCCGGCAAGCGGGACCAAGCCGCACGTGAGCTCGGTACCGTCGGCAGCCACCGCACGGCCCGACTCATTAACGGCAGCCACATCATGCAGATGCCCGTACGCGCCCACGCCCTGGCCCTCGGGAATCTTCCATGCCCACGCGGCGTCGCCCGTCTGCACCAGTTCCACGCAGCCCTCGTCCACCTCGGGCTTAAGGTCCATGGCGGCAACTAGGCGCTCGGCACCGGCCAGCGCGTTGAGCAAAAAGTTGCCCAGCTGCGTGAACTGGTTGATGGGCATGGCGGCCTGACGCACAAAGACCAGGTAACTTGCAAGCGCGCCCACGTCGGCGAGCCCCTTGATGCAGAGCATGCCGCCCGCCACGGCGACGATGGCGTAGTTGGCATAGCCGATCACCACGGTCATGGGCACCATCGAGTTGGCGTAGGCTTGCGCGGCGCCACCGGTGCGGCGCAGTTCTTGGTTGCGCACGTCAAAACCAGCCACGTTGGCCTGTTCGTGATTAAAGACCTTGATGACCTTTTGGCCCGAGACCATCTCCTCGACGTATCCGTCCAAATCGCCCAGCGACGCCTGCTGGGCGGCAAAGAAACGCTTAGAACGCGCGCCCGAGTAGCGCGCGTACAGCACAATGGCCACATCGCACACGAGCGTGATAATCGTGAGCTGCCAGTTGAGGATGATGAGCATGGCCGTGGTGCCGACCACCTGGATGCTCGCCTGAATCACGTTGGCAAAGCTGTTGTTGAGCGCCTCGGAGACGGTGTCGACGTCGTTGGTAAAGAAGCTCATGATGTCGCCCGAGCGCGTGCTGTCGAAGTAGCTCAGCGGCAGCATCTGGATGTGCGCAAACAGGTCGCGGCGGATATCGGAGACCACGCGCTGGGCCGCGCGCACCATAATCTGCGAGTAGCCCAGAGCCGAGAGCACGCCCGCGGCGTAGATGGCAGCGGTAAAGATAACCTGCTTAGCGAGCAGTTCCTCGCCGCCCGTTGCCAAACCGTTGACGATGGGGCGCACCATGTAGGTACCGGCAAGGCTTGCGATGGCCGCAACAGAGGCAAGCACACCCATTGCGAGCAGCGAGAACTTGGCGTGGCCCATGTAGGAGAGCAGGCGGCGGAGCGTCTGCGCCAGATTGGCGGGACGGGCCTGAGCGGATGTCTTAGGCATGTTGCTCGCCTCCTTCCGTGGCTTGAATTGATCCGCTGGAACCAGAGGAAGACGGGGCATTTGCGCCGTCCGCAACGCCCGCATCCCCCGCAAACTCCATCTGCGAGGCGTAAATCTCCTGATAAATGGCGTCGCCCGCCAGCAGATCCTCGTGCGTGCCCACGCCGTGGACACGACCGTCGTCCAACACCACAATGCAATCGGCATCCATGACGCTCGCAATGCGCTGCGCAATGACAATCACCGTCGTGTTGGGAATCTGAGCGATATGCTCGCGGATCTTGGCGTCGGTCGCCATATCGACCGCGCTGGTCGAATCGTCAAAGATGAGCACACGCGGATGCTTGAGCAACGTACGCGCGATGCACAGGCGCTGCTTCTGCCCGCCCGAGACACCGGCACCGCCCTGGCCCAGATAGCCGTCAAGGCCGCCGATGCGATCCAGGAACTCGTCCACGCATGCCGCCCGGCAGGCCGCGAGGAGCTCATCGTCCGACGCCTGCGGATTGCCCCACTGCAGGTTCTCGCGCACGGTACCCGTAAACAGCACGTTCTTTTGCAGCACGATACCCACGGCGTCGCGCAGGGCAACCAGGTCGTAATCGCGCACATCGCGCCCGCCCACGAGTACGGCGCCTTCGGTGGCGTCGTACAGGCGCGCGATCAGCTGCACAAGCGAACTCTTGCCCGAGCCCGTGCCGCCGAGCACGCCCACCGTGGAGCCCGCCTCAATGCAAAGGTCAATATGCTCGAGCACATCCTCGGCAGCATCCGCGCGGTACTTAAACGACACGTCGCGAAACTCGATGCTTCCGTCGGCCACCTCGCGCACGGCAGCGGCAGCGTCGGGCGCCTGGATAAGCGAACGCTCGTCGAGCACCCGCGAGATGCGCTCCACGCTGGCAAGTGCGCGGGTGAGCAGCAAAAACACGTTGGAAATCATCATGAGCGAGTTCATGATCAGCAGCACATAGCTCATAAAGCCCGTGAGCGAGCCCACGCCCAAGCGACCTTCGATGATCATGCGGCCGCCAATCCACAGGATCGAGAGCGCAGCCACGTACATCGAGAGTTGGAACACCGGCAGGTTGAGCACGGCGGTGCCAAAGGTATTCGTCGCGGTGCGCGCAAGCTCGGTATTGACGGCATCGAACTTGGCCTCCTCGTGCTCGGCACGCACGTACGCCTTGACGGCGCGCACGGCGGTGAGGTCCTCCTGCACCACACCGTTGAGATGGTCCATCGAGGTCTGCAGCTGGCGGTAAAGCGGACTGACGCGATAGGTGATGACACCCAGCACGATCGCCAGCACGGGCAAGATGATCGCAAAGACGGTGGCGAGCGGGCGCGACAGCATCAGCGCGTAGATAAGGCCGACGATAAGCGTCACCGGGCCGCGCACCATAGGGCGAAAGCCGTTGCCCACAGCATTTTGGATAACGGTGATGTCCGTGGTCATGCGGGTGACGAGCGAGCTGGCGTCGTAGTTGTCCAGGTTACCAAAAGCGAGCGTCTGAATCTTTTTGTACTCGGCCTCGCGCAGGTTAGCGCCTAGGCCCGAGGCAACGCGGGCGGACGTGCGGGCATAACCCAAGCCCAGTACCAGCGAAAGCGCAGCGCACACCAACATGTACGCACCCTGTAGCAGCATGTAGTTGATATCACACGCAGGCACGCCCACATCGATGATGTTGGCCATGATGACCGGGATAAACAGCTCGAGCACCGTCTCGACCGACACAAAGAACACGCCGAGGATGGCATCGCGACGGTATGCCCCTAGATAGGAAAACAGTATTTTGAGATTGCGCACGCAGGTTCAACCCCCATCAAACGTTGTTCGCAAACGCACGTATTATTGCGCGCCGAATAATGGTGTCAAGTATTCCGAAATCGTTTTCTGCAAGGTTAGCGCCGGCGGCGAGTTCTCGTGATGTGTGTCCATATTCACTCGGAATAATGGTGCGCGTGACTTTTTTCGCCCCGTCGTCAACACAAACCTTGACCCTACAATCGTTGTAGGGTTTTCACTACACTGGTATGCAACCGAACCAAACCAGAAAGTGCCCCGCCCATGGAACACGACCTCACACGCGGCAATGTCCTCAAGACCATCGCGGTCTTTGCCCTGCCCTATATGCTCTCGTACTTTTTGCAGATGCTCTACGGCATGGCCGACCTGTACATGATGGGACAGTTTAGCGGTGCCGCCGGCATCACCGCCGTGGGCAATGGCGCGCAGACGCTCTACATCATTACCGTGACGCTCGTGGGCCTGGCCATGGGAACGACGGTCATCGTCGGCCACGCCGTGGGTTCGCGCCGGTTTGACCGCGCCGAGACCGCCATCGGCAACACCATCACGCTGTTTATGGGCGTCTCGGTGGTGCTGGCCGTCATCTTATTTGCACTATGCCCGCAGGTTGTGGCGCTCATTGGCACGCCTGCCGAGGCGGTCGAAGGCACCGCCGCCTACCTGCGTATCTGCTTTGTCGGCATTCCGTTTATCGCCGCATACAACATCCTCTCGGCCATCTTTCGCGGGCTGGGCGATTCGCGCTCGCCCATGTACGTGATCGGCGTGGCATGCATCATCAACATCGCGCTCGACTTTCTGTTTATCGGCCACATGGGGCTCGGTCCCGTGGGCGCGGCGCTCGGCACGGTGACCGCCCAGACGGCAAGCGTTGCCCTCGCGCTCGTATGGCTCAAGAGCCGTCGCACGAACATCCATGTTAAGCGCAGCGACCTGCGTCCCCAGCCCGAGGTGCTCAGCAGCATTCTTAAGATCGGCGTGCCCGTGGCCGTGCAGGACGGCTGCATCCAGGTGGCGTTTATGTTCATCACCGTCATCGCCAACCACCGCGGCCTGGTCGACGCCGCCGCCGTAGGCCTGGTCGAAAAGATGATCAGCTTTTTGTTCATTGTGCCGAGCTCCATGGGCGCCACCGTCAGCGCGCTCACGGCGCAAAATGCCGGCGCGGGCAAGGGCGACCGCGCGCGTCAGGTGCTCAAAGATGCCATGACCATCTCGGTGGTGTACGGCTGCCTGATCACAGTGCTGATGTGGCTGGTGGCACCGGCGTTTATTGGCTTTTTTGCCAAGGACGCTGCAGTAGTCGCCGCCGGTACCGGCTATATGCGCAGCTACATTTTCGATGCGATTTTTGCCGGCATCCACATTTGCTTTAGCGGCTTTTTCGCTGCGTATGGCAAGAGCTACATCGGCTTTGCGCACAACGTGCTGGCCGTTGCGCTCATTCGCGTGCCCGGCGCCTGGCTGCTGTCGAACGCTTATTCCGATACGTTGTTTCCCATGGGCATCGCTTCGCCGTGCGGATCAATTCTATCGGCGGTTATTTGCATGATGGCATTTACCGTGCTCAACCGCCGCGGAGCTTTTGACAAGTTGGCAGCGTAGCGGGACAACGCGAGATCGCCCTCATCGACGACATCATCAGCGACGACCCGGCGACCTACGTGACGCAGATCACGGTGCCGGTTGCCCCGTCCAAATAAGAACTGCCCAGAAAACGTTCGGCTGAAGGCAGAATCTTGACGTTATAGGCCATATTTTGCCTCAAGGTCATCGAGAGCCTCAAAGGCATCACGCGCCATGCCAGCAGCACGCTCCCGCTCGGCCACAGCTATACGAGCCATCAGACGAGCCTTAGCCTGTTCCTGAACCATGAGGTCGTAGTCCTCGGATCGAAGTACAACAAATTTGCTATAGCCGTTTTTTGTAACAGTCACTGGACCAGGAGCCTCCCAACAAGCTCGCTAAACACTGGAGACAGTCCTCGATATGGCGGTTTTACTCCTCCGGAATCGGAAACGCACGGATGAACTCTGCAGGCGAGAAGGTCTTGATGGTCGAGCGCACAAAAGCGGGGCGCTCACGCGTGATAATAAAGTCCACGCCGGCACGCTCGGCCATCGCACGGATACAGCCGTCCTCAAAGTCCGGCTCATCGGAATAGGCGGAGGCAAAACAAGCCTCTTGGTCGAGAGACTCTACCGAGTAGCTCTTAAGGCAGTCGCGCACTACCTCGCGCCCGCGCGCCTCGCCGGCCTGTTTGGTGAGAATGTAATACGCGTCCTTGAGAGAGCAGGCCGAAACAACGCCCTCGATAAGCCCCACGTCGACGAGCTCCTTGATCGTTTGCGCCGCTGCGTGCTCCGGCCGGCCCGGCAGCACACAATCGAGCAGAAAATTGGTATCGAGAAATGCCCTCATAGGTAGCGCTCCCTCGCGACGCGCTTTTCATCTTCAACCGTCATCGTATCGAGCGGCGTTCCCTTTGGCATGTTAGCCACGATATCGAGATACTCCTGGTAGTCCTCATTCTCCGCGAGCATCTCACGGATCTCCTTCCAGGTGATCTTGGGATGCCACATCGTACCCATGTCGCGCTTGGGCTTGTCCGAGCCGCACGTCGGTTTTGTGCCCCCACGCTCCTGGGCAGCATCATATTCCACTGCAACCGGGCCTTGATAGTCGAGCGGCACGATTTTGAACAACGGCTTGCTCCGCTTGAAGACCACAACCTCCTCGCCATCATTGGCAACCCTTTCGGCCACCTGCGTAAGGTTTTGGCGCAGCTCCGAAAACGCGACGGTAACCATAACTGCTCCTCTCAACATATATCTTTACTGCTAAGTATACACGTTAATGTTAATGTTAAAGTGTATAAAACTCATTACAATGGGGCAGCCCAGTTGTGGGACCTCACTGCGGGGCCCCTTTGCTTTGTATGAATCTTCTATCGCTCCGGAACGACACCGCTCCGCAGGGTCACCCTCAGCAACCTACATGACGCAGATCATGCTGCCCGCCACCACGCCCAAATAAAAACCTCCCGGAAAGTATCAACCTTTCCGGGAGGTTTTCTAATTTGATTATCGATGTCCTAAGCCTGGGGCACCTCGCCGGTCGCAAGGATCTGCTCGAGTGCGTCCTCGTCCAGCACGGGCACACCCAGCTGCTCAGCCTTGGTGAGCTTGGAGCCCGCTTTGGGGCCGGCGACTAGATAGCTCGTCTTCTTTGAAACACTGCCCGAGACCTTGGCGCCGAGCACCTTGAGCGCCGCGCCTGCCTCGTCGCGCGTGCGGTTGACGAGCGTGCCGGTGAGCACGAAGGTCAGACCTGCAAGCGGCTGTGCGTCGGCGAGCTCGCCCGCCACGCCAGCGTCGGCTGCGGCTTGCGCGTGCGCGGCGCCCAAATCGACCTCGAGCGACAGCCCCGCCTGGCGCAGGCGCTCCAGGACGGCAAGGTTTTCGGGAACGGCCAGGAACTGCTTGACGCTCGCCGCAATCTTGGGACCGATGCCCTCGCACTCGGCGATGTCCTCTTCGCTCGCCAAGATGAGCTTGTCAATCGACAGGAATCGCTCGGCGATGACCTCACCCACACTCTTGCCCACGTGGCGGATGCCCAGGGCAAACAGCACGCGACCGAGCGGCTGGCTCTTGGACTTGTTGAGCTCGGCGATGATTTTCCCGGCCGTCTTGAGGCCTACCGGAATGGGGTCGCCCTTCTTGACGCCCTTTTTGCTGTTGGAGCTGGCATAAGTGCGCCCCGTGTCCAGGCCGGCGATGTCGTCGACCGTGAGCTGATAGAAGTCCGCGACATCGTGGATCAGCCCGGCGGCGATCATCTTGTCGACGATCTCGTCGCCTAGGCCGTCGACGTCCATGCAGCCGCGGCTCACCCAGTGGAGCAGACGCTCCTTGAGCTGCGCGGGGCAGTCGATGGAGACGCAGCGGTAAGCGACCTCGCCATCCTCGTGGACCACAGGGCTGCCGCACACGGGGCAGACCTCGGGCATCTGCCAGTCAACGCTGTCGGCCGGGCGCTTATCGAGCACCGGGCCCACGACCTCGGGGATCACGTCGCCTGCCTTGTGCACGATGATAGTGTCACCCTCGCGCACGTTTTTGCGGCGGATCTCGTCGATGTTGTGCAGCGTGGCGCGCGCGATGGTGGAGCCGGCAACCGTCACCGGGTCGAACTCGGCGACCGGCGTGAGCACGCCGGTGCGACCCACCTGGATGCGTATCTCGCGCAGGACGGTCTGCTTTTCCTCGGGCGGGAACTTAAAGGCGATGGCCCAGCGCGGTGCGCGGGCGGTAAAGCCTAGGTCGAGCTGCTGCTGAAAGCTGTCGACCTTTACGACCACGCCGTCGATATCGTAGTCCAGGTCACCGCGGTGCTCGAGCGCCTGGGCACAGAACTCGTGGACCTCGGCGGGTGTAGCACAGCGTGCCACGTTGGGGTTGACGCTAAAGCCGGCGCTACGCAGCCAGTCGAGAAACTCGCGCTGACTGTGGACGTGCAGCGGATCGGTATCGGCGATGGCATAGATAAAGGTGGCAAGATCGCGGCGCGCCGTGACTTTGGGATCCTTTTGGCGCAGGCTGCCGGCGGCGGCGTTGCGCGGGTTGGCGAAGGGGTCGCGGCCCTCGGCATCGGCCTCTTCATTCAGGCGAACAAAGCTGCCCTTGGGCATGTAGACCTCGCCGCGTACCTCAATGGTGCGCTCGCGGTCGGCGCCCATATGAGTGAGCGCCGGCTCGGACAGGTGCATGGGCACATCCTTGATGGTACGCACATTGAGCGATACGTCCTCGCCCGTGGTGCCATCGCCGCGCGTGGCCGCGCGCACGAAGGTGCCGTTTTGGTAGGTAAGCGCCACGCCCAGACCGTCAATCTTAAGCTCGCAGGTATAGGTGACGCTACCTGCGCCGAGCGCATCCTCGGTTCGTTGGAGCCACGCGTCAAGTTCGTCCAGATCCATGGCATCGTCCATGGAATACATGCGCGCCATATGCGTGACCGGCGTAAACTGCTCGCTCACGTACCCGCCCACGCGTTGGGTGTAGCTGTCGGGCGTCACCAGGTCGGGGTAGGTCGCCTCGATTTCCTGCAGCTCAACGAGCATTTTGTCGAAGGCGGCGTCCGTGATCTCGGGCGCATCGAGCATGTAGTAGCGATAGGCGTGGTAATCGAGCTCGTGGCGCAGCTCGGCCGCGCGCGCTGCCGCCTGAGCACGGGCATCGGCCGGTGCAGCGGTATCCGCACTCGCGGGCGTTTCGGTATCGATGTCCACGCCGTCACCAAACAGGCTCGATTGCTCCATAGCGGCACTCCTTCGCTCGATTTCAAACGGATACTAGAGTACCACCGGTCGCAATGAGGCCGAATAGCGGTCTCGAACCGCACCGAAACGGCAGCCGCCAGACTGGGGTGGACAGTTAGTTCAGATACGTATAAATCCTAGAGCTGAATCAGACACGAACACCCCTGTTTCAACTAATTTGGGCTCCTCGAGACCATGTAAACGTCCCGCTCTCCCTTCCAAACACCCATTCGAGCCCCATCCCAATCAAAAATTGCTCAAAACGCATCCCAAGCTGCCCCAGATTTATACGTATCTGAACTAACTGTCCAGACCATTCCGGACCAGGCCTCTTGTCAGTCCCAAGTGATCCGTTTTCCTCCGTCCCCAACGGATCAATAAGAAAAGAGGGGCTGTCCCACACTTGTCGGGACAGCCCCCTCTGGCATCGGCATGTGCGATACGGCTCGTTAGTAACCCTGGCCGTAGCCCTGACCCTGGCCCTGCTGGCCTAACAGCTCCTCCAGGTACTGGCGCAGCTGCTCGTCGGTAATACCGCCGTTGCCGGTGTCGGTCGAACTGTCGTCCTGCTGCTGGTTCTGCAGCTCCTCATCGGAGCCCAGCTCAACCGTGACCTTTTTCTCTTCCTTGCCACGCATGAGTGTGATCTCGACCTTCTCGCCCACCTCGTGGCTGCGCAGTGCGATGATCAGGCCATCGGCGCTCGTGATCTCGTCGTCGCCCAGCTTGGTGATGACGTCGCCCTCCTGAATGCCGGCCTTGGCAGCAGGACCGTCCTCGACGACACTTGCCACATACGCGCCGCTATCGGTGCTCAGCTTGTTAGTGCGGGCGTTAAGCGCATTGACGCTCGAAAGCGTAGCGCCCATGTACGGATGCACCGGCGTCTTGCCGTCGATAATCTGGTCGGCAATGTTCTTGGCGTAGTTAACGGGAATAGCAAAGCCAACGCCCGAGCTGGAGCCCGAGTAGCTCTCGATGAGCGAGTTGATGCCCACCAGCTCACCGTTGTCGTTGACGAGCGCGCCGCCAGAGTTGCCCGGGTTGATGGCGGCATCGGTCTGGATCATGTTGGCATAGATGGTGTTACCGCTGGTAGAGCTCATGGCCGTGGAGCGATACAGCGCCGACACAATGCCCGTGGAGACAGACTGCTCGTTGCCGAAGGGCGAGCCAATCGCCATAACCCACTCGCCCACGTTGAGCTTGGAGGAATCACCAATCTCGATCGGCGTGAGCTTGGAGGCATCGGCATCCTTGAGCTTGATGACGGCCAGGTCGCTCGAGGCGTCGTTGCCAACGAACTCGGCCTCGTAGGTGGTGCCGTCGTCCATGGTAACCACGTACTGGTCATAGCCATCGACCACGTGGTTGTTGGTGAGGACGTGGCCCTCGGTATCGAGCACAACGCCCGAACCGACGCTGCCCGAGTTGTCCGACTCGTCGGCAGACTGCGAAAGCGAGCCATTCTGGC
>DXZR01000013.1 GCA_019419555.1 Collinsella sp.
GGAGAGAACGCTCCCGCAAACTGCCTCTTGACAACTTATAGGAGCGTCGGTTTTAGTATTGGTTATGCGGGTTGTGCTTGGCTATTGCAAAAAAGTCTACTCACTTAGATTTGAGGGACGTTTGCTGGCGCCTATTTGCGCTTGTTTGCCGAAGCTGCGACCATCAGAGGCCCCTGGGACTCTTGCGGTAGACGCTTCTTGCCCTTGCGGGCACGGTTTCTAAAGTTCTCGACGGCCTCTTCCATGCCCAGAGGCACATAGGCGAGCTCATCGAGGTTATCGGGCAGGTAGCAGGCTAGGCTTTGCTCCTGCGCGCGGCCCGCCGCGAGCTGTTCATCGCTGGGCTGCGCTCCAGGTGTGGCGCAAATGCCATAGACGACGGCACCCATCTCGCGCGTACGGCATTCATATTCGGTCTCGGGGTGCTCGGGATGGTCGCGGCGGACGTTGTCGCTTACCCAAAGTGTGTCGTAGCCTGCCGCGGCGAACTGCCCCAGGGCGTAGTCGCGCAATGGCTTGCTGTCGGTGCGCAGCGTGACGGTGGCGCCGGCTGCAAAGAGCGGGCGGTAGATCATCAGATGGTCGACATGGACGAGTCGTTTTTTGGCGTACTTGGCCTTGGGCTGCGGCGTGGGAAAGTTAATGGTGATGGCATCGAGCTCGCCTGCGGCAAATAGCTGCGGCAGCGATGCGGCGCCTCGGGGCAGAACGAGTGCGTTGGTCAGTTCCTGCTCGCAGATTTTCTGTGCGGCATAGGCGATGCAGATGGGCTCCTGGTCCATGCCGATAAAGAGCGTGTCGGGCTCACGGCGAGCGCGCTCAACCAGATAGGTGCCTTTGCCGCAGCCCAGATCCAGATGAAGGTGTTCGAAGGGCTTGCTGCCAACTGGCGCGCAAGCCTCGCGCCAATCTCCGGCATAGATTTCGGGGTTCGTCTCAATCGCATCGGCGTAGCGCTCCAGGCGCTCCTCGAGCACAAAGTTCTTAGGCGTGCGAACGTGGACGGCTCCCATGAGGCTCCTTGGTCATAAGTATGGAACGCATGGCCGCGCGTTCCGTCAATGGGTTGAAAAAGGGGTGGGCATAGTTTGCCCGAAAGACGCGGTGCGGCTCGACGGCGAGTCGTCGGTGCCTACAGGCGCTTGAGAATCACATAGCGGTTGAGATCGCCGCTGCGACCGTCAGCATGGAAGCGCTCAAGCTCGCGCACGGGGACCTCGCCGCTCTTGTAGAACGTACGGACGCCGCGCACCAGGTCGGTAATCTGCTGATCGTCAAAGTGATGGCAATAGCGGTAGGCGTGGCGGTCGTTTTGCCAGCCAATGAGGTGGTCACCGGCTTCAAACTGCGTGGAATCGTAACCCTCAAACGGCGGGGTGAGCTCGGCGCGGGCTTCGGCTCGAACGGCCTTGCGCGCCATGCGCTCGTCGTTCATAAACTCCCAAAAGCTGATGGCGATGATGCCGCCTGGGCGCGTCTGGCGCACCAGGGCGTCGAGCACGCGTACGCGGTACTCACACGACGGCACGTGGTGCATAAATCCAAAGCAGACCGAGATGTCGGCGAGCGGGGCGTCGAAAAGCACGTCGGGTGTTTCGGCGGGGTTGAGCTTCATGAGGGCATCGAGCACATCGAGCTCCTGGAAGTGCAGGTTGGGAATGCGCAGGGCGTGGCCGCGCGCATCGATGGCCAGGTCTTGGCACGAGTCGACACCATAGAACTCAAACGGGCAGCTGGCATCTGCCGAGGGGTTTGCTCCGTCGACGCCCTTGGCGGCAAGTGCGCCGCCGGCGGCAAAGTTCTCGAACCGCATATTGCCGCAGGCAAGATCGAAGACGCGGACGGGATGCTCGATCGTGGCGACGTCGAGCTGCTCGAGCGCGATATCCATGGTGCGTACCCAGCCGGGCCACGGGGCCTGGCGCGTATCGGAAAAGGAGGCGGAGTGCTCGCGATAGAACGTGTTGTTGAGCTGGATGAGCGATGAGGCGAAATCGCGGTTCACGGCGCGGAACTCCCTCCGTTGGCGGTGCGGAATAAACAGTACGACCATACTACCGTTAACGCCGCAACGGGGACAACCAAGCTACGGGTCATTGCTTTGTTTGGACACATTTCCGCAGCTCATATGCACCCGCAACCGCCGGTTGTCAAAAATCTTACTAGAATAGGTGGCATGCTTTTGGCGGTGGCGGATAGATTTTTAACTGTGCAAGGCGCCTTAAGAACAAAAACGGTCCGGCGGTACGGCTGGCATCACATAGGAGGAACCATGAATGTAGAAACTGCGCAGCGGCTCGCCGACCTTCGTCGCAGCAAGGGTTTTAGCCAAGAAGGGCTGGCGCGAAAGCTGGGGCTGTCGCGCCAGGCGGTCAGTAAATGGGAGCGCGCGGAGAGCTCGCCCGATACCGAGAACCTGATCTCGCTCGCCAAGCTCTACGGCGTGAGCCTGGACGAGCTGCTCAATCCGAGCGACGAGATCGAGGACGATATCGAGTTTGAGAACGAGGACCGCGCTCGTCAGCGCGAGGCCGAGGCAGCAGAGCGCGCACGCACTCATGAGGCGGCGGCACGAGCTACCGAGGCGGCAACGCAGGCAAGTGACGCGGCAGCCAAGGCGTCACAAGCGGCAAGCTGGAGTGCACAGGCCGCCAATGCTGCTACGGCGCAGGCGACGAGTGGCGGCGCAGTTGGCTCGACTCCGGTGAAGGGCCCCTTCCAGTCGTTCCCGTATTGGGCCGTGTGCTGGCTGCTGTTCTTTTTGCTGATGTTCCTGTTTGGTGCCGGCCCCTTTGCCGCACTGATCTTCTTTACGATTCCCATCTATCACTGGGTGGCGCGTGCGCTCGATGGCGATTGGGCGCGCGGGGATATTCAGGTTGGTTCGGCGTCGGTGGCGGTCAAGGCCCAGGGGAAGGATACTTCTGCGGAATCTGATGCTGACGTGGCTACCGCGACTACCGCTGAGCCGATTGCCAAAGAGGGTGATGAATGATGAAGCTTTCACATGAATCCAAGGCACGCTTGGGCGTTGGCATCGGAGCGTTTGTGCTTATCATTGGGCTTGTCTTTGGCATTTCGCGGCTATTGGCTCATTCCGATATGGTGCGTACGACCGGTATTCTATTTGGCAATTTGTCTGATTTTGACGATATGTTTGACGACGATGATCTCTTGGATAGCGGTAACTATTCCGCTCGGCCTCAGCAGCTTTCGAGCGAAACGTTTGATGCCGACGCGTTCCAATCGCTCGACTTGGACGTGACGTCGGGGACGGTCGAGGTTAAATGTGTCTCTGGCGGCCCGGTGCGTGTTATCGAAAGCGGTCGCGTTGCGAAGGGAACGTCTGCTTCTGATGCGGCTACCCGGAACCTTGCTAAGGTCAAGGGCTCTACGCTCAAGATCAGTCAGTTCGACTACGATGATAAGCGCGCGATTGACCGCACAATTACCATTGAGCTGCCGCGAGATGTTGCGGATAGCCTGGTGGGCATTACGGCGAATGTAGGGTCGGGCGACCTGGCGGTCGCGGACATTGCGTGCCATGATCTGGATATAACGTTGAATTCGGGAGACGTTGAGTTTACGGGCACCGTGACCGACACCCTGAATGCCGAGGTCGGTTCGGGTGACATGACGTTCGAGCTCTACCAGGCGCCCGCGAAGTCGATGGACGTGAGCGTGGGCTCGGGCGACGTGGAGATGACGGTTCCGAGCTCTACGGGCTTTAAGGCGAGCCTCACCGTGGGCAGCGGCGACTTCGAGAGCGATTTCCTTCCGCTTGGCTACGATGGCGAGACCATATTGAATCTTGAATTCGACAACGGCGATAAGTCTGCCACGTATCGTTTTGAGGTCGGTTCGGGCGACATGTCGTTTAATCCAGAGTGACGGGTGGTTATCGAAGACTTATAAACCATAGACGCGCTGTTTGATGGAGGCGTCGGAGCCGTGACGGGCTTCGGCGCCTTTGCCTTTACAATGGGGGCATGGAACAGATTATCTTGAACATACTTGAGACCCTGCGTTGCGGCGAGACCGTAGACGACAAGGCGCTCGTCAAACTGATACATGCCGAGGCGCGCCGCGAGGGTGCCGACAAACGCGATTTTGCCAAGCGCCGTCTGCTGCCGTTCTACCAGCGGGTTAAACGTGAGGAGCCGGCTCGTTGGGCTGGATGGAATGTCGATGCGGAGCTGGAGCGTCAACTGCTGCAGGTGCTACGCATGAAGCCTCGTCGCACGGCTTCGGGCGTGGCGACCATTACCGTCATCACCAAGCCCTGGCCGTGCTCGGGCGATTGCCTGTTTTGCCCCAACGACCTGCGCATGCCTAAAAGCTATCTGCACGCCGAGCCGGCATGCGCCCGTGCGGAGCAAAACTGCTTCGACCCGTATCTGCAGGTGAGCGCTCGCCTGACCGCGCTTTCGCAGATGGGTCATGCGACCGATAAGATCGAGCTCATCGTGCTCGGTGGCACCTGGAGCGACTATCCGCAAGGGTATCAAACGTGGTTTATGTCGGAGCTTTTCCGTGCGCTGAACGATGACGCCGTTGCTGGCGTGGCAGCTAACCCCATGTTGGCGCGTCCGGGCATCAGTCGTGCCGAGGCGGGGCGCCTGCTCGATGACGCGCCCGCCGATGCCCTGCCGCCGGTGGTAGCGGGGCGCCGCGAGCGCTATCGGGCTGCCGGCATTGCGACCGACGAGGCTGAGCTTGCTGCCGGCGTTGCCGACGAGCAGGAGCGTGTGGATGCTGCCGTGGGCGGCTATAACCGCGCGGTGCGTCGTCTGTACGGCCCCGGTACGCCGTGGGGCGAGGTCACCGAGTGGCAGACGGCAACGATGGAGGAGCTTGAGCGTCAGCAGCGCATCAACGAGACGGCGAAGCATCGCGTGGTGGGGCTCGTTATCGAGACACGCCCCGATGCCGTAACGCCGCAGGCCCTCACACTTATCCGCCGCTTGGGCTGCACCAAGATTCAGATGGGTATTCAGAGTCTTGACCAGCATCTACTCGATATCAACGAGCGCCGCATTTCGGTGGCGCAGATCGAGCGAGCGTTTTCGCTCGCGCGCCTGTTTGGCTTTAAGATCCACGCGCACTTTATGCTCAACTTGCTGGGCGCCACGCCTGATGGGGACAAGCGCGACTACGAGCGCTTTATGACCGAGGGCGCCTTTATGCCCGACGAGGTCAAGGTCTACCCGTGCGCGCTCATCGAGGGCTCGCATCTGGTGGGCTGTTACGAGTGTGGCGAGTGGCGCCCCTATACCGAGGACGAGCTGCTCGATGTGTTGGCCGACGACATCGTGGTGACGCCGGCGTTCTGCCGCATCAGCCGCATGATCCGCGACTTTAGCTCCGATGACATCATGGTGGGCAACAAGAAACCCAACCTGCGCCAGCTCGTTGAGAACCGCCTGGCTGCTCGGGGTGACGGTGCGACGGTGCGTGAGATTCGCTATCGCGAGATCAGCACGGCGGGCGCCGACCTGGACGAGTTGACCCTTGACGAGGAAGTGGCGTACGAGACGCCGGTGACGCGCGAGCGCTTTTTGCAGTGGGTGACACCGCAGGGCAAAATCGCGGGCTTTTTGCGCCTGTCGCTGCCCGACCGCGCGTTTGTTGCCGCGCATGCGGGCGAGTTGCCGACGGTGTCGGACGAGGCGATGATTCGCGAGGTTCACGTGTATGGCATGGCGGCGCGCGTGGGCGATCAAGGCCAGGCGGCGCAGCATCATGGGTTGGGTCGTTTGCTCGTAGAGCGTGCGTGCGAGATTGCCCGGGATGCGGGTTATGCGCGTATCAACGTGATTAGCGCGATTGGCACACGTGAGTACTATCGTCATCTTGGATTTTATGACCATGGCCTTTATCTGCAAAAGGAGCTCTAGATGAACAAGCCGAGTGTTTCTGCCGGCGTCGTTGCCGGCGTTGCTCTGGGGGCCGCGGCGCTTGGCGCGGCCGCTGTCGCTGTCCGTGCTGCCTGTCTGCAGGTTGCGCGAACCCGCAATGGGTTGGCGCGTGTGAAACGCGTGCACGATGAGGGCGGCGACGAAGTCCGTGTATTGGTGCAAGGCGGCGTTTACCAAAGCGCAAGCTACGTTGGCGAGCGTTGGGCGGAGCCCGTCTTTGCGTACTATCGCGCGTTTGACGACGTGTTTGAGGCTGAGGACGCAATGCGTGATGCTTACGGGCATGGTATCGACCGTATGCTCATGCTGGGCGGCGGCGGGTTTGCCTATCCCAAGTTTGCACTGATGTCGCACGAGAGCTTGCGCATGGACGTCGTTGAGTACGATGCCGAGATTACGCGCCTGGCGCGCCGTTGGTTCTACCTGGACGAGCTGGAGCGCACTGTGGGCGATCGCCTGCGAGTGATTACCGCTGAGGCTCGCTCGTATCTGGGCGTGACGAGCGTGGGTCATCGTCGCTACGACGTGGTCGTGAGCGATTGCTTTGGCGGTGCCGAGCCCGTACGCGAGCTGGCGACGGTTGAGGCATTGCGTTTGGTGCGAGGCAGCCTGAACCCCGGAGGCATCTATGTTGCCAATATCGTGAGTGCGAACAGGGGGAGCGACGTGACGTTCCTGCGCGATTGCGTTGCCGCGGCACTCGAGGTATTCGCCCACGCCTGGGTGGTCCCATGCGGCGATGCGGAGTTCGGCGGCGAGGAGAACTACCTGCTCATCGCCAGCGACGGCGACTATGTCTTTGCCGAAGCTGTGCCCTTCGACACCGACTTCCTCGGCACCGTCCTTCACGACAAGTAAGTCTCTCCGTCCCAAAAAGACGGGTCTTAGGCGTGGTCGCTCCAGCTGCAGACACGCTGCTTCATGCCCTCTATGTCGAGCACGCCTTCGGCAAAGCCCTTGCGCACGAGCTCTTCGGGAACAAACTCGTCGTAGCGGTCAAAATAAGGCACCTCGCCGGGATAGACGAGCTCGATGGGATCGAAGTCCTTCTCGGCCTCGGCGGCGAGCACCTCAAAGAACGTCTCCTCGTCGGCCTTCATCTTAAACTGCATAAAGTACGGGCGTGATGGGTCGAGTCCGCGAAGGCCCAACTCCGCGGCACATTTAATCTTGAGCATGCGCTCGAGGGCCAAAAAGGCGTAGCTGCCCAGCCAGGGGAAGAGCACCCAGGTATCGCCGCCCAGGTTAATGAGCGGTTTAGTTCCCGCGCCCAAAATCTCGGCCGTATGACGAGCCTGCGCAAGGCGGGCCCGTGCGTTACCCATAAGGTACGGATACGCGGCGTGTTCGTTGAGCGCCTTGCGCATGCGCTCGAGTACGTGTGTATTGATGTCACCGGGACAGTCGCCAAAGTAGGCCGGCACCCGGCCCTTGACCTGCGTGGCAAAGACGGTATGACGCTTCCAGTCCACTTCCTCGACAATCCAGCAGTGTCCGGCGATGGCGATGCGCTCACCGGGCGGTGGCGGATTGACGATCGTGCCCAACTCGGCCGACTCGCTGCGAACGGTGAACTCCTCGTTTTCCTGGAACACGGCGTAAAACTTAAAGTTGTTAATGATGCGCTCGCCCGCGAGGCCCACAATGAGCCCACCGCCCTCGGTGACCTGGATGTGGTCGATCTTGATGAGGTGGCGCAACAGTACGCGATAGTCATCGGCCGAGACGCGGTGGAAATAGCTGAGCGTGAGCACGCGCTGGGCAAGTTCGGCAGGCGTGAGTTCGCCGGTGCTGGCGAGGGTCGACATGGTCTGGTGATAGAGCAGGCTGTAGGGGAGTCGATCGAGCTCGGGCGGCTCGACCCACTTTTCCTCGCGATAGAGTTGTACGAGCGCGATGCCCTGGAGGAGCTTCCAAGGTATCGTTTCAGGCATCATCGTGCGCGGCTCGGGCTCTTCCTCGCGCATGACAAACCACATCTCGGGCGGAAGATCGCGGCGTCCCGTGCGTCCCATGCGCTGCAAAAAGGAGCTGACGGTAAACGGTGCATCGATCTGGAACGCGCGCTCCAGGCGACCGATATCAATGCCGAGCTCCAG
Source organism: Collinsella sp. (assembly GCA_019419555.1). Taxonomy (GTDB): domain Bacteria; phylum Actinomycetota; class Coriobacteriia; order Coriobacteriales; family Coriobacteriaceae; genus Collinsella. The sequence goes on from DXZR01000013.1 coordinate 8,018, forward strand.
CGTGGAGGTGGTGACGGTTGTCTGTGCCTGTTCCTCGTCGCGCATGAGCTCTTCTGCCGTCTCGCGTAGCGATGCCGAGAGGTTGCCGTGATGGATAAGGAAGCGGTCGGGCTCGTGCCGGCTCTCGCAGTAGCTACGCAGCATGGAGCATACGGCCTCTGCCTCCTCGCGCGAGTTGGCAAAGACCAAGCACTTTCGGCCGCGCGTGTGTTCAAAGATATATCCCATACCGGGGTCGGCGTTGTCTGGTGCTGTATCGGTGGGGTTGAGTAATGCCTGTTCGGGTGCTTGGGGGATGTCGACTTTGCCCTCGGGGGCCGAGGAAGCTTGGCGGTCCTTGGGAGCGGCCTTGCCCTGTGCCCGCTCACGACGTTGACGGCGCTCCTCTTGTGTGAGCTGTCCGCTGTGACGCATGTCTTGGGCGCCGGCGGGCAGTGCCGCGGATGCCGCCGCATCGATGCGCTCGCACGCAAGCACTTCGGCCTCTTGAGGACCTGTACCCATGAATCCCCGCTGCTGCGCCTGGGGGCCCGAGTTGTAGAAGTGCTCCATGGAGATGCGCCACACGCGGCGCGGTTCTTCAAAGCGGGGGATAACGCAGTCGCGCCCCGTTCCCTGTGAGAGAAAAGCGCCCGTGCGCTCGGGGTCGCCGATGGTAGCCGAAAGGCCAATGCGGCGAGGCTGCACGCCGGCCATGCGCGAGAGTCGCTCGATAAGGCAGAGCGTTTGTCCGCCACGGTCGCCGCGCATGAGCGAGTGGACCTCATCGATGACCACGTAGCGCAGGTCGCAAAACATGCGCGGGATCGCCATGTGCTTATGGATTAAAAGCGCTTCGAGTGACTCGGGTGTAATCTGCAGGATGCCGCTCGGTTTTTTAATGAGCTTAGCCTTGTGCGACTGCGAGACATCGCCATGCCAGTGCCAGACAGGGATATCGGCCTCTTCGCAGAGGTCGTTGAGGCGGACGAACTGATCATTGATGAGCGCTTTGAGGGGGCCGATGTAGAGGGCGCCCACGCTCGCGGGCGGGTTCTCCCAAAACTCGGTCAGGATGGGAAAGAAGGCTGCCTCGGTTTTGCCGGAAGCTGTGGATGCCGTTAGGAGCACATTGTCTTGTGTGTTAAAGATGGCATCTGCCGCCGCAACCTGGATAGAGCGCAGACTCTCCCAATCGTGGGAGTAGATGAAGTCTTGGATAAACGGAGCATATCGGTCAAAGGCGTTCACGGGGCCTCCCCTCAAATACGAACCTCTCAATGCGGTTGGCAATGGTTTGCTGCATTGCTGTCTCAACGTTTGTGCAGATAAAAGCTGCCAAAATAGACCTGTCCCTTTTTGGCAGGTTAGATGGTGAATTCGGCGAAGTTGCGGTCGCCGTCTGCGGTGCCGGTGTCGCCTGTTGCGGCTGCCGGTGCCAGCGCGTCGCCGCCGACGCTTTGCAGCAACTCGGCCACGTTTGCATCGGGGTTCTGGCACAGGATATCGAGCAGCTCGATAAAGTCACGGATGACCTCACGCGGCGTCAGGTGCGTATCGGCTCCCACGCGGCCAAACTCAATCTTGAGAAAGTCTACCAAGTCGTTCTCGGTAAGCGTGGGCGTCCAGCCAAAGTATCCGGCATGGATCTGCATGAGTTTTTCGATCAGCACCAGCAATTCCTCGTAGGTGAGTGGCTGCAGGCGGATGATGGGCGCGAGCATGTCCTTAAGGTCCTCGCGTGCAAAGCGGCCCTGAGCGAGTCGACTTCGCAGGGCCTCGTAGGAGAACACGCCACGGCGGCGGTCTTCGATGGAGGTTGGCGTGCCGCCCATGATCATGCCCAGGTACTGCGCCTTGCCCTGGAGCGTGTCGTTGTACATGGTCAGGATCTTCTCGTAGTTGTATTGGCGCGTGATGGCGTTGGGAATCTTATACAGATTCACGAGCTCGTCGATGAGCACCAGCATGCCCTTGTAGCCGCTGCAGACCAAAAAGCGCGCAATGAGCTTAACGTAGTCGTACCAGTCGTCATCGCTGATGATGGTCGAGGAGCCCAGCTCGGCGCGTGCCTCACTCTTGGTGCGGTACTCGCCGCGAATCCATTTGGTCACGCGGCTCATAGCTTCTTCGTCGCCCTCGGATACTGCCGTGCGGTAGCGGCGGAGCATGCGGGCGAAGTCGAAGCCGTGGACCATTTCCTCGAGCGGGGCCAGTTGGGCATTGACGGCAGACTCATCGGCATCGGCACACGAGGCGACCCAGCGATCGAGGATTAGGTTGAGCGCACCGCCCTCGGGGCGCGTCTTGGTCGATATGTTGCGGATGAGCTCACGGTAGGTGGCAAGGCCCTGTCCCTGGCCGCCCTGTAGGCGGCGCTCGGGCGACAGGTCGGCATCGGCGACGACGAATCCCTCGCCCATGGCGTGCGTGCGGATGGTCTGGAGCAAAAAGCTCTTGCCGGCTCCGTAGCGACCGACCAGAAAGCGGAAGCTCGCGCCGCCGTCGGCGATGAGACTCAGGTCGGTGAGCAGGGCGCGGATTTCGACCTCGCGCCCTACGGTGATGTAGGGAAGGCCGATGCGCGGGACCACGCCGCCCTTGAGCGAGTTGAGAATGACGGCGGCGACGCGCTTGGGCACGCGGGGTGCTGCGGATGCGGTATCACTCATAGTCTAGGTATCCTCTCACGTCTGCTTCGTAGTCCTCGATAATGTGCGGTCCTGCCGCGCCAAATTCAATTACGGTGTCACCCACCAGGTCAAAGAGCGCCTCATTGATGCTATCGACGAGCATGTCCTCGCTCTGACCCGACCTCTCCACTGCCGATTCCGTCTGTGCCGTGTCCTGCTCGAGCAGCGCGCGGAGATAGGCGTCTGCGGCAGGCGTGAGTTCGTTCGCAGCGTCAGCGGGCGCAGCAGCTGCGAACACGGGCGTCGGCGCGAGAAGCGGTGCCACGACACCAAACTGTTCGGTGGAAATGGTTGGCTCGTCGGCTTCGTTGCGCTCCGTGGGCGCCGCGATCGGCTCGGCCATCACGTCGGCCGCGGGCTTGGCTTCCGGTTGCTCGGATTCCGCCGTATCGATCTCTGTGGGCACATCGTCCTCGCGCTCCTCATCAATCAAAAGCGCTTCACGCGTTTGCGCGGCGGCGCTCCGAATGTGCCCCAGCTGACTCAAATCGATATCGATCTTGACAGGCTGGTGCGCGGCGTCCCACGAAAGCCATGCCACGATCTCGTCATCGATGATCTTGGCCAGATATTTGGGGACCTTCTCCTCCTTTAGGGGATGGGTGGGGTCTAGGGCCAGGCGCAGGCGTTGGTCGCAGGCGCGCATCATCTCACCGAGCTTGCTACTTTTTTGTCTGCTGCCGTGGATGCGCATGCATTCCCAAAAGCCATTTTGGCAGCGATAGATGTGAATGGGGTCCAGGCGATATTCGCAGTCCTCGTGGCGCTCGGGCGCAAAGAACACGGCCGAGGCAAACATGGTGTAGGGCATGGCCGTCTCCTCCCCAAACAAGCTCGCTACGATGCCGGTCTTTCGGTGCGTGTCATAGTAGCGCGCCATACGGACATACACGGCGCATGCCACGTGGCGTAGATCGCGATGGTGGCCGCGATCGAGTCTTGAGTTATTGAGGTTATACGTGGAGAGGGCATTGATGGCGGCCATGAGTCGCTCCTCGCGCGCCTCGTCGGGCGGAAGGGGGAGCGTAGGCTTGGAGGTCTTGCGACGCGCAGGCGCCAGGTCTGACGGCGTCGGCGCGGGCGCAAGGTCTCGCGCCGCACGCCGCAGTTCGATGAGGGCGTTGTCGAATGCGACGGTTTTAGAGTCGCGAAGCAGCTCGGGGTCGAGCCCGTGGAACACGGCGTAATCTTGCAACCACACGCGTGCAAACCGGTCGATGCCGGGCTCGAAGGCACGATAGGCATCCCAAAAAGCCTTGATCTTTTTAAAACCATCAAGTGGGTCATCTACGCCAATGCCGCAGATCAGCTCATAGAGATACAGGAAGGCAAAGGACGTAGACGTTTCCTCGATGGTTCCGCGGCGCACTTGGGCACGCCAGGTAAAATAGCCACGCAACTGCCGATCGCTCATGGCGTTATAGGTGGGAAAGTACGACTTGAACGTACCGTTGTAGGGGCAGTCGTCCTCAAAGTCGGCCATCAGCAGGCCTTGACGGTAGAAGAGCTCGGCTTCCGAAAGCCAGCGACCCGCACCGCCTTTGGGGTCATCCTGCCAGCGCGATATCTCGCGCATCTTGCGGTACTGGTCGGGAAGGAAATTCTGCATCTGTCGGCCGGTCTTGAGAATCGGCTCGTCAGCATAGACTTCGTTTGAGAAGCGAGCAGACTGATGGGTCCGGGCCTCGGCCATAATGCGCTCGATGAGCATCTTGATGTCCTGGTCGGCCACCGTCTCTCCTCTCCTAACGCAGCTTCGGTGACCTCATATCATAGCACAGCATCAAACAGGTGTTCGAGATACCGCTACGTAGATAGATTTAGAACAGGAGGGCGTAGATGACGGCTATGACAACGGAGGGGAGCATATTGGCCGTGCGGAAGGTCTGAGGACGGATGAGGTTGACGCCGACGCAGAAGATGAGTATAGAGCCCACGAGCGATAGACTGTCGAGGGCGGCGGCGGTCATGATGGGGGAGAGCGCGCCGGCAAACAGCGTAATCGTTCCCTGGAATACGGCAACGGGCAGGGCGGAGAAGATGCAGCCGCGGCCGAGCGAAGCCGTCATGGTGCAGACGATGATGCAGTCCAACGCGCCCTTGAGGGCAAGCGTGGACCAGTCGCCGAGCAAGCCGTCTTGGATTGATCCCACGATAGCCATGGCACCGATGCAGACGGTCAGCGATGTCGAGACAAAGGCATTGGTGAACTCGTTGTCTCCCTCGCTGCCGGTTTTGCGCTTGAGCCATTCGCCCAGGTTTTCGATGCCGGCTTCCAGGTTAACGGCCTCGCCGATGAGCGAGCCGAGGGCAAACGAGACGATGAGCATGGTGGTGCCGGTGGTCTCCAGCGCTTTCCCGTCAATGACGAGCATCTTTTGCATGGTGCCGCCCAGTCCGATAAACAAAACGCACAGCCCCGACACCTTCATGAGCGTGTCTTGGATGCGGGGTGTGATAAAGCGTCCGCCTATAAGGCCCAGCAGTCCGCCCGCAATCAAAAGTGCGACGTTGATGACCGTTCCCAAACCCGGCATGAACCCTCCCATATTGATGCCAACCTGGCAATCGTAGCAGAACGGGCTGCAGGGTGCGTCATGCCTCATCCTATACGTTATATAAGTGGTATTAATGACGGCATTTGGTGCCCAAGCCTCAGCCTCCCATCACGACATAGGGGCTGTAATCGAAGCACAGCGTCATGAGTCGCTGCGGGGACTCAATGGCCGCGGCGATGATATCGGCATCTCGAGCTCGGTCAAATCCCACGAGCTCAATTTGATACGAGACGTCTTCCATTTTATGGAGTATCCGGTTATTCAGGAGGTTCTCACCGTCGAATTCCTCGGTTTTGCCTCCGTCCGAGGTTACGGCATACAGGTGCAGTTTTGCGGTGGTCGCAGGGTCGGCGACCGTGAGGTTGTCGATTTGGTTGGCCGTGCCCTTTGCCCCAAGCAAGGTGAGCAAGGTGGGGGCTACGACCTCGCCCGATGGCAGAAAAACAACTTCGACGGTTTTAGGGAATGCGATAATGGCTGCTTTGCGGACGGGCTTATCGGCAGCGGTGACCTCAATGCTCGCGGCGTCGACGGTTTCCGTGCGGTCGAGCGCGACCATCATGCAACAATTGCCCTCGTCGATGTCTGCCGGCATGGGACACCCCAAGTTTTCGCCAGCTTGCGTGCCGCCCACTGCGGTGGCTGTTTCGCTTGGCTCGCTGAAAGTGGCTGAAGGACCGCTCGATGGCGGTGTTATGCCGCCTGGTGCGCCATTGTCCCCAGGCGCTATTTCACCGCTGCTCTCGCTGGAGTCGCTTGCGATGTCACCCGTCGAGGGGGCGAGTCCGACCGCTCCTACTCCGCTCCATTCCATCTCGAGAAGCGCCGGATCGACAAGGACGTGATGCACATCTTGCGTTTCGGCACTGATATCGACAGGACCGGGGTCTGCCCCTCGCGTCAGGCTGAGCGATCCGGTCCGCTGTTTGCCCCGAATCTCCTGGCTTTCTGTGCCGCTCGCGTAGAACATCAGAGCGATCTCGCCATTTGCCGTGGCGTCGGTGCCCGCCTTGGTCATTTTCAGCGATGCGGTGAATGAGATAGCGGGCTGCGTGCCATCGGCGCTCGAGGGGACGCAGCCCAGGCATACACCCCCTCCGTTTTCGAAAAACGTGCTGTCGAAGGCGACTGTTGCCCCGTCCGCCGAGTCATCGGACAGGGTGATGTCGAGGCACAGCTCCACGTCGCAGGAATCGCCATCGGCATCAGTTGCAGCTGCGCGCCATGTGCAGATAACGCATCCCGTTAGGGGGCCGTCCGCTGTGCTCGAGTGCTCGGTATCCACGACTATCGAGCTGTTCGTGCAGCGACGGAGGCACCCCGAGGCCGAAATGCTTGCCTGCGCAAGCGAGAAGCGTTGGCGCGCGATGGTGCTCATCTGGTTTGTGGCGAGACAGTTGACGGCAGGTAAGGGGGCGTCCACGGCGGGTGTCGCTAGAGCGGCAACGGGCATGCCGGTGGCAAGCGCACTACAGAGCGCGGCAACGGGCAAAAGGTTCTTTGATGCCATGGGTTCTCCTTACCTATGCTGGACGGTCTCGATTCGTGTGGCTACCGGCTGCGTTTGATGTGCAGGCCAAGGCCGATGGCGCTAGCGCCTGCCGTGGCGATTCCTGCTGCCAGGAGCTGTCGCGTGTCGCCCGTTTGCGCGAGGGGTTCATGTTGGCCACTGCGTTCGAGCTCCGATAGATCGACAGTCACTTGCGTGGCAGCCTGCGCTTGCTCTTGTTGGGCAAAGGCGGCGATCGGGGCAAACGTTACAACGCCGATGATGACGGCAAGGACAATTGCCTTAGGCCGTGTGCGCACCGGGCTCGACCGTCCACGTAATGGTTGCGACCTGGTCGCCCGTGCCGGTCACATGGAAGATGTCTCGCGTGACGCGGGCGACAGTGCCGCTCGTCTTGAGCTTAATCCTGTCCGTACCATTGGCGATGCCCTGGTAGCCCATGTCGAAGGATGCATTTTTGGAAAGGTCGAGGCCTGCTTCCTGCGTCGCGGCATGAGCGTCTTGGAGTGCCTTGTCGGGGCCGACCTTAAAATCGATGGAGTTCTGGGCGGTTCCCGTCTTGGCGTCAGCGACGATGCTCCAGGAGTTCTTGGCGCCGATTTTCATGTTGGTAACGTGGATGCCATAGGCCGAAAGATTGTCGATAGTGGTTGTGTTCTCGGAAGGGCCCTGAAGCGTGCCATCGGCCTTGGCGACAAACGGAATGACGGTCGGAGTCTTAAACGCGATGTTGTCGATTTCGGTCCTGATGGTCACGTCGGTGGTTCCAACGCGTCCCTCCGCCAGAGCGGTGGTCGGCGCGGCGCTCATTGCGAGTGCGAGCGCCAGCCCTGCGCCCACGACGAGCGCCCTGGTCCCGCTCAAGTTCCTGGTGATGTCCATAATCGTTCCTTTCTATTCGTCACGGAACGTTTCCGTGAGGGTTAGACGAAAACGGCACGGGTGCGCATTTTCATAACAGGCGGCAGATCTAGTCTTCGGCCTGCGCAACCCGCACCTTGATGCGCGTGGGATTGCCATGGGCGTCGTAGGTCTTGGCGTCGAGCGCTTGAATCTCGATATACGCCTCACCTTCTTTGATGTCGCCTGCAGGGCAGGTCTCAACGGTCTTGCCGGTCTCGACCACGCCCGATTCATAGACGGTCTCGTCGTTTTGGATCACGCGGAAACGCTGGGGAAACTTGTTATCCTGGACGTTTTGTACGTTGACGCGCAGCTTACCGCCTTTTTGTAGCTGGGCGACCGGTGCGACCGAGATTGTCATCATGTTGTCGCGGACGATGGCATCGAGCTCGTCCTGGATTTCTTGGCGCGACTTACCCTCTGCCGCTGTGACCGAGGCGCCTGTCTCGGCGACAGGCTTTGACTGCCAGGCGTAAAGGCCGACGGCGATAAGGGCGCAGGCGATGGCCAAGCAGACGATGCCGAGCCTTTTTCGATGTTTTGACCCCAGGGGGCTCGACCGCTTCCGTGCGTTCATGCGGCATCCTTAGTGGTATAGACGCGCGCGAACGTGGACGGATCGGCGCCAAAGAGCATGTGGAGCATGAGACGTCGCGAGTAGATGAGCTCGTCGAAGTTTGGGTCGAGTTTGATGTCGTGGATGTGGGCGATATGGTGGGCGAGTGCCGAAAACGATTCGGGATCGCAGATCACGTCGGTGGTGACGTGATAGACGACCGCATCGGGAAACGCCTCCTCGTCGAAGGGCAGAAGATATGGGTCATCGTCAACTTCGATGGCGACGCCATACTGGGGCCAGTAATATGCCATGGGAACCTCCCTGCTTTTGGGCCAAACCTTCTATTGGCTCTGGCTGTCGATGCCGACCGTATCAGCCGCAACTTGACCAATTTCTGACCAAATGCTTGACGGGTTTACATCGCCGCAGGTGAGAGATGCTAAAAAATATCTCAAGTTTTTTCGAGCGCCAATTGCATGCATGGCAGTGATGGGAAGGAGCGCGTTAAATAGAGCGCCTGCCGAGAAAACGCCGCCGCTTGCCGAATTGCACAAACGTAAAATTCGCCAATTATGGAGACGGTCTCAGTCACGTCGACGAAACGATGCGGTAACATCTCCCTGCAAATACTGTAGTTAACTAAAGGGGGAGTTTGCGTGTCTGCAGCCATCAAACCCTTCAGCGACGAGTTCGAAGAATATGGTCGCGATGAATCTCGCACATCGGGCGAGGCGTCGAGTATCTCGTTTCCGACAACGGAGGACGAAGTCCGCGCCATTCTGCGAAAGCTCCATGCCGAGCATGTTCCGATAACGGTCCAGGGTGCTCGGACCGGTCTGGCTGCCGGTGCCGTGCCCCACGGCGGCCACATCCTCAACACTTCTCGTATGAATCGCTACCTGGGTCTTCGCCGCGACGAGCAAGGCCGTTTTCTGCTGCGCGTGGAGCCGGGCGTCGTGCTTTCTGAGTTACGCAAGCAGCTGGGCAAGAAGGCATTGCCGACCGCTGGCTGGGATCAGGCATCGCTTGAGGCCTATGAGGAGTTCCAGACAGCTCCCGAGCAGTTCTTTCCCACCGATCCCACCGAGGCATCTGCCTGCCTGGGTGGCATGGCGGCGTGCAATGCCTCCGGTGCCCGCAGCTATGCCTATGGCCCCATGCGCCCGCACGTTACGGGGCTTCACGTGGCACTGCCGGACGGCGACCTGCTCGAGCTTCATCGAGGTCGGGCACACGCTGACGCACGCCACTTGTCGCTCGTGACGGCAGGGGGCCGCGCGCTTGAGCTGGATCTTCCCGGCTATACCATGCCCAAGACCAAAAACGCGTCGGGTTATTTCGTTTCGGACGACATGGACGCCATCGATCTTTTTATCGGTGCATGCGGCACACTCGGGGTCATTACCGAGCTCGAGATCGCCCTGCAGGCGGCACCTTCGGTCGTATGGGGCGTGAGCTGCTTTTTCGACAGCGAGGACAAGGCAGTGTCCTTTACCGATTCCGTGCGCCCCGTGCTGTCCCATGCCGCCGCTATTGAGTATTTCGATGCCGGCGCCTTGGATATCCTTCGCCGCCAGCGCGAGCAGTCGACCGCGTTTGCCTCGCTGCCGGCACTCGACGATGAGGCAAAGGTCTGTATTTACGTGGAACTCGACTGCGACGACGAGGCTCAAGCGACTGAGGAGCTGTACCACCTGGGATGGGTTTTGGAGCTTGCGGGCGGCCGCGATGACGCGACCTGGGTTGCGCGCACCGAGGTCGATCGCGAATGCCAGCGGTTCTTCCGCCACGCCGTCCCCGAGAGTGTCAACATGCTCATCGATGAGCGTCGCCGCACCGACCCCACCATTACCAAACTGGGGTCGGATATGTCGGTACCCAACGCGCGCCTGGCCGATGTCGTTGCCTTCTATCGCCGCACGCTGGCCGAAAGCGGGCTTGAGTCTGCCGCCTGGGGACATATCGGCAACAACCATCTGCATGTGAATATCCTGCCGCGCGATGCGCAGGACTACCGTCGCGGTGGTGAGCTGTTTGCCCGGTGGGCTGCGGAGGTAACGGCTATGGGCGGCGCCGTCTCTGCCGAGCACGGCGTCGGCAAGATCAAAGCGGGCTTTTTGGAGACGATGTACGGCCACGAGGCCATGGTCGAATCGGCTCGACTCAAGCTGCAGCTCGATCCTGCCGGGCAGCTGGGTCGTGGCAACCTATTTTCGGAGAAGCTCTTGGATGAACTCGTCCAGAAAGGGGGCGCGTGAAGATGAGCGATTTCCATATGGTGGTGTGCGTCAAGGCGGTACCGGGAAGCACCGAGGTCAAGATGGACCCCAAAACCAATACCATCGTGCGTGATGGCAAGCAGGCGGTCATTAATCCCTTCGATGCAAGTGCCCTCGAATGCGCGCTGGCGCTCAAGGACGACTTTATCGGCTTTGGCATGGATGTGCGCGTGACGGTGGTGTCGATGGGTATCCCTGCAACCGAATCGCTGCTGCGCGACTGCATTGCCCGCGGCGCCGATGATGCGCTGCTGCTGACCGATCGCGCCTTTGCGGGCGCGGACACGTTGGCGACCACCTATGCCCTCAAATGCGGTATCGAGGCGCTCGACGAGGACTTCGACCTGCTCATCTGCGGCAAGATGGCGGTAGATGGCGATACCGCCCAGATTGGCCCCGAGCTGGCCGGCGCCTTCGAGATTCCCTGCGTGACCGATGTGAGCTGCGTGCAGAGCGCAGGTTTTACGACGTGCGGTGCGCTTTCGCTCGTTCACGGTTGCGATGCCGGCGAGGAGACGGTCTATCTGGAGATGCCGTGCGCGATGACGACCGCCAAGGAGATCGGCCAGCTGCGCATGCCGAGCATCGCCGGCATTCGCGCGGCCGAAGATGCGGATGTGCGGGTGGTCTGTGCTGCCGATGTACATGCTGACCCTTCGCGTTGCGGCCTTACCGGATCGCCGACGCAGGTCGTGCGCTCATTTGTGCCCGACCGCGACCAAACGTGCGAGGCCATCGAGGGCACGCCGGTCGAGCAGGCGGCAAAGATTGCCAAGATTATCGAGGGGATGGCATAGATGAGCGGACTGATAATCGATAGCGAGGCGTGCGTTGGCTGTGGCCGCTGCGTTCGCGCCTGTGCCTCGGGTGGCATTGTGATGGAGGGCGAGCGCCCCAACCGCTGCGCCCATGTGACCGACGGCTGTATCTTGTGCGGCGGGTGCGTCGACGCCTGCCCCGTCAATGCCATTTCGATCGAGCGCGACGAGGCCGCCGGCGCGGTTGACCTCGATGCGTATCGAGACATATGGGTATTCGTTCAGACCGACGATCACGATGTCGTGGCTCCGGTGGCCTACGAGCTCATGGGTAAGGGGCGCGAGCTTGCCGATGCTCGCGGTTGCCGTCTGGTGGCATTGGCCGGCATGGGCCCCGAGGGCTCGCTTGAGGACCTGGAACATCTGGTCTGCGCCGGTGCCGACGAGGTCGTGGTCTGCCGCGACGAGCGACTGCGCCAAAACGATGCGGAGATCTATGCTCGTCTCATCTGCGATTTGGTGGCCGAGCGCAGACCCGAGGCCATTCTGTACGGCGCGACCGCCTTTGGTCGTGAGCTGGCGCCCGGTGTGGCCGTACGCTTGCAGACGGGCCTTACGGCCGACTGTACGGTGCTTTCGATGGATACGGAGACGGGTCTACTGCAGCAGACCCGCCCGGCGTTTGGCGGCAACTTGATGGCCACCATTATCTGCCCCAATCATCGGCCGCAGATGGCAACGGTGCGCCCCGGCATCTTTGGGGCACCCAAGTTTGACTACAGCCGCTCTGGCACGATTACCCAGGTATCGCTTGCGAATGATGTTAAGGCCCGTGTCGAGATCTCGATTCCCGCCGAGGAGTGGGGGCAGCAGGCATCAATTGCCGATGCCGAGCGCCTGGTCGTGGTGGGCCGCGGCATCGGCTCCAAGAAGAATCTGCCCCTGATGCGAAAACTCGCCGATGCCTTGGGTGCCGAGCTTGGTTGCACGCGTCCCGTTGTGGAGGCAGGCTGGTTGGAGTATCGCCACCAGATTGGCCAGACCGGCGTGTCGGTTTCGCCCAAGCTCCTTGTGAGTATCGGCGTTTCGGGCGCTATCCAGCATCTTGCCGGCATCGGCGGCGCGGAGTGCATCATCGCTGTCAACGAGGACCCGGATGCCCCCATCTTCGGCGCTGCGCAGTACAAAGTTGTCGGTGACGCCGTCGAAGTTGTCGAGGAGCTTCTGGCCCAGCTCGAGCGCTAGGCGCTGGCCAGCCAGGCTCGCATCTCTTTCTTTAGGCGTTCCCAGGTCGCTTGCGTGGCGGGGTCGGTAAAGGGCCGCACGATACCAAAAGGTGCGTCGAGCAGGCGGTAGATATCGCCCTGCTTGCGCGTCAGCGCGCGGCTTGCCGGATAGACGAGCTCAAACATAAAGCAGATAAGCCCCACCAAGTAGTCCGCGGGCTCATCGCGCTCATCGCGCGTGACGCAGCGGTGCTCGTCAAAGGCAGCCAGCGTCGGTGCCGAGAAGTGGCTGGCAAGAAACACGTCCTCATCCACTTTGAGGATGGTGTCGACGGTGCTGTCGGCGATGGTGCGCATAATGTCGACCTTGTCGCCATCGCGCACAATATCGCAGAAGCGCCGCGTGCGCTCGTCGAGCTGCGCGGGTAGACGGAAATCGCTGTGATAGGCAATGCTTGCGCGAATCAACTCGTCTTCTACCGGATCGTCGATAAAGTCGCGGATACTTGTTGTCGCGGGCGCGTCTGCAGGGTTTTCGCCAAAGAGAACCTCGACGCCCAACGCCGCATGGCTCATGCTCTCGGCATCCTTAAACGTGTCCCAGCGTCGCAGCTGCTCAAAGCGACCCATATCGTGCAGCAGGCCGCAAAGCCACGCTAGGTCAATGTCCTGAGGTGACCAGCCCTGTTCGCGTGCCACGGCATCGCATGCCTCGGCAACGTGGTACGTATGCTCGATTTTGAGCGCGATACGCGGATTGGCGGCATCGTAGGCATCGGTGTAGGTTTTGAAGGCCGCGGCAGCCCGCGTTCGATCGATAGCTGTCATAATGACTTCCTAAAAAGTTGTGTCTTTCTGTGTCTTTCGATCCGGTGGCAATTGTAGGTGAACTCGGTTGCCATCGGGCGATGGTTCTGCCGCGTCGTTGAATGCGGCTCGGAAATCTTGTCGGGACGAGGAACGTTATGGTGCTCAAAATCGTTAAAACCGTCTGGCCGGTGATGCTTACCTATGTTGCGATAGCCGCGCCGTGCGGAATGATTATGGCGCAGACGGGAATGGAACCCTGGATGGTTTTTGCCCTGAGCAGCACGTTCGTGACGGGCAGCGGGCAGTTTATGGTCTGCAACCTGTGGCTGGCAGGTGTGCCTGCGGCATCGATTGTCGCAAGTGTGGCCGCAATCTCCTCGCGCTTTGCGCTTTACTCGGCAGCGATCGCACCGCATTTGAGGGGTGCTTCGAAGCGTCAGACGCTGGCTGTTGCCGCGACACTTACCGAGGAGGCATACGGCATTTCGCTTGCCAAGTTGGTTAAAGGGGAGGATTGGGGTCCGCTCGAGTCCTTTGTGCTCAACGTGATCCTCATCGCAACATGGGGCGTTTCGTGTACGACGGGCGCCATCGTCGGCGCCGTTGTTGATGTTCCCACCGCTATTGCGGGTTTTGTCTGCACATCGCTCTTTATCTGCCTACTCTTTTCGCAGCGACTGTCGCGCGGCAATGTCGTAGCTGCCGGTTTGGCTGCGGTGTCCGTCGCCATATGCAAGTTCTTGGGGTGGACGAATATCGCCGTGCCGGCAAGTGTGCTCGTCGGCGTTGTCACGGCACTCGCGTGCGATGTCCTCGCCGAGGGAAGGGGCGCTCGCGATGCCCGTTAATGAGTTTTTGGTTCTATGGCTGTCGTCATGGGCGGCCATCGCGTTTTTCCGCATTGCCCCGGCGTTTGCCTTGCGCGGGAGAACGCTGTCGCCCCGCGTTACCGAGGCCTTGGGTTATATTCCGCCTGCCGCCTTTGCGGCGCTGGTCGCCAACGATTTGATAAGCCCTGGCGCTTTCGACGCCGGCTTGTGGCAGGGCTTGATTCCCTGGATTGCGGCCGCCGGCGTCGTGGCGGTGGCAATCAAGACAAAGTCGATGTTGTGGTGCTGCGTCTCGGGCATCGTGTTCTATATCGTTTTGAGCTTCATATAAGAGCGGAGCACGTTTAGCGTCCCGGCACACGTATCGAATTTCTCACCGAGCCGGTCTGCTTCTTCTGGTACCATGGTCAAACTTTACTGTAGCAAAGTATGACGTGGGCTTTTGTTCTGCGTCAGCGGAAATGGGGGTTTCATGGCACAGGAAGCGACCGCCAACGAGCAAAAGAAATTCAAAGTCCCGCGTATCCCGGGTGACATCATGATCTACCCGATGATCGTTGGCCTTTTGCTCAATACCTTCTGCCCGCAGGTCTTTGAGATCGGCGGCTTCTTTACCGCCGCCTGCCGCGGTGGTTCCAACACCATCGTTGCCGCGATCCTGCTGTTTGTGGGTGCCGGCATCAGCTTTAAGTCCACGCCGGGCGCCATCAAGACCGGCATCGTTGTGCTGATTCCTAAGCTTGTTGTTGCGGCTGCCCTTGGCTTGGGTGTGGCATATTTCTTTAACGACAACTTCCTAGGTCTGAGCTCCGTGTCTATCATCGGCGGCATTACGTTTTGCAACATGGCGCTCTACACCGGCATCATGGGCGAGTTCGGCGACGAGTCCGAGCAAGGCGCCGTCGGTATCCTGTTCTTTACGGCCGGCCCCGCCGTCACGATGATCATCCTCGGTGTCTCGGGTCTCGCCAACATCCCCGTCGGCACCATCATCGGATCCATCCTGCCGCTTGTTATCGGCATGGTTCTGGGCAACTTGTTCCCGTTCATCAAGAACCTGCTGGTTCCCGGCGCCAATCCTGCGATTGCCGTTATCGGTTTTCAGCTCGGTGCGTCCATGAGTCTTTCGAGCTTTATCACCGGCGGCATTTCGGGCATCCTGCTGGGCCTCATCACGCTCTTTATCGTCGGTCCCATTACCTTTGCCTTCGAGCGCCTGTGCGGTGGTAACGGCAAGGCGGCCGTTGCCTGCTCCACTATCGCCGGCACGGCTATGACCACGCCGGTCGCCCTCGCCGAGGTCGCTCCGCGCTATGCCGAGCTTGCGCCCACCGCGTATGCGCAGATCGCCACCGCCGTCATCATCACGGCAATCATGGCCCCGATTCTGACCGGCTGGGTCGACAAGAAGTTTTGCCAGGGCAAGGAGGATCTGTCGCCTGCCGGTGTCGAGGCCATCGAGGAGGCCGTCGCGACCGACATCGATGGCGAATAGCAATCGCTACCCATCAATGATGCCGGAGTGCAATTCGCGCCGTTTGAGCGCCCGAACGATGACTGTTTTGCAGTGACGTTCGGGCGCTCTGCTATGATTCCCCTTACCCCTGCGGGTAGGGGGTGTTTGTTGCCCAGACCAGAATCGGGCGATTCTGACCACTTGAATATTGAATGGATGGCGTCTAGTGGTTAAGGCACTCAAAATTGAGATATTCCTGCTATGCATGATTGTTCTTATCGGGCTTGCCGCACGAAGCCGCCGCTCCTTGTTCTCGAGCACCCAGCAGCTTCTGTTTAGCATGCTGGGCTACACGTCTGCAGCCTACATTTTCTTCGATATGATCTGGACGCTCTCGGACGGCGTGAGCACTCCTGTAGGCATCACGGCCAACTGGATTTCCAACGCGGTCTCGTTTTCGCTGTTCGCCATCGCGTGCCTCATTTGGTTTTTCTATTCCGAGACAGTGCAGGGCTCACGCCTTTTGACCGCGCGCTATAGGGTGGCGCTCGTGACGTTGCCAACCGTATTGGTGGTCGTGCTGGCATTTACCAGCTACTGGACGCACACTATGTTCTATATCGATGCACAGGGCGTATATCGTCGCGGAGCGCTTTATATGATTCAGCCTATCGTTAGCTACTGCTACATCATATATACGTCTTTGCATGCCTTTATTCAGACTCGAAAAGTCGAAAGTCTGCAAAAGAAGGCCATTTATCGCACCCTCGCCTTTTTTGCGGTTCCCGCTCTGGTGGGCGGTACCTTCCAGGTTTTGTTTTCGGTACCGGGCCTTTGTGTCGGTATAACGCTGAGCATCCTGCTGCTCTACATCATCTACCAGGAGCAGCTGATCTCGACCGACCCGTTGACTGGCCTCAACAATCGCAACCGTTTTGAGACCTATATGCTGTCGCTCTTTTCAAATGTGGATCAGGCCGAAGATGTATATCTGCTTATGATGGACGCTGACGGCTTTAAGCAGATTAACGACCGGTATGGACATGTTGAGGGCGATCATGCCCTCCAGGTCATATCTGCTACGCTCAAAGAGGTCTGCTCGGCGTCTGGTGGCTTTATCGCACGTTATGGCGGCGATGAGTTTGTGGTGCTTCAAAAGGCGACGGCGGAGCAGGACATCATGTGTCTGTGCGCGGCAATCAGCGACGAGCTCGCGCGCGCCGAGGTCCCGTATCTGTTGCGGATGTCCATCGGCTACGCACGGGTTGGTGATGGCGTCGATACCTGGCAAGACTTGCTTCGCGCTGCCGACGCGGAGCTTTACCGCGTAAAGCGCGAGAAGAAGAAAGCCGGCGTCCAGATACGCTAGAAAAAAAGGGCGAACGCTGGCGTGCGTTGCGGCCCTCAGCTCACCGATGTACTCCATTAAGCTAAAGCATGTGAATCTCCTCTACTAAATAAGGGCGGTTCGCTAGGCTTTTTTGGGTTTGTTGACGATGATGATGCCGCCGCAGACCAACAGCAGGGCAACAAGTACGGTAACGGGGCTCGTGCCAGCGCCCTCGCCGAGCAGCAGTGCGCTCAACAGCACGCCAAAGACCGGGTTCATAAAGCCAAAGACCGAAACGCGGCTGACGGGGTTGACGGCGAGCAGGCGGGACCACAGCGAGTACGCGACGGCGGAAATGAGCGCCATATAAATGATGAGCGCGATGGCGGGGGCGATTTCGGTGGGGGAAAACGTGCCGCCCATCAAAAACCCGATTGCGGTAAGGACCACGCCACCGACTAAAAACTGCCAGCCGGCGAGCAAGACGCCGTCATGCTCGCGCGAGAAGATGCCAATGAGGCAGGTCGACAGGGCGCCCGCAACAGTGGAAGCCAAGATAAATCCCTCGCCGTCGAGCGTAAAGCCAAAGGTGCCATCCGCGCCCGAAAGGTTGACGAGCGCGACGCCTGCAAAGCCCAGCACACAGCCAAGCACCTTGGGCGTATTGAGCCTCTCGGTGTGAAATGCCAAGGCGGCAAAGAGAATTGCGAGGAAGTTGGCGCTGGCCTCGATGATGGAACTCGACATGGCGCTGGCGCGCGAGAGTCCTAGGTAGAAAAAGAAGTACTGCCCGATAGTCTGGAAGAGTGACAAGACAAAGATGGGCTTGATGTCACGAGCCTGCGGAATGAGGGGGCGGCGTTGGGCCGCACTCATCCCAACGATAACCAGGGCGCCGGCAAGCGTGAAGCGCAAGCCCGCAAAGAGCAGCTGTGAGGCGCTATCGTGCGCGGGGATGCCAAAGAGCCCGTAACCGATCTTGATGCAGGGGAAAGCCGACCCCCAGAGCGCACAGCAGACGAGGCAGCCCAGGATGAGCCCGGGTAGGGTGGCGAGATACGGCTTGCGGCTTTCCATGATGTCCTTCCTGTATGCGCGAAGCAAAAAAGAACCCGCCACCGGGTGTGCCGGTGGCGGGTGTTGTTACCCGAGGGGATTGTACCCGATGGGACGCATTAAGCGAAGTAGGCCACGCCGCTCTCAAAGATCGGCATGAACTTATCGCCGGGGACATGCTCGGGCACGTTGCGGTACAGGTTGTCGCCACGACGCTCGGCATGGCCCATCTTGCCCAGGACGCGGCCGTCGGGGCTCGTGATGCCCTCGATGGCGAGTGCGGAGCCGTTGGGGTTGACGGAAAGGTCCATGCTGGGCTTGCCGTCCTCGCCCACGTACTGCGTGGCGACCTGGCCGTTGGCGATGAGCTGGGCGAGCACCTCGTCGCTGGCGACAAAGCGGCCCTCGCCGTGGCTGATGGCGACGGTGTAGGGGTCGTCCAGGCTGCACTGCGATAGCCACGGGGACAGGTTGGACGAGATGCGGGTGCGCACCAGACGGCTCTGATGGCGACCGATGGTGTTGAACGTCAGCGTGGGCGCATCGGGCGTGGCGTCGACGATGTCGCCGTAGGGCACCAGACCGAGCTTGATCAGGGCCTGGAAGCCGTTGCAGATGCCCAGCATCAGGCCGTCGCGGGCCTTGAGCAGGTCGCGGACTGCCTCGGTGACCTCGGGAGCGCGGAAGAACGCCGTGATGAACTTGGCGGAGCCATCGGGCTCGTCGCCGCCCGAGAAGCCGCCGGGGATCATGACGATCTGGCTTGCACGGATGCGGCGGGCAAGCTCGTGGGTGCTTTCGGCGACGGCCTCGGGCGTGAGGTTGTTGATCACGAAGGTGTCGGCCTCGGCGCCGGCGGCGCGGAAAGCGCGGGCGCTATCGTACTCGCAGTTGTTGCCGGGGAACACGGGGATTACCACGCGCGGGCGGGCGATCTTGGCGCCGCTGTACACGTGGATATCCTTGGCACGGAAGTCGATGGTCTCGACCTTGGCAGTCTCGCCGGCGCTGCGGTAGGCAAAGACGCCCTCGATGCCGCTCTCCCAGGCCTCCTGGAGCTCGGCGAGCTCGATGACCTCGGAGCCGGTGTCGATGACATAGCCCTCGACGGTGGTGCCCAGGGGCTCGACGACAACGCCGTCGGCGATCTCGGGCAGCTCGGCATCCTCGGCGAGCTCGACGATAAAGCTGCCGTAAAGCGGGGTGAAGAGGCTCTCCACGTCTACATCCTCGGCAAGCTCGATACCGATCTGGTTACCGACGCACATCTTAAAGAGGCTCTCGGCGCCGCAGCCGTAGCCGGGCGTGGAGACGGCCAGGGCGTCGCCGGTGGCGGTGAGCGCCTCGACGGCGTCAAATGCGGCGAGCAGCTGCTGGGCATCGGGGCGGTAGTCCTCGCCATAGGTGGCGGGGGCGACACGGACGACGCGATGCGTGAGACCCTTGAACTCGGGGGAGACAGCGCGGTCCGCCTTGCCAACGGCGACAGCGAAGCTGATCAGGGTCGGCGGAACGTTGAGCTCGCCGGCTTCGTCTTCAAACGAGCCACTCATGGAATCCTTGCCGCCGATGGCGCCGGCACCCAGGTCGACCTGGGCCATAAGGGCGCCCAGGACGGCTGCCATGGGCTTGCCCCAACGCTCGGCCTCGGTGCGCAGACGCTCAAAGTACTCCTGGAAGGAGAGATAGGCGCGCTTGTGCTCAAAGCCGGCGGCCACGAGCTTGGCGATGGACTCGACCACGGACAGGTAGGCGCCCGCAAACTGGTCGGCCTCCATCAGATAGGGGTTGAAGCCCCATGCCATAGCGCTCGCCGTGGTGGTCTCGCCGTCCACGGGGAACTTGGCGACCATGGCCGAGCTTGGGGTGAGCTGCGTCTTGCCGCCAAAGGGCATGAGCACGGTCGCGGCGCCGATGGTGGAGTCAAAGCGCTCGGAAAGACCCTTGTTGGAGGCGACGTTAAGGTCGGTGACGAGCGAGGTCATGCGCTCGGCAAGCGTGGTGCCGGCCCAGCTGGGCTGCCACACGCTGCGGGCGCAGACGTGGGCGACCTGGTGCTTGGGCGCACCGTTGGAATTGAGGAACTCGCGGGACAGATCGACGATGGCGACGCCGTTCCAGGCCATGCGCATGCGCGGCTCGGCGGTAACCTCGGCGATGACGGTTGCCTCCAGGTTCTCCTCGGCGGCGTAGCCCATGAACTCCTCGACGTCACCGTCGGCGACGGCGCAGGCCATGCGCTCCTGGGACTCGGAAATGGCGAGCTCGGTGCCGTCCAAGCCGTCGTACTTCTTGGTCACGGTATCAAGGTCGACATACAGGCCGTCGGCAAGCTCGCCCACGGCGACCGAGACGCCGCCGGCGCCAAAGTCGTTGCAGCGCTTGATCAGACGGCAGGCATCGCCGCGGCGGAACAGACGCTGCAGTTTGCGCTCGACCGGGGCGTTGCCCTTCTGGACTTCGGCACCCGAGGTCTCGATGGACTCGGTGTTCTGGGTCTTGGAGGAGCCGGTGGCGCCACCGATGCCGTCACGGCCGGTGCGGCCACCCAGCAGGATGATCTTGTCGGTGGGGGCGGGGCACTCGCGACGAACGTGGTTTGCCGGGGTGGCGCCCACGACGGCGCCGACCTCCATGCGCTTGGCCACGTAACCGGGGTGATAGAGCTCGTTGACCTGGCCGGTGGCAAGGCCAATCTGGTTGCCATAGCTGGAGTAGCCGGCGGCAGCGGTGGTTACGAGCTTGCGCTGCGGCAACTTGCCCTCGAGCGTCTCGGAAACCGGGACGGTGGGGTCGCCGGCGCCGGTGACACGCATGGCCTGGTACACATAGCTGCGGCCCGAGAGCGGGTCGCGGATGGCGCCGCCCACGCAGGTGGCGGCACCGCCGAAGGGCTCGATCTCGGTCGGGTGGTTATGGGTCTCGTTCTTAAAGAGGAACAGCCAGTCCTGGTCCTCGCCGTCGACATCGACCTTCACCTTGACGGTGCAGGCGTTGATCTCCTCGGATTCGTCGACATCGGTCATGACGCCGGTCTTCTTGAGGTACTTGGCGCCGATGGTGCCCATGTCCATGAGGCAGACGGGCTTGGCGTCGCGACCGAGCTCGTGGCGCATCTCCATGTAGCGGTCGAAGGCCTGCTGCACCACGGCGTCGTCGATCGTCACGTCATCTAGGACGGTGCCGAAGGTGGTGTGGCGGCAGTGGTCGGACCAGTAGGTGTCGATCACGCGGATCTCGGTGATGGTGGGGTCGCGGTCCTCATCGCGGAAGTACTGCTGGCAGAAGGCGATGTCCGCCTCGTCCATAGCAAGACCGCGATCGGCGATGAAGACGGCAAGGCCGGCCTCATCGAGCTCGCGGAAGCCGTCGAGCACTTCGACGGGCTGGGGCTCGGGGGTCTCCATGTACAGCGTCTCGGGCAAGTCGAGCGAGGCGATGCGCGCCTCGACGGGGTTCACCACGTAGTGCTTGATGGCCTTGATGGCGGCTTCGTCCAGAGCGCCCGAGATCATATAGACCTTGGCGGAGCGCACGGCGGGGCGCTCGCCCTGGCTGATGAGCTGCACGCACTCGCTGGCGGAGTCGGCGCGCTGGTCAAACTGGCCAGGCAGGAATTCGACGGCAAAGACGGCGCCATCGCTTGCGGGGAGCTCGTCGTAGGTCACATCGACCTGGGGCTCGCTAAAGACGGTCGGCACGCAGGAGCGGAAAAGCTCCTCGTCGATGCCCTCGACGTCGTAGCGGTTGATGATCCTCAGGGCCTCGATGCCCTTGATGCCGAGAATCTCGGTCAGCTCGCCCTTGAGCTGCTGAGCCTCGACGTCGAACCCGGGTTTCTTCTCCACGTAGATACGAGAGACCATTGGTTCCTGCCTTCCTGATCGGTTGGGCGTACGGTACGGTATGCGGCAGCGGTCGGTTTACGGGGCAAGCCTCGCGGTCGCCTTGAGCCACATGTTTGTAAACCTCACTATGATACGACAGCTCGCGGCGCGTTGAGGACGGCGAGGGTGCTACAGTGAAGCGCAAACAAGAGAAAGGCATCACATGGCATTCGTTTCGCTCGCCATCATCGCACTCGTGGCCTTCGCAAGCCCCTTCATCGCCTCGGCGATTCCCGGAAAACCCGTTCCCGAGACCGTCTTTTTGCTCGTGCTCGGCGCGGTGCTGGGACCCCATATGCTCGGCGTCATCCATGTAGATGCCGAGGTCTCGCTTGTGTCCGAGCTCGGCCTGGCCTTTTTGTTCCTGCTTGCCGGCTTTGAGATCGACCCCAAGAGCATTACGGGCGTCGAGGGGCGCTACGGCTTGGCGACGTGGGTCGTCACGTTTGGTATCGCCTGGCTTGCCGTGCGCTTTACCCCGTGGTTCTCGGTCAGTCATTTCGACGGCATCGCCGTGACGCTTGCCCTCACTTCTACGGCGCTCGGCACGCTCGTGCCCATCATGCGTGAGCGCTCGCTCACCGGCACGCGTGTGGGCGACTCGATTCTCGCGTATGGCACTTGGGGCGAGCTCGGTCCCGTGCTCGCCATGTCGGTGCTGCTGTCTGCTCGCACTGGCATCCAAACGCTCGTAATCCTTGGCTTGTTTGCGGTGGTTTGCGTGTTGCTGGCCGTGGTCCCAAGCCGCTCCAAGCGCGTCGGCAGCCGCTTCTTTGCGTTTGTCGAGGAGCGTGCCGATACCACGTCGCAGACCTTCGTGCGCCTGACGGTGCTCATCCTGGTCACGCTCGTGGCGTTCTCGGCCGTCTTTGATCTCGACATCGTGTTGGGTTCTTTTGCCGCCGGCTTTGTCCTGCGCTATATCATCCCCGAGGGCAACCATACGCTCGAGACCAAGCTCGACGGCCTGGCCTACGGCTTTTTGATTCCGGTGTTCTTTACCGTATCGGGCGCAAAGATCGACCTGACGGCCGTGGCGTCACGCCCCGGGCTGCTCGCGGGCTTTATCGTGGCGTTGCTTATCATTCGCGCCGTGCCCATTCTCATCTCTATGAGCATTTGTCCTGCGACGCGCGATGTGTCGGCGTATGGTCGCATTACCGTGGCCCTGTACTGCACCACGGCCCTGCCGATCATCGTTGCCGTGACGAGCGTTGCCGTCAACGCGGGCGCGCTGTCGCAAGATATTGCGTCGGTCATGGTTGCCGCCGGTGCCATCACGGTGTTCTTGATGCCATTGCTCGCGCAGCTCTTCTACCGCGTGGTCGATGCCGCGCCGGTCGCCGCCGTGGCAGAGGTTGCCGAGCATCCATCCGATGCGCTTGACATCCTGCGCGCCCATCACGATTTGGCGAGCCTGCTCGCACGCGAGCACGAGCTGCTGACCTCACATGGCCATGGTCGCGTATTCGAGGGCCTGCCTACGCTCGATACGATTGCCGAGCGTCTTTCCGCCGAGGCGGCGAGCGGCCACATCGATGCCCGCATCGTGGACGCGGCGCGTCTTCTTGCCGATAAGACCTATGGTGATGAGGTTGACCCGTCCGAGCTGACTCCGCGTGAGCGCCGCCGCCTTGAGCGCGCCAAGCTCGCCGTACACGAATACCGCCGCCGCATGCTGGAGCTCTACGCGCGCGATGAAGCCCAGGACGACGACGGCAAGTAGCAAGGAATGTCGGGATACGGGTTCCGTCCAAATAATAGAAGGCGCGCTGCCTGCGGTTGATGCGGACAGCGCGCCTTTTGCGTTGAACTCTGTTGAGGTTCGAAGCCGAAACTTTCGACCTTTAGGAGCGGGCTGCCCCGTCGACGGGGAGGATGGCGCCCGTGACATAGGAGGACATGTCGCTCGCAAGGAAAACGAAGGCGTTGGCAACGTCCTCGGGCTCGCCCATGCGACCGAGCGGAATAGTGGCGATGATGGGCTTGATGACCTCTTCGGGCAGGTTGGCGACCATATCGGTCTTGGTTACGCCTGGGGCAACGGCGTTGACGCGAATGCCCATGGGGGCGAGCTCGCGCGAGAGCGACTGGACCATGCCGTTGACGGCAAACTTAGACGTGGGGTAGCCGACGCCAGAGGGCTGGCCGTACTTGGCGACCATCGAGCTTGTGGTAGTGATGGTGCCGCCGTGGCCGGCCTCGGTCATGATCTTGGCGGCAGCCTGGTGACCGTTAAAGACGGCGACGACGTTGAGGTCCATAACTTTGGCGAACTCCTCGGCTGTATAGTCCAAAAGGGGTGAGCGCTGGGAGATTCCGGCGTTGTTGACGACCGTATCGAGACCGCCCATATCGGCTGCAGCCTGGGTAAAGGCCTCGGTCACGGCTTCGAGTGAGGTGAGGTCGCAGGAGCGACCCCAGACCTTGGCGTCGGGATAGACGGCTGTCAGCTTCTCAACGGCCGCATCGGCGGTCTCCTGACGCGAGCCAAAGACGGTGACGGTGGCACCCTCCTCGATAAAGCGGCAGGCGATGGCATAGCCGATACCGCGCGTGCCTCCGGTGATGATTGCTTTCTTGCCCTCGAGCAACATGGTGCCTCCATTCTTCGGGGGTGGACGTACGCAGCACAGGATAGCGGCGGACAAAAGCAAACATGCCTGCTTATCGGTGAGCGGTATCCCTGGTTGACACCGAACGGTCAAATTGTTCAAACGCGGATCGCGTCAATGCGCCCCGAGCGTGCAAATAAAAGGGCTCCCGTCCAAGACCAGACGGGAGCCCTTCGAGCAAATGCGTTGTGGGGTGTAAACCGAACTAGTTGGCCATGACGCCTTCGGTCCAGGCCTCAACGTCCTCGATGCGCAGGACGTTGGCGACCTCGGCCACGCAGTCGACGCTGGCAAGCTCCGCGGCGGCAGCCTGGACGTCCTTCTCGAGTGCGCGGTGCGTCAGGAAGATGACCGAGCAGGCATCGCTGACACCCGACTTGCCGTCCTCGACTTGGTTGATGAGCGAGATCGAAATGTTGTGCTTGGCAAAGATGTCGACCGTCTCGGACAGGGCGCCCACGCGGTCGGCGACCTTCAGGCGCACATAGTACTTGGTCTGGAGCTCGTCCATGGGCTTAAAGGCGAGGTTGTGACCATAGGGCTCAATCTCGGGCAGCGGAGCCACGCCCCGGCTGATCTGCTCGGAGAGCGACAGGATATCGCCCACGACGGCGCTCGCGGTGGGGAAGGAGCCTGCGCCGGCACCGTAGAACATGGTCTCGCCCACGGCATCGCCCACTACGTAAACAGCGTTCATGGCGCCGTTGACCTTGGCAAGCATGTGGTCGGCGGGGATCAGCGTGGGATGCACGCGGACGTCGACGCCGGCGTCGGTGTTGCGGGCGATGCCGAGCAGCTTAATGGTGTAGCCGAGCTCGCGGGCCTGGGCGATGTCCTCGGCGCCGATGGTGCGGATACCCTGCTGGTACACATCATCGGTGGTAACGCGGGTGCCAAAGCCGATGGAGGCGAGGATGGCCGTCTTGCTGGCGGCATCGAAGCCGTCGACGTCGGCGGACGGGTCGGCCTCGGCATAGCCCTTGGCCTGTGCATCGGCGAGCACGTCGGCGTAATCGGCGCCCTCGGCGTCCATGCGCGACAGGATGTAGTTGGTGGTGCCGTTGAGGATGCCGGCGATGGTCAGGATCTTGTTGCCCACCAGATCGTGCTCAAGCGTGCTCACGATGGGGATGCCGCCGCCGCAGCTGGCCTCGCACTTAATCTGCACGCCGCACGCGCGCGCCTTCTCGGCGAGTGTCTCGACATGACGGCCCAACAGGGCCTTGTTGGCAGAGACGACGTGCTTACCGTTCTCGAAGGCGGTGGTGAAGATCTCGGTCGCGGGGTGCTCGCCGCCGATCAGCTCGACGACGATGTCGACAGCGGGGTCGGTGACGACGTCGTGCCAGTCACTCGTAAAGGCCTCGCGCTCAATACCGGCCGCCTCGGCCTGCTCCCAGGCAAGCGCGCAGGCGCGAGTTAGCTTAAGGTCGATGCCGTAGGCGGCCAGGTACTCATCGTGGTGGCTCTTAATCAGACGGGCCACGCCGCCGCCGACGGTTCCCAGACCGATCAGACCGACGTTCACGGTGCGCAGGGGTTCGCTCATAGATAGCTCCTTCGTGCATCTTATGGATGGATTACCGCTTAAAGGTTGAGTGCATTCTAGCGTGAACCGAGGGCGCGTGCTCGCCAGGCAACAGGAGTCGCACAAAACGGCACCACCCGAAACGCTGCGGAAACATTGGAAACATGCTCGCTACAAACGGAACTCCGTAACAAACTGTCAACGTTTACACCATAAGGTTCGCCCTGTGCGACTGGGGCATGCAGGCGCTCGTCGACTCCGTTACCACTGGTGCCGCCGTCGCCGTCTCGGCCGAGATCGCCGATGCCTTTGCCGAGCAGGCCAAGGCATCCAAGCTCGACATCGTCGATACCGAGACCTTTAAGGACGACTCCTCCACGAGCTTTATCAACCAGCCGACCAAGGCCATGCGCAAGATCAAGATCGAGGGCCTGACTGGCGAGCTCACGTGGAACGACGAGGGCCAAGTCGAAAAGCCCGCTACGGCCTATGTGATCCAGGACGGCAAGTACATCGCCGCCTAAGCGCGCATAAAGCGCGACCGGTGAGGCTGTTTTATTCAGGGCGGGGACGCTTGTAACAGAACGGAAACATTGCTTTTACACAATAAAGTGGCTTTACTGCATAAAGTAATAGAAATACGCAGAAATATGGATAAATGAACAAATCCAAAGAAAAGTCGAAATAACCGCCACTTTTCCTAACTAAAGCGTCTACTATTTTGCGAACGCCGAACACAGCGAAGGATGGCCTGTCGGGTAACCAAAACCCGACGAGATTTGAGAGGAGAGCCGCATGTCGAGCCTCACCGGTAAGTCATTGAACCCTGTTATGAATCGCAGGAGCGTTATCGCGAGCGCAGCAGGTCTGGGGGCGATGTCCATTCTAGCTGGCTGCTCCTCCAACGGCGGCGACAGCGGTTCCGCTTCGAGCGACGCTTCGTTTAAGATCGGCACCATCGGCCCGCTGACCGGTGCCGCCGCGTCTTACGGCAAGTCCGTTACCCAGGGCGTCGAGCTTGGCTGCAAGGACTTCTCCACCAAGGAGCTGCCGCTTGCCAGCAAGGCCGAGGACGACCAGGCCGACGGCGAGAAGGCCGTCAACGCCTTTAATACCCTGCTCGACTGGGGCATGCAGGCCCTCGTCGGCCCGACCACCACGGGTGCGTCGGTTGCCGTTGCCGCTGAGTGTGGTAACGACCCCAAGACGTTCATGATCACCCCGTCCGCGTCCTCCGAGGACGTCACTGACGGCAAGGATTGCGTCTTCCAGGTTTGCTTCACCGACCCCAACCAGGGTGTCAACGCTGCCAAGTTCCTGGCGCAGAAGTATGCGGATGAGAAGTTCGTGCTGTTCTACAACTCCGGCGACGCCTATTCTTCGGGTATCGCGGATTCCTTTAAGGCCCAGGCCGCTGAGTCCAAGCTCGAGATTGTCGACGAGGAGACCTTTAAGGACGATTCTGCCACGAGCTTTACCAACCAGCTGACCAAGGCCAAGCAGGCCGGCGCTACCATGATCTTCGCGCCGATCTACTACACGCCGGCGTCCGTCCTGCTCAAGAACGCCAAGGATATGGGCTACGACGTCAAGATGATGGGTTGCGACGGCATGGACGGCATCCTGGGCGTTGAGGGCTTCGACACCTCTCTTGCCGAAGGTCTGCTGCTCATGACCCCGTTCTCCGCCGACGACGAGAAGAACGCCGACTTCGTCAACGCTTACAAGGATAAGTACGGCGATACCCCCGACCAGTTTGCCGCCGACGCCTACGACGGCGTGCACGCGGTGGCCGAGGCCCTCAAGGAGGCCGGTCTTGGTGTCGACGCCGACCCGACCGAGGTCTCCGAGAAGCTGCCCAAGGCTATGCTCAAGATTACCGTTGACGGTCTGACCGGCAAGCTCACCTGGAACGATAAGGGGCAGGTCCAGAAGGAGCCCACGGCGTACGTCATCACCGACGGCAAGTACGTACAGGCATAATAGGCCGCCTTATATAGAGCGGTTTTGATCCCAAGCAGGGGAGGTTGTGGCCTTCCCTGCTTGCTTGGTATCTAGGGACGATGTAACGTCCCTGTTTCATACATCAACTGGAAACCTATTCGAAAGGGGGATGTGGAACATGACGGTCTTTATCCAATACCTGGTCAACGGCCTGTCCATGGGCAGCGTCTACGCCATCATCGCGTTGGGCTACACCATGGTCTACGGTATCGCCAAGATGCTGAACTTCGCTCACGGCGATGTCATCATGGTCGGTGCCTATGTCTCGTTCTGCGCCACGTCGTATCTCGGCCTCCCGGGCTGGGCATCTGTAGTTCTCTCTTGTGTGGTCTGCACGGTTCTCGGTGTCCTCATTGAGGGTCTGGCCTATAAGCCGCTACGCCAAGCAGGTCCGCTGGCCGTTCTGATCACGGCTATCGGCGTGTCTTACTTCCTGCAGAACGCCGCGCAGCTTCTGTGGGGCGCCACACCCAAGAACTTCACTTCGCTCGTCACCTTTCCGGTGCCGGAGTTCTTGGCCAAGTTTAACGTAAGCGCCGTCTCGCTCGTCACCATCGTCGCCTGCTTGGTTATCATGGCCGGCCTGATGTTCTTTACGGGTAAGACCAAGATGGGCAAGGCCATGCGAGCCGTGTCCGAGGACAAGGCCGCTGCTCAGCTCATGGGCATCAACGTCAACCGCACCATCTCGATGACGTTCGCCATCGGCTCCGCCCTCGCCGCCATCGCCGGCGTACTCCTGTGCTCCTACTCGCCGGTGTTGCAGCCCACCACGGGTGCCATGCCTGGTATCAAGGCTTTCGACGCTGCCGTCTTCGGCGGCATCGGCTCCATTCCCGGTGCCTTTGTTGGCGGTATTCTTATCGGCATCATCGAGGCGATGGCACAGGCTTACATTTCCACGAGCCTTGCCAACTCCATCGTCTTTGGTGTTCTGATCATCGTCCTGCTCGTCAAGCCTGCCGGCCTCTTGGGCAAGTACGTCCCCGAGAAGGTGTAGGTGAGCGTTATGAAGTTTCTTAAAGACAAGCAGACGCGTCACGACTTTGTTACGTACGCCATGTGCCTTGTGGCGTTCGCCATCGTGTTCTTTATGCAGTCTAACCACATGATTCCGCGCATGATTGCCGGTCAGCTGGTCCCCATTACGGCCTATATCGTCATGGCCATTTCCCTCAACCTCGTCGTCGGTATCGCGGGCGACTTGTCGCTGGGCCACGCGGGCTTTATGAGCGTCGGCGCCTATACGGGCATCGTCACCGCCGTCGCGCTGGAGAGCGCCGTTCCCTCCGATCCGGTGCGCCTTATCATCAGTATCGTGGTCGGCGCCATCGCTGCCGCCATTCTGGGCTTCTTGATTGGCATCCCGGTCCTTCGTCTGAGCGGCGATTACCTGGCTATCGTGACGCTGGCCTTTGGCGAGATCATCAAAGAGATCGTCACCTGCCTCATTGTGGGTGTCGACTCCCGCGGCCTGCACGTGATCTTTAACATCACGGGCAACTCTACGATCGACGACCTGCACCTGCTCGAGGACGGCACCGCCATCATCAAGGGCGCCCAGGGTGCCTCGGGCGTGTCGACGTACTCGACCTTCCTCGCCGGTGCCATCCTGGTTATGGTCGCGCTCGTGATTGTACTCAACCTGGTTCGCAGCCGTACCGGCCGTGCCATTATTGCCGTGCACGATAACAAGATCGCTGCCGAGTCCGTGGGCATCTCCGTCACCCAGTACCGCATGATCGCCTTCGTGGTTTCCGCCGCCCTCGCCGGTGCTGCCGGAGCTTTGTTCGGCGGTAACTTCTCGCAGCTTTCCGCTACTAAGTTCGACTTCAACACGTCGATCCTCATTCTGGTGTTCGTGGTTCTGGGCGGCCTGGGCAACATGCGCGGTTCCGTTATCGCCGCGGCGCTGCTCACGGTGCTCCCCGAGTTGCTCCGTCAGTTCTCGGACTACCGCATGCTCATCTACGCCATCGTGTTGATCCTGGTCATGGTCTTTACTAACAACCCACAGCTCAAGGCATTCTTCGCACGCATTAAGGACCGCTTTGCTTCCAAGAAGGAGGTGGCAGCCGATGCCCAGTAAGTTTGAGTTCAACAAGGGCAAGATGGTCCCGTATCCTTCTGGCGCTATCGTTCCCGACCGCGACCTGGGTCAGCGCCCGGCGCTCGAGTGCATCCACTTGGGCATTGAGTTTGGCGGCCTTAAGGCAGTAGACGACTTTAGCCTGACCATCGGCAAGACCGAGATCGCCGGTCTCATCGGCCCCAACGGCGCTGGCAAGACCACGGTCTTCAACCTGCTCACCAAGGTGTACCAGCCCACGCACGGCACCATCCTGCTCGACGGTGAGGACACCTCGGGCAAGTCGGTCTACCAGGTCAACCGCATGGGTATTGCCCGTACGTTCCAGAACATTCGCCTGTTCAACACCATGACGGTGGAGGACAACGTTAAGGTCGGCCTGCACAACCAGGAGCGCTACTCCGGCTTTGAGGGCGTTCTGCGCCTGCCGACGTATTGGAAGCACGAGAAGGCCGCCCACGAGCGCGCCATGGAGCTGCTGTCCATTTTTGACATGGAGCACCTGGCAAATGAGCAGGCCGGATCGCTGCCTTACGGCGCCCAGCGTCGTCTGGAAATCGTCCGCGCGCTTGCCACCAACCCCAAGCTACTGCTGCTCGACGAGCCTGCCGCCGGAATGAACCCGTCCGAGACCGCAGAACTCATGGCGAACATCGTCAAGATTCGCGACACCTTCGGCATCGCCATCATGCTTATCGAGCATGATATGTCGCTCGTTATGAACATCTGCGAGGGCATCTGCGTGCTCAACTTTGGTAAGGTCATCGCCAAGGGTACGGCCGAGGAGATCCAGAACAACGACGCTGTTATCGAGGCATATCTGGGCAAGCAGGATAAGGGGGAGAACTAAATGGCAGAGCCGATGCTTTCCGTCTACAACATCAACGTCTGGTACGGCGCCATCCACGCCATTAAGGACATCTCCTTTAACGTCAACGAGGGTGAGATCGTGGCCC
The DNA here is from genome assembly GCA_019419555.1 of Collinsella sp. Classification (GTDB taxonomy): domain Bacteria; phylum Actinomycetota; class Coriobacteriia; order Coriobacteriales; family Coriobacteriaceae; genus Collinsella. The sequence goes on from DXZR01000013.1 coordinate 39,044, forward strand.
TGATTGGCGCCAACGGTGCCGGCAAGTCCACGACGCTCAAGACCGTCTCGGGCCTGCTGCGCTCTAAGACCGGCTCCATCAAGTTTATGGGCGAGGACATTACCCATACGCCCGCCGACAAGCTGGTTGGTAAGGGCCTGGCTCAGGTGCCCGAGGGTCGTCGTGCCTTTTTGCAGATGACGGTCGAGGAGAACCTGGAAATGGGTGCCTATACGCAGCCCAAGTCAACGGTGGCTCCGGGCCTCGAGCGCGTCTACGAGCAGTTCCCGCGCCTGAAGGAGCGTCGTCGCCAGGTCGCCGGTACCCTTTCGGGCGGCGAGCAGCAGATGCTCGTTATGGGCCGCGCCCTTATGAGTAACCCTAAGCTGCTCATGCTCGACGAACCCTCCATGGGTCTGGCGCCGATTCTGATCGAACAGATCTTCCAAATTGTCGAGGACCTGCACAAGGCCGGCACCACGGTGCTCCTGGTCGAGCAAAACGCACAGATGGCTCTTTCCATCGCCACACGCTGCTACGTGCTCGAGACCGGCAAGATCACCATGACCGGCACCGGCCAAGAACTGCTGCACGACGATAACGTGCGTAAAGCCTACCTGGGCGGCTAGATAGTTACGGCGTTTTGCCAAACGCCGTAACCAGCCGACGCTGCAAGCCCGCCAGAGCGGCAATCTGCCTTTCAACTTCGGCGGCATGACCAGAAGGTCAATGCCGCCTCGTTTCAAGGCACCTTGCTCGCTCTGGCGGGCTTTCGCTGTCGTTGCCAAAACATCGGCGTTGTGGCAGATGCCAACGACTACCCCCTTTAAGTTGCGGTGAAATAGGGACTAAATGGGAGCCTCAGAGGCCAAAACAGTCCCTATTCCACCGCAACTTCATGGGGGCGTGCGACAATGCCCATCGGAAAACGTTTGCCATCTGGGGGTCTATCTATGCTGTACGAGTTTTGTGCCGAGAACTTTGAGCGGGTGCCGGCGGCTATCGATGCCGGTGCGGGGCGCATCGAGCTGTGCGACAACCTTGTCGTCGGCGGTACCACGCCCTCGGCTGGCGTTATCAGCGCTACGACCAACTATGCCCACGAGCATGATGCACGGGTGATGTGCATGATCCGTCCGCGTGGCGGCGACTTTCATTACAACCAGGACGAGCTGCGCATGATGGAGATGGACTTGGGCCTTGCCGTGAGCGCCGGCGCCGACGGCTTGGTCTTTGGCTGTTGCAAGCCTTGTGCCGGCGGATGGGCGCTCGATGAGCTTACACTCGGCGCCCTCGTGATGGCTGCGGGCTGCGCGACCGAGGAATGCAAGCGCGGACCCATCGATATTACCTTCCACATGGCGTTTGACCAGCTCTCGCCTGAGGCTCAGTTGGATGCCATTGATACGCTCGCCGACTGCGGCATCACGCGTATCCTGACGCATGGTGGTGCTGCCGGAACGCCGATCGAGGACAATCTGGAGCACCTAGCTCGCCTAATCGAGTATGCGGGCGACCGCCTGACCATCCTTCCTGGCGGCGGCATTTCCACGGCCAACCGCGATACCGTGGCGGCGGCATTGGGCGTCTCCGAGCTCCATGGCACCAAGATCGTGCCGCTGGAGGCGTAACCCGTGGCGCTGGTATTTGACGTTCAGCAGGCGAGCGGTAAGCCCGACGACAACCGGCGCCCTGGCACCGCGTGCCCCTTTTGCGATACCGAGGGGCTCGCCAATATCATTCGGCGCGACGGTGACTGCATCTGGCTCGAGAATAAGTTCAAAACCCTGCGCGCCACCCGTCAAACCGTGCTGATCGAGTCGGCCGACCACGACGCAGACCTGGTGACCTATGAGTCGGATGAACTCCACCATGTAATGAGGTTTGCCCTGGGTTGCTGGCAGCAGATGATCGATTCACAACAGTACCGCAGTGTGCTCATGTACAAGAACAAGGGTCCGCTCTCGGGCGGCAGTCTCGTTCATCCGCACATGCAGATTGTGGGTTTGGAGCAGGAAGACGGCTATGCTTCGCTGACTTCCGCCAATTTCGAAGGCATCAATGTCTGGCAACAGGGGAGAATCGCGGTCAACATCTCAACCGAACCGATCATGGGATTCTTTGAGGTCAATGTTTCAGCCCCGCAGGGAATCGCCGCCAGCGATGACATGCGAGATCAAGCCGAGACGGATCTCTTCGCCGATGCGATCCAGGTAGCTCTGCGCTATATCCTGAACGAGCACCACGGTGGTCGCGCAGAGTCGTACAACTTGTTCTTCTATCACCTGGGCGGTCGGACCATTGCCAAGGCACTGCCGCGTTGGGTGGTTTCGCCCTACTTTGTCGGCTATCGTTTGGCCCAGGTCAATGCCGAGACAACGCTCGATATCGATGCCGAGCGCCTGCGTGCGCACCTGGAAACGCTCGTATAGCAAGACTAACACCCGCGTAATGCGGACGGTCTAGCGTGCCATGGCGTCGCGGCCGGCCTCGACGCGCTTGCGCTGGGCGGCGCGCTCCTCGCCGGTTAGACGCTCAAAGAGATGCCCGATAAACGAGGCGAGTACCTGCTGAAACAGCGTTCCGCACATGACGGGAAACACGACTTCGCCCGGAAAGTACTGCGTGGCGATGACGGCGCCCGAAGAGATGTTACGCATGCCGCAGGTAAAGCACATGGTAGTCGTCTCGCTATATGGCAGATGCAGCGCACGGGCGATCAGAAAACCGACGATAAAGCCGCTGATGGCGAAGGTCAAAATAAAGAGGGCGACTTCCAGGCGCATCGCGTTCATGTGCAGAACGTACTCACTCATGGCGGTGGAGTTGGAGGCGATAACGCCCATCATCATGAACTTGCAGGCGGGCGAGAGCGCGGGGGAGAGCTTCTCGTGTCCCCATCCACGTGTGAGCTCGTTGATCACGATGCCGAGCACGGCGGGGATGGCGATCATAAAGGCCATGTCTTGCATCATGCTTGGCACATCGATCGAGACAGTGGCACCCAGCAAGAGCTTAAGCGTGAGCGGAATCGTCACAGGGGAGATAACCGAGGACGTCAGGATGATGGTAAGCGCGAGCGGGCCGTTGCCGCCGAACATGCTAATCCACATAAAGGCAGTGACCGCCACGGGTACGCTGTACTCGAGCACGATGCCGCAGATAAGGTTGGGATTGGAGCCAAAGAACAGCGATCCCATGGCATAGGCTGCTATGGGAATAAGCACCGCCGAGACGAGCAGCGCTAAAATCAGGTGCAGGGGACGGCGGAACACCTCAGCGACCTGGTGGAAGGTGTTGCTGAGCGCACCTTGGAACGTCATAAAGGCGAAGAGGGCGGGAACGATGGGCTTGAGTACGCCGATCTGCTGGGGAAAGAGCACGCCGAGCGTTACGCAAATCGGAACGATGACCTGCATGTGCCCCGCGAGGAACTTTCCCAGTCCAACCCATTGCTTCATTTGCCCCGTGACTCCCTTTATCCGCGAACTCGTTTGAATGGATATGCTAGACGCTCGCATGAGTCCGTGCGTCAGAAACGCTCGATTATTTCGAGGCTATTACCGGCCTCGTTTACCGAAACCAGGGCGTGCCGCGAGGCTCTGCGTCCGTGCCGCACGGTATAATAAATCCGTTCAACAGATCTGCCTGCCGAAGCGGGCATACACAGAGGACTCATCGCTATGAACCGTGAGAGGTATCGCGGCGACCTGCTCCTATCGGGGGTGGGCGCCTATGTCGTCGCTTAAGACGACACATCGCTGGGCGGTCGCTCAGCAAAATCCCGAGCTCGAAAAGGAGCTTTCGGCTGGTCTGGGCATACCCAGGCTGGTGGCGCGTATTATGGTTGCGCACGGTATTGCCTCGATTGAGGAAGGACAGCTATTTTTGACGCCTTCGCTCGATCGCGACTGGGCCGACCCACTCATTATCCCGGGCATGTCGGTCGTTGCCGACCGTGTCGAGCGTGCTGTTCGCAACCACGAGCACATTGCGGTCTTCGGCGATTTTGACGTTGACGGTATTACGTCGACCTGCCTGTTGACCGAGGCGCTGCGAACGTTTGGCGCCAACGTCACGCCGTTTATTCCGCACCGCTTTGACGAGGGCTACGGCCTGTCGCGTGCGGCGCTCGACCGCGTCAACGAGCTTGCTCAACCCAACCTGATTGTGACCGTCGATAACGGTATTGCTGCCAAGGAAGAGGTCTCCTACCTGGAGAGCCTGGGGATTGATTTGGTGGTCACGGACCATCACGAGCCGTCCGACCAGGTGCCGCAGGGCGTGCCCCTGACCGACCCCAAGCTCGAGGACGAGGGCCCCTCGCGCGAGCTTGCCGGTGCCGGTGTGGCACTTAAGCTGGTACAGGTCCTGGGCGAGCGTTTGGGCAAGCCGTCGTATTGGCGTTCGCTGATAGAGGTCGCGGCGCTGGGCACCGTGTCCGACATGATGCCGCTCACGCCCGAGAATCGCGCACTGGTCGCCGAGGGCATCCAGCAGATGCGCGTGACGGCCCGCCCCGGTTATATCGCGCTTGCCGCACTTGCCAAGGCCGACCTTTCTACCATTACGGCCGACGGCCTGTCGTTTTCGCTCATCCCTCGTCTGAATGCTGCCGGCCGCATGGCTGATCCCAAGCTGGCGCTCGACCTGCTGCTTGCCCGCGACCCCATCGAAGCGAGCGCGCTTGCCGCCGAGCTCGAGGAAATCAATCGCCAACGCCGCGAGATCGAGGCCGAGCTTACGCGCGATGCCATGGCGAAGGTCGAGGAGACTTATGACGGCGGGCGCGCGATTGTCGTGGGCGGCGAAGGTTGGCACGAGGGCGTCAAGGGCATCGTGGCGAGCCGCCTGACCAACCGTTATCACGTGCCGGCGCTGCTGTTCTCGATCGAGGACGGTATCGCTCGCGGTTCGGGTCGCTCGGTGGGCAAAGTCAACCTGTTCGACGCCGTAGAACGCTGCTCCGACCTGCTGATTCGTCGCGGCGGGCATGCCGGTGCGGTGGGCGTGACCATCGAGGCATCCAAGCTCGATGAGTTCCGCCGTCGCCTTTCGGCCGTGCTATCGGAGCTTCCTGCCGATGACTTTGAGGACACTGACGAGGTTGCCGCCACCGTTGACCTCTCCGAGCTGAATATCGAGACCATCGAGCAGATTTCCCGTCTTGAGCCGTTTGGCCAGGGCAATAAGGTGCCGCTTCTGGCCGCCGAGGGCGTGACGATGTGCGATCGCGCCGTGGTGGGCAAAACCGGCGAGCACATGCGCTTTGTGGCGACCGATGGCGCCGCGAGCGTGCCGGCCATCATGTTCCGCGTGCCGCAGATCGATAAACTCATCAATTGCGACAGTGCCGTCGACTTGGTGTTCGAGGCCGTGGCCGAACATTGGCAGGGACGTGTGAAGCCCAAGCTCATGATTAAAGATGTCTTGGTGCGCGATACCGCGGCGCCCAATATCGACGATCCGGCATGTGAGCTTCGCCGCGGCGTGCAACCAGCGGATTCTGGCCTGCGCCTGGAGTCGCGTAAACGTGAGACGCTCGCCCAGCTTTCTTATACCGAGCTCACGCGCTCGCTTATCCATAGCTTTATCGGCTCGAACCAGCCGCATCGCGCGCAGGTCGAGGCACTCGACGCGCTCGCCGACCACCAGAGCGTCTTGGCCGTTATGGGGACGGGGCGCGGCAAGTCGCTCATCTTCCATGTGCACGCCGCGCGCGAGGCGGTCCTTCGTGGGCGGGCGAGCATCTTTGTCTATCCGCTGCGCGCGCTCGTTGCCGACCAGGCTTATCACCTCTCGTCGACGATGGCTGCGCTCGGCATTGGCGTGGGCGTGTTGACCGGCGAGACCGTGGAGGCAGCGCGCGATGACGTGTTTGCCGGCCTGGCTTCGGGCCGCACCGGCATCGTTCTCACGACGCCGGAGTTCCTGTCTATCCATCGCGATCGCTTTGCACGTTCTGGACGTATTGGCTTTGTCGTTATCGATGAGGCACACCATGCCGGTCTTGCCAAAGGCGGCGACCGGAGCGCCTACCTCGACATGCCCGATATTCTCAAAGCCCTGGGCGACCCCGTTGTCATGGCGGCAACGGCTACCGCGACGGCCCCGGTCGTGGCGGAGCTTGCTCGTGTATTGCCGATTACCAGGACGGTGGTCGACGAGACCGTTCGCGAGAACCTGCAACTCGAGGACGACCGTGACCTTGCGAGCCGCGAAAATCGCCTGGTGTCAATCGTGGCGACGGGGGAGAAGACCGTCATCTACGTCAACTCGCGCGACCAGTCCGTGGCGCTTGCCAAGACGTTGCGCAAACGCGTGCCCGACTGCGCGACCCATATTGCGTTCTATAACGCCGGGCTTGCGCGCTCCGATCGCCGCCGTGTCGAGGAAGCGTTTCGCGACGGAAGCCTCAGTTGCATCGTTTCGACCTCTGCCTTCGGTGAGGGCGTCAACCTGCCCGATATCCGTCATGTCGTGCTCTACCACATGCCGTTTGGTGCGATTGAGTTTAACCAGATGAGTGGCCGTGCCGGCCGCGATGGACAGCCCGCCGTGATTCACCTGCTCTATTCGTCGCGTGACGCTCGTATTAATGAGCGCCTGCTCGATTGTTACGCGCCCGAGCGCGATGAGCTTGTCACTCTCTATCGAGCGCTGCAGACCATGTGGCGCTCCAACCGTGGCAAGACGGGGGACGATTCATTCTGCGCGAGCGATATCGACATTGCGCAGATGTGTCTTGCCATCGATGCCCGCACGCCGGTCGACGAGCGCTCGGTGGAAAGCGGCCTGGGAATCTTCGAAGAACTCGGTTTCTGCCGCGTTTCGGGGTTTGACGATACGCGTCGCATCGCGATGGCGGAAAACCCCGGTCGCGTGCAATTAAGCAGGTCAATTCGCTATTTGGAGGGCTTGCGCTCGCGCATGGAGTTCACGGCTTTTCGGAGCTGGGCACTCGATTCGTGCGCTTCTGATATGCTAGCCAAAGTTAACCGCCCGATCGTACCGCGGGCCTAGGGGAAGGGGACCTCGATGGACGCCGCAGCCCGTACCGCCCATGATTCCACCCTCCAGCCGTTTTCGGAGATGGAGCACTATAAACATGCCGATGAGCTGCCGCCCGAGATTATGGCGGACAGCTACGACAAGCTGGAGCGTCTGTGCCTCAAATATATGAACGAGGACGACTTCTCCAATGTGGAGCAGGCCTACTGCTTTGCTGCCGAGAAGCACTGCAACCAAAAGCGGCGCTCGGGTGAGATGTACATTAACCATCCCGTCGAGGTAGCTATCATTCTGGCTGACCTCAAGATGGACTGCGATGTGGTGTGCGCCGCGTTGCTGCACGATACCGTCGAGGACACCGAGACCTCGCTTGCCGATGTTTCGGGTCTGTTTGGCGAAACCGTGGCAGGGCTCGTCGACGGCGTGACCAAGCTCACCAACATTGAAGTCGACAGCATGGACGAGAAGCAGGCGCTTACGCTGCGCAAGATGTTCCTCGCCATGTCCAAGGACATCCGCGTCATCATCGTCAAGCTCGCCGACCGCCTGCATAACATGCGCACGCTTGCCGCTCTGCGCGAGGACCGCCGCCTGTTTAAGGCACGCGAGACCATGGACGTGTACGCGCCTTTGGCCGACCGCCTGGGCATGAGTTCAATCAAGTGGGAGCTCGAGGACCTGTCCTTTTTCTACTTGGAGCCCGATGCCTACCAGCGCATCGCGCGCATGGTATCCGAGTCGCGCGAGGTTCGCGAGCGTTATCTGGCCGAGACCATCAAGACGCTCACCGATGAGCTCAATCGCATTGGTCTTGAGGGCTTTCAGATCAACGGTCGTTCCAAGCACTATTGGTCCATCTATCAAAAGATGAAGCGCAAGGGCAAGGAGTTCTCCGAGATTTACGACCTGGTGGCGCTGCGCGTCATCACTCATTCGGTGCGCGATTGCTATTCCACGCTTGGTGCCGTGCATACCCTGTGGCATCCCATGCCCGGTCGTTTTAAAGACTATATCGCCATGCCCAAGGTCAATAACTACCAATCGCTTCACACGACGGTTATCGGCCCCACGGCCCGTCCGCTCGAGATTCAGATTCGAACCTACGAAATGCACGAGCAGGCCGAGTATGGCATCGCTGCCCACTGGCTGTATAAGAAGTCGGGCGGATCGTCTGCCTCCAAGACTAACGATGCGCAGCGTCTGGACGACCAGATCAACTGGCTCAAGCACTCACTCGACTGGGCGGCGTCTGACGAGATCACCGATGCCAAGGAATACCTGCATTCGCTGAAGGTCGACTTGTTCGACCAGGAAATTTTTGTCTTTACGCCCAAGGGCGAGGTCATGGCGCTTCGTGCCGGCTCTACACCGCTCGACTTTGCCTACGCCGTTCATACCGAGGTCGGTAACCACTGTGTCGGCGCCAAAATCAACGGTGCGGTGGCGCCGCTCACGCACGAGATCAAGACGGGTGACCGTGTCGAGATTCTGACTAACAAGAGCTCTAAGCCGTCGCGCGATTGGCTCAAGATCGTCAAGACACCTTCGGCCAAGTCAAAGATTCGCCGTTATTTCACCGCCGCGACCAAGGATGACGACGCTGCCGCCGGCCGCGATATACTGGCCAAGGACCTGCGTAAGCGCGGGTATGGCATCTCTACGCCACGATCCACGCGTGCGCTCAACGCCGTGGCGGAGCAGTTTAACTTCAAGCAGCTCGAGGACCTTTTTGCAGCCGTTGGCGCGGGCAAGGTCGCCCCGCGCGCTGTGGGCAATAAGGTCGAGCAAATCTTGGACCCCAAGCCCGAGGAACAGCTCACCAAGGCCGAGGCTATCGCCGAGGTCGTAAAGCAGCCCGCTCGCGGCTCCAACCGCAAGCCGCAAAAGCGCGGTAAGAGCGCCAGTAACGGCATTATCGTCAAGGGCGAGAGCAACAGCGGCCTGCTGGTCCGTCTGGCTCATTGCTGCAACCCCGTGACGGGCGACGACATCGTCGGCTTCATCACGCGCGGTCGTGGCGTTTCGGTGCATCGCGCCAACTGCCCCAACGTCAAGGGCCTTATGGAACATCCCGAGCGCATGATTGACGTAGAGTGGGATGGTGCTGCCGATACGCTTTTCCAGGTCGAGATTGTGGTCGAGTGCCTGGACCGCATGGGCCTGCTCAAGGACGTCACCATCGCCATTGGCGATGCAGGCGGCAATATTCTTTCCGCCGCCACGTCGACCAACCGCGAGGGTATTGCAACCTTGCGCTTTATGGTCGAGATCTCGGACGCGAGTGGTCTGGATCCGCTGCTGGCCTCTATCAGCAGCGTCGACTCGGTCTACGACGCGCGCCGCCTGATGCCCGGCGAGGGTGGAGCCCAGCTTAAGCGCCGCGTTTAGTCGCGACGAACGTGTCACATTATCGATATTCGCTACACTCGAGGCATCGTTTGATGCCTCGAGTTCTATAGAGAGGAGAGGGACATGAGTGCTGTGTCCTTGGATTTAACTCCCAAGGGATCGGTCGAGATTGAGACGCTCGTAAACGGTCCCATTCAGACCAATAGCTATGCTGTTATTTCGGACAATGAGTGCGTGATTATCGACCCCGCATGGGAAGGCGAGCGTTTGGTGGAGCATATTCGAGCCGAACATGCCGGTGTACGCGTGCTTGGCGCCGTATGCACTCATGGCCATGCCGATCATGTTGGTGGTGTTGCCGGCGTGCGAACCACCGTTGGCGAGGGCTGCCAGTATGAGCTGTGTGCCAAGGATGTGGCGGTGCCGCATGCGAACATCGAGGAACAGCGAGCTATGTGGGGCATTGAGACGCCTGACCCCGGGGAGCCGACGCGCCTGCTCGCCGAAGGCGATGCTATCGAGGTGGGCGATATCTGCCTGCAGGTGATCGAGACGCCAGGGCATACGCCGGGCGGGATCGTCTTGTTTGCTGCCACCGAGCAGGGGAACATTGCCTTTGTGGGCGACACACTATTCCCGGGCAGCCACGGCCGCACCGATCTTTCTGGAGGAGACGAGGCGGCGATTCTGCGCTCGCTCTCCAAGCTCGCCCGGCTTCTCCCGCCCGATACCGTTTGCCTAACCGGCCATGGCGATTCGACCACCATGGCACGCGAGCTCATGCAGAACCCTTTCATGCAGGTGTAGCTTTATAGTCAGCTCCTGAAGCACGAGAAGCGTCCAAACGTCAAGCTATTTTTCCCCAACGGGTCGATTCCGTAGGGCAAACGGTCAAAAAAAGTCTGTTTGGACGATATTCGTGAACAAACGAACGTTTATGCTCGGGTACGCCGTGGTAAAATCTCAGGCGTTATCGGAGCAACCTTACAGGAGGTTTCTTTTATGCTCGTCAACGCAGCAGACATGCTCAAGAAGGCCGAGGCCGGCAAGTACGCTCTCGGTGCCTTCAACACCAACAACCTCGAGTGGACCCTGGCTATTCTCCAGGCCGCCGAGGAGGCCAAGTCTCCGCTGATCCTTCAGTGCACCGCTGGTGCCGCTAAGTGGATGGGCGGTTTCAAGGTCTGCGCCGACATGGTCAAGGCTGCCGTCGAGGCCACGGGCGTTACCGTTCCCGTCGCCCTTCACCTCGATCACGGTTCTTACGAGGACTGCTTCAAGTGCATCGAGGCCGGCTTCACGTCCATCATGTATGACGGCTCTCACGAGGAGACCTTCCAGCTTAACCTCGACCGCACCAAGGAGCTCGTTGAGCTTGCCCACTCCAAGGGCATGTCCATCGAGGCCGAGGTCGGCGGCATCGGCGGCACCGAGGACGGCGTGACCTCCAACGGCGAGCTCGCTGACCCTGCTGAGTGCAAGCAGATTGCTGACCTGGGCGTCGACTTCCTCGCCTGCGGCATCGGCAACATCCACGGCGTGTATCCCGCCGACTGGGCTGGCCTTTCCTTCGAGCGTCTGGGCGAGATCAAGGCTCAGACCGGCGACCTGCCCCTCGTTCTGCACGGTGGTACCGGCATCCCCGAGGATCAGATCAAGAAGGCCATCTCCCTGGGCATCTCCAAGATCAACGTCAACACCGACCTGCAGCTCGTCTTCGCCAAGGGCGTCCGCGAGTACATCGAGGCTGGCAAGGATCAGCAGGGCAAGGGCTTTGATCCCCGCAAGCTCCTCAAGCCTGGTCGCGACAACATCGTTGCCCGCACCAAGGAGCTCATGGAGGAGTTTGGCTCCGTCAACAAGGCGTAAGCGTCGTTAAACTTCCCGCCGGAAGCCCCGTCCCCCTACACTGTTTCCTTTGCGCTCACCTGGCTTTGCCAGAAGTCACGCCAAGGAAACAGTTCCGGGGGACGGGGCTTCCTTCGTTTAACGCCGCAGGGTTACGAGTCTGAATTAAGGTGGCTACTGGCTTCGCCAGAAGTCGCGCAATGGGAAAAGCTCCGGGTGAACGGGGCCTCCTTTGTTAACTCGCTACAGGGTTACTGGGCTGAATTCATTTTTATAGGTACCGTTCAGCGGCGTTGATGGCTCCCTTGTTGGGGCTTTCTTTCTATCTCGTTACAATGGACTCCAGGAGTTCGAATGACTTGGAGTTTGGTGTGGCTGTTATTGATGTGCTGCCTTCGGATGGGAAGGTTATTGACGAGGGTCCTGTTGGTTGCTCTGTTGATGTTTGCTGTGATGATTTTCGCCATCTCGATATTGGGCTACCGCCTGAGATTCTTCGTCTTAAGGATGCCGGGTATTTGACGCAGGCTGTTGCCGCCTGCGATCGCCTTTTGGAGCAGAACCCTGAGCCTTCGCTGGCTGCCTGCGTTCGCGCCGAGCGGTATCGCATGATCGAGACGCCGCTTCATTTTTCGGTGTCGCGTGATCGGGCTATCGAGATGATCCGCGAGGAGTGGCCTGAGTTTACCGAAGAGCAGTTTGACGACCTGATTGACCGCAAGCGTATCGATTGGCGCTTTATCGATGGCGAGCTGTTCGTTCTTGACAACTTCCTTGATTCTTTGCGCGTGTATCCCAAGGAGGTTCCGGGTCTGCGTCCCGATTCTGCGGATGGAATTGCGCTGCGCAACCAGATGCTCGAGGAGATGGAGTCGCAGGGCGGGCTGTCTCGCACCATTACGCTTAAGGCATGCGTGTCTGTCCCCGGTGCTTTGGAGGGGGAGACCGTTCGCGCGTGGCTTCCCGTTGCCGCCGCCTGCCGCCAGCAGTCCCAGGTCGAGATACTTGATATGACGCCGGAGGGGGCCATTGCTCCTGCGAGCGCCTCGGCGCGTACTGCCTCGTGGGTCTCCTCGACCGATCGCACATTCTCGGTGACCTATCGCTATCAAATCGATGCCGCTTATCGCGATATCTATGGGGGTGCACTTCCAGCGCATCCCTGTATGGACGCGCCGTTGCCCGAAGATATTTCCGAGGACCGTCCGCACATTGCATTCACGCCGTATCTGCAGCAGCTGACGGCCGGTGTTGTTGACGGACTCGAGAATCCGCTCGATCGCGCCCGTGCTATCTATGATTACCTGACGCAGCATATCGACTATCGCTATCAGCCGCCGTACCTGCTTTTGGGATCTATTGCCGATGACTGCGCGCATTCGCTCCGTGGCGATTGCGGCGTTATGGCGCTCACGTTCATCACCATGTGCCGTATCGCGGGCGTGCCTGCCCGTTGGCAGAGCGGCCTGTATGTTGCGCCCGATTCGGTGGGGCCGCACGACTGGGCAGAGTTCTATACGCCGCAGACCGGTTGGCTCAACGCCGACGTGTCATTTGGATCTTCTGCTCGCAGGATGGGGGAGGAGTGGCGCCGCCATCACTACTTTGGCAATCTCGACCCGTGGCGTATGGTGGCCAACAATCGATTCCAGGCAGAGTTTGAGCCCTCTTTCGACGGCATGCGCGAGGACCCTTACGATAACCAGATGGGTGAGGCTTCGGTCGACGGTCGCGGATGCCGTCAGCGTGAGATGCTCCGCACGGTCGAACTCATCGAAATGCTCGAAGTTCCATTTTCGGACTAATCAACAGAAAGCTGTGATAAACTAACTCACGCATTACGTGCCCGAGTGGCGGAATTGGCAGACGCAGTGGACTCAAAATCCACCGTTGGCAACAACGTGCGAGTTCGAGTCTCGCCTCGGGCACCATACATGCAACTGAGCGTTCAAGGGGGTCAAGACCCCCTTTTTCGTGTACGTAATGTGATAGCGCACTATACGTGTTATTATTCGCAAGGCGTTGTTCCCGCAATGCCCTAAAGAGGAACCCGAGGGTTCCCACCTTTTGGCGCCAATGAGCAGCTGACTGGTCATACAACTTAGATTCCCTTCCTCGTATCGAGGATGTCTATGTGTACGACCTGGTTGCAAAGAAGCGCCGGGTTATTTTTTTATGAATGGAGGTAGGGAAAATAGCTAAGTCTGATGACACCCGCATCAACGACGAGATCACTGCATCTTCGTGCCGTTTGATTGGCGTCGATGGCTCTCAGCTCGGCCTGTTCGCCATCCGCGATGCCCAGCGCGTCGCTGACGATCAGGGTCTCGACCTGGTCGAGATCGCTCCCAACGCGGAGCCGCCGGTCTGCAAGGTCATGGACTACGGTAAGTTCAAGTACCAGCAGGCCATGAAGGCCAAGGCCGCTCGTAAGAACCAGTCTAAGGTCGAGGTCAAGGAAATGAAGTTCCGACCCAAGATCGACGTTGGCGATTACGAGACCAAGAAGGGCCACGTTCTGCGTTTCCTCAAGAAGGGCGCACGCGTTAAGATCACCATCATGTTCCGCGGCCGTGAGATGGCTCACCCGGAGCAGGGTCTTAACGTTCTCGAGCGTCTCGCCGAGGATCTCAAGCCTTACGCTACGGTCGAGTCCAAGCCTAAGATGGAAGGCCGTAACATGCTTATGCTGCTCGCCCCGATTAAGGGCGCCTTCGATGAGGATAAAGCGGCAAGCGATACCAAGTAACTAGTGTTCTGTAACCGATTAAGGAGTATTTCATGCCTAAGATGAAGTCCCACAGCGGCACCAAGAAGCGTTTCCGCAAGACTGGCACCGGCAAGCTTATGCGCGCCAAGGCTTTCAAGAGCCACATCCTGAGCAAGAAGTCCACCAAGCGTAAGCGTGGCTTCCGTCAGGAGACCGAGATCGCCGCTGCCGACCGCAAGGTCATCAAGTCGCGTCTCGCCTAAGTTCGCGTTCCCGTTTTTCGTTTTACCGTCTAGGAGTTGATAGAACATGGCACGTATTAAGCGCGCTGTTGCCGCCAAGAAGAAGCGCCGTACCGTTATGCACCGTGCGAAGGGTTACTACGGTGCCGCTTCGCGTACTTACAAGCATGCTAAAGAGCAGGTCCAGCACTCCCTGCAGTATCAGTATCGTGATCGCCGCAACAAGAAGCGCGAGATCCGCTCTCTCTGGATCACCCGCATCAACGCTGCCGCTCGCCTGAACGACATCTCTTACTCTCAGTTCATGCACGGCCTGAAGGTTGCCGGCATCGAGCTCGACCGCAAGGTTCTGGCTCAGATGGCTTACGAGGACATCGAGTCCTTCAACGAGCTGGCTGCCATTGCCAAGAAGGCTCTCGAGGCTTAATTGCTTCTTGCATCTTAAAGGGGCGCTTCCAATCCGGAAGCGCCCCTTTTTGATTGATTAGGGATGTGATCGATTTGGGACGTAGCCAAACCGATCAATTCGATAGCGTCCGAGTTGCAAGAAAGAGCAGGTAGCGTATGTGTCAAAGATTTTTGACACTCTAATCTGCGCGCAGCCATCCGTATGGGTTTGATTTTGGGATTACGCTTTGCTTGCCGGCTTCTGTTGTGTAGCCGCCCAATAAGAGTTGAGATGCATTCGAAGGGAACGCCATGCAGCTGCCAAAACACCTTAAACAGTATCGACTCGATGCTGGTTTGTCCCAGGAGGATCTTGCAAGGCGCATTTTTGTAACACGTCAGACCATCAGTAATTGGGAGCGCGGTAAAACGTACCCCGACATCCAGAGTCTCCTACTGCTGTCTGAACAACTGGATGTAACGATTGACGAGCTTGTTAAAGGCGACATTTCAATAATTAGAGAAAGGGTTGAACGCGATAGGGGCACGCTCTATCGCTTGGGTGCGGGGATGTTGGCTGGGCTTCTTGCGTTTACCGTCTCTATGGCCTGGCTCATGTGGCAACAAAACCACGGGTGGGGGATGGTCCAGTGCGTTCCGACGATGGTGTTGGCAGGCGTCTTTGGTGCTGGCGCAATGTGCTGCGCGCTTGCAGCGGAACATATCAAGAAGAAGAATGATTTGGTGACGTATCAAGAGATATCCGACTTCTTGGACGGAAAGAAGGCGGACAGCGAAGAGACGAGGACGGGCTGGGCTTACGAGCATCCACAGCTTGCGAATGCCATCAAGTTTGCCGCAGCGGCTCTTATTGGACTAATCGTTTTTGAACTCGTTAACGCTGCTATGTCCCATTTCTAATGGGTATACAGCCATTAATGCGGCCGAAGCTTAACCGTTGGAAAACCGAAGGGCCGCTCTAATAGGGGGGCCGCGGCCCTGTTCTTTCTAGTCTCTCACAGAGAAGGTCCCATCCTCATTTGTGTAGGAACCGTGGAGGCCCAGATTCCCGCCCCCGGGGCCCCCTCCGGTCTGGCAATATATCTCCTTGCCGCGCGGCCCGGTGGAACCGGATGAGCCGCGGGGCGTGCACCTTGAGAACCGGATACTGCGAGGATGGACACTTACTTCAAGTGTCG
>DXZR01000014.1 GCA_019419555.1 Collinsella sp.
GCGCATTCGGCGAGATGCGTTTGCGAAAGTGGTCAATTTTAGATTAGCGCTAACATTCTTGGAGGCCGAGTCGGCGGCCGACCTGGGGATCTTCGAGACCGCGGCGACGACGCACTCGACGCCGAGCCCGGCGAGCTCCCTTTGCGGGGCGAAGCCGAGGTAGCCGCTCTCGTAGGCCGCGAGCGACGGCCCGGGGAACCCATCCATCCACCCGGCGATCTCGCCCCAGGGGTTACCGGGGAACCTCCTCGTCACGGCCTCGCCGGTGTCCGCGTCGAGGGCGCAGACGGTGGTCGACCTCAGGTGGACGTCCATCCCGAACGCGGTAGAATACTTTGGCATGGGAGCCTCCCAACCTCGTTGCGGCGCGGCTGCGCCTATGGCACTTCAACATCATTGTCGCAGCCCCGACCCGCGGTCACGAGCGGGGGCTCCTGTCGTTTCCGTGCCCCTGGATTGGGTCATAGTGTCTGACTCTGCCATAACATCGGCATTTCTTTGGTTGTCGATGTAGTCATTGGGGACGTTCTTGTTCGACTAGTCGTTTAAGAACGTCCCCAATGACTACCTTGCATCAATCTAATAAGTTGCGGTGAGATAGTTCTTGAACTGGCCTTTTTTGAGGCTAAACAGGAACTATCTCACCGCAACTGCGTTGAGCGTTTTTTGGCAGCCGGTTTACTTGCTTGCGAACAGCCAGACTAGGATGATCACTAGGACTGCGGCGACGATGCAGACGATGGCGCCGGTGAATTTGATGCGTGAGTCGCGGGTACGCTCGCGCACCGCGTCCTCGGTGGCCTCGAGCTGGGCGACTTCTCGCTCGGTCTCGGCGTGTTCGGCTTTGTCTCGGGCCAAGGATCCTGCAAGCGACTCAGTGATCTCTGGATGGTCATGTACCTCGGTCGCCTGCTCGATGATCGACTGTGCATGTGCGGCATCTGCTTGGGCGTTGGCGATGCTTTGCTCTTGGTCGCGGCGTGCCTTGTCCTCGGCGGCGATCTTCTCGCGCAGTTCGCGCTGGCGCGTCGTGGCGGCAGTTTTCGCCGTCTGCAGCTCGTCGCGCGCGGCATCAGCCTCAGTCGTCACGGCTTGGTGCGCGCGTTTGGCTTCGGCAATGGGGGCTTGAGCCTGCTCGACGGCCTGCTCGGCTGCGGCAAGCGAGTGCTCAAGGTCGGCAGTGATGCGCGGGACATCTTCTTCGGCTTTACGCAGGGCATCTGCCGTGTCGGAGATCTGCATCGAGAGCTCGCTGGTGCGCACCGTATAGTTGGCGGGATTTGCCGAGGGATTGCGTTGCAGCTCGGCATACTCATGACGCAGCGTCTCGAGCTGGGCGCGCGTGGCGTCGACGGTTTGTTGTGCGGCGGCAATGCCGGCGTCTCGCTCGGCCTGCACCTTGTCGCGGATGCGCTTGGAATCCTCAAGACGTCGAACGAGGCGGTTGCCGGTCTCGCGCGAGCTTGCCTCGCGGGCCTCCACGGCGTCGAGCGCGGCCTTCAGGCGGAGCTCAGTCGCGTCATCCTCTGTCTTCATTTGTTCGAGCTGACTCTTGAGCTCTGTCGCTTTGGCGGCGTGGGCATCACGGTCAATCTCGGCTGCCGCAGCGGTCTTTTGCGCTGTGGCGATCGCCTGACGCTGGTCGGCGACGATCTGGTCGTAGCGGCCTGCGATATCCTGGCGCGTCTCGAGCTCCTCGGCCTGATCGACAATGCGCTGCTCAAGTTCGGCCAGGTGGGCGCGGGCATCGGCAAGTGCCTTTTTCGCGGCGTTCATCTCGCGCATGGCCGAGGCGCCCTGGGCAATAAAGGTGCCCACGGCGTTCGCGGTGTTCGAGACAGCGGTCCCCAGATCGCGGTTCGCGTCGGGGGAGTGCGGGGCGATCGGGCGAGCGGTGTCGACAGCGTCCGCATCGGCAGCCTGCGGCGCGGCGATATTGCCGGTACCGCCCTCGACCACAGAAAAGCCCGCTGCGTGCGGATCGACCGCATCGGCGCCAATCGTGGGGTGCTCGAGCTGCAGAAACGAGGGCATGGTGCTGCCCTGGTCGGCAACGGGGGTCTCGCCGGGTACAAAGGTCGAGGCCGCCTCGGCGGCCTCCTCTTCCTCGGCATCAATATCGGCATCGGCCACGGCGTCTTTCATCGCTTTGACGGCATCCATCATGGAGTCCATGACGGCATCGAGCTCTTCTTCCGAAGACACCTCGATGGGGCCCGCTGCTTGCGGGGCGGGGTCCGTGTCAGGTTCGGCATCGCTCGGCTCCGGCTGCTCGCTTTCATCATGCTCGACAGTATCGTCTGTGTCTGTTGCCTTATCCGCACCGGCGTGCGCATCTGCGGTGGCGGGCGCATCGGTGGAGGCGTCGACGCAGGTAGGAGTATCGCAGTCGTCGACGGCGTCTTCGGAATGATCAATATGCTGCTGAGTCTGGGGGTCCAGCTCGTCTGTCATAGGCATGTGCTCCTCATCGTTGTTTGTCACCCTATGATAAAGTCTCGCGCCGACATCCCACGCGCTGCAGCAAAGTTTCAAAACGTGTTCGATGGCTCGATCTGATAACGATAACTCGGCCGCTTTATCCAGTTTGTACTTGACAATCCCTTCGCCGAACGACGTGGTGCCGTTCGCCTACCGCGGTCTTTTATTTTCGCTTGAACACGCTAAAGTTGCATCTCAGCTTTTGGCGCGTGAAGTTGGATACGCGCAGTCGGCGGGCGTGCCCGTCGCGATTTGAAAGGACTTTGTATGGGACTTTTCACTGGTAAGACCGTGATCGTCACCGGCGGCGGCAAGGCCACGCTTAAGGACGGTTCCGCTGGCTCCATCGGCTACGGCATCGATATCGCATTTGCCAAGGAGGGCGCGAACCTCGTCATCACCGGCCGCAACGTCGCCAAGCTCGAGGCCGCCAAGGAGTCTCTCGAGGCCGAGTACGGTGTCAAGGTTCTGCCTGTTCAGGCCGATGTCTCGGCTGGCCAGGATAACGAGGCCGTTGTCCAGAACGTCATCGACAAGGCCATTGAGGAGTTCGGCCGCATCGACGCCGTCGTCAACAATGCCCAGGCCAGCGCCTCGGGCGTGACCATCGCCGATCACACCATGGACCAGTTTAACCTGGCCATTTACTCCGGTCTGTATGCTACCTATCTGTACATGCAGAAGGCCTATCCGCACCTGAAGGAGACTAAGGGCTCCGTGGTCAACTTTGCCTCGGGCGCCGGCCTGTTTGGCAACTATGGCCAGTGCAGCTATGCTGCCGCCAAGGAGGGCATCCGCGGCCTGACCCGCGTTGCCGCCAACGAGTGGGGCAAGGACGGCATCAACGTCAATATCGTTTGCCCGCTTGCTTGGACCGCTGCGCTCGAGAACTTCCAAGATGCCTATCCCGAGGCGTTCAAGGCCAACGTCCACATGCCGCCGGCGGGTCACTACGGCGACGTCGAGAAGGAAATCGGCCGCGTTGTCGTTCAGCTCTGCGGTCCCGACTTTAAGTACATGAACGGCGAGACCGTCACCCTCGAGGGTGGCATGGGCCAGCGGCCTTAGGGGTTACGCGGTTTTACCAAACCGCGTAACGGCTCGACGCTGCGCGGGCCGCATTTGGACAATCTGACGTTCAACTTCAAGGGCGCGACCAGAAGGTCAGCGCCCTTTCGTTTCACGTCACCTTGTCTCAAATGCGGCCCGCTCGCTGACTTATGCTCAACCTGCGGCGCCATTTTGCTTGAAGGCACCTTGCTCGATCTGGCGGGTTTTCGCCGTCGGAAATGATCCGTTGGGGACGGAGGAAAACGGATCATTTTTATCCTGGTGCATTGGTGCAAGTGGGCAGGTTTCCTTTGCACCAGTTTCTGTCGAGTCGGTGCTCTTTGCGGGTTGCCCGTATAATGGTTTGCGTATGAACCGCAACCAAGGAGTTCCAGTTTATGGACCAGAGCCTTTTTAAATTCGACCTGATCGCAGAGGACCCGACGACGCATGCGCGCGCCGGCGTGCTGCACACCCCGCACGGCGACATCGAGACGCCGATCTTTATGCCCGTGGGCACCAAGGCAAACGTCAAGGGCATTCCTACCGAGACTGTCAAGCAGCTCGGCGCCCAGATCGTGCTTGCCAACACCTACCACCTGTCCATGCGTCCCGGCGAGGACACCATCGCCGAGCTGGGCGGCCTGCACAAGTTTATGAACTGGCACGGCCCTATCCTCACCGACTCGGGCGGTTTCCAGGTCTTCAGCCACAACGATGCCGTCAAGCTCACTGACGAGGGCGTGCGCTTTATCGTCAACGATTACGATGGCCGCCATGTGTTCTGGACGCCCGAGGACAACATGGAAATCGCTATGAAGCTCGGCTCCGACATCTGCATGCAGCTCGACCAGTGCCCGGGCTATCCCGCCACGCGCGCTTACGTTGAGCGCGCCGTGGAGCTGTCGAGCATGTGGGCCGAGCGCTGTTATAAGGCGCATACCCGCGATGACCAGGCGCTCTTTGGCATCGTTCAGGGCGGCATGCACCTGGACCTGCGCCTGCGCTCGCTGCGTCATCTGGAGGAGTGCGGCGACTTCCCCGGTTACGGCATCGGCGGCTACTCGGTGGGCGAGGACCACGAGACCATGTTCGAGACCTTGGCACCGCTCGTAAGCGAGTACATGCCCAAGCACAAGCCGCGCTACCTGATGGGCGTCGGCAACCCCACCACCCTCGTGCGCGGTGTGGGTGTGGGCATCGATATGTTCGACTGCGTGCTGCCGACGCGCACCGGCCGCATGGGCACGGCATTCTCCAGTGAAGGTCGCCTTAACTTCCGCAACGCGCGTTTTGCGCACGACGATGGTCCCATCGATCCCACCTGCACCTGTCCGGTGTGCACGGGCGGTTACAGCCGCGCGCTCATCCGTCACATGGTCACGCAGAAGGAGATGCTCGGCGGCATTTTGCTGTCGATGCACAACATCTACTACCTGCTCAACCTTATGCAGCGTGCTCGCCAGGCCATTATCGAGGGCCGTTACGGTGCGTTTGTGAGCGACTGGATGAATAGCCCTGCCGCGGTGGATTACTAAGGGCGACAGACACGCTTGCAGAGCGTGGGCAATGGCAAAGGCTGAGCGGCAACCGCTCGTCACATTTGCTGACACCGGCTGCGCGACCGCTGACCGATAGCTTGCAAGCACTTGATGCATCGTGGGTACCATACCGAATAGTTGATGTTCGGGCGGGTGTTTGGCGCATGGCGTCGACCCCGCCCGCTTTTCTTTTTCCCGATAGGAGTACCCATGATTAAGAATGAGAACGTCGAGGGCGAGCCTGCCTACGACGAGACGTACCGCCGCGGCCCCGTGGTCATGCGCGGCCCCATGATTCCTAAGGACAACACCTACGCCAACCTGCTGGCGCCCGAGGAGTCGACCGACTGGCTGCATGCCGATCCGTGGCGCGTGCTGCGCATCCAGGCCGAGTTTGTCGATGGTTTTGGCGCGCTGGCCGAGCTCGGACCCGCAGTGACCATCTTCGGCAGCGCCCGCACGCCCAAGACGGACCCGGCCTACAAGGCGGCGCGCACCGTCGGCCGTAAGATTGCTCAGCGCGGCGTGGCGGTTATCACCGGTGGCGGCCCCGGCATCATGGAAGCGGCCAACAGGGGAGCGGCGAGTGTCAACGGCAAGTCAGTTGGTTTGGGCATTGAACTGCCGCACGAGCAGGGGCTCAACAAATACGTGAACCTCGGTATGGACTTCCGCTACTTCTTTGTGCGCAAGACCATGTTCGTCAAATACAGTTCGGGCGCTATTGTGTTTCCCGGCGGGTTTGGCACGCTCGACGAGATGTTCGAGGTGCTCACGCTGGTGCAGACGCATAAGGTCAAGCGCATGCCGCTTGTACTGGTAGGCAGCGAGTACTGGCAGGGCCTATTCGACTGGCTTAACGGCCCGGTGATGGACGCCGGTATGATCAGCCCGCTCGATCCGGAGCTGGTGCACATCACCGACGACCTCAACGAGGCCGTCGACATTGCGCTCAGCGGGTTGATGTGAGTAGCTAAAATGGGACGGGGCTAAAAAGACTGGTCTGAAACGTTTGATACCAGTCTTTTTAGCCCCGTCCCAAATGAACTGCTTCTAGGTTGCGGTGGAATAGGGATTGATTTGCGGCCGATAAGCCAAAAACAGTCCCTATTTCACCGCAACTGATGTGGACGTCCCTAGTGAGTTGGCTGGTAGCGGGGGCAGTAGCTGATGGCGATGGCGTCGATGCCTACATGGGTGGCGATGGTGCAGCCGATGGGGCCGGTGCCGGCGTCTACATAGTCTTGGCCTGCGAGCGCTTGGCTGACGAGCTCTTGCTCCTCGGCGGCGCCGGTCGTGAGCACGCGCACGCTTGAACCCGGATGCTCAGCCAAAAACGCGAGGCAGTCGGCCATGGTGTTGACGACGATGCGCTTGGCGCCGCGGCCCTTCTTGATGGCCTTGATCTCGCCCGATTTCCACTCCGGCGAAACGGCCAGGCGAATGTTGAGCATCTGCGTGAGCTGGCCGGCGAGCTTGGGCGCGCGGCCGTTCTTAACGAGGTTCTCGAGCGTGCGGGGAATCAGCAGCAGGTGGGCGTCGGGCAGCGTCGCGCGGATCTGCGCCTCGGTCTCGTCCAGGCTGCGGCCGTCCTCGCGCATGGCCAGCGCGTACTCCACCAGCAGGCCCTCGGCACCCGAGCCGGTGCGCGAGTCGATGCAGCGCACGTCGAGTTCGTGCGTTTCGGCCGTCAGGCTGGCGTTGGCATAGCAGGCGGACCACTCGCTGCACAGTGAGATAAAGATGGCGCTATCATGGCCGTCGGCGAGCACGCGGTCAAAGAGTGCCTTGAACTCGCCGGCGCTCGGCTGCGAGGTGTGCGGCAGTTGCTCGGAGCCGGCCATGCGCGCGACGTATTCCTCGGCGGTAATCTGCACCTGGTCGAGCAGGTCCTCGCCCTCGATAATCACATGCAGCGGAATCACGTAAATGCCGAGCTCTTGAGCGTGGGCGGGGGAGATGTCCGACGTGGAGTCGGTTATGATGGCAAAAGACATAATTGCACCTTTCGTTGGGGCGCTTGCGCGCCGCCTTCTGAGAGCAAAGTGCGACAAGTATAGTAGAGTCGTTCCACATTACTAGGTTCAATTGTTGAATAGTCAACAGTTTGAAGTGTCGGTGTGGAAATCGTCAACTGGGGAAGAGGAATGCCGATGGAGGCGTTGGAGATAGGCAAACGGCCGGTCGTGTTGTTCGATTTTGACGGCACGGTGGCAGATACGGGCCGGGCAGTGATGACCTCGACGCGCAAGACGCTGGCTGCGCGCGGGTTTTCGGAGGCGCAGATGGGTGATCTGCGCCGTATGATCGGGCCGCCCCTGTGGAAGAGCTTTCACGACTTTTACGGCTTTTCCCGCGAGGAGTCGCTTGTGGTGGCCGACGAGTACCGCGCCTTTTTTGATGAGCTGGGGCCGGAGGAGTACCCCGTGTTCGATGGGGTCCCCGAGCTGCTGGATGGGTTGGCCGCCCAGGGCAAGCGTATGGCCGTGGCGACGTCTCGCATGGAGGCGAAGTGCATCGATATGGTTCATGAGCTGGGGCTTTGCCAGTTCGAAGCTGTGGTTGGCATGAATCCGCCGCAGGGACGCGAGACCAAGGCCGATTCGGTTCGCGATGCCCTGGCGGCGCTCGGCGCGACGGCCGACGATGCCGTGATGATCGGCGATCGCTTTAACGATGTGGAGGGCGCGCACGCGATGGGCGTGCCGTGCATCGGCATCTATTCGGGCGCGGCAGCGCCGGGGGAGCACGAGGCCGCGGGCGCCGATGCGGTGGTGCACTCGGTGGCCGAGCTTGCTAAACTTTTCGCTATCTAATAGACATAATGTGAGGGGCGGGCGTACCCGTCGCTCATTGGTAAGGAGGTCGTTCATGAATCAGGTGGAGCAGAGCGTTGCCGAGTATGTCGACGAGGTCTGGGAGGATGTCGTTGCCGATATCGAACAACTGGTGAGCTATCCGTCCGTGGCCGTTGCTGCCGATGCGGAGCCCGGTGCGCCGTTTGGCCGCCCGGTCCGTGACGCGCTCGATTGCGCGCTCGGCATTGCGCAAAAGCTCGGCTATCAGACGAGCGACGACGGGGGCTATGTGGGAATCGCCGATATCCCGGGTCGCGGCGACAAGCAGCTCGCGACTATCTGCCACGTGGACGTGGTTCCCGCTGGCCCCGGTTGGAACACCGACCCGTTTGCGATGGAGCGCCGCGAGGGCTGGCTGCTCGGTCGCGGCGTGATTGACGACAAGGGTCCGGCGGTGCTGTCGCTCTACGCCGGCGCTTATCTGCTCAAGCACGGCATTACCCCGCGCTATGCTTTCCGCGCGCTGCTGGGCTGCGATGAGGAAGTGGGCATGTCCGACGTTCACCATTATCTGGAGAACCACGCAGACCCCGACTTTTTGTTTACGCCCGATGCCGAGTTCCCGGTCTGCAATGCCGAGAAGGGCCAGTTTGGGGCGACGTTCGTGAGCTCCAAGATCGACGGCGGGCGCATCGTGTCGTGGAGCGGCGCCGAGGCGAGCAATGCCATTCCGTCGCAGTCCATCTGCGAGCTCGCGATTGCCGCCGATGAGCTGCCGGCGCCGGTCGAGAACGCCGATCGCCTTGAGATCACGACACTCGATAACGGGCATGCGCAGATTTTTGCCCACGGCATTGGCGGTCATGCCTCGATGCCTGAGGGCACTATCAACGCTGTCGGCCTGATCGTGGCGTATCTGCGCGAGGCCGAGGACGCGTTTGGCGCCCGTGACAAGCGCCTGTTGACGCCCGCCGAGCACGAGTTTGTCAAGTTTTTGGCCTTTGTGCATGCGGACGCCTATGGCCGCGGCCTGGGTATCGATGCGACGAGTTCGGCGTTTGGCCCGCTTACCTGCAACGCTGGCGTCATCCGCGTGGCGGATGGCCATATCGAGCAGGTCATCGACGTGCGCTTCCCCGACAGCACGAGTGCCGATACCATCCGCGAGCAGCTCGACCCGCTCGTGGGCCGTTTCGGCGTGACGTGCCAGCTGGGTCGCGCGAAGGTGCCGTTCTCGGTCTCTGCCGATGATCCGGCCGTGAAGGCGCTTATCGATACCTATAACGAGTTCACCGGCAAGCATGCTGAACCCTTTGCCATGGGCGGCGGCACGTACGCGCGCAACTTTGCCCGCGCCGTCTCGTTTGGCCCCGAGGAGACCGGCCTGGAGCTGCCCTCGTGGGGCGGCCAGATGCACGGCCCCAACGAGTGCGCCAACGAGGAACAGCTCAAGCAGGCGCTCAAGATCTATATTGTTGCGATCCTCCGTTTGAATGAATTAGAGCTTTAAGGTCTCGCGGTTTCCCAATCTAAGTTGCGGTGGAATAGTTCCTAGAATGGGCCATTTGATGGCCAAGCAGGAACTATTTCACCGCAACTTTGTTTTTATTGGTGTAAAAGGCGGGTCATGCTTGGTGGCGGGTTTGTTATTCGTTTGTAAAGGCCGTGCTGCGCTTGCGGTAAGGGTCTATCAAATGACCGTAAGAAACCGCAGTTGGCGCGGGCACTGCCCGATCGAGGCCGTATCTTTCCAAACAGCAAAGCGGGCAGGGTGCCCGCGAATCGCATGTATGAAAGGAAGATCATGCTCGATCAGGCTTATTCTCGTCGTCAGTTCCTCGGCCTCGCTGGTGGTCTTGCCAGCATCGTCGGTCTCGGTCTCGTTGGGTGCGGCGGCTCCGGCGCATCCGATGCCGCCGACAAGGGTAGCGCCGCTGCTGCCGAGTCCGTCTCCGGCGAGGTGACCTACGACGGTGCCTCTTCGTTCCAGGCTCTCGTCGAGGCCGCTGCCGAGAAGTTCATGGACGCCAACCCCGATGTCTCCGTCTCCGGCTCGGGTAACGGTTCGGGCAAGGGCCTGACCGCTGTCGCCGCCGGCACCGTCACCATCGGCAACTCCGACGTCTTCGCCGAGACCAAGCTTGAGGCCGATCAAGTCAAGAACCTCGTCGACCACGAGGTCGCCGTCGTGGGCATGGGCCCCGTCGTCTCCAAGAACGTCAAGGTCGACGACCTGTCCCTCGAGCAGCTCAAGGGTATCTTCTCCGGTCAGATCACCAACTGGAAGGAGGTCGGCGGCGACGACGCCAAGATCGTCGTCCTCAACCGCAAGGCCGGCTCCGGCACCCGTGCCACCTTCGAGGCCGCCGTTTTTGGCGACGAGGCCGTCGACTTTAAGGGCGACGCCGAACTCGACAAGTCCGGCGATGTCCAGACTCAGATGGGCAGTACCGACAACGCCATCTCCTACCTCGACTTCTCGCACTTTGATGACTCCAAGTTCAACGCCATCAAGGTCGAGGGCGTCGAGCCCAAGAGCAAGAATGTCACCGACGACTCCTTCAAGATCTGGGCTACCGAGCACATGTACTGCGCTAAGGATGCCGACGAGGCCACCAAGGCCTTCCTGGAGTTCATGCTTTCCGATGACGTCCAGGGCAAGCTCGTCGAGGAGCAGGGCTTTATCCCCGTCTCTGCCATGAAGGTCGTCAAGGACGCCAGCGGCAAGGTCTCCGCTAAATAAGTAATCGCCCCGGAAAGGTTTGCAATGGCAAAACAGCTGCCAAAGCGCGACCTTGAGAACGTGGGCCTGGGCGTCACGGGCGCGTGCGTTGCGCTCGTGACGCTTGTCGTTGCCGCGCTCATCTTTATGGTCGCCCAAAAGGGCCTCTCGGCTTTTCTCAAGGACGGCGTTTCGGTCGTCGAGTTCTTCACCGGCACCAAGTGGGACCTGGCCAACACAGCCGAAAGCGGCCTGCCCTACACCGGCGCCCTGCCCCTGATTGTCACCTCGTTTGCGGTCATGGTGCTCTCCACGCTCATCGCGCTGCCCATCGCCATCGGCTCTGCCATCTTTGCGGTCGAGATTAGCCCTAAGTTTGGCTCTAAGATCTTTCAGCCGCTCATTGAGCTTTTGACCGGCATCCCCTCGGTCGTCTTTGGCCTGATCGGTTTTCACGTGGTCGTCGGTCTTATGAAGAGCGTTTTCCACGTGAGCACGGGCCTGGGCATCTTGCCCGGCGCCATCGTGCTGGCCGTCATGATCCTGCCGACCATGACCACGCTTTCGGTCGATGGCCTGCGCGCCGTGCCCGACAGCTACCGACAGGGCTCGCTCGCGCTGGGCTATACCCGCTGGCAGACCATCTGGCACGTGGTGCTCAAGTCCGCCATGCCGTCGCTCATGACCGCGGTCATCCTTGGCATGACCCGCGCCTTTGGCGAGACGCTCGCCGTGCGCATGGTCATCGGCGGTATCGAGGCCATGCCGACGTCGCTGCTGTCGCCGGCGTCCACCATCACCACCACGCTCACCACGTCTATGGCGGTCTATGCCGAGGGCTCGGCCCAGGACGATGTTCTGTGGGCGCTCGGTCTGCTGCTGATGGGCATGAGCCTCATCTTCATCCTGATCATCCATCTCATTGGCCGCAAGGGGGCGAAGGCTCGTGGCTAGCACGCGCATCCACATTGACGAGGCGAGACTCGGGCGCGTCCAAAAGCAGGACCGCATCGCCACGGGCGTGCTGACGGCGATCGTCGCCATCGTCATGCTCATCGTCGTTTCCATGGTGGCCTATATCCTGTTTGAGGGCGTCTCGACGCTGTTCCAGCCGGGCTTTCTCACGGAGCCGTCGCGCGCCAACGGAACGCAGGGCGGCGTGCTCTACCAGCTGTTCGACTCGTTCTACCTGCTGCTGATCACCCTGATCATCTCGGTGCCCATCAGTCTGGGCGGAGCGGTCTTTTTGGTTGAGTACGCGCCGGACGGACCCATCCGCGACATCGCCTCCACCGCCATCGAGACGTTGTCCTCGCTGCCTTCCATCGTCGTCGGCATGTTCGGTTTTCTGGTGTTCTCGGTGCAGCTGGGCTGGAAGTACTCCATCATCTCCGGCGCCGTCGCGCTCACCATGTTCAACATCCCCATCCTGGTGCGCGTGATCCAGCAGGCGCTCGAGGACGTGCCGCAGGCCCAGCGCGATGCGTGCCTGGCCATGGGCCTCACTCGCTGGGAAGCCACGCTGCACATCCTGATCCCCGAGGCCATGCCTGCCATCGTGACCGGCATCGTGCTTTCGGCCGGTCGCGTGTTTGGCGAGGCCGCAGCACTGCTTTTTACCTCGGGTATGAGCTCGCCGGTTCGCCTGAACTTCTTGAGCTTTAACCTGTCGAGCCCCACCTGCGCTTGGAACGTGTTCCGTCCCGGCGAGTCGCTCGCCGTGCACATCTACAAGATCTATGGCGAGGGCAGCCCCGAGGCCCAGCAGATCGTCTGGGGCACCGCTGCACTGCTGATGATTTGCGTGCTGCTGTTTAACGTAATCGCCCGCATTGTGGGCAAGCAACTGGCAAGGAAGATGACGGCCGAATGAGCGAGATGAATGTAACGCCCGCAACCGAAGCGGCATCGTCCGACACCCGGGACTTCCTGTCGAGCGTGGGGGAGAGCGAGAAGCGCGTGCGCGTGAGCGGCAAGGCCGTGAGCGACGAGGTTGTGCTCTCCACCAAGGACGTCAACGTGTACTATGGCGACCACCATGCACTGCACAATACGTCGCTCGACTTCCACAAGGGCGAGATCACGGCGCTCATTGGGCCTTCGGGTTGCGGCAAGTCGACCTTCTTGCGTAGCCTCAACCTTATGAATCGCGAGATTCGTGGCTGCCGCGTGGAGGGCGAGATCAACTATCGCGGGCGCAACGTGAACACCAAGACCGAGAACACCTACGAGTTGCGTCGCTCCATTGGCATGGTGTTCCAGCAGCCCAACCCGTTTCGCAAGTCCATTCGCGACAACATCACGTTTGCGCCTAGGCGCCACGGCATCACCGACCGCGACGAACTCGACCGCATGGTCGAGGAGAGCCTGCGCGGCGCGGCGCTGTGGGACGAGGTCAAGGACAAGCTCGACAAGAGCGCCTATGCGCTTTCGGGCGGTCAGCAGCAGCGCCTGTGCATCGCGCGCACGCTGGCGCTCAACCCCGACGTGATCTTGTTCGACGAGCCCTGCTCGGCGCTCGACCCCATCTCGACGCTGGCGATCGAGGACCTGATGTCATCGATCGTTGCCGACCGCGCCATCGTCATCGTGACGCACAACATGGAGCAGGCGTCGCGTGTGTCCAACCGCACGGCGTTCTTCTACATGGGCGATATGGTCGAGTACGACGAGACTGACGAGATTTTCCAACGGCCCAAGGATAAGCGGCTGAATGATTACCTCACCGGCATGTTCTCCTAGTCCGGGACATGCTTGAGGCCCGCGGCGGCCACGGTTGCCACGGGACTGATTGGAGAGGCGGGTCATCTCTTTTGGGAGATGGCCCGCCTTTTTGTGTCGTGTGCGGCCCGCCTTTTCGCTGCTATTATGGACAACGTTGAATTTCTACGAAGGAGCAGGGCATATGGCGATTCTTTTGGGATGCGATTCCGTCAGCCTAGAGTTTCCCACCAAGCATATTTTCGATAGCGTGACGCTCGGCGTGGGCGAGGGCGACCGTATTGGTATTGTCGGTAAAAACGGCGACGGCAAGTCGACGCTGCTGAGCGTGCTCGCCGGCACGCTGGAGCCCGATGACGGACGCGTGACGCACCGCCGCGGCACGACGATCGGTCTGCTCGGCCAAAAGGACAACCTGGTCGATACTGATACCGTGCATCATGCCGTTGTGGGCGACGCCCCCGAGTACGAGTGGGCGTCGAGCCCCCGCACGCGCCAGATCCTCGCCGGCCTCATCAGCGATGTGCCCTGGGAGGGCACGGTGGGCGAGCTTTCGGGCGGTCAGCGCCGTCGCGTGGACCTCGCGCGCTTGCTGATCGGCGATTACGACGTGCTCATGCTCGACGAGCCCACCAACCACCTGGATATGCGCACCATCAACTGGCTCGCGCGTCACTTAAAGGCCCGCTGGCAGCGCGGCCAGGGTGCCATGCTCGTGGTCACGCACGACCGCTGGTTCTTGGACGAGGTCTGCACCAGCATGTGGGAGGTCCACGACGGCCAGGTCGATCCCTTCGAGGGCGGCTATTCGGCATACATCCTGCAGCGCGTGGAGCGCGACCGCATGGCCGCCGTTACCGAGGAGCGCCGTCGCAACATGGCGCGCAAGGAGCTCGCGTGGCTGAGCCGCGGTGCCCAGGCTCGTTCCACCAAGCCCAAGTTTCGCGTGGATGCCGCTCGTGAGCTGATCGCCGACGTGCCGCCCGTGCGTGACGAGCTGGAGCTCAAGCGCCTGGCCGTGAGCCGCTTGGGCAAGCAGGTTATCGATGTGGTCGACGTGGATGCCGGCTATGCCGATACCGACGGCGCGCCCAAGCAGGTGCTCACCGATGTGACCTGGCTCATTGGTGCGGGCGACCGCTATGGCCTTTTGGGCGAGAACGGCGCCGGTAAGTCGACGCTGCTCGACGTGATCCAGGGCAAGATTGAACCCACGCGCGGCCGCGTGAAGATTGGCCAGACAGTGCGCTTTGGCGTGCTGTCGCAGCAGCTCGAGGAGCTCAAGCCCTACATGGGCGACACGATCCGCGAGGTGCTCGGCAACTATAAGAAGTACTACGTCATCGACGGCAAGGAGACTTCGCCCGAGAAGCTCTGCGAACGTCTGGGCTTTACGACGCAGCAGCTCTGGAGCCGCATCGGCGATCTTTCGGGCGGCCAGCGCCGTCGCCTGTCGCTGTTGCTGACGATTCTGGACGAGCCCAACGTGCTCATCCTGGACGAGCCGGGCAACGACCTGGATACCGACATGCTCGCGATTGTCGAGGACCTGCTGGACGGCTGGCCCGGCACGCTGATCCTGGTGACGCACGACCGCTTTTTGATGGAGCGCGTGACCGACCAGCAGTGGGCGCTGCTCGACGGCCACCTGACGCATATGCCCGGTGGCGTGGACCAGTACCTGCGCCTGTGCAACGCTACCGCCGAGGGCGAGCCCGTGGGCGCGCCGAGCGCCAAGACCGGCACGTTCGACACCGGTGCCGCGGCAGCTGCGGCCGAAAAGCCCAAGTCGAGCGGTCAGCCCAACGGCCTGTCCAACGCCGAGCGCCAGAAGCTCCGCCGCGAGGTGAGTTCGCTCGAGCGCAAGATGGAGACGCAGCGCACCCGCGTTGAGGAGGCCGAGGCAGCAATGGCCCAAGTCGATCCCACCAACTACACGGCGCTCGGCGAGCAGCAGGCAAAGATCGACGAGGCTCACGCTGCCATGGACGAGCTGGAGATGGCGTGGCTCGAGGCGAGCGAAAAGCTCGAGGGCGAGGAGTAGGCGAGAATGATCAAAGCCGCATTTTTCGATATCGACGGCACGCTGCTGAGTTTTAAGACCCACCAGATTCCGGCGTCGACGCAGCGGGTGCTCGACAGCTTTCGCGAGCAGGGGATCGCGTGCGTAATCGCCACGGGTCGCCCGACCTACCAGATGCCGGATTGGCTGTTCGACCTGGGTTGGGATGCGTACATTACGCTCTCGGGTCAGCACTGCTTTGATGCCGAGGGGGTTTACCGCAGCTGTCCGATCGATCCAGACGACGTTGCGGTGATCGTGGACCAGGTGGCGCAGGGGTGCTATGACTCGCTGTGCATGCAGGGCGAGAACTCGTTTGTGAACCGCCTGTCCGAGCGCGTGGTGACGGCTGGCAGCAACGCGGGAATCGTCTATCACGAGGAGCCGTTTGAGCACGCCTTTGACGCACCGGTCTACCAGTTTTGCGCCTTTGTTGATCCGGCCGGCGAGCATGTCGTGACCGATGCCGTGTCGCATTCGCTCGCCACGCGCTGGTGTGACCTGTTCTGCGACATTATTCCCGCTAACGGCGGCAAGGACCTGGGTGTGGCGGCGACGCTGGAGCGTCTGGATATCGACGCGAGCGAGGCGATCGCCTTTGGCGACGGCGAGAACGACCTATCGATGTTTTCCGCCGTGGGCACGAGCGTGGCCATGGGTAACGCACAGGACACGGTGAAAGCTGCGGCGACCTATGTGACGACCGCCGTGGACGACGACGGAATCTACAACGCCGCGAAGCACTTTGGACTGTTATAACTGCGGCTCGGCACTTAGGGATGCTCCTTTTCTGCCGGCAGCTGGGGGACACTCCTTGCGGGGCGTCCCCATTTTGTTTTCGTCCCGCACGTTTTGTGAAACACGGCTAACTTTTAGACAAAGTAGTAAGACATGGGCAACTTTTGCGGTAAAGTTAGCCGTGGAAAGTATCCAAAGGCTAACTAGCAATCATCGCGAAAGGCGGCCCATGGCCCTACGTGAATCCGGAGAAGACTATCTCGAATCGATCTACGTTCTGTCGGAACGTCAGGGCGTCGTGCGCTCGATCGACGTTGCGGAGTACCTCGGTGTAACTAAGGCGAGCGTTTCCAAGGCCATGGCGACGTTGGAAAGCAACGGCTATGTCGAAATGGGCAAGCGAGATGTTCATCTGACGGAGCGTGGTCTGGAGGTCGCTCGTCAAATGTGGGAGCGTCACTGCTTTTTCGTGGGGCTGCTAGAGGATGCGGGTGTTTCGGCTGAGGTCGCGTCGCAAGAGGGCTGCCACATGGAGCACTGCCTAAGCGAGGAAAGCTTCGAGAAGCTGAGGGCGATGCTGGGACGGGACGGTGCTTCGGCGCCAACAATGACCGACTAGCACTCCCGCAGCGGCGCGCCTCCCGCGCCGGAACGGTGCGGGACAGCGACCGAGACGAGTGGCCCCACCAACTAAGTCCAACTCAGACAAGGAACCCCGCCAGCAAGCGATGCCTAAGAACCGCCAGCTGTGTCACCGCAGGCCGGGGCCGGGCTTGGTTTTGAAAACACTCCGCAGCGCGAGGCCCGCCTTTCCGTTGCTCCGCAGGAGCAGGAAAGACGGGCCTCATGCGTGAGGACGTTTTCAAAACCAAGCCCGGCCCCGGCCGGAGGGACCACGAGTGCTACAGGTTCTTGACACCCATCGCGCGCATGGCGTTCAGGATGGCGATGATCGCCACGCCTACGTCGCCGAACACGGCAAGCCACATGTTGGCGATGCCCAGCGCTGCCAGCACAAGGATCAGCAGCTTAATGCCCAGCGCAAAGATGATGTTCTGCCAAACAATCGCCATGGTCTTGCGTGCCACGCGGATCGCGCGGGAAATGTTGGACGGCTTGTCGTCCATGAGCACGACATCGGCGGCCTCGATCGCAGCGTCAGAACCCATAGCGCCCATGGCAATGCCCACATCGGCGCGCGTAAGCACGGGCGCATCGTTGATGCCGTCGCCCACAAAGGCGAGCTTGCCCTTGCCACTCTCGGTTGCAAGCAGCGCCTCGACGCGCTCGACCTTATCGCCCGGCAGCAGCTGCGCGTGGAACTCGTCGAGACTGAGTTGCTTGGCCACAGACGCCGCAACCTCCTCGCGGTCGCCCGTGAGCATGACGGTGCGCTTGACACCGGCGGCGTGCAGGTCGCGAATCGTTTGCTCAGCATCGGCCTTGACGGTGTCTGCAATCACGATGTGGCCGGCGTACACGCCATCAACGAGCACATGCAGAATCGTTCCGATGACCTCGCAATCGGGCGCTTCGACTCCGGCCGCGGCGAGCATCTTTGCGTTGCCAACGACGACGCGCTTGCCGTCGATGGTTGCCGTCACGCCATGGCCCGCGTCGTTGGTGGAGTCGCTTACGCGCTTGGGGTCGACCTCGCCCTGGTAGGCGACACGTACGGACTGCGCGATGGGGTGATCGGAGAACGACTCAGCAAGGGCTGCGACTTCGAGCAACGACTGCTCGGTATAGCCGGCCTCGGGGTGTACCGCGACCACCGAGAACGTGCCGTTGGTGAGGGTGCCCGTCTTGTCAAAGACGACGGTGTCCACGTCGGCGAGCGTCTCGAGGTAGTTAGAACCCTTGATGAGAACGCCCAGCTTGGACGCGCCGCCGATGCCGCCAAAAAAACTGAGCGGCACGCTGATCACCAACGCGCACGGGCAGCTGACGACCAAGAAGGTCAGGCCGCGCAGAATCCAGTCGGACCAGGCACCGGTGACCAGGCCACCGCCGAGCGCGAGCACCGCGGCAGCGCCGGTGACGGCGGGCGTGTAGATGCGGGCAAAGCGCGTGATGAAGTTCTCGGTGCGTGCCTTCTTTTCGCTGGCATTCTCCACGAGTTCCAGGACGCGTGCGACGGTGGACTCGCCAAAGGGCTTGGTGGTGCGCACGTGGATGAGCCCCGTCATGTTGATGCAGCCGCTGATGATATCGTCTCCGGTTTTGGCCGGGCGGGGGACCGACTCACCGGTAAGGGCGGCGGTGTCGAGCTGGGTTTCGCCCTCGACGATGACGCCGTCGATAGGCACGCGCTCACCGGGCTTGACCACGATCACGGTGCCGACGGCGATGTCATCGGGGAAGACCTGCTCGAGTGTGCCGTCGGGCTGCTCGACGTTAGCGTAGTCGGGCGCGATGTCCATCATGGCACTGATCGACTTGCGGCTCTTGCCCACGGCGTACGCCTGAAACAGCTCGCCGACCTGGTAGAACAGCATGACGGCGGCGCCTTCGGCCATGTGCGGGCCGGTATCGGGGAAGAGCACCATGGCAAACGCGCCGATGGTCGCGACGGCCATGAGGAAGCTCTCGTCGAAGGCCTTGCCGCGGCGGATGTTATTGAATGCCTTTTGCAGTACGTCGTAGCCGGCAATCAAAAACGGCACGAGGAACAGCACAAAGCTGGCATAGACGTCACCCGGGGTGCCGAATGCGGCGGTAAGGGTGCCGAACTCATCGAGGGCGTACACCACGGCAAAAATGCCCAGCGCTACCAGGATGCGGTTGCGCTTATGCTCGAGTGATTCTTTTTTCTTGCGCTTCTTCTTTTTCTTTTTGGGGTCGGCGGTGGCCATGACTCGTATCCTCCCATTTGAATGTATGAACATTCGCTCATATAATTTCGCGAGCAAAGGCCGCAGCAAGCGCGGCCTTGCAGGTTGGCGTAAACCTGGGCTAGAGAATAATCTCGCAGTCCGGCTCGGCGTCGGCGGTGAACTCCACAACGCGGTCGAGGACCTCGTCGAACTCGGCGTCATCGGCCTCGAGCGTCAGCTTCTGGGTCATAAAGTTGACGGACACGGATTTGACGCCCTCGAGCTTGGCCAGCTCGTCCTGAAGCTCGCGCGCACAGTTGGCGCAGTCGATCTCATCGAGCTTAAACTGCTTTTTCATGGTGGGTTCCTTTCCCTGTATTTGCGGCTTGGGTGCAGGCCGCGCTGGTACCGTGGTTGGCTGCTATTCGCAGATGTGGCTCATGCCCTGGTTGAGCATGGTGTAGACGTGGTCGTCGGCGAGCGAGTAGAGGATATTGCGCCCGTCGCGCCGGAATTTAACCAGGTGCGACTGCTTGAGTGTGCGCAGCTGGTGCGACACCGCGGACTGCGAGGTTTCGGTCGCTTCGGCGATGTCTGCCACGCAGAGCTCGCGGCCCATGAGGGCATAGAGGATCTTGATGCGCGTGGTGTCGCTGAAGACCTTGAACAGGTCGGCGAGGTCGTAGAGAAGCTCCTCGTCGGGAAGGTCCTCGGGCGAGCAGGTGGTCGGGATCGCGGGTTCGGTGGCCTCGATGTCGAGTTTCGTTTCATCAACGCGGATGCTCATTGCAATATCCTTTCATATGAACATGCGCTCATATAATTTACTTTCGATTATATGAGTGCATGTTCATATGTCAATGACGTTCAGGTAATTCGTTGTACAAAATGATGGGGAATAGGTGACGAGATCCCGGACTGAGCGTTTTTTGATAGTCGATGCCAAGGTGGGTACCCTCGTGCCGTGCAAAAAATGGAGTATTCTGCAACTATAGGGGGTCCGCTAATTTATTGCAGGTCATATAATGCAGTTCAAGAGTTATCTTAGGGTGTTAATCCGATGAGTTCTTCCTCAAATGTTGCCTAACGCTCTCACGCAAGAGTGATTTCGCTTCACATTTGGATCCACTCGAGGGTGATAGACACCCGACCTTGCTGAATACTCGCAATTTTGCACATCGTTAGGGTACCCACCTTGTTAGCCGGCCTAGTTTCCGGCACCGAAGACCTTGCCCTCGGGCGTGAGACTGCTTGTTTGGGCAAATGATGGGCTGTCGGATTCGACAGTCTGCATGTCATCGATTGCTGCAACTTCATTAATTGTCGGGTCATCCAGCGTGATGCCTTCGAGTGTTGCTTTTTCGAGGTCGATTCGTTGACGCTCTTCGGAATCCTGGCGAAGCTGCTTCTGAATTCGCTTTTTCTCTTCTATAAACCTTCTGAGCACAAACTGTCTCAGGTCCTCTTGCATGATTTGAAAGTCTTTTGGCAGACGCGAGGGGCGTACGCCCTCTTTCCGCTGGATTGCTTCCATGACCCTAACAAAAGAGCTGGCATGCATAAAGGAATAACGGCTGACGGTGATGATTCCGTACCCCATGGACGCAAGTGCATTCTTGCGCTCCTCATCGATGGCGCGGTCTTCTTCCGCGTCATGATAAAAACCGTTGTATTCAATGTCTGTGCGAGATTTCTTTAGATACGCATCCATAAAGAACTTTTTGCGTCTCGTGAGATTCTTTGCGGCAGTGGTGACCTGCACCTCGTAATCGGTCTCAATTCCCTTAATACCAAGCCCTCCTTCGCTTTTGGGCAGCGTTAACATCATGACAAAGGCTGTTTCCATAGGAGACCGGCATCCGTCGCGCACACATTGGATCGCCTTTCGGGCAAGGGCCAGACCGTCGCATCTGGTAATGGAATTAAAGAACTGCTTTAACCTCTCGGTCGAGGTGAGCGCGAAACGCTCGGTATAGGAGGTGGAAGAGTCGGTTCCAAGGGAATAAGCGCCGCACAGTTCAAAGTAGTACTCCACTAGTTCGCGAAAAGAAAGATAGGTGGCGGCCTGAAGTGCGCAAAGCTCAACGCCAACAATGAAGATGCCATCTTTGAGCTCTATAAAGCGTGAGTTCGAGAATCGTTTTGAAGAAACGTGGCATTGACAGTTCATTGCATAGCGCGCATTCCTGCGATCAAACACCATCACCTCGAGGGAATCATTTGTGTCGAGGGAAACATCATGTTTGGTGAGCCATTCTGCGGCTGCGTCAAGGAACGTTCCGGTGGGACATGATCCGTAAATCGCGGCAGGGCTACAGGACTCGATGCCTTTCGCAGACACCGAATGCGCGGCCTGGTAGACCGCTTTTGCAGTGGTATGTGACAATACGATACTCATGATATATATCGTGTCAGCTAATGCCGTGTTGACGGCGCTGAGTGGAAAAGCCGTTTTAGAGGTCTAACCAAATGCTGTCCAAAAGCTTGACGCAATTATGAGTTGGTATGCCCTAAATAAAAGTTTTCGCAGCTTAGCTATAGCATATAAATACTCAATTGCCGCACATTTGATATCGACGCATCACCATCCGACAACGAATTACGTGTCGGGAATTGGCCGAAATCGTTCGCAATGAGTGTTCAGAATTTGTGATGGCAAATCTATCTGTGGAACGTAGGGCGGCCCCACTGCGGGGTTTCCCGCTGCGAGACCGCTCGTGATCTACGCCGGGGTTTGTCGCAGGCGTTTCTACTTGGCGAATAGGTTCTTGAGGTTGAACTCGGCTTGGACGGTGCGGAGCATGAGGTCGGTGTCGTCCAGGCCCAGATGCTGCTCGTTGGCGTCGGCGGCGAGGGTTCCACGGCGGCGCGCCCAGTTCTCGAGCGCGGCGGGGGCGGATTCGCGGGGGAGCGAGCGGACGTCGGCATCCAGGCTGCGGCAGATCTGGCGCGAGTCGATGACGATGATCTTGCCGGCGCGGCGTGCCTCGGCGTAACCGTCCAGATGAATTTTGAACCAGCTGTCCTCGAACGCGGCGTTATGCGCCATGTACGGGTACTTCTTCATAAGCTTGAGCAGCTGCTTCTGCAGTTCCTTGTTCTCGCGGAACGGCTTTTTGCCGTCGATGTCGTCCCAGGTGATATGGTGGATATTCGACAACGGCACATCCTCGCCGCGGTAGATGTCGGGCAGGCCGCAGTAATGCGCCTCGGCGTCATGCGGCACGGCGTCGCTGGTGAGGTCCATGATTTCCCAGCCCACGTTGATGATGTAGCCGCGCTCGGGCGCGCGACCGGTGGTCTCGATGTCGATGCCCAGCACCGTGCCTTGGATGGGCTTGCGAGCGTAGGCGACGCCGAGCGCGTCGCGGTCGCCGCGGATCTCGCGCATAACGGACGCGGCGGTGCGCTTTTGCATCTTGCCGATGGCGGCGCAGGTGTCGGCATCGGACAGGCCGCGCGAAAGCGTCGCGGGCGTCACGTTGCGCAGGCGTGCCTCGCCAATCTGGTCGCACAGGTCGCGGTTGCGGTCAGCCAGGTCGCGCACGGTGGCAAAGTCGAAGCTGGGGTCGCCCTCGGCGGTAAAGTACTCGGTTTCGAGCACCTTAAGGGCCTCCTCGCCCTTCTGGCGCTCGGACTCCATGGCGCCGTGATCGCCATAGATAAACATGGGAATAAACGGCTGGCGCTCGTATTCGAGTGCTTGTGAAACGTTCATATAACTGCTCCTTGGACGGGCCGCACCGCGCGGCTCGGGTTCATTGAGATGTGGCGAGATGATAGTTTACCATGGGCAACTATTGGCATCGCGCCTAGGACAACTACAATACCCTAGTTGACCGCTAGGACTTTTACAATGCTGCCGAAAGACACGAAAGGTTCCATCCGTCATGGATTTGCTGATTGATATTCTGCTCGACGCCGGCAAGGACACGCTCTCGCTTGTGCCGTTTTTGTTGGTGACGTATCTGGCCCTCGAGACACTTGAGCACGTCGCGGGCGACCGCGTTAACGGGGCCATCAAGCGCGCCGGCGCCGCAGGTCCCGTGGTTGGCTCGTTGCTGGGTATGGTGCCGCAGTGCGGCTTTTCGGCCATGGCGGCAACGCTGTACGCCGGTCGCGTCGTGACCTTGGGCACGTTGGTGGCGGTGTTCCTTTCGACCTCCGACGAGATGCTGCCGCTGCTACTTGCCGAGCAGGTTCCCGTGCAGACCATGGCGATGCTTTTGGCTTCGAAGGCACTGATCGCGCTGGTCACGGGCTTTATCGTGGACGCGGCCATTCGCGGCCTGCGTCGTAACGCTCGCGCGCATGCGGCGATTCGCCGTACCGTGCTGGGGACCGCTTCCAATCCGGCTCATGTGAACTGCGCGCACGACGACCATACCGGGGGCGACATCATTGATGAAGTGGCCGAGGCGGGCGTGAGCGCCGATCACATCCATGAGCTGTGCGAGCGCGACCATTGCGGTTGCGATGAAGACGAGGACGAGTACGAACACGGACATGGACACGATCACGGTCATGGGGGCGAGCATGAACACCATGATGGCCACGGTCACTCCCACTCTCACGAGAGCGCGCCCCTCCTGTCGATTATTCGCAGCGCCATCTCGCACACCGTGCAGGTATCGGTATTCATTTTTCTGGTGACGCTGATTCTGGTCGCCGTGCTCGAGACCTTCGGCGAGTCCGCGATCGAGCAGTTCCTGCGTGGCAACGAGACGCTCGCCGTCCTGGGTTCGGCGCTTGTCGGCCTGATCCCCAACTGCTCGGCCAGCGTCGTCATCACACAACTGTACCTGGAGGGCGCGCTACAGCTGGCGCCGATGCTCGCCGGCACGCTCATCTCTGCCGGTGTGGGCTACCTGGTGCTGTTCCGCACCAACCGCAGCGCCCGCGAAAACGTCCTGTTCCTGATCATGATGTACGTCATCGGTGCCGGCTGGGGCCTCATCCTCTCCGCCGTTGGCCTTTAAGTAGATTATTGGGACATGTCTTACGATCTACCCCTGTGACCAGGGCATTTCCGCTGCCAAAACAAAAGGGTAGATTTCCGGGCATGTCCCGAAAATCTACCTTGGTTAGTGCAGCAGCTCGGTGAGGTTGCGCTTAAAGCGGGCGCGGTCTTCGCTGGTGAAGGCTGCCGGCCCGCGGGTGCGACCGCCAGCGCGACGCACCTTCTTTTCCTCGTGACGAATAAACAGCTGCATGTCGATGGTTGCTTTGTCGTACACACGCCCGCGCACACCGATTGCGGCGGCATCGCGGCCGAGCACCATGCTCGCCAGGCCAATGTCCTGCGTCACGACCACGTCGCCCGCCTGCAGGCGTTCGACAATGGCAAAGTCGGCGCTGTCGGCGCCCACGCTCACATCGAGCGTCGTGACCCAAAATCCGCGTCGCGCGTGCTCAGCATCGCGCGGGTCGTCGCGGCGAATGTGCCGTTCTAGGTTTTGCGTGCTGTTGCCGGCGATAACAACGGCGACGCCCGCCCGCCGCGCGCAGTCAATCGACTCGCGCGTGACCGGGCAGGCGTCTGCATCAATAAAGAGCGTTCGCGGCATCTAGTGCACCAGTTTGCCAAATTGAATAGCGCGAACAATCAGCGTTACGCCAAACACCAGCAGTGCGGCGCCGCTAAAGATGACGAGCATCTTGGCCGACCACAGCGGATAGATAAACACGAACATGCCGGCGATGATGGAGAGCGCGCCGCTCAGGATGGCGAGGGCACGGTTGGACGAAAGCTCGGACTCCAGAATGGACATGACACCTTCGACGATCCAGCCAAAGCCGGCCACGATAATCACCATCGTGGTGAGCGTCGCGGTCGAGAAGGCCTGGTTGCGCAGGATTATGACGCCGCCCAAGATAATGAGTAGGTTGGAGATGATGCTCGTCACGCGCCAGCCGGTGGGCAGCAGCGGCTCGAAAACAGCGGTAAACAGCCTGATCGCGGCCGTGATCACAAAGTAGAAGCCCAAGACGGTCGTTAGGAAGACGAGGGACTTGGCGGGCGCAAACAGCAGTGCGATGCCGGCGACGAGCGCCAAGACGCCCGTGATGGCGTAAATCCAGCGCACGGCCTTGACGGCTTTGCCCGCCATGCTTTTCTCGTCAAATCCAAACTGGCTCGATTTTTGGTCATCGTTCTTAAAGATGCCCATAATGTCTCCTTTCCGTGCGGCGTAAGCCTTGATCGTTACAACCAGTATCGCCTAAAGGCGCTGGCGTATGGGTCGGAGAGGGCGAAACGTAACCCAAAGGCCCCGAATTGTTTCCGTTGTTCCCCACGTTGCGATTTTCTATTCAACAGGTGTAGAACATTGCAGCCCTGTTCGTTATTGCCTACGTTTTAGGTTAGATTTTCCTAAGGACAATTGGCTTGTATTGGGGGTCCCTATGAACGAAGCAGTTCCCGAGGCGCCGTCGAGTGTCGAATCGATGGCAGAGCAGGGTTGCGAAAAGCTCGGCTTGGAAGCGTTTGATGCGCTGGTCCGTCGTGCCCGTACGTGCCGCCGTTTTGACGAGTCCATGCGCGTGCCGCGTGAGTTTTTGCTCGAGCTGGCAGAGCTGGCTCACCTGACTCCCTGCGGCGCCAATGCTCAGCGTCTGCGTTTTCATGTGGTGAGCGGTGCCGTGGATTGCGCGCGTGTATTTGATGAGCTTGCATGGGCCGGTGCGCTTAAGGATTGGCCGGGTCCTGCCGAGGGTGAGCGCCCGACCGGCTACATCGCGATTTTGGCTGAGCGCGCCGTTCCGGGCAAGCCAGCCGCTCCCATTACCGAGGTCGACACGGGCATTGCCGCGCAGACGATGATGCTCGCCGCCCGCAGCGCCACGCCCGAGGTGGCAGCCTGTATGTTCAAGGCCTTTACGCCCCGCGCGATCGATGCCATGGGGCTCGATAACGACAAATATGAGCTCAAGCTGATCATGGCGTTTGGCGTTCCGGCCGAGACTCAAGTTATCGATGCGATCGATTCCAACCCCGACGGCTCTATTAATTACTGGCGTGACGAGGCGCAGGTGCACCACGTACCCAAGCGCCCGCTTGCCGACGTACTGGTGTAGCTGAGCGTCACCGTGGTGTGATCCGGCGGTAAACCACCACAAAGGTACCTGTCCCCTTTGCGGTGGTGCGAGGGGAGGACGTGTGGCAGATTTGTATTTGGTGCGGCATGGGCAGACTGAGCTCAATGTGCAGAACATTTTGCAGGGTGGGCACGATTCGCCGCTTACGGCGCGCGGGCGCGAGCAGGCGCTGGCGACGCGCGCGGCGTTTGAGGCGCGTGGCGTGACCTTTGACCGTGTGTATTCCTCGCCGTTGGGCCGGGCGCGGCATACGGCTGAGCTAATTGCTGGTGAGGGCTGCTCGATAGAGCTGGTCGATGACCTGCGCGAGTGGCATTTGGGCTCGCTGGAGGGTACATCAAATCGCGAGATGCCGCCGCAGCCCTGGGGTGATTATCCGGTGGCCTTTGGTGGCGAGTCTGAAGGCGAGCTCCAGTCGCGCATGGTCGCGGCGCTGTCCCACATCATGGCCAGGCCGCAGCACGACTGTGTGCTGGCAGTCTCCCACGGCTCTTCCTGCCAGGAGTTTCTTGAGTATGTGACTGGCAGGGGAGAGCTACCCGACAACGGTGCCGTGCTTCATTTTGGCTATTGCGACGGTGCGTTTTCGCTCCTTGATTGGTAACGAACGAAAGGACCCCTATGAATAAAGATCTGTATCTGGTCCGTCATGGACAGACGATATTCAACCTTAAGCGTATCATTCAGGGGTGGAGTGACTCGCCGCTTACGCAGTTGGGTTGCGACCAGGCGGCGCGCGCCGGCATGTTTTTACGTGCGCGCGGCATTGAGCCCGATCATGCCTACACCTCCACGCTTCATCGCACCGAGCAGACTATCGCCAACCTGTGGCCGGGCTTGGCGTACGAGCGCCTGGACGGTCTGCGCGAGTGGTTCTTTGGCGACTTTGAGGCCGAGCGCGTGATGCTTATGCCCGAGCGCCCGTGGCGCGATTTCTATCGTCAGTTTGGCGGCGAGGGCCAGATGCAGGTGCGTGAGCGCATGGTGGCGACGCTGACCGAGCTTATGCGACGTCCGGACCACGAGTGCGTGCTCGCGGTGAGCCACGGCTCGGCTATCAAGGAGTTTTTGGACCACGTGCGGGGCGCGGCGGCAGACGAGCGCGAACGCGTGCCGGGCAACTGCTCGGTGCTGCACTTTGCGTTTGACGACGAATCCGACACGTTTGAGCTGATTGAGATTTTTACGCAGGAGGGTTACGCACGCGAGCTGGGCCTTGAACCGCTTGTGGCTACTGCAGGTCCGCAGCGCGGATAACGCGAGC
The DNA here is from genome assembly GCA_019419555.1 of Collinsella sp. Classification (GTDB taxonomy): domain Bacteria; phylum Actinomycetota; class Coriobacteriia; order Coriobacteriales; family Coriobacteriaceae; genus Collinsella. Next base: position 27,292 of record DXZR01000014.1, read on the forward strand.
GTGGCGGCTCGGGTCGCCGGCATAACTTCTCGACGCAAAAGGGGCGGAGATGCATGTACCTGCTGCATCTCCGCCCCCTGTTTGTTGAGCTGCCGATTTTTGTGCTGCGCGGTCTGGTCTTGCTAGAACCGCGCGACTTGGTGCGTGAGCAGACCCGTCGGAACCTGCGGTGCGCCGCCGCTGACCTGCGCAGCGGGGAAGAGCGCGGCAACGGTAAAGTTGAACGGCTCCTTGCCGGTGTACGTTCCGGCGGAACGGGCCTCATCGGCCAGGAGCTGTGATACCCCGACTAGTGCGCCAGCGTAGGCAGGGTCGTCGGCCAGTACCGGCTCCGGCGCCTGGTCGAGCATGGCACGGATGGCGCCGACGGCGTCCTCGCGCTTAACCTCCCACACGCGGTGTGTAATGCCCGCAGGATCGGTGACGGCGTAGAGCGAGGCGCCCTCTTTGGCGGCGCCCAGGATGATATCCATGACGGGCGAGGCCTCGTAGGCGAGCGTTACGGGACGGGGCTGTACCTTGAGGTCGGCGAATGCGCGCGCAGCGGCGGCCGTATCGGCGGCAACCGCGTCGCCGCCCGCCAGCGCACCAACCGGGCAGATCGCCACAACGCCCGTCACGCGCCCCGGCTCCCCCGAGCATTCGTACACGTAATACGCCGCACCCGGGTCCTTGAGCATCAGGCCATCGGCAATGGCTCCGCGCAGAGCATCGTTGCCGCTCAGGATGCTGCCCATTGCGGGCAACGCCTCGAGCACGCGGTCCTGAGCCGGGCGGATGCAGGGAAACGGAAGTGCTTTCATGGGCGGTCCTAACGCACGAGTTGGTTTGTTCGCGGCTTATTATGCCCCAACTTGGCCATCCGCGCCCCAGAGCGTGTTGTCGGCGAGCGCGATGAGCACACTCTGGCAGCGAACGATGTCGGCGTGGGGCACATATTCGTTGGGCTTGTGGGCGAGTGCGAGCGAGCCTGGGCCATAGCTCATGCAGCTACGGTTACCCGTCTTGCCGGCAATGACGGCAGTGTCGGTGTAGCCGGTAAAGAAGCCGACGGTCGTGTCCGTGCCCGTTACATCGTCTGCTGCGCACTTGAGTGCAGCTAGAAGGGGAGAGACCGGATCGCGCTCGATAGCGGGGCGGTCGCCCGTCACGGCGTAGCTGCCGTGGCAACCGGGAACCGCGGCCTCGGCGGCGGCAATAGCATGCTCGACCATATTGATTGCGGCGGCCGTATCGGTCGGCGGGGTCAGACGCATGTCGACCCAGACTTTGGCGCGGTCGGGCACGACATAGGGGCGATATCCGCCCTCGATTTGGCCAAACGTGATGGTCGAAGGCCCCAGCTCATCGTGCGCGGGCAGCGCCACAAACGCGCGACGGAGCGAACACACGACCTCGGCCATGGCGGCGACGGCATCCGCGCCCTTCCACGGCTGGCTCGCATGCGCCGTTACGCCAGCCATTTCAATCTCGAACCACGTGCGCCCCTTGTGCGCCACCTGGATCTGTCCGTCGGTGGGCTCGGTGTCCAGCACCCATTCACGCGAGCCGACCCAGCCGGCATCGATGGCTGCCTCTGAGCCGCGCATAAAGTCCTCCTCGTCGACCGAGCAAATGAGTGAGAAGCCACGGCGGGGCAGCTCGCCTTCTGCCGCCACGCGCTCGAGCGTATGGACCAGTGCGGCAATGGCGCAGGCCAGGCCACCCTTCATATCGCAGGCACCGCGGCCATAGAGTTTATCGTTGCGCACGATCGCTCCGAGCGGCGGAATGTCCGCGTCCCAGCCATCGCCCAGCGTAACGGTATCCATATGGCAGATATAGACGAGCCGTGGCTCGTCGCTCAGTCCCGGCACGGTGACCATAAGGTTGCGGCGCCCGGGGAGTACTTCGTGCTCTGCAATCTGCACGGCATCGAGTACCGGATGGCTCAGCTGCGCTAACCGTTCCTCAACCAACGCTTTGATATAGCGTTCAATCTCGCCCTCATACGCACCTGGGTCGGAACTGTCGATCCGCACGAGCCCCTGCGTAAGCCGCCAAGCAAAATCTGTATCAACCATAGGCACCTCACAGATAGTTAGGTCAACATACAGATTGTATGCCAAGAAGCGGCTCGGTGCACTTAATGGAGCGCTCACAAAAACGGGGGCGCCTCTCGTGCGAAAGGCACCCCCGCGGGCATTCAATGTCAGTGACGGGCAGGCCACATGGGGAGCTGCCCGTCAGGTCAGTCGGCGCTACTTGATCACGCGCACGCGATACATCGACGGAATCTGCTTGAGCGCCTCGATGGTGCTGCTGTCCAGGTGCTCGTCGGTGTCGAACATGGTGTAGGCGTTCTCGCCAGCGGACTCGTTGGTCATACGCTGCACGTTGGCGTTGTCCTTGGCAAGAATGGCCGTGATCTGGCCGATCATGTTGGGCACGTTGGCGTGCAGGCAGGCGATGCGGCTTGCGGCGCGCGCCTTGCCCATGCTGCAGGTGGGGTAGTTGACGCTATGTGCGATGTTGCCGTTCTCCAGGTAATCCTTGAGCTCGCTGATGGCCATGTCTGCGCAGTTGGCTTCAGCCTCACCGGTGCCGGCGCCCGAATGCGTGGTGATAAACGTATTGGGCATCTTGACCGTCTTGGGCGTGGCGAAGTCGCAGCTAAACCAGCTGAGCTTGCCCTCGCGCAGGGCGGCGTCGACGGCGTCTTCGTCGATGATGGTCTCTCGCGCGTAGTTGATGAGCACGGCGTCGGGTGCCAGCAGATCGATCTGCTGGGTGCTGATCATACCGATGGTGTCGGCCTTGCTGGGTACGTGCACGGTGAGGTAGTCGCAGCCGCGGCACAGGTCCTCGAGCGTGCCTACGCGCTGCACTTCGCGGCTCAGCACCCATGCGTGCTCGACGGAAATGAACGGATCGTAGCCGTAGACGTCCATGCCCAGATCGACGCAGGCGTTGGCTACCTTGGAGCCCACGTTGCCCAGGCCGATGACGCCGATGCGCTTGCCCTTGAGCTCGCGGCCCACAAAGGCCTTCTTGGCCTTCTCGGCATCGACCTGGATCTCGGGATCGTCGGCGTTGTCGCGCACCCAGTTCATCGATTGCACCACGCCGCGGCTCGAGAGCACCAGCATGCCTAGGACGAGCTCCTTGACGGCGTTGCTGTTGGCGCCGGGGGAGTTAAAGACGACGACGCCCTTCTTGGCGTACTCCTCGACGGGGATGTTGTTGACGCCGGCGCCGCAGCGGGCGATGGCGCGGATGCCCTCGGGCAGCTCGTAGCCGTGCAGGTCGGTCGAGCGCATCAGGATGGCGTCGGCCTCTTCGGCGGTGCTCACAAATTCGTAGCCCTCGCCAAACTCGACTTTGCCGTCTTTAGTGATGTCGTCGATGGTCTTAATCTTACGCATGGAAAAACTCCTTAGCAGGTTTGTCTAAAACAAGTGGTTTGAAGTGGCTGGTCGGCCCGCGCGTTGCGGGCTAGTTAGATCGCGGGCTCAAACTATGCTGCGCTTCGAAGTCCTTCATGTACGAGGCCAGTGCCTGCACGTCTTCCATGGTTACGGCGTTGTAGACGCTGGCGCGCATACCGCCCACCAGGCGATGGCCCTTGACGTTTTGAATCTGGTGCCCGGCCGCGCCTGCGACAAAGGCCGCGTCGAGTTCGGCGTCGCCGGTGCGGAAGGTGACGTTGGCGATGGAGCGGCTGTCGGCCTGCGTAGTGCTATGGAACAGCTCGCTGTGCTCGAGCAGGTCATAGAGCAGATTGGCCTTGGCCCAGTTGCGCTCGGCCATGGCGGCAAGTCCGCCGGTTTTCTCAACCCAACGGAACACCTTGCCGCATACGTAGATACCAAAGGTGTTGGGCGTGTTGAGCATGGAGCCCTTGGCGGCCTGGGCCTTGAGGTCCATGTACTGCGGCGTTTGCGCAAAGGCGGAGCCATCTGCGATGAGGTCGTCGCGCACGATGACCACGGTCACGCCCGCGGCGCCGGCGTTTTTCTGCGCGCCGGCGTAAATGAGCCCGTAGCGCTCAACGTCGAGCGGCTGCGACAGAAAGCAGCTCGAGACATCGGCGACCAGCGGTACGTCGCCGCAGTTGGGCAGCTCGTGGTACATGGTGCCAAAGATGGTGTTGTTCTGGCAGATGTAGACGTAGTCGAGCCCGTTGCTTGCGGCCTCGGCGGCAATGCGCGCGTTGACGTCGGCCATGGTGGGTATGCGGTCGAAATTGGTGTCCTTGGAGCTCGCGAGCAGCACGGCCTCGCCGTACTTGGCGGCTTCTTTGTATGCCTTGTTGGCAAAGTTGCCGGTCACGATGTAGCCGGCGCGCCCGCGGCGCATGAGGTTCATGGGGATGCCCGCAAACTGCAGCGTGGCGCCGCCCTGCAAAAACAGGACACGGTAGTTGTCGGGGATGCTCAGCAGACGACGCAGGGTTGCCTCGACGTCGTCGATAATCTGCTGGTACATGCTAGATCGATGGCTCATCTCGAGCACGGACATGCCACAACCGCGGTAGTCCATCATCTCGTCGGCGATCTCGGCGAGCACGCTGGTAGGCAGCGCGGCCGGGCCAGCTGAGAAGTTGTGCACACGTGCCATCTTCTAGTTCCCCCTCGTAGTCGTTTGAACGTTCGGGATACTTTAGCACAGTGGAGCGCCAGGCGCGACCGCATCACGGTAAAACTCGACTGCGCCGCTATGATTTGCAGGATGGTTACATGGGGGAGGGGTGCTTTACTCCTCAGGCAAATCCAAATCTGCGAGCGAAGGCATGAGGCTTTCTAGGCGCTTGATCTCTTCGTCGCAAATTAGCTACCTCCTGCCCGCTACGACGCGAGCGTGGCGATGACGGCTTCGTCGCCGGCGTATATTAGGGTGTTGCCGTCGGGGATGATCGTTTGGCCTTCGCGCTTGAGCATCACCACAATAAACGGATGCTTGCCTTGCGGCACATCGCGCAGGCGCTGGCCGGCCAGGTGACCGTGGGGCGTCACGGTGACCTCGCGCAGCGTAACCTCGGCACGCTCTTCAAACGTCGGGGCAGCCATCACCAATAGGTCGCCTTCCTCAATTACGGTATCGCCGTTGGGCAACACCGGGTGCGCACCGTCGCGCAGTACCAGGACCACCAGCATGTTCGTTGCGCTGCCAATGTCGGCGAGCGAGCGTCCGGCAAACGGATGTCCAGCGCCTACTTTGAGCTTGACGAACGACATGCCGTCTTCGTCGCGGTAGTCGTTAAAGGTGCGACGCACGTCGCCGGTCGCATCGATCATATCGAGCTTCTTCGCCACCGCCGGCAGCAGCGAGCCCTGCACCACAATGCTCGACACGGCAATCGCAAACACCAGGTCAAATAGGTCGTGTCCGCCGGGAACGCCGGCCACTACGGCAAAGAGACTAAAGACGACCGAAGCCGCTCCGCGTAGGCCCGCCCAGCTTACGAGCGCGACCTGGCGGGGATTCGTCTTAAAGGGCGCTAGGAGCACGCCGACGGCGATGGGGCGGCTCACGAAGAGCATGAACGCCATGAGTGCCAGGCCCGGCAGCAGCATCTGCGGCAGGCGTGCGGGCGTTACGAGCAGGCCGAGCAAGAAGAAGATCGTCATCTCGGCCATCTCGGTGAGGGTGTCAAAGAAGTGCGCCATCTCGACTTTGCCGGTGATGTCGCTGGCGCCCAGCACAATGCCGGCCAGGTATACAGCCAAAAAGCCGTTGCCGCCCAGGTAGCTCGGCAGCGCGTAGGCGACGATGGCCACGGCGAACAAATAGATGGTCTGCGCGCCCTCGGCCGTTGCGTGCGCGCGTTCAATCAGGCGGCCCGCCGCCCAGCCGATGGCGAGGCCCAGGCCCACGCCCAGGATAATCTGCTTGGCCAGCAGCACGGGGATGTTAATGTCGCCGCCGGCCGCGAGTGTGGCGAGCACGGCGGTGAGCATGTAGGCGACGGGGTCGTTGGAGCCCGATTCGACCTCGAGCAGCGAGTCGGTGCCGCCCTTCAGCGAAAGGTTGTGCTCGCGCAGCACGCTAAAGACGCTGGCCGCGTCGGTGGATGCCACGACCGATCCCAACAGCAGGCCGTCGATCCAGTCGAACCCCAGCGCGAAGTGGGCGAACACGCCGGTGATGCCGGCAGTGATGACGACGCCGAGCGTGCTCAGCAGCACCGCCGGCACAGCGACGGGTTTGGCACGGTCGATATTGGTGTTAAAGCCGCCGTAGAACATGATGAACAGCAGCGCCGTGCTGCAGACGGTTTCGGTGAGCGCATAGTCGCTAAAGTCGATATGCGCCGGGCCGTTGACGCCCAACAGCATGCCGAGCGCGATAAAGATGAGCAGGGTGGGGAAGGGGAGCTTTTTGCCGACGGGTTTGATGGTCAGACACAGAATGATGACGAGGCCGATAAAGAGAAGGATCTGGTTCATGGATGGTGTCCGCTCCTGGTTGGTTGGCGTGGCACGGTCAGTTGCCTGCGGTTATTTGTACCCAAAGATGGTGGGTTTATGGGGTTGGATTGCGGGCGTGCGCGATATCGTCATAGACGGCTGCCGTCTTTGCCTCTGCTCGGAAACCCTTTCCAGCTTTATTGCAACGGAGTACAATGGGTAACGTTTAAGTTCAACTTGAAGTTTTAGTTGCGGCGCCGGGCTTCGGCCGCAATGCAAGGAGAGGCGTACCATGGCGATCTATGTGACATCTGATGCTCACGGGCACGTGCGTGCGCTTGACGAAGCCCTGTCTAAGATCTCGTTGACGTCCGACGACACGCTGTACGTGCTGGGCGACATGATCGATCGCGGGCCCGATCCGGTCGGCGTTATTAAGCTCGTGCGCTCGCTGCCCAACGCCCACGTGCTCAAGGGTAATCACGAGCAGATCATGCTCGATGCCATCATTGGCCAGGATCCGCTCGATGCCGAGACCTGGGATATCAACGGTGGTTGGACGACGCGCGAGCAGCTCAACGACATGGAATTTGAGGCATACGAGGAGCTCGTGCGATGGATGGCCGCGCTGCCGCTCTACGCAGTGGTCGAGACCGAGGAGCGCCCGTATCTGCTGGTACATGCTGGAATCGAGATGAAGGCGGCGCGCGCGTTTTTGCTTGAGCATGGCGTCGATTGTGCCGATGGCGTTGGAGCGGTGGGTGCCGATCGCGAGCTGCTGCAGCAGATGCTCGCGGTGCAGTCGTCCGATGACCTGCTGTGGATTCGTCATGGCTATTGGGATGCGTCGACCGGGCTGCTTTCTGCCGAGGGCAAGGGCCCGGTCGTGGTGAGCGGTCACACGCCCACGGTATCGCTTGGGCGCTATTGCGAGGTCGGTGGTCTGGCGGGGCTCGATGAGGAATCGGGACGCGGGCAGATCGTGCGCTTGGGCGGCGAGGACACTGCTGGTGTGCCCGATCGCATCGACATCGACTGCGCCGCCGCCACCGGCTCCGAGTTCGGCCGCGTGGGCATCCTGCGCCTGGACGACGGGGCCGAGTTCTACGCGAACATCAACCCGGGCGAATAACCTTGTTCCGCCGATCTACCGTAGCTAATTTGGGACGGGGCTTTTTTGACTACTTTCGGAGAGTAGCGCCTTCTTGCTCGGTAAGCGCTAGAAATGAGGAGCGTCTGCGTCCTCGACAGCGCGAAAATGCTCGAAAAACCGTCGCAACGGAGTCAAACGACGTCGCGGCGGTTCTTTTTTGGCTGCCCGCTTGCTAAGTGAGTAGACTTTTTTGGAAATGCCGAGCACCCAACATATTTGCCTCAATAAAACCGCAGGTCACAGACTTGTGCTCTGTTGGTGTGGTCGGGGATTCGGTAAAAGTCTACTCACTTAGTTTTGCGTGATGAATATTGTCCGCAACGAGACCCCAGACGGGGTGATTCCATCGCAAATTCCGGTGACCGGGCAGCTAATTAGGCGCCGTATGGGTTGCGGTCGCGTTCGATGCGTTGGCGGATGCGGCGGTACTCGATTATCAGCAGCACCAGGAGTAGGGCCATGATGGCTAGGTAGCTCACTACAGCGCCCATCAGACCCAGCAGCTTAATCAGGATCACCGGCAGCACCACGCTTACGGCGAAGCAGATCAGGTAGATCTTGGTGACGTCTCTAGCGTGGCGTAGCACCGTGATGATGGCGTAGATAAAGTCGATGGCCGCGGTGACGCCGCCGGCGACGACCATCAGCAGCGCCAGCGTACGGTAGCGCTCAAAGCTGAGGCCGTACATAAAGCTCATGAGGGGAATACCGGGACCTGCCATAAATGCGGCGCACATGCCGGTGATGACCACGATCAGCGCCATAACGGCAACAATAATCAGGTCAAAGCGACGACGCTTGCGAGGATTAGCCCAAATGTTCGACAAGCGCAGGAGCTGCGGTTTATAGATAAATCCAATGCTCAGCAAAATAGCCTGCGCAGGAAAGAACAGGGCATTAAAGTACAGCTGATATTTGTATGCCAGCGTGCCTTCCATCACAAACTTGGGCATGCTCTCGATAAGGTTGAACAGGAACAGTGCACCAAAGAGCGGGGCGCACTGGACAAACAGGTGGCCGACCTCGCGCAGGCTCACGCGGCGCGATTTTTCGGTCTCGAGCAGGGCGAGCGGCGCGGTGACCAGCACGAGCGAGGCGATCGCGGTGACACCCATGTCCATGGCCGCGATGGGCATGCTGCGCGTGAGGAACAGCGCCACGCTGAAGACCGCGATGACGCCGACGGAGCGTAGCGTTTGGCTCATTCCAGCCAAGTAGAGTTTGTCGGCCTGCTGCAGGCGGCCTTCGTACACGTCGGCGACGCCGTCGATGACCTTATACAGGTAGACGCCCAGGCCGATCGTCGCCATCTGCGCGTCATAGCCGCGGGCGCTGCTATACATGAGGCCGCAGCCTAGGGCGAGCGCTCCGCAGATCCAACGATTGAGCTGGTAGGAGGCGAAGGACGTCTTTTCGTCGATGTCCGAGACCTGGAAATTGCGCACGCCGTAGTTGCACGCGATCATGATGAGCGTGCCGGTGACAAAGGCGATGGAGAACTTGCCGGCTTCTTCGGCGCCCACGAGCTGTGTGGACACGATGGTGAGCAGCGGAAACGCCAAGCCCCACACGGCGGTGCCGAGAGCGTTCCAAAGGTAATCGCGGCGGGTGGCGTGCTCCTCGTATTCCGCTTCCTGCATGGAGAACCCGCCGCCGTAGACGGCGCCGAGCAGACGGTTCCACCAAGCGTTGACCATGCGGCGGACGGGGCCGGGCTCCCGATCGCGTTCGCGCCGGCGACGTGTGGCTTGGCTGCTATCGGGCCCGCCGGCGTTGCGCTGACTCAGCTCTTGGATGCGTGCGAGTTCCTCGGCAGTGTGCGAGGCAGGGAAGAGGCCGTTCTCGATGCGGCCGCCCTGGGCCTTCGCGGCGCCGTCCTTCGATGCAGCGGGGTTGGAGGTGCCGTTGCGGCGGGCGATGGCGCGGCGAATGCTATCGAGGGGCGTGATACTCAAAGCGGAGTCCTTTCTATTGCTGCGCTTTAGTATAGACGCGACGGTGTTCGCTCGTGTTTTTGAACGGATTGTTCAATAATTTCGGCGGGCGGCTGTAATTTGTCGGTAAACGTGCGGTATCCTGTTAAAGTTTTGTGACACCCCCGATGCCGCCCACGCGGTACCAAGGAGCTTCTACCTATGGACGTCGCCGCATTCTTACTGGCTCTTGTGCCGATTATTTGGCTGGTCGTGATGCTGCTGTGCTTTAAATGGCCAGCTTGGAAGGCCGCTATCGGATCGTTTGTCCTTTCGTGCTTGCTTGCCTTCGCATGGTGGCACCTGCCGGCAGCGCAGATCGCGACCGCCTCGCTCGAAGGTTTTTTGATGGCTCTGTGGCCCATCGTCCTGGTGATCATCGCCGCGGTGTTCACGTATAACCTGTGCGTTCGTACGGGCGCCATGGACGTGATCGGCAGCATGATCACCTCCATCAGCAGCGACCGCCGTCTGCTGGCGCTGCTCGTGGCTTGGTGCTTCGGTGGCTTTATGGAGGGCATGGCCGGCTTCGGTACCGCTGTCGCCATTCCCGCCGGCATGCTCGCGGGCCTGGGCTTTGAGGCCGTGCCTGCCGTGCTCATCTGCCTGCTGGCCAACGGCGTGCCCACGCCCTACGGCTCCATCGGCATCCCCACGGTGTCCGTTGCCGACCTGGTGGGTTTGGATTCCCTTCACCTAGCGACCGTTCAGCTGGTGCAGCTCGCGCCGTTCTTTGTGGTGATGCCGCTATTTATTGTGCTGGTTGCGGGCCGTGTTGCCGATGACCAGGGCAATGCCGCGAGTGTGGGCGAGCGTCTGCACGGTGTTGCCGGCGTGGCGTTGCTCTCCGGCGTGTCGTTTGTCGGCGCGGCTCTGGTCGTTGCCATGTTTGTGGGCCCCGAGCTGGCCGTGGTCGTAGGATCCATCGTTTCGCTCGCGCTGACAGCTGCGCTTGCCATGCGTGCCGAGAAGTCGGGGCGTCTGGACGCACGCTTTCACATGAATATCGAGGCGGGGGAGAAGCTCACCGTTAAGTCGGCGCTTTCGGCCTGGTCGTGCTTCATCCTGATCTTTGTGTTGCTGCTGGGCACGTCTAACCTGGTGCCCGCTGTACATGCCGCGCTCGCGCCGTTTGCGAGCCACGTGCAGGTGTATTGCGGTGAGAATCCCGGTACGCTTACGTTTTCGTGGATCAACACGCCGGGCGTCTGGATTTTCCTGGCGGCGTTTGCCGGCGGTGCCATTCAGGGTGCTTCGCCACGCATGATGGGCGAGGTGCTGGCCGCGACTGTGAAGCAGATGATGCCGACGGTGATCACGATGCTTTCGGTGCTGGGCTGTGCCAAGGTGATGGGCTATGCGGGCATGATCTCTTCGATCAGCGCGTTCTGCATCGCCGTCGCCGGTGGGCTGTACCCGATTCTGGCTCCGTGGATCGGCGCAGTCGGTGCGTTTGTGACCGGCTCGGGCACGTCCTCGGGCATGCTGTTTGGCCCCATTCAGAGCCAGGCTGCCACTGCGCTGGGTGTGAGCGACTACTGGATGGTCGCGTTGAACGCCCTGGGCGTCGCCGCCGGTAAGATGATCTCGCCGCAGACCCTCGCCATTGGTCTTGCCGCCGTGCTCGTGCGCGGTAAGGATGCCGAACTCCTGGGCGCCGTCCTGCCCTACGCCGCCGGCATGCTGGTCCTGATGAGCGCCATAGCCATGCTCGGCCAAGGCCTGCCGCTGTAGTCGGCACTTAGGGACGTTCCTTATGTGCCGGCACTTTGGGAACGTCCCTAAGTGCCGGCATCCGGGGACACTCCTTGAATGTTGTCTGTTCAAGAGTGTCCCCAATGACTAGTCGTTTAAAAGCGTCCCTAACGACTAGGCCGCTTGCCTGCGATTTTTGACCGTTGGGCGGGCGCTTCGCCGTTGCCGCAAAAACGTTTTTGCATATCGGGTACAACGGGCTTTACGTGAGTAAAGTGCGCGCCGCGTCCACGTGTCGCGCTTTTAAAGGAGGCCCCATGCCTGGTGTTACCCCTGCAGAAGTTCTGTCCAACTTTGGTATTGCGCTGGTCGAAGATCCCGCCGAGAATCAGCCCCGTCTGCTGGTCGATCTATCCGCCGCGGAGCTCGTCGAGCACGCCATCCGCCGCGAAGAAGGCCGCATGGCATCCAACGGCGCGCTGGTGATCGAGACGGGGGAGCGCACTGGTCGTTCCCCCAATGACCGCTTTATCGTTGACACCCCCGATGTTCACGACAAGATTGCCTGGGGTGCCGTCAACCGCCCGCTTTCTGCCGAGAGCTACGAGGCCATCAAGGCCGGTATCGTCAACTACCTCAACGAGCGCGATGTGTTCGTCACTCGCGGTATGGCCGGTGCCGATCGCAACCATACGCGTCGCCTGCTTGTCGCCTGCGAGCGTGCCAGCCAAGCGCTCTTTATTAAGCAGATGCTCGCCCGCCCGCTTGCCCGTGAAATCGCACGCACCGGCGAGCCGGACTTCTGCGTGCTCGCCGCTCCCGGCTACCAGTGCGATCCCGCCATTAAGGGCCTCAACTCCAGCGCCGCCGTGGTCATCAACTTCCAGGAGCGCGTGATTTTGGTTGCCGGCACCGGTTACTCCGGCGAAATCAAAAAGTCCATCTTCAGCGTCATGAATTACCTGCTGCCCGTCGAGGACGACGTGCTACCCATGCACTGCTCGGCCAGCATGGATCCCGTCACGCACGAGACCGCCGTGTTCTTTGGCCTTTCGGGCACGGGCAAGACCACGCTTTCGGCCAACCCCACGCGGCTGCTGATCGGCGACGACGAGCACGGTTGGTCCGACATGGGCATCTTCAACATCGAAGGTGGCTGCTACGCCAAATGCGAGGGCCTGGACGCGTTCCACGAGCCCGAGATCTTCAACGCTGTCCGCTTTGGCGCGATCTGCGAAAACGTGGTGCTCGACGAGAACCGCAAGCCCAACTACGACGACATCTCGATCACGCACAACACGCGCGTGGCATACCCTGTGGAGCACATTCCCAACGCGTGGACCAAGGGCATGGGCACCACTCCAAGCGTCGTGCTCTTCCTGACCTGCGATGCCTTTGGCGTGCTGCCGCCCATCTCGCGCCTGACGGCCGACGCCGCCATGTATCACTTTGTGACGGGCTTTACGGCCAAGATCCCCGGCACCGAGGTCGGCGTCACCGAGCCCACGCCCACGTTCTCTTCGCTGTTTGGCGAGCCGTTTATGCCGCTCGACCCCATGGTCTATGCCAAGATGCTCGGTGAGCGCATCGCCGACGGCCGCACGCGTGTGTACCTGGTCAACACCGGCTGGATCGGCGGCGGCTACGGCGTGGGTCATCGCATCGAGCTTGCCTACACGCGCGCCCTGGTGGCCCGCGCCCTCGACGGTACCATCGAGGACAGCGAGTTCGTGCACGACGACATCTTTAACGTCGACATTCCCACCACGTGCCACGGCGTACCCGACGGCATCCTGGTGCCGCGCCAGTATTGGCAGAGCACCGCTCGCTACGACGAGGCCGCGCACAACTTGGCCGTGATGTTCGAGGAGAACTTCGAGAAGAAGTACTCGCACCTGCCCGAGTCCGTCAAAGCCGCCGGCCCGCACGCCCAGGTGTCCGCCGAGGCCCGTCATCACGGCCGCGGCCTGCTGGGACTCCGCCACTAGCTTCGCCGTGAGTCCATATCCACCACAAAGGGGACAGGCACCTTTGTGGTGGTTTTGCTCGTGTGGATGACTCGGGTTACAATACGCCTGACATATCGTTCCCTTCTCCGGATGGGGACAGCGCAAGCGTTCTTGTGACGGCACCGTAGGACTTTGAAGGTGGCCGTTGTAAGGGCGCTTTTTGTTTAGGCGCCCTCACTCGGGCGCGCACAATGAAGGGAGAGCGTATGAAGAGCTTTATTGCCGAGGATTCATTCTGGGAGCTGTTTCCGCAGGCAGCGGTCGGTGTTGTGGTCGTGGAGGGCATGAAGCCCACGGCTCAGATTCCTCAAGAGGACGTGGATGCGATTGCGGCGTTGCTCGACCGCGCCAATATCGATGCGGAGCGTCATCTGACCAGCGACACTATCAGCGAGAACGCACCGGTCAGGGCATGGCGCGAGGCCTATCGTCTGTTCAAGACCAAGAAAGGCGCGCGCTGCTCGATCGAGAACTTGCTCAAACGCGTGCTCAAAGGCAAGCCGGTGGGCCACATTACGCCCGCGGTGGATATTTACAACACGGTGTCGCTGACCTACGCGCTGCCCGTGGGAGGCGAGGATCTGCATGCGATCGAGGGGGACCTTCGCCTGAAGGTGACCGACGGTGGCGATGCGTTCTTGCCGCTTGGCGAGGAGACGGACGATCCGACGCTGCCCGGCGAGCTCGCCTACATCGATGATGCGGGCGCTGTGTGCCGCTGCTGGAACTGGCGCGACGGCGTTCGCACGGCGCTGTCCGATGATTCGGCCGATGCGTTCCTAGCGATTGAGTGCGTGGAGCCCGAGCGGATGGGGGATTGCCAGGCTGCGATCGATCGCTTAGCCGAGCTGCTTGAGCGCTATCTGGGAGCGACGGTTGTCATTAAGACGCTTGTGACCCGCGACAATCCTTGCGTGGAGCTGTAGCGGCGCCTAGAACCTATTGATGCCCCAAACCACCACAAAGGTGCCTGTCCCCTTTGTGGTGGTTTTTATGTTGATGGGTTAACAAATGGGGTATTTGGGTACGGGTGTCGCCTTATGCGACTAAGATGTTTACCCGTTAGCATTATGCAAGCGAAAGGCGGTCGTCTCCCATGCAGCAGAGCGACGAGACACGTTTCGAGGACTTTGTCGGACTGATCAGCGGTCTCTACAAGGAGATCCAGCGCATTAAGACGTCTGAGGGCGCAAGGCTGGGCCTCAAGGGCTCCGACGTTATGTGCCTGTACTATCTTGAGCGCAGCAAGGACGGCCTGACTGGTGCCGACCTGGCTCGCATGGCAGGCGTGACCCGCGCCGCCGTCTCGCGTACGCTCGCGCATCTGGAGGAGGGCGGCTACGTCGAAGTCGATGATTCGGGCGATGCCGCCGTTAAGTATCGTGCTCCGGTTCGCCTGACCGCTCTGGGCGGCGAGAGCATGAGCGAGGCGGACCGCATCATTCGCGAGGTGCTCGATACCACCGGTAAGGCTATGGGTGTGGAGCAGCGCGAGCAGATGTATGCATCGCTGCGTACGATTCTCGACACCCTGCGCGAGATCTAAGGCCGCCAAGGCATTTGCTTCCCATTAACAACTGCATAGTCCCGTTTGAGCGCGTATACCGTGCCGGGGCATTGCTGTCAAAATTCCCCGCGCGAGCTCCGCGCAAGAAAGGATTTGTTATGTCCATTCGTATTATTACCGATTCCGCAAGCGATATGTCGCCGGCGGAGCACCCCGCTCTGCGTGTTTTGCCGCTGTCCGTCACCTTTGGCACCGATGTGTATATGGATGGCGTCGACATCGATCATCAGCGCTTTTACGAGATGCTCGTGGAGCGCGATGAGCTGCCCAAGACCGGCCAGGTCAACCCGTACGCGTTTTCGCAGACGATTGCCGAGGCACGTGAGGCCGGCGACGAGGCAGTGATTATTACCGTGGGCGCCAAGCTTTCGGGCACCAATCAGAGTGCCCGTACCGCACTTGCCGAGGCGCCGGGCGGCGACGTGTTCGTGGTGGACAGCAATAACGTCACCCTGGGCGAGCGTGTCCTGGTCGAGTATGCGTTGCGCTTGGTGGACGAGGGCCGTAGTGCGGCCCAGATCGCGGCGGCCGTCGAGGCAGTCCGTGACCGCGTGGTGGTTATCGGTCTGCTTGAGACGCTGGAGTACTTGGTGCGCGGCGGTCGCCTGTCTGCTGCGGCCGGCGCTGTGGGCACGTTGCTCAACGTAAAGCCCGTTGTGGCCGCCGAGGACGGCCTGATCGTGCAGCTGGGCAAGGCGCGCGGTTCCAAGAACGGTCGTAACCTGCTCAACCAGAAGGTAGAAAAGGCGGGCGGCGTCGACTTTTCCATGCCGCTGGCGCTGGGCTATACAGGCCTTTCGGACGCCGTGCTCAAGAAATATATCGAGGACAGCGCGGCACTGTGGGCCGGTCACACCGAGGGCGAGCTGTCCATCCACACCATTGGCGCCACCATCGGCACCCACGTGGGCCCCGGCGCCGTAGCCGTAGCCTTCTTCCGCCCCGCCAACTAGCTTTCCGGTCAAAACCACCACAAAGGGGACAGGCACCTTTGTGGTGGTTTATGCTTTTCCGGGTGGAAGGGAGCGAGCAATGGCGTCTGAGGGCTTTTTTGAACGGGTGTACGAGGTGGTCGAGCAGATCCCCGAGGGGATGGTCGCCACGTATGGCCAGGTGGCGCTGCTTGCCGGTCGTCCACGAAGTGCGCGGTACGTGGGGTATGCCCTGCATAGTAATCCGCGCCCCGGCGAGATTCCCTGTCACCGCGTGGTGTTTGCCGACGGGCACATATGCGAGGGCTTCGCTTTTGGCGGTCCCGATGCTCAACGTGAGCTTTTGCTAGGGGAAGGTGTGGCGTTTAAGGACGACATGCACGTCGACTTGGCCGCCTGTCGCTGGCCTGCCGGGCTCTAGCGGTTCTTCCGTGGCGAAAACCACCACAAAGGCGCCTGTCCCCTTTGTGGTGGTTTTACACTGTAGGTTTACCAGAGCTAACTTATGGAGAAGGTGTGGCGGCGTACTTTGCCGTCAGAAAGTAAACCACGGTGAACTATATTGGTTTCAGCAAGGGAGCAGGCAATAGGCGATGAAAAAGCCTGCCCTGTTGAGTTTGATTCGCATCCCTCCCCTCTGTGCGATTCAACGGTGTACTTCGGGAACAGGCCCGCTGGCAGCTAACTGCCGGCGGGCCTGTTCCTGTTTGTCGAGGGGGTGCGATGGACGGAGCCGAAGCGGTCCGGCTCCAAAAAAGGCGGACGCCGCAGCGCCCGCCCTAAAGCAATCGAAAGCTCAAGCCAGTAGATCGGTCTAGTACACCATGCCCATGGCGTCCTGAACCTCTGCCAGGGTCTGATCGGCGATCTCGTTGGCGCGACGGTTGCCCTCGTGCAGGACGTCCTTCACATAGTCCAGATCGTTCTCGTAGCGCTGGCGACGCTCGCGGATCGGTGCGAAGTACTCGTTGACGGCCTCGGTCACGTACTTCTTGAGCTGGCCGGAGCCGCCCATGCCGATCTCCTCGGCAATCTCGACCTCGGAGCGACCGGTGCAGATGGCGGCCGTCGAAAGCAAACCGGACACGCCGGGGCGGTTCTCGGGATCGAACGTGATCATGCGCTCGGAGTCGGTCTGGCTCTTTTTGATGCGCTTGGCCGTTTCCTCGGCGGTCATCGAGATGTTGATGGCGTTGCCGTAGCTCTTGCTCATCTTGCGGCCGTCCAGGCCGGGCAGCAGCGGGGTCTCGGACAGCAGCGCGTCGACCTCGGGGAACACCTTGCCGTAGCGGTTGTTAAAGCGGCGGGCGATGGTGCGGGTGAGCTCGATGTGCGGCAGCTGGTCACGACCGACGGGCACCACGTTGCCCTTGCAGAACAGGATGTCGCAGGCCTGATGCACCGGGTAGGTGAGCAGAAGGCCGGTAAGCTCATGGCCCGAGGCCTCCATCTCGGCCTTGACGGTGGGGTTGCGCGCCAGCTCGGCCTCGGACACCAGCGACAGGAACGGCAGCATGAGCTGGTTGGCGGCGGGCACGGCGGAGTGCGCGTAGATCATGGTCTTGTCGGGATCGATACCGCAGGCAAGGTAGTCCATGACCATGTTGTACACGTTGTCCTGGATGTGCTCGGTCGTGTCGCGGTCAGTGATGACCTGGTAGTCGGCGATGAGCACGTTGGTCTTGGCGCCCATGTTCTGCAGCTCAACACGGCCCTTGAGGGTGCCGAAGTAATGGCCCAGGTGCAGACGGCCGGTGGGGCGGTCGCCGGTGAGCATGGTGAAC
Source organism: Collinsella sp. (assembly GCA_019419555.1). Classification (GTDB taxonomy): domain Bacteria; phylum Actinomycetota; class Coriobacteriia; order Coriobacteriales; family Coriobacteriaceae; genus Collinsella. Next base: position 44,794 of record DXZR01000014.1, read on the forward strand.
TTCTCGGGCGTCTTGGTCAGGCCCTCGCGAATGGCGTTGCTCTTTTGCAGCGCGACTTCGTAGCTGTTCTCGTTTGGCATGATTGCTCCTAACGTATGTTCATGGGTCAAGATGATAACGCGTTTATTGGAGGGGTGGTGCGTAAGTAGGCGAGGGGCGGGAGAGGGACGCGCGTGGTGCGGCATGTGCGATGGGTGCGGCGCGGCCGTGCTTGGCTAACGGTGCCTTGGCACATCCTCGGCAGCTTGCCCTAGAGCTTGTGGTGGCGCTCTTCTTTGCGCTCCTCGGCTGCCTGCTCCTCCTGCTTAAAGGCGGGGTCGTCGGGGGTGACCAGTTCGTCCTCGTGCGTGCGCTTGTTGTAATGGTGGCGCAGCACGGGTTCAAACAGGTGCAGGTGCTTGGCAAAGGCCGCCGAGCCAATGGCAAGCACGGTAAAGATGAGCACGCGCATGGGCACCTCGACCTGATTGATGGCGGCGGCGCCGGCCGAAAGCATAATGCACCAGGCATAGATGAGCAGCACAGCCTGTTTTTGGTTGTAGCCTTCTTGGATCAGGCGGTGGTGGATGTGGCCCTTGTCGGCCTGCCCGATGCTAATGTGGGCGCGCTTGCGGCGCACGATGGCGCTAAACGTGTCGATGATAGGCACGCCGGCAACGATGAGCGGGATGATAAGCGAGGTGAGTGCGGCGGTGCGGCTCACGTTGAGCAGCGAGATGGAGCCCAGCGCAAAGCCCAGAAGCAGCGACCCCGAGTCGCCCAAGAAGATGCTTGCGGGGTTGAAGTTGTAGCGCAAAAAGGCCAGACAGGCGCCAAAGAGCGCAATGGAGAGCGCGGCGGCGTCGATGCGGCCCGAGAGAACGGCCATCGAAAACATGGTGAACGAGGCGATGCCGCAGATGCCCGTGGCCAAGCCGTCGAGGCCGTCGATGAGGTTAATGATGTTGGTGAATGCCACCAGATAGATTACGGTGATGGGGTAGGCGAGCCATCCGAGCATGATCTCGCCGGGAGCAAACGGGTTGACGATGACGCCGATTTTTAGGCCGCCCATGCAGGCGATAAGCGCGGCGAGGACCTGTCCGGCCAGCTTTTGCTTGGGCGTGAGCTGGAAGACGTCGTCGATAGCGCCGGTCGCAAAGATGACGGTAAAGGAGAGCGCCAGCATGGGATAGCTAATGTGAAGGCGCGGGTGCGGCACCAGGACGGGTGGCCAGCCTAGGTACCAGGTGCCTAGGATTTGCACAATGCAGGCAACGACCAGGCCCAAAAACACCGCCGTTCCGCCCAAACGCGGGATGGGCTTGGTGTTGATGCGGCGCTTAGAAGGATAGTCGACGGCATCGAGCTTAATTGCCAAGCGCTTGACCAGGGGCACCGCGAGGAAGGTCGTGATAAAAGCCGCCGCTGCCACGCATAGGTACGGTATGTAGCTCGGGGATGAAGCCATGAATCTAAAAACCGCCAAGCGTCGAAGGAAAAGGTCAAAGGTTGCTACGCGGAAATGGCATAGCTGTCCCATGATACTCGACCGAGGGGGGTGCGGAGGTTTGCACCGTGCGATTATCACGCGCATACCAGATATTGGAATGTTGTCGATGGCTTGTCGGGATGCCGGCGGGGATCCATATGGACTGTATGGTGATTTTCGGCAAAAGAAAACCACCCCCCACGTTACGAAAATGAACCCACCTAAAACAGGTGGGTGCCCTCATCGACTGTTCCAGCGTCCTTAACAACGAAGGATACCTGTACTAGGCACGACTGTGTGGGCTCCCTAAATAAACGCGACGGTTCACCCAGTTGCTCCGCGGGGGGCGGAATAACTACATCATAAAGCGGCACTTTATCGATTCCAGTCTTGACATTACAAAAATCGTGTCGGACGATTACGGCGCCTTAGGGACGGAGCCGTCTACCCGGTCTGGCCCTTTACGTTTGAGCTGCTGAATCGTTGTTTTGGAGCATGTTTTTATGCCGACGTCGTTGACCGAACTTTTTTCGCCCGCCTGCCATTTGTGTCCGCGCCGTTGCGGTGCGGCGCGCGATGAGGGCGCGCACGGCGTCTGCGGTGCTAACGACACGCTCAAGGTGGCCCGCGCCGCGCTTCATATGTGGGAGGAGCCGCCTATCTCGGGCGAGGCCGGTTCGGGCGCGATCTTCTTTAGCGGTTGCTCGCTTAAATGTATCTACTGCCAGAACCACGAGATCTCGACCGGCAATTTTGGCCTTGAGATTTCGCCTGAGCGCCTGGTCGAGATTATGCTGGAACTGCAGGACCAGGGTGCCAACAACATCAATTTGGTGACGGCGACGCACTATGCGCACCTGTTGCCTGCCGTGATTGCCGCGGCACGGGCGCGCGGACTGGTTATCCCGATCGTCTACAACACGAGTGGTTACGAGCGCGCGAGTGCCGTGGCGGCGCTGGGCGACCTGGTCGATGTGTGGCTTACCGACTTTAAATATGCCAATGCCGGGCTTGCGCAGTCGCTCTCTCATATAAAGGACTACCCACGTGTGGCCGTGTCAGGCCTGGCTCAGATGGCGCGCGAGATCGAGCGCCGCGGGGGAGAGATGGTGGATGAGGGCGGGCTCATGAAGCGCGGCGTGATTGTGCGCCATCTGGTACTGCCGGGACATGCAGACGATTCGTGTCGCGTGCTGGACCTGGTGTGGCAGACGGTGGGCGACGTGCCGATCTCGGTCATGAACCAGTACACGCCCAATGCGCTCATGCGCGAGCAGGGCGGCGAGTTGGCGCGCGCCGTGACGCGCGAGGAGTACGAGCAGGTGCTCGACCATGCCGACGACCTGGGCTTTACGACAATGTTCTGGCAAGAGGGCGGCGCGGTAGACGAGAGCTTCACCCCCGCCTTCGACACCACCGGCGTCCTCACCAGCGCAAAGTAGAGCGCACGCTGATGATTTTTCTGGGACGGGGATTAAAAAATCATCGAGAGGATCGCCTGTTCGAAAAGTTGTCAAAATAGCCGCGTCCCAAAAAGACTGGTTATTGGGCGTTGACAGTTGGCGAGCCGTAGGTAAAATATCGACTTGTCCTGGGGACGTAGCTCAGTTGGGAGAGCGCTGCCGTCGCATGGCAGAGGCCGAGGGTTCGACTCCCTTCGTCTCCACCCATGGATTTGATAAGCCGCTGACATTGTGTCGGCGGCTTTTTTTAAAAGAAAGGGCTATACCATGGCCGAGCTTGAGTCCCAACCATTGTCCGACGAGGAGCGCGCCGAGTTGGAAGAGCTCCGCGCTGAGAAGGCCCGCCGCGAGGCTCGGGAAGAGGCCCGTCGCGAGCGTGAGGAGCTGGCTGCCCTGCGTGCCGAGCGTGCGAAGGCCGAGGAGGCCGCCGCGAACGCCGCATCCGCATCGGCGCCCGCGCCCGCACCCAAGCCCGCTGCTGCGAAGCCTGCACCTGCCGCGCCCAAACCTCAGCCTAAAAAGGCCGCCCGTCCCAAGTCCGTCGAGCCCAAGCCGAGCCGTGACGAGATGACCTTTGCCCAGCGCATGGTTACCTCCAAGGAGCCTATGGGCGAGAACGAGATCCCTGGCATGGCGCCGGCTCAAAAAATCATCACTGTCCTTGCCCTCATCGCGTTTGTCATCTTTATGGGCTACACGATCCTGACCAGCATGGGCCTGCTCTAACCGACTCGCATCGGGCGTCATGTCCGCATGCTCTGCTCTCGTCCAACCCTCAAATTCTGCACCACACATCCGAAAGGTCGCCCCATGGCTTTGACCGACATCTCGCATCCCACCGACATTGCAATGCTCACCGATCTGTACGAGCTCACTATGGCCCAGGGCCTGTGGGAGAGCGGCAAGGCCAATGAGCAGGGTTGTTTTACCGCGTTTTACCGCGACCATCCCTTTGGCAGCGCCTATGCCGTCATGTGCGGCACCGCCGAGCTGCCCGAGCTCGTCGAGAACCTGCGCTTTACGCCCGAGGATATCGACTACCTCGCCTCGCTTGAGGCCCCTGCCGGCGGCGCGATGTTCAAGTCCGCATTCCTCGACTACCTGCGCGATTTTCGTGCGCATGTAAATATCGACGCCGTCCCCGAGGGCGAGCTCGTCTTTCCGCGCGAGCCCATGGTGCGCGTCACCGGTCCTGCGCTCGAGTGCCAGCTGCTTGAGACGGCGCTGCTCAACATCGTCGGGTTCCAGACGCTTGTCGCCACCAAGACGGCGCGCGTGGTGCTCGCCGCCGACGGTCGCCCCGTGGCGGAGTTTGGCCTGCGCCGCGCCCAGGGTCCCGATGGCGGCCTGGCCGTTGCGCGCGCGAGCTACGTTGCCGGCTGCTCCTCTACGTCCAATGTGCTCGCCGGCCGCCGCTATGGTATTCCCGTCTTTGGCACGCATGCGCACAGCTGGGTGATGAGCTTCGATTCCGAGCTCGAGGCCTTCCGCGCCTTTGCCAAGTCGAGCCCCAAGAACTGTACGCTGCTCATCGACACCTATGACGTGCGCGAGGGCTGCGAGCATGCCATTACGGTTGCCAAGGAGATGGAGGCGGTGGGCGAGCGTCTGTCGGCTATTCGCATCGACTCCGGCGACCTCGCCAAGCTCTCCAAGTATGTTCGCGGCCGTTTTGATGCCGAGGGCCTGCCCTATGTGGGGATCTCGGTTTCCAACGATCTTGACGAGTACACGATTCAGTCGCTGCTGGACCAGGGCGCGCCCATCGATAGCTTTGGCGTGGGTACCAAGCTCGCGACCTGCTATGACCAGCCGGCGCTGGGTGGCGTGTACAAGCTTTCCGCCCGCCGTGCGAGCGAGGCAGATCCATGGACGCCGGTGGTCAAGCTCTCCGAGCAGCCCTACAAGCGCACGATCCCGGGCGTGCAGCGCGTGCGCCGTTATTACGACGGCTTTGGCGGCCCGGTCTGCGACATGATCTACGACGAGGACCATCTGGCGGGGGAGGGCGCCGCGCGCGGCAATACCCTCGTGGCCGTGAATGATGCCGCCCTGGTGACCGATGTGTCGGAGCTTGAGTATCGCGAGCTGCTGGTGCCGATCGTGCGCGATGGCAGTGCAGTGGCTCCGCGTGAGAGCATCCAGGACGCGCGCGAGCGCTGTGTTTGGGCGCTCGATCATCTGGACGCAGCTTTCAAGCGCTTCCTGTACCCGCAGACCTATGTGGTGGGCATGGAGCAGGGCCTGGCTCAGGTACGCGACGAGCTCGTGCGCAAGAACATGGCCGCGGCCTCTGCCTTTCCCTGGGCAAAATGATCCGCATGCGACGGAGGAAAACGGATCATTTTTCTCGCTTGCCCGTTCGTCCGTTCGCTGAACAGTCGATTGGTTTGACGTATGACGACTTCTTATAAAACGATGGTGGTAAAGATCGGTTCGTCCACGGTGGTGGGCGCCGACGGCAAGGTCAACCGCACCTTTATCGGCGGGCTTGCCGATCAGGCCGCAGCCCTGCGCAAGCTCGGCTGGCGCCTGGTCGTGGTGAGCTCGGGCGCTATCGCCTGCGGCTATCCCGTGTTGGGCTTCGACCGCAAGCCGGTCGGCGACCTGCCGAGCCTGCAGGCCTGCGCCTCGGCTGGTCAGTGCATCATCTCGTCGGCCTACGACGAGGAATTCCATGCACGGGATCTGCTCACCTCGCTCGTGCTGCTCACGCGTCACGACACGGCGCGTCGCACGTCCTACCTGCACGCGCGCGACGCCCTGCTGCGCCTGGTGGAGCTGGGCGTGGTGCCGGTCGTCAACGAGAACGACACCGTTACCGTCGACGAGATCAAGTTTGGCGACAACGACACACTGGCGGCGCTTGTGAGCTGCCTGGTTTCTGCCGATCTGTGCGTGACGCTCTCGGACATCGATGGCCTCTATACTGCCAATCCGCATGAGGACCCCACGGCCGAGTTTGTTCCTGTCGTGCATAAGATCGATGCCAAGATTATTGCCTCGGCGGGCGATTCTTCCACATCGGTGGGCACGGGCGGCATGATTACCAAGATTCGCGCGAGCCGCATCCTGATGACGGCGGGCATTCAGAGCGTGATTTGCTCGGGCGAGGAGCCCGATGCGCTCGTGCGCCTCGCCCGCGGCGAGAGCGTGGGCACGCTGTTCGATCCGCCGGCGGAGCGTCTGGACATCGCACCCCGCAAGCTGTGGATCGCACTGGGCGACAAGGCGCATGGCTCGGTGACGGTCGATGATGGTGCTGCGAAGGCGCTGGTCAGCCGTGGTTCTTCCCTGCTTGCGGTGGGTATTCGCGAGGTCGATGGCCAGTTTGCCGAGGGCGATGTGCTCGACGTGTGCGACCCGAGCGGTATGGTTGTCGCCCGCGGTATCGCCGAGGCCGATTCGGACGTGCTGGAACTTGCTGCCGGTCGCCGCCAGGACCAGATCGCCAGCAACCGCCTGCTCGCTAACCTGGCCGAGAAGCCGGCGATACACAGGGATAATTTAATCGTCTTCGCATAACCAATTGACGCTGCAAACGCCCCTAAGCGGCAATCTGACGTTCAATCGTCGGGCATGACCA
>DXZR01000015.1 GCA_019419555.1 Collinsella sp.
ACCGAGCCGTACGCTTGAACTGAGAAGGGGGAGGCCTCGCGGCCTCCCCCTTTTTTGCGTTTACGGGGCGTAAATGACTCAATTACACCAGACGATCTTGTTGTTTTCGGTATTGAGCCTTTATTTAAAGAAAATAAATCGTATAACAAGGGCAACTACTATGGCCGCAATGGTCAAAAGCAGAATTGTCAGCTGATGCTGCTTGCGTCGTTTACTTGACGAAACGAAGATTGACTTTCCCTGTTTTGGCGTTTCGAGATAGCGAGCCGAATGCGTCAAGGTTTGCTTGGGTCGAGGCCCTCTTTGTTGATGGACGGCGGATGCTTTCATCGGCTCATCACTAGCTACGCTGTTTTTAGATAATGGTGCGTCTTTCAGATATACAGGGTCTCCCGAGGCGACGCCCATATGTTTGCGCCCCGTTTGTGCTTCTTCGAGTGTTTGATATCGGTTTCTTGTCACATATTTGGGCTCTGGATCATTGATGGGCTCTTGCGAGATGTGGGGGCGATGGAATCGAATCGGTTGCGGGCTGGATGCTTCGTCCTGCTCCGGCATAAACGTGTTGTCCTGTTTTTGATCGTCCATGATGCCCTTTAGCTCGTTACCAACAACGTGTACGCGCTCATTGTAAGCCCCTTGTTATTTGTAGCTGCGAACATACTTGTTATTTAAGCTCTGGTTCAAAGAACCTTAACCTTACTAAAACCTGAGTCATACACACTTAGATATGCTTATAGTACTGGACTCAAAAAACTTTATAGTCGATGTATATATGGGCACTGGGTGGGCATATATAAGAGCGTCAAAAGAAGTCCCAGTCACCTAGAAGATGGCTCGGCAGTCCTTAAAAGGAGTGGTAAACATGGCAAGCATGGTTCCTTATCGTTCGGTTTTTGGCGTTCGTCCTTCTGCTAGCTCGCTGTTCGATCTGTTTGATGATATGACCGACCTTGCAAACAACTCGATTGCCTCCAAGGCGTTCCCCGTTGACGTTGAGGACAAGGGTGATGGCTACGAGGTCAAGGCGTATCTGACCGGTGTCGCCAAGGATGACATCGACGTTGAGCTCAATGAGGGTCGCCTGTCGATTAGCGTGAACGTTGTGGAGGACGAGGAGAACGAGGGCAAGAACTTCCTGCAGAAGGAGTTTAGCTCGTACAGCGCGACGCGCGGCGTGTATCTGAAGGACGCTTCGAGCGAGGGCCTTTCGGCTAAGTATGCTGACGGCATCCTGACCGTTACGGTTCCCAAGATTGTCGAGAAGAAGAACGTTACGAAGATCTCCATCGACTAACGATGGCTCTGCTTCAATCGAGAGTATGAGTTAAGGGGGGCTGGGAAGTGATTCCCAGCCCCCCTTTGTTGTCTTGAGGGGCTATTGAATGGTTGTCGGTTGATACTGGCTTGCAGGGCGTATCGAGAGCTTCCGTGGCCCTTGAAGACGGGTGGCAGAACTGCCGAGTTCATCATCGAGACTTGCATCAAGCGCGTTGGCATAGCTTTTGACGGTAAGGCTTGGACGATTATTGTCCTGGCTGATGTGCATGGCGATGAGTTGTTCGGTGCGATCGGTAACAAGTTCGCGCGCGGCTTCGGCGGCCTGGTTGTTGGAGAGGTGCCCCTTTGTGGACAGGATGCGCTCCTGAAGAAAGCGGGGGTACGCTCCTTCGCGCAACATAGTTACATCGTGGTTACTTTCGAGCGCGAGAACTCGACAGTCTTTGAGGATGCCTATGGCCTTGCTCGATAACTCTCCGGTGTCGGTGGCAAACCCAATGGAATCATCGAGAGCATTAAATCGATAGCCGACAGGATTGATGACATCGTGCGATGTTGAGTAGGTTTGCACGTGGATGCCGGCAATGGGGAGCGTGTCGCCGGGGTCAAATTCCTCTACGGGCAGGTGCGCGAGGTTTTCTTTGCATGAAAGGGTATCCCTGCTGGCAAAGAGGGGACCATGCCAGTGCTTGCACCATACATCGAGCCCCTTGATATGGTCACCATGCTCATGGGTGATTACTAGAGCGGCGACGTCGTCTGCCGAGAGGCCAAGCTCCGCCATGCGTTTAAATGTCTCGCGGCGGGACAGGCCGTTGTCGATCATGATGAGCCCCTGAGGCCCCTCGACGAGTGCGCAGTTGCCTTTTGAGCCGCTGCTGAGGATATGAAGGTGCAGGCGAGACATAAGATTCCAAAGGATACAATGGGTGCGGACGAATAGAGGAGGAAGCGAATGCCAACGGTATCTCAGCACTATGGACATCATGCCGCGCCGAGGACGGATAAGAGCGCCCTGGCAACGCGGCAGGCCGCTGCCCCCGTAGTGCTCATGGTATCAGGCGGTGCGGACTCGACGGCGCTGCTCCTTATGGCTTGCACATCAAAGCTGGATATCCAGGACGGGCGCGGCGTCGCTCCCATTGCGCGCGAGCGATTGCACGTGCTGCATGTAAACCATCATCTGCGCGGGGAGGCATCCGATGGCGACGAGGCCTTTGTACGTGACCTGTGCGCGCAATACGGCTTGCCACTGTGTGTTGAGCATGCCTATTTTGATGACGAATCGGGCAATATCGAGGCTGCGGCTCGCGAGGTGCGCTATGCCGCGGCACGGAGATATGTTCGCGAACTTTGTGCCGAATCGGGCGCACCGCGGACGGCGGCTCGTATCTGTACCGCGCATACTTCGTCGGACCGCGCGGAAACATTTTTGATGAACGCCATTAAGGGGTCGGGTCCCGCGGGTCTATCGAGCATTCCGCGCCGTCGGAACATTGTGGTTCGCCCCTTGCTCGACCTCACGCACGATGAGCTCGTGAGCTATCTGCAGGTGCACGGTCAGCCATGGCGGGAAGATGAAAGCAACGAGGACGTTTCGTACCTGCGCAACTATGTACGCCATCGGGTGATGCCGGTGGTGGCACGGCGCAACGCGAGCGTCTGTAAGACGATTGGCGCCGCTTGCGAAATTCTGGGCGACGAAGACGCCTTTCTTTCCCAGCTTTCGGCACAGGCGTTTCGAAGCTGTCTGCGCAAGGAAGCGGCGGGCGCACTGGTGCTCGATGCGCGCCGTCTTGCCGCCGCTGAGGTTGTGATTGCACGGCGTATCGTGCGGTTGGCGATTAAGCGCATCGATCCCGACGCGCGACCGGAGATGCGGCACGTGGAGCGCGTGCTCGCCTGCGTCGCTGCGGGCTCGGGCTCGGTAACGCTTCCTGCGGGAATTGATGCCCGTGTGGAGTTTGGCATGCTGGCGTTCAAGGCCCCGGCGGCGCGCGAGGGCTTAGTGGCCGATTGGATCTCCGTTCCCGGTCATCTGCCGCTGGGGGCGGGGCGTATGCTGACAGCAGAGCCGATGGCTGTGGAGCCGGGGCGCGATATCGTGCACCGTGCCCGCGAGCTTGCTGCTGCCGGAGAGGTTGCGGCCTTGGTGGATGCGGCGGCCCTGGGGTTCGCCGACCGCGATAGCGAGCGGATGCTAGCCGGCTCGCGCGGGGAGATTCCCGCCGAGGCGCGATTGGCGCGCCTGTGGGTGGATAGCCCTGTGCCGGGAGACGTGATGTGCCCGTTGGGGATGAACGGCCGAAGCAAGAAAGTGTCAGACCTGTTAAACGAGGCGCGCATTCCTGTTTCAGACCGCTCTGGCGTACCCGTGGTAAGAACGGCTCCGGGAGGTGCCGTAGTATGGGTCGCGGGCGTTCGCGCGGACGAGCGTTTTAAATGCACGGCCGCAACGCGCGTGGCATATCTGCTTCGTGTGGTCGATGCGGAATAGCGCTTCGCGCCAGCTATTCTGTGCGACGTTGACGGTATTCCCGCGCTGATGGCGCACGTGCTGGTAAATATACCCCGTGCGCTGCTAGAATGTGTAGTTCGCGTCCATGCGGCGGTGCGTGGGCGATAAGCACAAGAAAGGGTTGTCATGGCTTCTCAACATCCGGATATCGAGAAGGTTCTGTTTACGCAGGAGGATATCGACGGTATCGTCTCTCGCCTAGGCGAGCAGATTACTCGCGACTACGCGGGTAAGGATCTGGTGCTGATTGCGGTCCTGCGCGGCGCCGTGGTCTTTATGGGCGACCTGATGCGCAAGATCGAGCTGCCGACCAACATCGATTTCATGGCTGTTTCGAGCTATGGCGACGGTGTGAAGTCCTCGGGCATCGTGCGTATCATTAAGGACCTGGATATCGACATCCGCGGTCGCGACGTGCTGATCGTCGAGGACATTCTGGACTCGGGCCTGACGCTCAAGTATCTGATGAAGAACCTCGAGAGCCGCAAGCCCGCCTCGCTGGAGGTTGCCGCCTTCCTGTGGAAGGACGTTGAGGACCGTACCTCGGCCGTCACGCCCAAGTATGTTGGAACCCATTGCCCCGATGCCTTTGTGGTGGGCTACGGCCTCGACTATGCCGAGCGCTATCGTAACCTTCCGTATCTGGGCATTTTGAAACCGGAGGTTTATTCGTAAGATGCCCGACGACCGTAACGATAACAATTCCCAGACTCCCCGGGAGCCTAAGATCCCGGGGATGCCCGGAGGCAAGAAGCCCACGCGTACGGGCTGGCTGTATTTTATTTTGGCCTGCGCGCTTCTGGGCTACGCCTTCTTTAACATGGGCTCCGGCTTTGCCAATTCCAGCAATACCGTAAAGCTCGCGACGAGCGAGATGGTCAACGCCATTAAGCAGGATCGCGTCGAAGATTTGACCTATACGGTTCAAGACGGAAGCGTGGCGGGTCATTACTGGAAGACGAAAAAGGACAAGGGTGACACGAGCGAGCTCAAGAGCTTCTCCTCGACCTACGTCGGTTCCGATTCGCTTGCCGAGCTTATGGCGGAGCACCCCGATACCAAGTACATCGTCAACACCAATGACCCCGATTTTTGGGGCGACTTGGCGATGAGCGTACTTCCGACGATCGCCCTGATCGCCATCATGTTCTACTTTATGCGCCAGATGATGGGCGCCAACAACAGGAACATGCAGTTTGGCAAGACCAACGCCAAGACCAACGAGGCAACGCGCCCCAAGGTCAAGTTTGAGGATGTTGCCGGTGTGGACGAGGCAGTCGAGGAGCTCGAGGAGATTCGCGACTTTTTGAGCGATCCGGACCGCTATCGCAAGCTTGGCGCCAAGATTCCGCGCGGCGTGTTGCTGGTTGGCCCTCCGGGTACCGGTAAAACCCTGCTGGCCAAGGCCGTTGCCGGCGAGGCGGGCGTGCCGTTCTTTAGCATCTCGGGTTCCGACTTTGTCGAGATGTTCGTGGGTGTCGGCGCCAGCCGCGTGCGCGACCTTTTTAAGGAGGCCAAGTCTCAGGCTCCGTCAATCATCTTTATTGACGAGATCGATGCCGTGGGACGTCAGCGCGGAGCTGGCTTGGGCGGCGGTCACGACGAGCGCGAGCAAACGCTCAACCAGCTGCTGGTCGAGATGGACGGTTTTGAGGAAAGCGAGTCGGTCATCCTGATCGCCGCGACCAACCGCCCCGATATTCTGGACCCGGCATTGCTGCGCCCCGGCCGTTTTGACCGTCAGGTTACGGTCGACCGTCCGGACGTGAAGGGCCGCGAGCAGATCTTGCGCGTGCATGCTGAGAACAAGCCGATGGACGAGGACGTTAAGTTTGAGAAGCTCGCCCAGATGACCGTTGGCTTTACTGGTGCCGATTTGGCGAACCTGCTCAACGAGTCTGCGCTGCTGGCCGCTCGCCGTCATCGTTCTGTGATCTCGATGGACGAGGTCGAGGAGTCGATGGAGCGCGTGATTGCCGGACCGCAACGCAAGGGTCGCGTGATGACCGAAGTCGAGCGCACCACGATTGCCTACCATGAGAGCGGTCACGCTTTGGTGGGCCACATCCTGGAGCACTCCGATCCGGTTCATAAGATCTCGATCGTCAGCCGCGGTCAGGCCCTGGGCTACACACTGCAGCTTCCGCAGGAGGACCACTTCCTCAAGACCAAGAACGAGATGCTCGACGAGCTCGCCGTGTTCTTGGGCGGTCGCGTTGCCGAGGAGCTCATGTGCGACGACATCACGTCGGGCGCGAGCAACGATCTGGAGCGCGCGACTAAGATGGCGCGCGAGATGGTCACGCGCTTGGGCATGAGCGAGGAGCTGGGCACGCAGGTCTTTGGCGAGGCGCAACATCAGGTGTTCCTGGGTCGCGACTACGCCGATCACCAGGATTACTCCGAGGAGACGGCGCGCCGCATCGATATCGAGGTTCAGCGCATCATGCGCGAAGCCCATCGCCGTGCGGTCGAGATTTTGGATGCCCGTCGCGATCAGCTCGATCTGATGGCGAAGGTGCTGCTTGAGCGCGAGACCGTCGAAGGCGACGCCGTGAACGCCCTGCTCGACAACGAGTGGGATGCTTACCTTGAGCGCGAGGGCGATATCCTGGCGGCCAAGGAGGAGCGCAACGCCAAGGCGGCCGGCATGCCGACCAAGAAGCGCTCGCCTCGCATGAGCGAGGAGGAGTTGGCGGCTGATGCCGCGGCCTTTGCGCAGGCGGCCATGCAGGAGGATGCCGAAGCCGCATCCGATGATGCCGGAGATGGCAATGCCGCCAACGCTGACGGCAACACCGACGCCGACAAATAGTTCTTGTAGCGAAAGCCTCCGCGGGGAAACCTGTGGAGGCTTTTCTTTTAAGCGCAATGTTGATTGGGGACAGACTTAAATGAGCGTTTTCACGCATTTAAGTCTGTCCCCAATCAACATTGCTGCGGCACTTTGCTCAGCTAAAGCGTACAATAGCGCCTATGCGAAAGGGGAACAGATGATCAACGAAACTATGTATGCTCGCGGTGCGGAAAGCTCCATCATCCGTGAGATCTTTAGCTATGGCCTTGAGCGCAAGGCGCAGATCGGTGCGGAGAACGTATTCGATTTTTCGCTGGGTAACCCGAGCGTTCCGGCACCTGCCGCCGTGGCTGAGTCCATTAAGAAGGCCTTGGAGCTGCCGAGCGACCAGCTGCATGGATACACGCCTGCACCGGGTCTGCCGCAGTGCCGTACCGCCGTGGCCGAGTCACTCAACCGCCGTTTTGGCACGAGCTATGAGGGCAAAGACGTCTTTATGACGGTGGGTGCCGCGGCTTCGCTCACCTGCACGCTCAACGCCGTTACGAACCCGGGCGACGAGGTTATTGTTATCGCCCCATACTTTCCGGAGTATCGCGTTTGGATTGAGAAGGCCGGCTGTACGTGTGTTGAGGCGCTCGCCGATGAAGATGCGTTCCAGCTGAGCGTGGACAACGTGCTCAAGGCGATTACCGATAAGACGACTGCCGTCATCATCGACTCGCCCAACAATCCGACCGGTGCCGTATATACACGCGACACGCTGACGCGACTGGCCAATGTTCTGCGCGAGGTCAACGCCAAGCGCGATCCCGAGAATCCGATTATGCTCATCTCGGATGAGCCGTACCGCGAGATCGTGTACGGTGCCGAGGTGCCTTGGGTGCCTTCGATCTACGAGCACACCATCGTGTGCTACTCGTATTCCAAGTCGCTTTCGCTACCGGGCGAGCGCGTCGGGTGGATCCTGGTTCCCAATACGAATCCTCAGGCAGCTCGTCTAATGCCCGCCGTTGCCGGTGCCGCCCGTACGCTGGGCTTCGTGTGTGCACCGGCGCTCTTCCAGCGCGTGATCATCGATTGCATCGATGAGCCGAGTGACGTTGAGGCCTATGCGCGCAACCGCACCGCGCTTACCGATGCGCTGGCGGAGTACGGCTACACCTATGTTGAGCCGGATGGCGCGTTCTACCTGTGGGTGAAAGCGCTGGAGCCCGATGCGAACGCCTTCTGTGAGCGCGCGAAGAAGTATGAGCTGCTCGCGGTGCCTTCGGATAGCTTTGGCATGCCGGGCTGGTTCCGCCTGGGCTACTGCGTGAGCTATGAGACAATCGTCAACTCGCTGCCTGCCTGGAAGCAGCTGGCCGACGAATATCGTCGAAAGTAAAGCGCTCTGCTTACAATGTTTTACGTGAAACGGGGTTTGGTTTTAAGCCAGACCCCGTTGTCTATGCCGTTGTGTGATTGGGATGAAGCAGTTTTACGACTGCCGAAAGCTATGCGTACAATGAATATACGCGACGGCCATACTGGACAAGGAGACCCGATGCCCTACCTTCTTTCTTGTGATATTCATACTCATACGATGTTCTCTGCGCATGCGTACTCAACCATCGAGGAGAACATCTATTGGGCGGCAGAGCGTGGTCTGCAGGTGCTCGGATCTGCCGACCATCTGAGCTCTATGGTTACAGCCTGCCCCAATGACCTGCGCAGTTACCAGTTCTTTATCAACCAGGATATCTGGCCGCGCATTTGGAGCGGCGTGCTGGTGCTTCGCGGCGCCGAGGCCGATATCGTTTCGCTGGACGGCAGCTTGTTTGGCGAGGACATTCCCGTTTCGCTCGATATCGCCGGCGATTCGTATAGTCGTGAGCATTCGCTGTTCGATTTGGTGACGCGCAATTTGGATTATTTGGTGGCAAGCGTGCATAATCCGCAGATTGCCGAAGGCGCGACGCTCGCCCAGACAACCGAGATGTATATCAATGCCTTGGAACACCCCAAGGTATTCATGCTGGGCCACGCGGGGCGCTCGGGCGTGCCGTTCGATATCGATGAGGTGCTGCTGGCGGCCAAGGCCAAGCACAAGATTATCGAGATCAACAACCATAGTCTTGAACACGGTGTCGACACTGAGCATTGGGCCGTATGCCGCAAGATCGCCGAGCGCTGCGCCGAGCTGGGCGTGGGTATTGGCGTGTCGACCGATGCCCACATTGGCATGGCCATTGGCAAACTCGATCACGCGCGCAAGATGCTTGACGAGATTCACTTCCCGCTGGATTTGATCGTGACGCGCGACCGCGAGACGCTGCTGCGCGAGATGGCGGCAGCCGGCGTATGTGACCTGCGCAAGGGGATGTAGCGGAGTTCATAAACCAAGCGAAGGGGGCGGTCCAGACGGGCCGCCCCCTTTCTTGTCTCGAAAATCTACCGGGGTGGATTAGCGGCGCTCGAGGACCGCTACGGTTTCGGTGTGGTCGGTATGGGGGAACATGTCGACGGGCGTGATCTTGAGCAGGCGATAGCCTCCGTCGAGGAGCTGGTGCAGGTCGCGCTCTTGGGTCACGGGGCTGCAGCTGATATAGGTGATGCGGCGCGGCTTAAGTGCGCAGGCGGCTTCGAGGAACTCGGGTGTGGAGCCGGCGCGCGGCGGGTCGATGGAGAGAACGTCAACGCGCTCGTTGTTATCGGCAGCGTCCAGGATGTAATCGGTGGCGTCGTCGGCCATAAACCAAGCGCTGCGGGTGAGGCCGTTGAGCTCGGCATTGCGGCGTGCGTCGGCAATGCCCGCCGGGTTGCGCTCCACACCGAGCAGCATGATGCCGATACCCTTGTTCTGGGCTTCTTTAGCTGCGCAAAGACCGATGGTGCCGCTGCCGCAGTAAGCATCCATAAGCACATCGCCCTGGCGCAGATCCATGCCATCGATAGCGAGCTGGTAGAGCAGCTCGGTCTGCTGCGGGTTGGTCTGGTAGAACGCGGTAGGGGAGATATCGAATTCGCAACCGAGCAGCTGGTCGCGCATGCACTCGGCGCCATAGACGATACGAGTCTCCTCACCCAAGATGGCGTTACCGGGGCGTCCGTTGATGTTTTGGGCAACGGTGACGATATGCGGATCGAGTGCGGCGACAGCCTCAAAGAACTCCTGCGCATGCGGCAAGTCGCGCTGAGCGGTCACGAGGGTGACCATAATCTGGTCGGTACGCCAACCGCAGCGAACGACGGCATAGCGGAGCAGCCCCAGATGCTTGTCTTCGTTAAAGGCAGGAATATGCAGACGTTCGGCCTCGCGAGCGATGCCGTTGAGAATCTGGCGGGCTCCCGGCGCCTCGACGGGGCATTCGGGCACGGCAACGATTCTGTGCGAACCGCGCTCAAAGAAGCCGCAGCGGACAGCGCCCTCCTTACCGGGAGCAAAGGGAGTGGCAGCCTTATGACGAAAACCGCGCGGAGCAGGATATTTGCCCGGATCGCCCAAGGTAACACCCATACCGCGAATGGGATCTGCGGCAACACCCTCGCGCTCACAGAGCTCAGCAAACAGCTCCTCCATAGCAGCCTGCTTGGCCGCCAACTGCTTCTTATAAGGACGATTGAGTGCCGTACACCCACCACAAGCTTTCATGATCGAACAGGGAGACTTGGGATCCACGGCCTTACGCGCAGGCTGAGCCGAATCCTTGCGCGAGCCTTTGGAACGAACGTGAGGCGCCTTATCCCCGCCCTGACGAGAGCCAGAACGCTTGGTCTTAACCTTGCCCTTCGCCGACTTACCCTTCGCATCCTGAGACGACTTGGATTTCTTGGAAGATTTTTTCTCCTCCGACCCCTCAGCCGCCTCGATCAAAGCACGACGAGCCTTACGCTCCGCACGAGATTCTGCCATGAATTAACCCCACTATTAAATAAAAGAAAAGTCCGAAGCAATTGTACCGTGCATTCAACGTGCCCGTTTGGAGAGGAGGCTATTTAAGGTTCCGAGCACGTTGTCTCCCGGCTGGGTGGCGCCCGGCGCGGAGTTTAATTTGTCGCGAGTTCCGCACGAACAGGAGGCCACTTAATGTGGCCTCCGTCGTGAGCAGGACTGTAGAGCAGCAAATTAAACTCCGCGCCGGGCGCCACCCAGCCGGGTGCTCCAACCTAGTGCTCCATGCGTGCTTTCCGTCTTGCGCAGGACTGTAGAGCGGGAAACTTAATTACGCGCCGCTCCCCGCCCACGCCGGGCAAACCTTCCCTTGTACTCTATCAAGGTAAAGTGTATGATTCTGAACGTTGCATGACTCACTTTACCTAACTAAAGTGCCATCAAGGGGGAATACCATGAATACCGATATGTCTCGTCGTCAGTTTGTTGGTCTAGCCGGCTCGCTCGCCGCGGTGCTTGGCCTTGGTCTTGTCGGTTGCGGCGGTGGTGCTGGCAAGGGCTCCGCTGCTGGCTCTGCCGCGGCCAAGGATGTGAAGGGCGCCGCGGAGTCCAAGAAGCTCGTGGTGGGCTTTGATAAGTCCTATCCTCCGTACGGCTTTGTGGGCGACGATGGCGAGTACACCGGCTTTGATCTCGATCTGGCCAAGGCTGTTGCCGATAAGCAGGGCTGGGAGGTCAAATACGAGGCCATCGACTGGGACGCCAAGGATACGCTGCTCAACTCCGGCGCCATCAACTGCATCTGGAACGGCTTTACCATGGAGGGCCGTGAGGACGACTACACGTTCTCCGAGCCGTACATGCTCAACGAGCAGGTGCTGGTGGTAAAGAAGGATGCGGGCATCAAGAGCTGGGACGATCTTGCCGGCAAGACCGTGATTACCCAGACCGATTCCGCTGCGCAGGATGTACTCGAGGGTGACCAGAAGGATCTGGCGGCGACGTTTGCCACGCTCGACACGATCGGCGAGTACAACACGGCCTTTATGCAGCTCGAGAGCGGCGCGGTCGATGCCGTGGCTTGCGACCTTTCGATTGCCCAGTATCAGCTTGCCGCCAAGCCCGATGCCTATACGCAGCTCGACAAGCCGCTGTCCAGCGAGCACTACGCCGTCGGCTTTAAGAAGGGCGACACCAAGTCCGCCGATGCCGTGACCGAGTCGCTCAAGGCGCTCTACGAGGACGGCACGGTCAAGGACCTGTGCGATAAGTATTCAAGCTATGGTCTTTCCTTCGACAACTGGGTGCTCAAATAGCGGCTTTCCCAGGCACCCGATTTTGCCGTTCAAACCGTCGCTTGCGTACATTTAGTACGCGGCGCTCCTCTTTCACGGCAAACTCGGGCACCTGGAAAACCCGCTTTAGCATTGGGTTCGCTGTTCCGTTACTGTGAAAGAGAGCTTGGGTTGTCTATTCAGGTCATGATGCAGATGCTTGGCCAGGGATTCTTGGTCAGCTTGCAGCTGTTTGTGCTGACGTTGCTCGGGTCGATTCCGCTGGGAATTCCCGTGGTGTTTATGCGCATGAGCAAAATTGCGCCGCTTCGCTGGATCGCGCGCATCTATATTTCGGTCATGCGCGGCACGCCGCTCATGCTACAGATGTTTGCCATCTACTTCGCCCCGTACTACGTGTTCGGCATCTCGCTCACGCCCGATTCCAAGTGGACGGCGTGCGTTGTGGCGTTCATCATCAACTACGCCGGCTACTTTGCCGAGATCTATCGCTCGGGCCTGCAGTCGATTCCGCGTGGTCAATATGAGGCCGCCGAGGTGCTGGGCTACTCGCGTCTGCAGACATTTTTGTACATCGTGATGCCGCAAGTTGCCAAACGCATTTTGCCGGCGATGGGCAACGAGATCATCACGCTGGTCAAGGACACATCGCTGGCGTTTGCCATCGGCGTGGGGGAGATGTTCTCGACGGCCAAGGCGCTGGTTGCCTCGCAAGTGAGTATGGTGCCGTTTGCGATCGCGGCGCTGATTTACTGGGTCTTTAACTTTGTGGTCGAGATGCTGCTGGGCGCCGCCGAAAAGAAGCTGGACTATTACCATGACTAGATCGTTCCGCCGTTCTAGCGAACGGCGGACTGCTCGACGCTGCGCGCGTGCCTGACGGCCAATCTGCTCCTCAAACCGTCGCTTGCGTACAGAAGTACGCGGCGCTCCTCTTTCGAAGCACATTGTCTCGTCAGCCACACGCTCGCTGACTTCTCAAACACATGGAGGTTCCCGTGTTCGGAACGGTAATGATGATAACGAACGCGCGTAAGGCGTTTGGCGGCAATGAGGTGCTCAAGGATATCTCACTCGAGGTAAAGCGCGGCGAGGTCGTGGCGATTATCGGGCCTTCGGGCGGCGGTAAGTCCACGCTGCTGCGCTGTGCCACGCTGCTCGAGACGCTCGATGGTGGCTCGCTCTCGTTTGGCGACCTTGCCGTCGCGACAGATGCGGGTTCGGGCGCGGTGTACGCAAAGGGCGATGTACCTAAACAGGCGCGCTCGCGGTTTGGTCTGGTGTTTCAGAACTACAATCTGTTCCCGCACTATACCGTGATGAAAAACATCACCGATGCACCGATCCGCGTGCTTAAGCGCCCGCGCGAGCAGGCGGAGGCCCGCGCACACGAGCTTATTGCACAGATGGGGCTTACGGGTAACGAGAACAAGGTGCCCTGCGAGCTTTCGGGCGGTCAGCAGCAGCGCGTGAGTATTGCCCGCGCCTTGGCGCTCGACCCGGAAATCTTGTTCTTTGACGAGCCGACCTCGGCGCTCGATCCAGAGTTGACGGCCGAGGTGCTGCGTGTCATTAAAGACCTCGCTGCGCAGAATATGACTATGGTGATCGTGACACACGCGATGCAGTTTGCCCGCGACGTTGCCGACCGCGTGGTCTTTATGGACGGCGGTCGTATTGTCGAGGAGGGACCTGCCGAGCAGGTCATCGACCATCCGCGCGAGCAGCGCACGCGTGAGTTCTTGAGCCGTATCGAGGGATAGGCTCAGGTATTTACTCAACTATTAATTGAGGCGAAGCCGCCGCAGGTCTTACGGTCTGTGGCGGCTTTTGTTTGCGTCGACGGGGTTCAATAATCGACTCACAAGCTTGTCTCTTCCTCTCGCCGCCTGTATTCATACGTGCGCCGAAAGGTATGCATGGACAGCCGCCCGTGAGGGTAGGGTGGTGGCATAGGACATTTGGAGGGTGAGTCGGCTCGGCTGCCGACCATGCTGCTCCCAGGACGGCACCGACCGCGAACTCTCCCCGTTGGCGTCGCGCATTGCGCGCGGCCCTGCAAGGAGGTCATCATGGGTGCTCCCAAGACCGGTAACGTAAGGAACGTGGTGCTCGTAGGCCAAGGCGGGGTGGGCAAGACTTCACTCGCCGAGGCCATGCTCCACCTTTCCGGCAAGACCGCCCGCCTGGGCGGCCACGACGGCACCAAGCCCACGCTCGACTATGACCCCGAAGAGGTCAAGCGTGCGTTTTCCATCTCGACAACCATCGCGCCGATCGACTGGAAGGGCGCTCGTATCAATGTGCTCGATGCCCCGTGCTACCCCGATTTTATCGGCGACGCCTTTGCCGCGATGAGCGTCTGCGAGACGGCCCTGTTTGTGGTCGACGCCGAGGCCGGCCCGCAGCCTACGACGGTTAAGCTCTGGTATGCCGCCGAGGATCTGCGCCTGGCGCGTGCGGTGTTCGTAAACCGCCTGTCGCGCTCCGAGGCCAGCTTTGCGACCACAATGGACCTGCTGCAGGAGCGCTTTGGTACGCGCCTGGGCGCCGTGACTCTTCCCTGGGGCGAAGGCGAGGACTTTGACGGCATCATCGACCTGGTGCGCATGAAGGCGCGCCATTGCAACGGCGCCGAGGCCGTTGAGTCGGAGATTCCCGAGGAGTATCGTGCCCAGGCCGAGGAGGCCCATGACCATCTGTGCGAGCTGGTGGCCGAGGCCGACGACGAACTGATGATGAAGTACTTGGAAGGCGAGGAGACGCTGACGCAGGAGGAGCTTGAAGGCCTGCTGTCGAAGGCGATTGCCGAGCGCATCTTTGTGCCGGTCTTTGCGGGCGATTGCATTAAGGAGCAGGGCGTCAACTCGCTGATGGACGACATCGCGACGTACTTCCCGGCGCCGACCGACTACGGCGAGATGCCGCTCATCGACGGCGATTCGCTTAAGATCTCGAGTGACGATGACCGTCCGGTGGCGTTTGTGTTTAAGACGCTGGCCGATCCGCAGCAGGGTCGCATCAGCTTTATCAAGGTGCTGACGGGTACGCTTGAGCCGGGTCTTGAGCTGATCAACGCGCGCACGCGCAAGGGCGACCGTCTGGCTCACCTGTATGTGATGTGCGGTCGCGACATGACCGAGGTCGGTCACGCCTATGCCGGCGACATCATCGTGGCGCCCAAGCTGGCGGCCGAGACGGGCGATACGCTCTCCATTACCGGTAAGGTCGAGGCTGCGGCGTTTAAGTTCCCCAACTCTCAGTACCGCATCGCCATCGAGGCCGAGAATCGCGGCGACGAAGAGAAGCTCTACACGTTTATCGAGAAGGCCTGCAAGGCAGACCCGACCATGAGCATCGACCGCGACGAGGAGACTGGCCAGACCATTATCTCTGCCGTTGGTGAGGCACAGGTTTCGGTGCTGCTCAACCGTCTGGAGGACCGCACCAAGGTCGCCGCCAAGAGCGTGCCGATCCGCATTCCGTATCGCGAGACCATTCGCCGTACGGCAAGTGCCCAGGGCCGCCACAAGAAGCAGACCGGCGGCGCCGGTCAGTACGGCGACTGCTGGCTGCGCGTGGAGCCGCTCATTGGGCCCGACGGCACGAGCGATGGCTATGAGTTTGTGGACGAGGTCGTGGGCGGCCGTATTCCGCGCTCGCTGATCCCCGCCGTGGACAAGGGTGTCCAGGAGACCATGAAGGACGGCATCATTGCCGGCTACCCGCTCACGGGCATTCGCGTGGCTGTGTACGACGGCTCGTATCACAGCGTCGACTCCAACGAGATGGCGTTCCGCGCGGCAGCTCGCATCGGCCTGCGCAAGGCATGTGCCGATGCCGACCCGGTGGTGCTGGAGCCCATTGAGGAAATTACGGTGACCATCCCCGAGAGCTACGCCGGCGCTGTGATGGGCGACATCTCGGCATCGCGCGGTCGCGTGACGGGCATGGAGACCGATGAGCGCGGCGATACCGTGGTTATTGCCCAGGCGCCGCTGGCAGAGCTGACGGATTATTCGACGCGCCTGCGCTCTATCACGCGCGGCACGGGTGACTTTACCATGAAGCCCGCAGGCTATGAGCAGGTGCCTTATGACGTTCAGGCCAAGCTGGTCGAGCGCTATGAGGAGGGCCGCGCCAAGTAGCACGTGATTTTGTCTGCAATGTAGGTGCTGACGAAAGGGCCGCCCTGGGTAACCGGGGCGGCTCTTTTTGATTCCTTGGGGACGGAGGAAAACGGATCATTTAGGCTTTGGGGCAGCTTGGTCGGTCCTAGTCTCCCGAGGCCTGATTGCGGCCGGTGGTGTAGTCGATCTGCACGTGCGGCTGCAGGTTGTAGCAATATACGTGGAAGCAGAGGGTCTTGCCGTGGTCCTCGACCGATTGCGCCTCAAGGCGCATGCCGCGGCAGACAAGTTCCTCTTCGTTATACATAGGCGTGACGCGGTAGAGCACATGGTTGCCCGTATCGCGAATATAGTTGAGAATCTGCTCTTCAAACGGCAGCATGCCCGTCTCGTTGAGATAGCGCGTGCCGGTGAGGAGATTCTTGCGGTTGGCGTTTTCGCCGCAGAGCGACCAGGCGATAAGGTGGCAGCGGTTGTAGAGGCTCTGGCCCGGAATAAAGTCGTAGCGCTGCTGGTGCCAACCGGCAGGATGGATGCGCGAGATATCGCCGCGCTTTCCCTGTCCGAGCGACTCGGGGCCTACACAGGCGAGCGCCTTGCGAGTGCGACCCAGGCTGTCGAGCTTGGAGAATTTCTTAAAGCAGCCCTCTTCGGTGGCGCGATCGTATTCATCGAGTGTGAATGACGGCGTGCCGAGCGGGTGCGTGCTGTCGGCGCGAAGGGCAACGTAGGGGTTGCCGGCGTAGTCGGGAATGCTGCTGAGATAAACACCGCGGGCGCGGTTGAGGTCGGGGTTTTCGACCTCGTCGATGGGGGTGGCGGCACTGCCCGCGGAAACGTCGTCATCGGTGTCGGTCGCGGCGGAATCGGAGCCATCGCCGGAGTCCTGGCTGTTTTGAGGGTCCGCCGCGCTCGCCGTTCCCGATTCGAGCCGAGCGACCAGGTCTGCCTCGTCGTCGGTGCGGCTGGGACTCTCGTTTTGTTTTTCGGCCAGAGCCGCCGCCTGCTCATCGCCTTGCGGCGACAGCAACTTGGGCGCTCCGTCGAGCGATCCCGTAAACAGCGCAAACCCCAGCACCACGGCGGTGCCGATGGAAAGTGCTTGCTTGTAGGCGGGCTTGCGCGACATTGAGGCTCCTGGATGGACGGTTGGGAATCTACCAGTCTAGCAGGAGCCGGCAAGGGCCGTTCTGTCGAACAAATACTTAAGATTTGAGACAAACGCTACTGATTCATTTGTCCCGCGGTCTAGATCGAGGTGGAGTCGAGCCAGTTGAGCTTGCACTCGAGAATGCGCTGCTCGCCGGGTTCGCTGCTTCCGTCAAGTAGGGCGAGCAGCATCTCGGCTGCTTCGCGACCTTCTTGGTCGACGGGCTCGATGATGGTGGAGACGGTCGGTGTGGTGAGATTAGTCCAGTCTTCGCAGTTGAGTCCCAAAAGGCCGATTTGCTGCGGAAGCAGATGGGCCATTGGCTGGAGGGCCTTGTAGACACGGGGAAGTGCCCACTGATTTTGCACGAAGATAAGGGTTCGCTTGGCGGGATTGAACTTGAATTTAAAGTATTCAGTGAGCTCGTTGATTGACGGCTTGTTGTGATCGATGGGAATCGCTTTGTAGAGCTGCCCGTTCGCTGCCAGCGCCTCGGCATACCCCTGAAAACGCTCCATGCGGGTGCGCATTTCGGTCATGTTGGCGGCAATGGAAAAGAAATCTTCGTAGCCGGCGTCGAGGAGTGCCTGTGTGGCGTTGTACACGCCGTCGTAAAGGTTGGTTTTGATCCAGCTGGTACCTGGGCTATAGATGGCCGCATCGAAAAAGACGACCGGCTTGCCGGCGCGTCTAATGCGGTCATGCACGGCTTTGAAGTTTGCCGTGGGCTGGATGATAAAGCCATCGACGCCCAGCGAGAGCATCTTGTCGACGTACATGAGCTCGGTCTCGGGGTTAAAGTTGCTCGTGCAAACGACCGTCTGGTAGCCCGCGGGGAGCATGACCTGCTCCATGCCATTGAGAACGAGCCCCGCCCATTTGTTGGTGTTATCCAAAATGATGATGGCAATGACGTGGGTTTGCTTGCCGGTGAGCGTCTGCGCTTGGGCGTTGGGAACGTATCCGAGTTCCTTAATGACGCGCGCGATTTTGTTCTGCGTCTTCTCGCTAAGCTTTTCTCGTTTGTCGTTGAGGTAATACGAGACGCTTGCCGTCGAGGTTCCCGCCTCTCGAGCGACGTCTGCGATCGTAACGCGCTGTTTTGCCACAGCGACTCCTTCCGACAGATGAGCATTTTCCAACATGATGACTTTGAGTCTTGGTGAAGGATACGCTTCGGTGAGCGGCTTTTTCCTTTCATATGAGTATGCAACAAATGCGGCATACGGGTGGGGTCGAAATTTGTGACCGGCATGCGCATCTGCCGTCTACCGAGAAAATCAAATACTTCTTGACTTTTGAAATCGAGGGCAAAATCGCAGGATTCATTTTTGGTTAAACGCATAACTAAATCGCATAACCAACGCTCTGACCTGCGCGTTTACCGAAATAAGCTGGCATTAAGAAAAACGAGCACCTATATTGTTCTTGTCGAAAAGACAGCAAGTCCAAACGGCAGGGGATGCTCCGGAGGCCTCCGCAAACGGTGTCTTGCGCACGCAACTCTATGAAAAGAGGGAAGCAATGAAGATCGTAGGCGTTGCCGCCTGTACTGTGGGTATCGCCCACACGTATATGGCCCAGAAGGCGATTCAGGATGAATGCGCCGCCCGTGGCATCGAGTGCAAGGTCGAGGCTCAGGGTGGCCTGGGTATCGAGAATGAGCTCACGCAGGAAGACGTGGACTCCGCCGACCTGGTCCTGGAGTCCGTCGACGTGGGTGTCGAGAACGAGGACCGTTTTGAGCAGAAGATGGCCGAGGGCAAGTTCCTGAAGGTCGGCACCTCTGATGTAATCGCCGATCCGGTAAAGATCATCGACCAGGCCATTGAGATCATCAAGGCGACGGGTGGCGCCGTTGACGCGCCCAAGGCCGAGGCCAAGGCAGAGAAGAAGGCCGTCTCCGCTGCCCCGCAGGCCCCGACACCGGCGTCCAAGCAGTCTATCTTTGCCGATCCTGGCAAGACGCTGCTCAATGCATTCAATACCGGCGTTTCCTATTTTATCCCCATCGTCGTTATCGGCGGCGTGTTTCTTGCCTTCTCGCTGGCATCCGGTACCGCCGGCGCCAACGGCATGGAGGTTACGAACCCGCTGATGGTGAGCCTTAACACCATCGGCATGGCCGGCATCTCCATGATGATCCCGGTGCTTGCGGCATACATCTCCTACTCGATGGCCGGCAAGCCCGCGCTCGCCCCCGGTTTTGTCCTGGGCTACCTGGTCAATAACGCAGTCGTTACCCCTAACGGCAACAGCGTTTCGACCGGCTTCTTGGGCGCCATGATCATGGCGGTCATCTGCGGCTACTTTGTCCGCTGGATGAAGACCTGGAAGGTCAACAACACCATCCAGACCATCATGCCCATCCTGATCATCCCGATTCTGACCTCGCTTGTCCTGGGCATGGCCTATATCTACATCCTGGCCACGCCGCTTGGCTTTGTGATGGACTGGCTCACCGGCGTGCTCGGCAGCCTGCAGGGCGGTTCCGCAGTTGTCCTGGGTCTGGTCATTGGCGTTATGACCGCCTTCGATATGGGTGGCCCCATCAACAAGACCGCCTCGACCTTCACCATGGCCATCATGGCCTCCGGTATCTACGGTCCTAACGGTATGTTCCGCGTCGCCGTCGCCGTTCCCCCGATCGCCTGTGGCCTCGCTGCGCTCATCGCCAAGAACAAGTTCGATGACGCTGACCGCCAGATGGGCATCTCCGCGCTGTTCATGGGCTGCATCGGTATTACCGAGGGCGCTATCCCCTTCGCGGTCAAGGACCTCGGTCACACCCTGCCCGGCATTTGCATCGGCTCTGCCGTGGGTGCGGCACTTGCCCCTTCCAGGGCATCGACTGCTACGTCCCGCACGGTGGCTTTATCGTCGCCCTTGCCACCAACAACGTCGCGCTGTTCTGCCTGGACATCGTGATTGGCGCCGTGGTCGCCGCTGCAATCCTGATTGCCATGAAGCCCACGCTCGATAAGCAGGCCAAGTAAACCTTTAAGGACTCCGGTTGTGCGGAGGGATGGATTTGACTCCGCACAACCGCCCCTACACAACAAAATCCATCCGTACTGATAGGGCCCACATCTGGGTCCCAGGGAACTTTTGTCAAAAATCCTCTGGAGAAGGAGAACAAAATGTCCAACCTCACCATCCGTCAGGCCGTTCAGGGCATGCTCAAGCTGCAGGATAGCGGCGATCACGCAACCATGGTCGGCATTGGCCCCATGAGCCCCAACCTGATTCAGGCCGTGTTCGAGCTTGCCAAGGACGAGGATTTCCCGCCCATGTTTATCGCCAGCCGCAACCAGGTCGATATGGACGAGATGGGCGCCGGCTACGTCAACGGTTGGGACCAGACGCGCTTTGCCGCCGACATCAAGAAGGTTGCCGACGAGGTGGGTTACACCGGTCCGTACTACCTGTGCCGCGATCACGGCGGTCCGTGGCAGCGCGACGAGGAGCGTAACGCCCACCTGCCCGAGGACGAGGCCATGGAGCTCGCCCGCAAGTCCTTCGTCGCCGACATGGAGGCGGGCTTTGACCTGCTGATGGTCGACCCCACCAAGGACCCCTATCAGATCGGCAAGGTTATTCCGCTCGACGTGGTGCTTCGCCGCACGATCGATCTTATCGACTACCTTGAGCAGTACCGTCGCGAGCATAACCTGCCCGAGGTCGCCTATGAGGTCGGTACCGAGGAGACCAATGGCGGCTTGACCTCTACCGATAAGTACGAGGAGTTCATTTCTCAGCTGCAGCCCGAGCTCGAGAAGCGCGGCTGCCCCATGCCCACCTTTATCGTCGGCCAGACCGGCACCCTTACCCGCTGGACGGAGCAGGTCGGTCACTACAACTTCAAGAACGCCCGCGAGCTTGCCGATATGGCCAAGCGCTATGGCGTGGGCCTGAAGGAGCACAACGCCGACTATCTGGACGACGCGACGCTGCTCGAGCACATCCCGGCACACGTGACCGCCTCCAACGTCGCTCCGCAGTATGGCACCGAGGAGACCCGCGCCTACCTCAAGCTCTGCGCCACCGAGCAGATCCTGGTCGACAACGGTCTGTGCGATGACCCCTCCGACCTGTATCACACGCTGCTGGTCAAGGCTATCAAGACCGAGCGCTGGCGCAAGTGGATGACTGGCGACGACGTCAACCTGCAGGTCGATGACATCCTTGCCGACGATGAGCTCAGCCTGAAGATCCTGGATGTCTCCGGCCACTATGCGTTCAACGATCCCGAGGTCAAGGAGCAGGTCGAGAAGCTCTATCGCAACCTCGCTGCCCAGGACATCGACGGCAAGCGCTTTGTGATCGAGCACATCAAGCGCCCGATCAAGCAGTACGTCGTCGGTCTTAACCTCAAGGGCGTCACGAGCCGCATCGAGAAGGCTCTCGAGGACTAAGTAGCTTTTCCTACACGACGCCGGGCCTGGGGCATGTCCCAGCCGCAGGCCCGGCACATAGGACAAAGGGACATCCCCTTTGTCCTATTTTTTGAGTTTTGGATTCCTTCGAAGGAGTTTGCACCATGAAGTTCTTTATCGATACTGCCAATCTGGACGAGATCGCCGAGGCCAAGAGCTGGGGCTGCCTGGCCGGTGTTACCACCAACCCGTCCCTGTACGCCAAGACCGGCGGCAAGCTTGCCGACTTTGAGCCGCATATGCTCAAGATTGCCGAGCTCTGCGAGGGCCTGCCCGTTTCCGCCGAGTCTACCGCTACCACTGCCGAGGGTATGATCGAGGAGGGCAAGCGCCTTGCCGCCCTCGCCCCCAACATCGTGGTCAAGCTTCCCGTGTGCGAGGCCGGCCTTGCCGCCTGCCGTGCACTGGCCGATGCTGGCGTGCGCGTCAACATGACGCTCGTCTTCTCGCCGACGCAGGCCCTTATGGCCGCCAATGCCGGTGCTCGCTACATCAGCCCGTTTGTCGGTCGTTTCGATGACATCGCCGAGGACGGTATCTCGCAGCTCGACAACGTCGTGACCTGCATTAAGAACTACGACTGGACGGGCAAGAACGTCGACGACACCGTCGAGATCATCACCGCCTCGGTTCGTACGCCCAACCACGTGACCCAGGCCGCGCTACTCGGTGCCGATATTGCGACCGTGCCCATGGCCGCTCTCAAGAAGTGCCTGCATCATCCGCTGACCGACCAGGGCCTCGCCTCTTTTGAGGCTGACTGGCAGAAGGTCGTCGCTCAGGCTTAACGAGTGGATTGCCCCGGCATCGCGTCATCCGGTGCCGGGGTTGTTCTCAAGAGAGGAATTCGTATGACCAACCAGGAGCTGGCGAAGGTCGCCAATGAGGTCAGGAAGGGTGTCGTGACTGCGGTTCACGCGGCCAAGTCGGGACACCCGGGTGGATCGCTCGGTGCTGCCGACATCATGACGTATCTGTACTTTGAGGAAATGAATATCGATCCTGCCGACCCTCACAAGGCCGATCGCGATCGCTTTGTGCTCTCCAAGGGTCACGCGGCGCCGGGCCTGTATTCGGTGTTGGCAAATCGCGGCTATTTTCCCGTCGAAGAGCTCGAGACGCTCCGTCATATTGGCAGCCGACTGCAGGGCCATCCCAACATGAACGACGCCCCTGGCATCGATATGTCCACCGGATCGCTCGGTCAGGGCATCTCTGCTGCAGTTGGAATGGCGCTTGCCGCTAAGCACTGGGGCGACGGCTACCGTGTCTACACGTTGCTGGGCGACGGTGAGTGCGAGGAAGGCCAGGTGTGGGAGGCGGCCATGTTCGCCGGCAACCATGCGCTCGACAATCTTGTTGCCGTTGTCGACCACAACGGCTTGCAGATTGACGGCACGATCGATGAAGTCAACTCGGCCATGCCGCTCGCTGACAAGTTCCGCGCCTTTAAGTGGCATGTGATCGAGCTCGCCGACGGTAACGACATGGCGCAGATTGCCGCCGCCTTTGCCGAGGCCCGCAAAGTGAGCGACTCGCCCGTGGCCATTATCGCCGAGACGGTGAAGGGCAAGGGCGTCTCCTTTATGGAAAACCAGGTGGGCTGGCACGGCAAGGCACCCAACGATGAACAGTTTGAGCAGGCCATGGCCGAGCTCGCAGCAGCAGGGGAGGAGCTCTAATGGCAGACGTCAAGAAAGTCGCCACGCGCGTTAGCTATGGCGAGGCACTTGTCGAGCTGGGCAATGAGCGCGATGACTTTGTGGTTCTCGATGCCGACCTGGCCGCCGCCACGCAGACCGGTAAGTTTAAGGCTGCGCACCCTGAGCGCTTCTACGACGCCGGCATTGCCGAGAGCAACCTGATGGGTCTTGCCGCCGGCATCGCGACCACGGGCCGCGTTGCTTTTGCGAGCACCTTTGCGATGTTTGCCGCCGGTCGCGCCTACGAGCAGGTCCGCAATTCCATCGGCTACCCGCACCTCAACGTCAAGATTGGCGCTACTCATGCCGGCATTTCGGTGGGCGAGGACGGCGCCACGCACCAGTGCTGCGAGGATATCGCACTCATGCGCACGATTCCGGGTATGACGGTGGTCGTTCCCGCCGACGACGTCGAGGCTCGTGCCTGTGTGCGCGCCGCCTATGAGTTTGAGGGCCCGGTTTACATGCGCTTCGGCCGCCTGGCAACACCGGTCATCAACGACTGCGAGGACTATGAGTTCAAGATTGGTCGCGGCGTGGTCGTGCGCGAGGGGTCCGATGTGACCATCATCGCTTGTGGCCTTATGGTCGCCGAGGCGCTTGAGGCTGCCGAGGCGCTCGCTGCCGATGGCATCGATGCCGAGGTCATCAACATGCATACGATCAAGCCGCTCGACGAACGCCTGGTTGTAGCCAGCGCCAAGAAGACCGGTCGCGTGGTCACTGCCGAGGAGCATTCGATTATCGGCGGTCTTGGCGAGGCCGTTGCCTCGGTGCTAGCGGAGCAGTATCCGGTGCCGATGTGTCGCGTCGGCGTGCGCGATGTGTATGGCGAGTCCGGCCCTGCGGTCGATTTGCTGCACAAGTACGGTTTGGACGCCGACGGCATCGAAGCTGCGGTCAGGTCTGTGTTGTAAGGAAGGTTTCCATGGGATTTGTATCTGCCAACCAAGTGACGATAGGGTATACCGCCGCCTCGCGCGAGGATGCCCTGCATTATTTGTCCGATCAGGCCGTCGAGCTCGGCTTTGCTGACGACGCATCTGCCGTAGAGACTGCCTTCATGGCTCGCGAGAACGAGGCCGAGACTGGCCTTGTCGCCGGTTTTGCCGTTCCACATGCCAAAAGCGATGCTATCCACACGCCGGGCGTTGCCGTGCTTAAGCTGGTCGAGCCCGTTGAATGGCCGAGCTTCGATGGTGTGCCCGTCGATGTTGCGCTCGCGCTGTACGTGCCTGCCGGCGAGGCAGGAACCACGCACCTGCGCTTGCTCTCCAAGGCTGCCGTGATGCTGATGGACGCCGGCTTCCGTGACAAGGTGCGCGCGAGCACCGATCCCGTTGAGATTGCGGAGCTCATCAATAGCGGACTCGAAGACTAGAACGGTCATCCCGTTCAATCAATTGATCCTTCTCCAAGGAAAAGGGCCGCGACGCCGTATGGGTGTCACGGCCCTATTTGCGTTTCCCCAGATAAAACCTGCCAAAATAAACCTGTCCCTTTTTGGCAGGTTAATCGGGGACTATTTCACCGCAACTTAGGGCACGGTTAGGAAGTGTGCACCTTAAAGAGTGGAGCCCATGATTAGAGAGGTCGCGCTCATCTCGCTAAATGTCTCTCTAAAGAGAAGGTTGGTTAGAGAGATAGCATTAGGCAATCTAGCAGCGAATTCGATACATCTCTCTTAATGTCTCTCTAAAACAAGGCGCTCATCTCTCTAAAGTTAGAGAGATGAGCGCCTTGTTTTAGAGAGACGGAATGCCAAAATTCGTCCGTCAGCTACCATCTGCCAAAAATGACGGATAAAGGGCTCATCGAAGTAATGGGTTCATCGACGAGCCGCAACCGCCGCTATCGGAAGAAGTAGATGCAGCCGAATTGCCCCTCTATCGTCTCTCGAAGTTTGATGGGTGCTAGGGGAGCGACTGCCTCGCGATATTTCCCCAGATAAAACCTGCCAAAATAAACCTGTTCCTTTTTGGCAGGTCAGTTAACGCAGTGCAGGTTGAGCATATGCGAGCGAGCGGGCTCCGGGTGCGGTAAGGTGACGTGAAACAAGCGGGCGCTGACCTTTTGGTCGCGCCCGTGAAGTTGAGCGTCAGATTGCCGTGCCCGGGGCCTGCGCAGCGCCGAGCGGTTACGCCGTTTGTAAAACGGCGTAACTTAAAGATTCATGTTGCCGTGAATGTAGGGGGTGACCTCGGGGGAGATATGGTCGCAGCCCAGCTCGCGCAGCGCGGACTCGATGGCGGCGGGCAGCGGGGTTTTGCCCTCGGCATCGACGGCGTTGCCACCGAGGGCAGCAATCTTGGCGACATCTGCGGGTGCGGCCTCGATATGCATGCAGCCGCCGATTAAGCGCGCGCGTACCTGTGCCAGATCAAGATCGTGCAGGTAATCCTCGCAGGCGCGGATTAAATCGACCTTCTCGCGCGTAAGCTCCTCGCCCGTGGGGACGCGGGTGGCAAGACATGCTCCCGCCGGCAGGTTCCAAACGGGATAGCCCCATGCGCGCAGCAGCTCGCGCTCTTCGTCCTTGGTAAAGCCGACCTCCATAAGGGGTGAGCGTACGCCGAGCTCTTCTGCCGCACGCATGCCGGGGCGGTAGTCACCGCGATCGCTTGCATTGCTGCCATCGATGACGGTGGGAAAGCCGAGCGACTTGGCGTGGTTGACGATGGCGGTAAAGCCGGCGTGCTTGCAGTGGTAGCAGCGATTAGCATCGTTGCAGCCTACTTGGGGGAGCTGCAGCTGATCCACCGAAAGATTGAGCACGGGGAGCTTAAAATGCGGCCCCTCATTGGCCTGCCCATCAACGGACTGCTCAAACGAAGCCTGCTCGGGCGTGCCGATGAGCGGCGTGGTGAGATGGACGAGGAGGGTATTGGTAGGCATGACGCGGGCGCATACGGCGGCCAAAAAGCTGCTGTCAACGCCGCCGGAAAACCCGATAGCCACGCGCCCGTATGCCAAAAGCAGCTGCTCGAGCGTCGTGAGTTTGTCCTGAAGCTCCTCTGCAGGTGCAGTAGTGTCTGAAAGCATGAAACGATCCTTACCATTGAGTACTCGGTCGAAAACTATAATCCTACCGGGCTGCCTGTCATAAGACTTCCGCTTATGTAACGAAAGTGCAATATGCTATATACGTTATATACAAGTTTGTAAAGTGCGCTAGAGTGGCAGTAATGCAATCCGGTGAGGGGATCGATATGATCAAGGCTGTTATTTTTGACATGGACGGAACGCTGGTCGATACCGAGCGTTTGGGCATCAAGGCATGGAAGGCGGGCGCTGCCGAGCTGGGGGTCGCGATTGATGAAGCGCTGATCCATCAGTTTATCGGTCGCACGCTGCCCGATGTCATGGACATCCTTGATAAGCATTACGGCAGCCACGAAACCACCGAGGCGGTCTATGTCCGCCACAAGGAG
Source organism: Collinsella sp. (assembly GCA_019419555.1). Taxonomy (GTDB): domain Bacteria; phylum Actinomycetota; class Coriobacteriia; order Coriobacteriales; family Coriobacteriaceae; genus Collinsella. Next base: position 26,616 of record DXZR01000015.1, read on the forward strand.
ATTCGCGACGAGATGGTCAAGACCGAACTGGAGCTTAAGGCCGGTGCCGCCGAGTGCCTAGACGAGCTGCTGGCTGCGGGCTATCACGTGGGCCTTGCGACGTCGTCGCGCCTCGCTACGGCCGAGCGCAACCTTAAGATGGTCGGTCTTTTTGACAAGTTTGAGACGGTGACCTGCGGCGAGGACGTCGTGCACGGCAAGCCCGACCCCGAGATGTATCTGCTCGCCTGTGAGCGTGCGGGCTTTGCTCCCGAGGAATGTGCCGTGGTCGAGGATTCGCGCAACGGCTGCGTCTCGGGTATTACGGCCGGCTGCCACGTCTTTGCCGTCCCCGATATCGTGCCGCTGCCGCAGGACGTGGTGGATGGCTGCGAGGCCGTGCTCGATACGTTGTTCGACCTTACGGCGGCGGTCAAGGCCGTGCGCTAGACAATTGCGGAGCTGAAACGAACAATCGGTTGACTTTGCGCTTAAGCAAAAGAGGTTCGGCAATAGTCGGCCCTCTTTTGCTTAAGTGGCGTTTTGGCATACTGGCTGACGTGCTATAGATACGCGCCGAGGTTGATGGCGGTGGCTTCGGCTTGGCTGCTCGCCTGGGTACTGGCGCGCTCCAAGAGGAACGGCCGCACGAGTTCCTGACGGTTGATGTCCTCGGCGGCTGTGACCGCAGTAACGGTTCGCGCTGCGGAACCAATGCGGATGTGCTTGGTTTTTGCCGGCGCCTTGTTCTCGATTTGCTCCATGAGCAGCTGGACACCCTTGCGGCCAATCTCGTAGCCCGGGGGTGCCACCGTGGTGAGGGGGACCGACCCGCTCCATGCAAGCGGGTTGCCGTCGCAGCCGGCCACACGAAGCTGCTCGGGGACGGAGATGCCTTTGTCGGTCAACGCCGAGATAACGCCCGAGGCCAATACATCGGTAAGGCCGATGACAAAATCGGGACGCTCGCCGGTAGAGCGCTCGGCAATCTGAGCGCCGATGCTGTAACCATCGGCAGCGGTATTCCATTCTCCGGCGTCAATGACCTCAATTTTGATATCGGGATGCAGGGCGAGGGCCTTGTGAATGCCAAGCACGCGCAGGGTGAGCTGCATAAATGCCGCTCTGCCCACAACGGTGATATGGTGTGCGCCGCGGGCGATGGCAAGCTCGGCGATAATGCGTCCCTGTGCCTCGTTGTCGGCGGCCACGTAGTAACCTGGCTCGGAACAGTGGATGTCCAGATGGACGATCGGCACGGGCATCTTGGTCATGGCGGGGTGCCAGTCGGGGGACGCCATGGGCTGGACCATGACGCCGGACATCTGCGTGCCCATAAAATAGCGCAGGTAGTGGTCCTCGAGGATGTCGTCGTTATCGGCGTTGGCGATGAGCAGGTCATAGCCGTGCTTGCGGGCCTCGTTATGGGCGCCGCTGGCAATTTGGAGCGAGAAGCCATGGTCGAGACGGGGGAGGACCAGGCCAAAGGACTTGGTGGCGCCGCCCGCGAGCTGACGAGCGCTTTGGTTGGGCAGGTAGCCAAGGCGATTGATGGTCTCGTTGATGAGCTTGAGGGTCTCGGGGCGCAGCTTTTCGGGGTGGTTGAGCGCGTTGGATACCGTGCCCAGCGAGACTCCTGCCTCGCGCGCGACGTCGCTGATTTTTACCTTTGCCATAGCGGCCCCTTTGATGCGTTTCAAGTACGAGTCAGATTGTAGCATCGCCCGTTCCCAGGGTGTCAAAACCCACCAATTAGGGGCAGGTTTATTTTGGCAGGTTTTATCTGGGCAAACACCGGAGTCCAGACCACACAAAGGTGCCTGTCCCCCTTTGTGGTGGTTTTGGCGCGGCTGGGCTGCGCGTTAAACAGTGGAGTGTCTACAATAGAAGCCGTTTTGATCGTAGATTGAAAGGCTTTGGTATGACTCGCGCTGTTTCTCGTCGTGATTTCCTGGGTTTGATCGCCGGTGCTGCAATGGTTGCGGCGAGCGGTTGCGCTGGCAGTGGCGCTGACAAGGGCTCTGCCGCCGGTTCTGCCGCGGTTGCGGGCGACGATATCAAGGGCGCCAAGCTCACCTTTGTGGGCGACGATGCCTTTGCGCCCTATCGCTATCTGGAGACGCAGTCGGACGGCAAGCAGAAGGTTGTCGGCCTGGATATCGCCATTGCCGACGAGATGGTCTCGCGCCTGGGCTTTTCTTACGACTTTGAGCCGCAGGACTTTGCCGCCACGCTTGCATCGGTGCAGAGCGATGACAAGGCCTTTACCATGGCGATGAGCTCCAACGAAGAGCGCGAGCAGACCTACGACTTCACGCGCGGCTACTATCAGCCGCTTGTGGGCGTTCTCACGCTCGGCGGCGATCCCGTCAAGCGCGTTGAGGACCTCGTCGGCAAGTCTATCGCCTGCACCACCGGTACCGTGCAGAACAAGTTCATCGCCAAGGTCATGCCCGATGCTGATATTCACACGTACGACGGTGGCGACCAGTGCCTGCAAGAGGTGCTCGCCGGGCGCATCGATGCCTACCTGTGTGACGGCGCCGAGGGCCAGTCCATGCGCGATGCGAATGAGGGCCTGGTGCTGGGCCTGCTCGATCGCTCCGAGACGAGCGATCACGTGGGCGTGTACCGCCTGATGGCCAAGAAGGGTGCCGGATTTGTCGCGGCGCTTGACGAATGCATCGGCGAGATGCTCGAGGACGGCACCATCGATGACTGCATCAAGCAGTATGTGGGCGCCGACTTCATGTGGAACGGCGACTATTCCGCTTCCGGTACGTCGACGGTTGCCGGAAAATAGCGAGCCGGTGAGGCGCGCGCCAAGGGCATGCTGATGAAGTTTGAACTGCTAGAACCATATATACCGATGTTTATGAGCGGCCTGGTCGTGACCTGTCAGGTGACGGCCGCCGCGCTGGCCCTAGCACTCGTCCTGGGCTTTCTCATTGCCGTGCTCAAGGTTTTGCCCTGTCGCCCATTGCGTGCGGTGCTCAACTTCTACACCTCTATCTTTCGCGGCGTGCCGCTCATCGTGTTGCTTTTTTTGGCGTACTTTGCGACGCCGCAGCTCACGGGCTTCAAAATTTCGATGTTTGCCGCCGGTGCCATTACGCTGGGGCTCAACGGCTCAGCGACGGTGTCCGAGACGGTGCGCGGTGGTATCGAGGGCGTTGACCGGGGGCAGTACGATGCCGCTCGGGCCATCGGGCTTCGCTATGTTCCCATGATGCGCAAGATCATCGTTCCGCAGGCGATGCGCTCGATTGCCCCTGCTCTGGTCAACGAAGTGATCACGGTCCTCAAGAGCTCCTCGCTGGTGGCAACCATCGGCCTGATGGATATGATGCGCGCCGCCCAGAGCGTGCAGGCGCTCACCTATCGAGCCTTTGAACCGTTTTTAGTGGTGGCCGTGGTCTACTACGTCATTGTTATGGCACTCACGGCCCTGGGCAATCGGCTCGAACGCCGCCTGCGTCCCTAGGGGAGTGCCAACCACAGCAAAGGTGCCTGTTACCGTTGTGGTGGTAGGGTGTGTGCATCGAGTGGTATCCAGTTTAAGATACCACTTCTGGTATATCAGCTTGCGTTTGTGTGAGTACAATACTCGGACGTTATACGTCTCAGCGCCCGTCGTGCGTGGGCGTTTTGCAGTCACGCGAGCGAAGGGATTTATCCTATGTGCGGAATTGTCGGCTACACCGGCTCTGATATTGCAAAGAACATTCTGGTCACGGGCCTTAAGCGTATGGAATATCGCGGTTATGACTCCTCGGGCGTCGCGCTCGAGGTGGGCGAGGGCGCCGCGGCTCACCTCGACGTCATCCGCCGCGTGGGTAAGGTTGCGGGCCTGGAGAGCGAGCTTTCCAATATCGACAGCGACGCTACCTGCGGTATCGGCCATACCCGCTGGGCCACTCACGGCAAGCCTTCCGTTGTCAACGCCCATCCCCACACCAGCTGCGATGGTCGCATCGCCATCGTCCACAACGGCATCATCGAGAACTTCGCCGAGCTGCGCGAAGAGCTGGAGGGCCGCGGCCATCACTTTAAGAGCGAGACCGATACCGAAGTTTTCGCGCACTTGATCGAAGAGGCCTATGCCGAGACGCGCGACCTGATGGCTTCCGTGCGCGAGGCCTGCACCCACGTGGTGGGCGCCTATGGCCTGGCCGCCGTGTGCGCCGACGAACCTGGCGTGATCGCCGTTGCCCGCAAGGACTCCCCGATTGTGGTCGGCGTGGGCGAGACCGGCTCCTACGTTGCCTCCGATGTGATCGCGCTTATCGATGCCACCCGCGATGTCGTGGTGCTCGAAGATGGTCAGTTTGCCAAGCTCACGCCCGCAGGCGTCGAGTATACCGACGAGGCCGGCAATGTGATTGAGCCCAAGATCACCCATATCGACTGGGACCTGGACATGGCCGAAAAGGGCGGTTATCCCGACTTTATGCTCAAGGAGATTCACGAGCAGCCGCGCGTGGTGCGCGACACGCTGGTGGGCCGCATGACCCCTGCCGGTGAGCTCGATATCGACGAGTTGGGCCTTTCGCTCGAGGAACTCAACGATATCGACCGCGTATATGTGATTGCCTGCGGCACCAGCTACCACGCCGGACTCATCGCCAAGAACCTTATTGAGGGCTGGGCTCGTATTCCTACCGAGGTTGAGGCGGCTAGCGAGTTCCGCTACCGCAACCCCATCATCACGCCGACGACGCTCGTCGTGGCCGTGTCCCAATCGGGCGAGACGGCCGACACCCTTGCCGCCATTCGCGATGCGCGCATCAAGGGCGCCAAGGTCTTTGGCATCACCAACGTGGTGGGCAGCCCGGTGGCGCGCGAAAGCGACGGCGTCATCTACACCAAGGCCAACAAGGAGATTGCAGTCGCCTCGACTAAGAGCTTCATCGGTCAGGTCGTGAGCCTCACGCTTTTGGCCTTGCTGCTGGCGCAGGTCAAGTACCGCTTGACCACCAAGCAGACGCGCATGCTGTTCCGCGAGCTTTCCGATACGGCCGAGCAGATCCAGTGGATCCTGGATACGCAGACCGAGGCCGTGCACGAGGCCGCGCTTGTGTGCAAGGACGCGCAGTCCGCGCTGTTTGTGGGTCGCGGCATGGGCGCCGCCATTTCTTATGAGGGCGCGCTTAAGCTCAAGGAGGTCAGCTACCTGCATGCCGAGGCATATGCCGCCGGCGAGATGAAGCACGGCCCCATCGCGCTGATCGATCCGGGTTTCCCTGTCATCGCGGTGGCAACCAAGAGCGCAACATACGATAAGACGGTGTCGAACCTCATGGAGTGCAAGGCTCGCGGCGCCAAGGTCATCGTCGTTGCTACCGAGGGCGACGAGGAAATCAACAAGATTGCCGACTGCATCATTCGCGTGCCGTCCGTCCGTGACGTGTTCAGCCCCATCACGGCGAGCGTTCCGCTGCAGCTGCTCGCCCGCGAGGTGGCCATCCTGCGCGGTTGCGACGTTGACCAGCCTCGTAACCTGGCGAAAAGCGTTACTGTCGAGTAATTGTTGTTCCGCCGTTCTGCCGAACGGCGGACCGGTCGACGCTGCGCGAGCCGCATTCGCGCCAATCTGACGTTCAATTTCGAGGGCGCGACCAGAAGGTCAGCGCCCTCTCATTTCACGTCACCTTGGCGCAAATGCGGCTCGCTCACTGTTGACGACTGACATCGAGTGCTCTGTTGTCGAAACGCGCCAACAACAAGGCCCGGCTCCGTTGTGGCGGAGTCGGGCCTTGTTGCATTTGCCCAGATAAAACCTGCCGAAATAAACCTGTCCCTTTTTGGCAGGTTAGCGGAGCTTGCTGGTCTCGAAATACTTGGGATATTGGTCCAGGACCTCGGTCTGGTTGCGGAACATCATATGCAGGTGCTTGCTGACCAAAAAGCTCGCCTCGATGGGGTCGCGGCCGGCGATGGCGCGGCGGATTTGCTTGTGCTCGTTAACAATCTCCTGATTGTCGAGCCTCTGCGTGGCGGCGCGCAGCCAGCGGAAGCGCTCCAGGTCGGCATTGGTCGCCTCGAGCCACGACCACACGGTGCTGCGGCACGCGATGCTAAAGATCATGCGGTGCATGAGGTTGTCGCTTAAAAAGAATCCGATGCGATCCTCTTCGGCCATGGCCTTTTCCTGCAGCGCGATGGCTCGGTCGAGCTGCTCGATGCCTGCCGAGGTGGCACGGGCGCAGCACTCCACAATCACCTGTTTTTCCAGGTGTTCGCGAATGTAGCAGGCGCTCTCGGCAAAGGTGAGGTTGATGGGCGAGACATAGGTGCCGCTTTGGGGCACGGTGCGCACCAGGCTCTCTTGCGCCAGACGCACCAGTGCCTCGCGCACAGGGGTGCGCCCCATATCCAGGTCGTCGCAAAGCTGCTTGACGCCTAGCTTTTCGCCCGGCTTGTAGTCCAGGTAGACGATTTTGCGTCGAATGGTGTGGTAGGACTGGTCCTGTAGGCTCGTTTCCTGCTCGCCGACGTGCATCGATTCTTCCATAGCGCCTCGCAACTGTTCTATCAAACTCATATGTCAGTTGTTTATTATGCCGCGAACCAGCTCTCCGCGGTGGGTAATTCGGCTGTTGCCCGAGAACTATTGCGGCATCTTAGTCTGTATTTGCGCAGGGCTGTGCTCAACATTGCCGTATCATAAGCCGTCGCAAACGTGAAATAGAAAGAAGGAATCTCATATGCAACTGGCGAATATCGTACGCGAGCGCTGGAAAGGCGTCTTGTTCTGCCTGATCATCGCCATTCCCGCGACGTTGCTCGGCAAACAAATTGAGGTGGTCGGCGGTCCGGTATTTGCCATTCTCTTTGGCATGGTCCTGGCGCTCGTCTTTCCCAAGAATCGTCGCGAACAGCTCGCCGCCGGTGTCACCTATACGTCTAAAAAAGTCTTGCAGTACGCGGTTATCCTGCTTGGCTTTGGCATGAACCTCTCCCAGATTCTGTCCAAGGGCGCCCAGTCGCTGCCGATTATCGTGGCGACGATCTCGACCTCGCTTGTCATCGCCGTCGTGCTCTGCCGCGTTATGAACGTGCCGGGCAAGATTGCGACGCTTGTGGGTGTGGGCTCGTCGATTTGCGGCGGTTCGGCCATCGCTGCGACCGCGCCCGTCATCGATGCCGACGATCGCGAGATTGCCCAAGCCATTTCGGTCATCTTCCTGTTTAACGTTATCGCGGCGCTCGTGTTTCCGACGCTCGGCGGCATGCTCGGGCTGACCAACGAGGGCTTTGGCCTGTTTGCCGGCACCGCCATCAACGACACCTCGTCGGTAACGGCTGCGGCGAGCGCCTGGGATAGCATGCATCCCGGCGCCAATGTGCTCGAAAGCGCCACAGTGGTTAAGCTCACCAGGACGCTGGCCATTATTCCCATTACATTGGCTCTCGCATGCTGGCAGATGCATCTGGCGCGCAAGGCCGGCGGCGACGCCAAAAGCACGTTCTCACTTAAACGTGCGTTTCCCATGTTTGTGTTGTTCTTTGTGCTGGCGAGCGTGATCACCACGGTGCTTCAGCTTCCTGCGTCCATTACGGCGCCCATCAAGGAGCTGTCGAAGTTCTTTATCGTGATGGCCATGGCGGCTATTGGCTTTAATACCGATATCGTCGAGCTGGTCAAAAAGGGCGGCAAACCCATCGCGTTGGGCTTTTGCTGCTGGATTGGCATTGCATGCATGAGTTTGGGAATGCAGCACGTGCTGGGAATCTGGTAGAGAAGTAGCTTATTTGCGTACTGGTTGCTGGTGAGCGCATTCTCACGGTGGAGCGATAGGAGCTCTTGCGGGTATGGCTTGTCCGCAGGTTGATAGGTCCCGAAGAGCTCTTATCGCCCCGCCAGGATGGCGATGCGGGGCAATTCATATATTCGCAAGAAGGCGCCGCAGGCCCTATAGTGTTTGGTGAACATTATCGTTTAATTTTGAAACACTTGAGATGCCAAGCCACAGATAAGGGTTGTGGCTGGAGACGGGGCGAGCCATGGACAGCGATGTCAAGCTGCAGATTCTGATCGAGGCATTGTCCGCAGCCGGAGCATCGGCGCTGGCAATCGACGAGCGCGGTGGCGTTGTAATCTCGACTATGAGTGACGCTGTGCTCGAGCAGGATGTCGCCGCTTTTGTTTCCAAGCGTCTCGCTCGCGTGGGCGATGGGGCGCGCCTGGTGATGGGCCACGAGGGTATGCGGTTGAGCTTGACGGTGCGCCCGACGGCCAAGGAGTACGGGGCGCTTTGGGTGGTCGTGGCGCATGAGGTGCGCGCCGCCGCCGCGCATGCGGGCATCGAGTGGTTCAATGCCGACGAAGTCGAGGCTCGTTACGGGTCGAGCGCGTATGGCATCGTCGAAGACGCGGCAGCGGTCGCTGCCCCCGTACGGGAGAGCTACGCGCGCGGGGTACCCCTTATGCTCGAGGGCGAGCTGGGCGCGGGGCAGGAACAGATTGCAAAACGTTTGTACCTGGACGGACCCTATGTCGATCAGCCCTTTGTGTCCGTTGCGCTCGATGAGCTTACGGATCGCGGCTGGCGCCATCTGCTCAAAAGTTCCGAATCGCCGCTATTCCAAACGGGGCTGACGCTTTGCATGGGCGGCTGGCATGCAGTTGGGCCCCAGCGCCTGCGCGAGCTCGTGTCCGCAATGATCGACACGGCGCTCGCAACGCGTTGCCATGTGGTGTTGACGGCAAACGATATGCCGGGCGGCGGCGAAAGCGACCAGGCTGCCTTTGTGACCGAGCGTCTGGCCTGTGCAGTGAGTGTGGCGCCGGCGATTGCCGAGCAGGGCGGCGCGTCGGAAAAGGTTGCGCGCTATCTGGAGTATTTGGCAGATATGTTTGAGACGGCAACACCTGCCTTGTCGTCCGCGGCGGCAAAGACACTCGATGCCTATCGATGGCCCCGTAACTATCTACAGCTGCGCGAGGTTTCGGAGCGACTTTATATATTAGTGGGGACGGGCACGGCCGAGCGGGCGGTGGCGGAGGAGGTACTCGCCCAGGAGGACGTTATCAAGACCGCGACCTTTGGTGCCCCGACGCTCGATAGCGATCTGTATATCTTGCGCCCACTGGCCGATATCGAGCGAGATATCGCACGGCTAGTCGTAGGCCACCTTCACGGTAACAGGACCCGCGCTGCCGAAGTGCTAGGCATAAGCCGTACGACCTTGTGGCGCCTGCTGAAGGACGACGACCGTTAAGTGAGGTGCCCGTGACCGCGTGCGGTACGTGTGCTACAGTCCAAAGCAGCATTGTTTCGATTCTGTTACGGCGTGCGGGGGCGTATGGCGGAGACTTCAAAAACAAATCGGGCTCGAAAGCCCGCGGCGCCGGTCAACCGTCGCACGGCTTCGCGGACGTGGGGCAAAAGCGCCTCGGGGTTCGACGGCTCGTTCAGGCGCACAAAATATGGCTATCCATCGACAAGCGCCCGCTTGGCCATGCAGGCCGAATCGTCGCTGTGGGGCCGTAAGCGCGTGGTGGGGTCAAAGCTCAAGCACGATGGAACGCTCGGCTACATTAGCCGTGGCGCTGCTCGCCGTAGCGGCCTCAATCCCGCAGGCTGGCATCGCTATGTTCCGATCGCGGTCGTTGTTGCAGTGATTGTCATCGCTCTCGCGGCGCTTGGTTACGCCGGCGGCGGGGCCAATCTGGACGCAATGTTCAAATCGCCCGAGCTCGCGCATGCAGGCACAGAAGTCGTCGAGGGCGTTCAGACCCAGACGGGCATCGCGCCCCAGCGCGGCATCGTTGCGGCAGCTACCGCCATCGCCGATGCCCAAAAGGACGAAGACAAGCAAGGCGACGACGTCGATGCGAATCAGACGAGCGAAACGGCAATAACTCCATCGGCGGGATAAGTTGCGAGTGGGGCAGCTAATTTGGGACGGGGCTTTTTTAGCTGCCCAAGACAGTGGCTCATTCGATGTCAGTCGCCAAAAGCGAGCGAGCCGCATTTGCGCCAAGGTGACGTGAAATGAGAGGGCGCTGACCTTCTGGTCGCGCCCTCGAAATTGAACGTCAGATTGGCGTGAATGCGGCCCGCGCAGCGTCAACGAGCCCGCCGTTCGGTAGAATGGCGGAACTAATTACCTTACGTAGACCACGTTGTCGCGGCGGGGTTTGGGCTCGGGCAGCGTGTCCTCGGCATAGCCCAGAATGCAGTGACCGACACCGCGCAGGCTGCCGTCGGCGGGTAGACCCCAACTGGCCAGTAGCTCCAGGCCCTCGGGCGAATCGAAAACCTCGTGGGCGCGATGAATCCAGCACGAATCAACGCCCAGCGCATAGGCAGCGTTGAGCAGGTTGCCCATGGCGAGCGAGCCGTCTTCCAGATGTGTGGGCACGCTGCGGTCAACCAGCACCACCACAACGGTCTTGGCGCCATAGAAGGGGTCGCTGTTGCTGCCCATGACTTGCGCGTTGAGCTGCGAGAGACGCTCGACGGTCGCGGGGTCGGTGACGGCGACAAACGTCACCGGCTGGCGGCCCATGCCGCTCGGTGCATATTGGCCGGCTTCGATAATACGTGCAAGCTTTTCGGCCTCGACGGGACGATCGCTGTAGTTGCGGCAGCTGCGGCGGTGAATGAGTGCTTCGATAGTCTCCATGGTGTCTCCTTGCGGTGGCGTTGCAGATGCCCCGTTCATACCCGTCGGGCTCAAACGATAGACGGTCAATTGCCCGGCCAAAAGGATAGATTCCAATTGGGAAAGTAGGTTTGCATAAAAGTACCTTCAGAATGTGACAAACAAATGGGATGGTTAAACGTTTTATCCCGTCTACCCTGCGGTTTTTTACCACTTGCCTAAATGACGAACGCATAACCTCTGATAAGGGTTTTACTAAAGGAGTACCAACGTTTATCAATGCGCCGTGGTGGCGCCGGGCCAGGAGGTAACATCATGTTCCAGGCTGGAGATGTCGTCGAGACCGATTTCGAAGGATTTCTGAAGCTGCTGCGTTCCAAGACGCGCGCTTTCGTGTCGATCAACGATCACGAGTACTACATCACGCACACCGATGGCTATTGGCGTGTTCAGGATTGCGAGGCCCTCAACGACAAGGGCCACTTTACTGACTGTTCTGAGTTGGTCAACACGGTCTGCGAGGTCGTCGAGCTGCCGTGGATTGCCGGCAAGAGCCTGCATGACAGCTTCTCGGGCGCTACGGTCTATGAGGCCGTCGCCGCTTAACAGGCAATAAAACCCGATTTTCACGTGACCGCTGGCGCCGCCCCCGCGCCGGCGGTCTTTTTCTGCCGATAGGCCATAAAAATGCACGCATTTGCGGAGAGCCTGTTGACGATAGTCAAAACTCGGACTAATCTAGAGACACATAATTGGTCAAAAATCGGACAATTGAATGGTGGGATAGATGAATAGTGCGGTTACGCTGGTCGACTTCGATCGGTTGCTCAATGGACTCGACCATATCTATTCGGAGTTCTCGCGCGCCTGCGGCCTTTCGGACTGCGCCTACTGGATGCTCGTCGACACGAGTGCAGCGGGCGGAAGCGTTGCCGTGAGTCGGCTGACGAGTGAATGGTTCTACAGCAAACAGACCATCAATTCGGCGATTAAAACGCTTAGGGCGCGAGGGCTTGCGACGTTGGAGTTTGCCGAGGGCAGTCGTAAAAACAAGGTTGTACGACTGACCGAAGAAGGCGTGCGGTTTGCCAAGCGCTACGCGTTGCCGGCGCAAAAAGCCGAGCAACAGGCATTCGAGGCGCTCGAGCCGTGGGAACAGTGCGAGATCATGCGCTTGGTCGGTAAGTTCTCCCATGTTCTTAACGAAGAGTGCGAGGCATTTAAACGGCAAGTGGCCGCCGAGAACGAGACTGACGATAAGGGCGAGGGGGACGCATGCGACTCTTAATGAGGTTTATGAGGCCGTACCGCGGTCTGATTGCGGTGACGCTGTTTGCGGTGCTGATAGATAACGTCGGTACGCTGTTGGTTCCCACGATGCTGGCGAACATGGTCAACACCGGTATTACCACGGGTGATGTCGACTATATATTACGCAACGGCCTGTACATGCTTATCGCGACCGGCATGGCCAGCGGCGGCACGGTGCTGGGCTGCTATCTTTCGGCGCGCCTGGCCGCCAACGTGGCCTGCGATATCCGCAATGCCGTGTACGACAAGTCGCTCGAGCTGTCCGCCAGCGACTTTGAGCGCTTTGGCACGGGTTCGATGATCACGCGCTCGCTCAACGACATCAACGTGATTCAGCAAGCTGTCCTTCAGACGATTCAGCTGGTGCTGCCGGTGCCGTTCTTGGCCGTGGCAGGCATCATTTTTGCTTGGTTCATCGATCCCGCCATGGGTACGCTGCTGGGCGTGGTGGTTGCGATCGTGCTGGTGGCGGCGGTCTTTACCGTTGCCAACGCCGCGCCGATCTTTATGCGCCTGCAGAGCTTTATCGACCGCATGAACGTGGTGCTGCGCGAGAACATCGTGGGCGTGCGCGTCATCCGCGCATTTAACAAGGAGCGCCACGAGGAGCAGCGCCTGGACGAGGTGTTTAGCGATTACGCGGCCAATGCCATCAAGGTCAACCACCTGTTTGTGGGTCTCGACAGCTCCAGCTTCTTTTTGATGAATATCGCCGAGGTGGCGGTGCTGTGGGTGGGCGGCAACCGCGTGGGCGTCCACGCCATGCAAATCGGTAGCATCTCGGCCGTGCTGGAGTACGCGATCCTGATCCTGTTCTTTGTGATGACGGCGCAGATGGTGATTCTGACGCTCCCACGCGCCGCCGCATGCCTGAACCGTGCGCAGCAGGTGTTGGAGATTGAGCCGAGCATCGTGGACGGCAAGCGCACGCTGGACACGTGCGCGGCGGAGTCTGTTGACGGTGCCGACGCGGTGGCCGTGTTCGACCACATGTCGTTCCGTTTTGACGATGCCGACGAGGATACCCTGTGCGACCTGAGCTTTGCCTGTCGCCGTAGCCAGACCACGGCGATTGTAGGCTCGACGGGTTCGGGCAAGTCGACGGTGGCCAAGCTCTTGCTTCGCTTCCACGATGCCACGAAGGGCGCCATTCGCCTGAATGGCATCGATCTGCGCGACCTTTCGCAAGACGACATCCGCGGGCGTATCGCCTATGTGCCGCAGAAGGCATGGCTGTTCTCGGGTACGGTGGCGAGCAACCTGCGCTTTGGCAACGAAGACGCGACTGAGGCTGACATGCTCCATGCGCTGGAGGTTGCCCAGAGCACCTTTGTGCTCGACCAGCCCCAGGGGCTCGATACGCCGGTGGCCCAGGGCGGCACGAACTTCTCGGGTGGTCAGCGCCAGCGCCTGGCGATTGCCCGCGCACTCATGAAGCATGCCGATCTATATATCTTCGACGACAGTTTTTCGGCCCTGGACTTTAAGACCGATGCGGCACTGCGCCATGCGCTGCAGGACGAGACGTGCGATGCCGCGGTGCTCATCATCGCCCAGCGCATCTCGACTATTTTGCATGCCGATCAGATCGTGGTGCTCAAAGACGGCGAGATCGTGGGCCTAGGCACGCACGACGAGCTCATGGAAACCTGCGAGGTGTACCGCGCAATCGCGGAATCGCAGATGAAGGGAGGTGAGTAGCATGACCGAGGAGCTCAAGAAGCAGGGCATCGTCGATGGCGCTGCGGTTGTAGAGACAGTCGAGGAGACGGGCGTCGCGCCCGACCTGGACGAAGCCGCCAAGGCGGCGGAGCGCGAGGCTCGCCGCCAAGCGCTCTACGAGGAAAACGAACGTGCCGAGGACGAGCGCGCCCGCGCCGAGGCAGAGCGTATGCGCGACGTGGACGACGAAGACGAGGACGAGACGCCTCGGGATACCTGGGCGACGGTGCGCCGCCTGTGGAGTGAGGCTGCCGGCGACCATTGGCGCTTCTATATCGTGTTCGCGAGCATTGTGTTCTATGTCATCTTTAACACCGCCGCGCCGGCATATAGCGCCCGCGTGATCGATGAGCTGTGGGGCCACATTCAGGTGGCGTTTGCCAACGACACCACTTTCAGCATCACCTGGGAGAACTGCGGCAAGACCATTTTCGTCTACTTTATGATCTGGACTGCCGCTGCCTCGTTCTATGCGCTCCAGAGCTTTTTGATGTCGAGCGTCGCTGAGCGTCTCAATCTGCGCCTGCGCAACCGCATCGCGCAAAAGCTCAACCGTCTGCCGCTCGCCTATTTTGACGCGCATCGTCCCGGCGAGGTCGTCAGCCGCGCGACCAACGACCTGGACAAGATGTCCGAGAGCATGCAGCGCGGATTGCTGCAGCTGCTCGTGTCGATCGGCACGGTTGTTGGTGCTGTGAGCGTGATGTTCGTGTTCAGCGTGCAGCTTACGCTCGTCTTTCTGTTCTTTACGGCACTGTCGCTGCTGGTGACGAAGGTCGTCTCGCGCCGCACACACGATGTGACGGGCGAGCGCCAGGAGTGGGTGTCCAAGATTACGAGTGCGGTCGAGGAAGGCTATTCGGGCCGTCTGGTGATCCGCGCGTTTAACCGCGAACGCCAAAGTTCTGCCGAGGTGCACCAGGCCTCGGGCGAGCTGGCACGCGTGAGTGCCAAGGCCGACTTTATGATCAATGCCGTCGGCCCTGCGGTGCGCTTTATCGGCCGTTTGGCGCAGATCGTGATCGCGCTGGTGGGCTGCAGCATGCTGGTTGCCGGTCACATGACCGTCGGCGTGTTCCAGGCGTTCTTCCAGTTTATCTACGAGGCGTCCGAACCCATGACGCAGCTGTCGTTTACCTTCAACTCGCTGCAGAGCGCGTTGGCGAGTGCGGAGCGCGTGTTCGACCTGCTCGATGAGCCCGAGATGGAGGCCGATCCGCTGCCGGACGAGGCCGCCAAGCTGCCGGGTCGCGTTGAGGGTCGCGTCTCCTTTGAGCACGTGCGCTTTGGTTATTCGCCCGACAAGCCGCTTATGCACGACGTGTCGTTTACCGCCGAGCCGGGCCAGAAGATTGCCGTGGTGGGAACCACGGGCGCGGGCAAGACGACGCTCATCAACCTGCTCATGCGCTTCTACGAGATTGACGGCGGGCGTATTACGCTCGACGGCGTGGATACGAGCCGCATGGACCGCGGCGAGCTACGGCAGCAGTTTGGCATGGTGCTGCAGGACGCCTGGCTGTTCGATGGCACGATTGCCGAAAACATCGCCTACGGCTGTCCCGAGGCGACGCGTGAGGAGATCGTGGCGGCTGCGCGCGCCGCGCAGGTCGACTTCTTTGTGCGCACCATGCCGCAGGGCTATGACACGCGCGTGGCCAACGATGCCGAAAGCATCAGCCAGGGCCAGCGTCAGCTGCTGACCATCGCACGCGTGCTGCTCAATAACCCGGCGATTCTCATCCTGGACGAGGCGACCTCAAGCGTGGATACGCGTACCGAGCTTGCCATCGGTCGTGCCATGGACGCGCTCATGCGCGGGCGCACGAGCTTTGTGATCGCGCACCGCCTGTCGACGATCGTGGACGCCGACCTGATCTTGGTCATGGATCACGGCAACATTATCGAGCAGGGCACGCATAAGGAGCTGCTGGCTGCCGAGGGTGCCTACGCCGACCTCTATCTGAGCCAGTTCGCATAATGTGACAAAGGGACAGTCTCTTTGCCACATCACAAATAAGGCGCGCCGGGGATGAATTCCCTGGCGCGCCTTTGCGTTGATGCCGATGTCGTTTTGTGCCGCTTGCGTTCCTAGCGTTCGTCCACGAGCTTGGCGACGAGGGCCTTGAGCTCGGCCACCTCTCGCTCGAGTTCCTTGACGCGGCGGGCATTCTCGGTGATGCCCTGGCGGTTGAGGGCGGACTGCTCGGCGGCGTCATCGGGCATGTACTCGCGATGCTGCTTGGCGTCGAAACTCTCCTCGAACACACGGCAGCCGTTGCGCTTGATGATGCGTCCCGGCACGCCCACGACGGTGCAGTTGTCGGGGACGTCCTTAACGACGACCGAGTTGCCGCCGATCTTGACGTTGTTGCCGATGCAGATGTTGCCGAGCACCTTGGCGCCCGTGCCCACCGTGACATTGTTGCCCAGGGTGGGGTGACGCTTGCCGGTCTCGTTGCCGGTGCCGCCGAGCGTGACGCCCTGGTAGAGCACACAGTTGTCGCCCACAATGGTGGTCTCGCCGATGACGACGCCCATGGCGTGGTCGATAAAGAAGTGCTTGCCAATCTGCGCGGCAGGGTGAATCTCGACGCCGGTGATGTGGCGGGTGATTTGCGAGAGCACGCGGGCGAGCGAGCGATGACCGTGCTCCCACAGCCAGTGCTCGGGCACGTGGTTCCACTTGGCGTGCAGGCCAGGATAGGAAAGAAAGATGACCAGACCGTTTTGCGCGGCGGGGTCCTGCGCCTGGACGGTCTTGATGTCCTCGCGAATGGTATTGATAAAGCTCACCGGCCGCCCTCCCTTAGCGCCATGGCAATGCGATTCAATAAAGTATAGCGATTCGCTAGGGATTAAAAAGGACAATCTTGGCGGCTTTGCGCTACAAGTGTCAGTTATGCAAACTTGCTGGTAATGGAGTCATGCTTTTGTGGGGTTGCGCACGAGGGGGCACCGCAACCGTATACTGGTCAACTTGGACGTATCCGCGCCCACAACTGAGAGGTTTTACTTCATGGGTTTCATCAATTTTATTGCCGAGCTGCTTAAGGACCCGCGCACCGCGATCGCCAGCTGGATCGCCGCCGGCCCGCTTATGGCCTACGGCTGCGTGTTCCTGATCATCTTTATCGAGACGGGCGTGGTGTTCTTCCCGTTCCTTCCCGGTGATTCGCTGCTGTTCGCCTCGGGTTTCTTTGCCCACAACGGCGGCTTTAACATCGTGGCGCTTCTGGCCACCGCATGGGCCGCTGCCATTTTGGGCGATCAGTGCAACTTTATGATCGGTCACTTCTTTGGCCGCAAGATCATCGCTTCGGGCAAGGTCAAGGCCATGACGCCCGAGCGCATCAAAAAGTCCGAGGACTTCTTGGACAAGTGGGGTCACCTGGCCATCTTCCTGGGTCGCTTCTTCCCGTTTATCCGCACCTTTGTGCCCTTTATCGCTGGCATGGGCGGCATGCACTGGCGCAACTTTGTCGTCTTTAACGTGCTGGGCGGCATTACCTGGTCGACGGTCTTTACGCTGCTGGGCTACTTCTTTGGCGGCATTCCCTTTGTGCAAGAGCACTTTGAGCTGCTGATTATCGGCATCGTTGCCGTGTCGATCATCCCGACCGTGGTCGGTCTGGTTAAGGCCAAGCTGGGTAAATAGAACGCCTAGCTCGAGCCAGCGCGCAGACCGTACAGTTGAGGCCCGTCACCGCTTACGGTGGCGGGCCTTTTTGCTTCGGTCAAATGAAAATACTTTACTTAGTTAAAGAAAAGCGTTTTATCAGACGCGTGCGGGGAGTACAATCTCGTGCATGCGAATCGACGTGCCATCGGCTTTGATGCTGCTCGCGTGTCCCGTCCGGCTCTACGCTCCGGGCGTGCGACGTTGCGACGCGGTCGGCCTCGGTCCTTGCGTGCGGGTTCGCGAGTATGCAACTGTGTATGTAAGGAGCGACATATGACTGTCGAGAAGAAGGATATCGATTGGGGTAGTCTCGGCTTTGGCTACATGAAGACCGATTACAGCTACGAGGCTCATTGGAAGGATGGCGAGTGGGACGAGGGCGGCCTGACCACCGACCACACCCTGCATGTCTCCGAGTGCGGCGGTATCTTCCATTACTGCCAGGAGGTCTTTGAGGGCCTGAAGGCCTACACCGCCGAGGACGGCAGCATCGTCTGCTTCCGTCCCGACATGAACGCTGAGCGTATGTATAACTCTGCCCAGCGCCTCGAGATGCCCCCGTTTCCCAAGGACAAGTTCGTTGAGGCCGTCAAGCAGGTCGTTTCTGCCAACGCCGCCTGGGTTCCGCCCTTCGGTTCCGGCGCGACCCTGTACGTGCGTCCGTTTATGATCGGCTCCGGTGACGTGATCGGCGTGGCTCCCGCTCCTGAGTACACGTTCCGCATTCTCGTGACCCCGGTCGGTCCGTACTTTAAGGGCGGCCTCAAGCCCGTCAAGCTGCGCGTTTCCGAGTATGACCGTGCTGCACCGCACGGCACCGGCAACATCAAGGCCGGCCTGAACTACGCCATGTCCCTTAAGCCCACGATGGAGGCCCATCGCGAGGGCTATGCCGAGAACCTGTATCTCGACTCCGAGTCCCGCACCTATGTCGAGGAGACCGGTGGCGCCAACGTCCTGTTCGTGAAAGAGGATGGCACGCTCGTCGTTCCGCAGTCGCACACCGACTCCATCCTGCCCTCTATCACCCGTCGTTCGCTCGTTCAGGTTGCTCAGGACCTGGGCATGACCGTTGACCAGCGCCCCGTCGAGTGGGCCGAGGTCAAGGCCGGCACCTTTGTGGAGTGCGGCCTGTGCGGCACCGCTGCCGTCATCTCTCCGGTTGGCGAAATCGACAACAAGGTTTACGGCGCCGACGAGACCGTGACCTTCCCGGCTGGATACACCGAGATCGGCCCTGTGATGAAGAAGCTTCGCGAGACCCTGACTGGTATCCAGTCTGGTGCTGTCGAGGACAAGCACAACTGGGTTTACACCGTCGCGTAATTTGTCTTACCTATCCGGGCAGAGAACAAGTTCCCTCCCGGCGCGTCCTCGGACATGCAAGAAGCCCTCGCTGCGCACTTCGTGCGGCGAGGGCTTCTTGCGTCCTGCGGAGTGCGCCGGGAGGGAACTTGTTCTCTGCCCTGCGGGTTCGGCGATGTCACAACGGGCAATGATTAATCTGAATAAAGATGGTGCGCGGCCTTTTAGGCTGCGCTTTTGCTTTGCTTCGCGCCATGTGGGGGCGGTGGCGACGTGCATTTTTGCGAGTATTCTGCAGTCGAAGGTCCCTGCATACCGATCTCGGGCAAAAAATCGGGAGTTCTCGATGTTTTCTACGAATGATGGGCGGGGTTATGGGCTGGCAGCGTTTGATTTGCAGGGATATTCGCGGTCTTTGGCATTTATCGTGGCGCCCGAAGCTCTTGGTTATGTTGAATACTCCTAAAAATGCACGACGCTTAGAGGGGGACCTTCGCGAAAAAGGAAACCGCCCCGTCGAAGTATGCATTCGACGGGGCGGTTTATGCATTTGGCCGATTAAGGATGCGCTGTCAAACTACTAGAACTTGACGGTCGGGGCCTGGCGGGCTGCTTCGGCGGCCTCGAAGCCCTGGCGCTCCTTAAACTGGAAGATGCCGGCAAAGATGACAGCCGGGAACGTCTGAATGGCGTTGTTGTAGCTGAGCACGCAATCGTTGTAGCTCTGGCGTGCATAGCTAATCTTGTTCTCGGTATCCTCAAGCGATGCCTGCAGCTGCGTAAAGTTGGTGTTTGCCTTAAGATCGGGATAGGCCTCGACCACAGCGAAGAGCTGGCGCAGTGCGCCGGTCAGCACGTTGTCGGCTTCCATCTTGGCCTCGGGCGTGGTGGCCTTGACGGCGGTGTTACGCGCGCTGATCACGGCGGAGAGCGTCTCCTGCTCGTGCTTGGCGTAGCCCTTGACGGTCTCGACCAGGTTGGGGATCAGGTCGTTGCGGCGCTGCAGCTGCGTATCGATGTTCTGCCAGGCGTTATCGATGCGGTTACGCTTGGTGACCATGTTGTTGTAGATGCCGGCGATGGCGCAGACAATCACAATGACAACAACGATGCCGATGATGACGGTAATCATGATGTCTCCGTTTCGAATGGCCGCGGCGGCATGCGCCAGCTGCCGTTGGTATAACGCTACTAGTATACCCGCAACGTTTTGCCGTGCCGAACTTTCCGGCAAGCGTTATGTTTTCGGCGGGGTCGGCACCGGGGCAAAGCGCGCGAGGTACAGGTGTAAGATATGCGACAGATTGACGAGTGTTGTCTTTGCCCTGAGGATGGCGATACCAGTGGACCTTCGCATTAAGAAAACCTACCGTGCCCTGTTCGATGCCTTCACCGAGCTTCTCGAGGAGCATCGTTTTGAGGACCTGACGGTTGCCATGCTGTGCGACCGCGCCATGATTCGCCGCACGACGTTCTACAAGCACTTTCGCGACAAGAACGATTACTTTGCCTTTTATATCGATGAGCTCATGTCGGGCTTGCCGCAAAAACAGCCCGATGAGGCCGGCGCGGTATCTGCCGAGGACGTGCGCGCGCTTCGGCACGCGATTTTGGACGATGCCATGGATTTGATTCTGGCGCACGAGCAGCTCATGGATAACATTTTGGCAAGCAGCATGTCGGGCATGTTGACCAACGTTATTTGCGACCGTATTGCCCGCTCCATCCGCGAGCGTGTGATGAACGTGCTTGCCGAGGATGCCCTGGCCCCCGTGTCACTCGAGACGACGTCTGAGTTTGTCGCCGGCGGTATTATTCGACTTTTCACGATATGGTGGGAATCGGGCCACGATCTTGAGCGTCGACCTGAGATAGCCGACGTGGTCGATGCACTGTTTGAGCGGACCATGACACCGGTGCATCACTAAAAGTGGCGGAGAGAGGGGGATTCGAACCCCCGGAACGCTCTCGCGCTCAACGGTTTTCAAGACCGCCGCATTCAACCGCTCTGCCATCTCTCCGTGAGTCGTAATGATAGCATCGTTTTGAATTTGCAACAGGGAAGGCGAACGATGACGATCACCGAAATCGACGAGAAGTTCATGCGCGAGGCGCTGGCGGAGGCGCGAGCCGCCGCGGCGGTGGGCGAGGTGCCCATCGGAGCCGTAGTGGTGCGCGACGGTGAGGTCGTCGCGAGGGCGCACAATCGGCGCGAACTCGACCAGGACCCTTCGGCTCATGCCGAGTTTGCGGCCGTGTGCGCCGCTGCCCAGGCGCTTGGCCGCTGGCGCCTTTTCGACTGTACGGTTTATGTGACGCTGGAACCCTGCTGCATGTGCGCGGGCCTTATGGTCAACGCGCGCGTGGGGCGCTGCGTGTATAGCGCGGCTGATGCCAAGGCCGGCGCGCTGGGTTCGCTGTATGACCTCAATGTCGATTCGCGCCTGAACCATCGGTTTAACGTGACGGCTGGGGTCCTGGCGGATGAATGCCGCGAGCTGCTGAGTAGCTATTTTGGCGGTCTGCGCAGAGCGGGCGGCGCTGATTGCGGTTGTGGGGCCGATCTTGAAGCACACGCCGCTCACGCCGTAGCGCTTGCGGGTGCCGGTGAGGATGCTGGCACGGCGGTTGACTTTGGTCCTGCGTGCCGCCGACCCCGCCGTGTGCTGTTGGCGATCGACTCCTTTAAGGGCAGCGTTTCGAGCGCGCAGGCGGAGGCGGCGGTTGCCGAAGGCATGCGCCGTGTGTGGCCCGATGCCGAGGTGCGCGCGTTGCCGCTGGCGGATGGCGGCGAGGGAACGCTCGATACCGTTGCCGCCTGCGGTGGCGAGCTTGTGGCCTGCGAGGTTGCAGGCCCCTTTGGCGAGCGTGTGCCTGCCCGGATGTTAGTGGACGGCGAGCACGAGTCGGTTGTTATTGAGATGGCCGAAGCAGCAGGCATCGGGTACTCACCTTGCACGGAATCGGCGGCGCTGGCTGCTACAACCTATGGCGTGGGCGAGCTGATGCTCCGTGCAGCTCGTGTCGGGGTAAAGACTATCTATATTGGCTTGGGCGGCAGTGCCACCAACGACGGTGGCGCCGGCATGCTGCAGGCGCTGGGCGCGCGTGTGGTCGATGATCAGGGCTGCGATGTCGCCCCCGGTCTTGCGGGCCTTGAACACGTGGCGAGCGTTGATTTGGAGCCGGCGCTGCAGGCTTTGGATGGCGCTCGCATCGTTGTGCTTTCCGATGTCGAGAATCCGCTCGTGGGGCGTCGAGGCGCACTGGCGGTGTTTGGCGGGCAGAAGGGCCTGCCGGCGGATGATGCCGAGGCGCTGGGCAAGTACGACAACTGGATGGTCGGCTACGGTCGCCTGCTCGATGCTGCGATTGCCGGAGCTCGAGCCCAGGGTTTGTTGCGCACACCCGAGGGCGCACGGACATTTGGCTCGGCGCTCGGTGTGCCCGGCGCGGGCGCTGCCGGTGGCTTGGGCGCGGCGTTGCTGGCGCTCGGTGCGGAGCTGCGCTCGGGTGTAGAGACGGTGCTCGATCTCGTGGGGTTTGACGAGCGCGTGCGCGATGTCGACCTGGTCATAACGGGCGAGGGCAATATGGACGAGCAGTCCGCTGCCGGCAAGGCGCCGGTGGGCGTGGCCCGTCGTGCCAAGCGCTATGGCAAGCCGGTTGTTGCCGTCGTGGGCGGTCGTGCCGACAACCTGGATGCGGTGTATGGGCGGGGCATCGACCTTGTGCTGCCGATCTGTCGCAAGCCCATGCCCCTCGACCAGGCGCTCGGTGTGCAAGAAGCCACAACCAACCTCATCTGCGCCGGCGAGTCTGCCGCCCAATCCTACGACCTCGCTCGCCTCTAAGGCCTATCTCCCTATAAGTTGCGGTGAAATACGGAGTGTTTTTGCCTTTAAGGTGCCAATTCAGTCCGTATTCCACCGCAACTTCGAGAATGTCCATTCGAGGTTGGCTGCCTTGGGTCTTGGGTCGGACCGTTTGCCACGAAATGCGACCATCTACTACGTTAAACCGGCCACCCTCGACCATTCCGGAATTTGCAAAAACAAAACCGACGCTCCTATAAGTTGTCAAGAGGCAGTTTGCGGGAGCGT
>DXZR01000016.1:0-13241 GCA_019419555.1 Collinsella sp.
GTCGTGGGCGAGTATCGCCTTGGCCATCCTGGCGGCGTCGTTCCTGTCGTTCTTGGAGGCCGAGTCGGCGGCCGACCTGGGGATCTTCGAGACCGCGGCGACGACGCACTCGACGCCGAGCCCGGCGAGCTCCCTTTGCGGGGCGAAGCCGAGGTAGCCGCTCTCGTAGGCCGCGAGCGACGGCCCGGGGAACCCATCCATCCACCCGGCGATCTCGCCCCAGGGGTTACCGGGGAACCTCCTCGTCACGGCCTCGCCGGTGTCCGCGTCGAGGGCGCAGACGGTGGTCGACCTCAGGTGGACGTCCATCCCGAACGCGGTAGAATACTTTGGCATGGGAGCCTCCCAACCTCGTTGCGGCGCGGCTGCGCCTATGGCACTTCAACATCATTGTCGCAGCCCCGACCCGCGGTCACGAGCGGGGGCTCCTATCTTTTTAGTGCCCTCGGATTGGGTCATAGTGTCTGTCGTTGCCAAAATATCGGCGCTGCCTTGGTCGCAAGTAGTCATCGGGGACGTTCTTTAATGACTAGTCGTTTAAGAACGTCCCCAACGACTACTTTTGGGCGCTTACCGTTAAACGGAAGGGGTGTTATCGGCGGCCTTCTTTTGGGCATACAATTGCTATTGGTTTGCTGCGGTGAAGGTTTGTCCGCTCCGCAGCTTTTTTCTACGGTTAAAGGAGTATGTATGTCCGTTGAGGTCATGAGGACTGTGATCGAGGCCGCCGAGGGCCGCGTGCCCGTCGACACGCTGTTTACCAATGCGCAGATCGTCGACGTGTATGGCCAGCGTGTGGCGCCCGGTAGCGTTGCCGTCAAGGACGGTGTAATCGTCGGCGTGCTCTACGATGGTCGCGACGATGCCGCTGGCACCTACGAGGCAACTGAGGTCATCGACTGCCAGGGTCGCTATCTCGCTCCCGGTTTTATTGACGGGCATCTGCATATCGAGTCTTCGAACATCCGTCCCGCCGAGTATGCTCGCATGGCCGCGACGCGCGGTACTACCACCGCCATTGCCGACAGCCACGAGATTGCCAATGTTGCCGGTCTCGACGGCTTGCGCTTTATGATCGAGGACGGCCGCCGCGCACCCATCTCCATCAAGTACATGATGCCTTCGTGCGTGCCCGCACTGCCCGACGAGCAGGCCGGTGCCGTTATTTCGGCTGCCGATATGCAGGCGTTTTTTGCCGAGCATCCAGGCGATGTCTTTGGTCTGGGCGAAATGATGAACCTGCCGGGCGTCTTTATGGCCGACCCCGAGACCTGTGCTCGCATCGATGCTGCCAACCAGACGCCGTCCAAGCAGGTTGACGGCCACGCGCCGCTCGTTGCCGGTAAGGACCTCAACGCCTATGCCGCAGCAGGTATTATCGCCGACCACGAGTCGACGATTCCCGAGGAGGCGCTCGACAAGCTGTCTCGCGGTATGTACGTGATGCTGCGCGAAGGCACGTGCAGCCATGACCTGACCAACCTGTCTCCGATGCTGCTGGAGAATCCTGCCCGTGCCCGCCGCTGCTGCTTTGCGACCGACGACCGTGCTCCCTCCGACGCGCTTTCGACCGGTATGATTGACAATGCCTGCCGCGTGGCTATCGAGGCCGGTATCGACCCCGTGGTTGCCATCTCTATGGCGTCCCTGTCCACGGCCGAGGCGTTTGGCCTGGACCACGGTTGCCGCGACCCGCACGAACTGCGTGGCGCCATCGCCCCGGGCAAGCGTGCCGACCTGCTGGTACTCAACGACCTGACGTTTGCCACGGCTCCGCATCGCGTATATGCCGCCGGTGCTCTGGTGGCGCAGGACGGCACCTTTGTGGGCGAGATTGCACCCGAGATGGCCGAGGTTGCGGCCCTTGCCGATGAGCTGCGTGCTTCCGTTAAGCTGCCGAAGCTTTCGCTCGACGTGTTCGACTATGCCTTTAAGCCGGGCGAGGCCGTGATTGACGTGGTGCCGGGCAAGGCCATCACGGGTATGGTCCGTCCCGAGACTGACGAGGACTTGCGTCGCATTATGCTGATTGAGCGCCATGGCCGCGGCGTGTCGCTGCAGGCCGAGGGCGTCGATGGCGAGGGTCCTGCGGGCCTGGGCCTTGTTGGCAAGCACATCGGTCGCGGCTGGGTGCGCGGCTTTACCATCACGGGCGGCGCCATTGCCTCCACAATCGGCCACGACTCGCACAACGTGTGCGTGGTGGGCGACAACGCCGCCGATATGATGGCCGCTGTTGAGGCCGTGGGCCAGGGTGGTCACGTGCTAGTGCGCAACGGCGAGGTCGTGGCGCGCATTCCGCTGGCGCTCGGTGGCCTGATGAGCGAAGGCACGGCCGAGGACGTTGCCGCGCAGCACGACGACTTTATGGTCAAGGCGCGCGCCATGGGTATTGAGCCGCCGCTCGATCCCATTATGGGCATCATCTTCCTGCCCCTGCCGGTCATCCCGACGCTCCGCATCCGCCCCGAGGGCATGTTCGACGTCACAACCTTCACCTACGCCGACTAGTCATCGGGGACGTTCTTAAACGACTGGCCGTCGGGGTGGCGTGTCGCCTGACGCCGCGACCGTAGGACCTCTGGCATGTGTGAGCTATTTGCCAGGTCCTTGTAACGTTTACGCCCGCGGAGTCTTATTTGAGCTCCCTTTGGGTACGTTGGAATCGGATACACGTTCGATTCCAACAAGCCCGAAGGGAGCTTTTCTATGTTTAAACTGATTGCATCCGATATGGACGGCACACTGCTTGACGAAAACGGCCGGGTGCCTCCCGAGACCTACGAACTGATTCTGGCGCTACACGAGCATGGTGTGCATTTCGCCGCATCGTCAGGTCGTCGCTACGATCGCCTGTGCGAGTTCTTTGCGCCCGTTCGCGACAAGATGGACTTTGTCGCCGCTAACGGCGCCCAGGTCTACGCCGACGGCAAGATGGTGGACCGCGAGGTGTATTCGCACCTGGCGATTCGAAAGCTCGCCCAAGCAGTCGCGACGTTTCCCAATCTGCATCTTGCGCTCTTTGACCGAACCAAGTCCTTTTTGCTCGATGACGAGTGCAAGTTCGTGCGCGAGGTTGATAAGGACCTTCCCAATGCCGAGCGTATTTGGGAGCTGCCCGATCCCAGCGTAAATATCATCAAAGCGAGTATCTTTTGCGACGACGGTGCGGTTATGGACAGTGCGTACGTGCTACAGCGCGAACTCGGTCAGCTCTTTACTTTTGCGCCTTCGGGCAAAGCGTGGATCGATGCCATGCAGCCTGGTGTGTCGAAGGCCTCGGGTATCGCGCAGCTCGCGGAGCATTACGGCATTGGTCGCGACGAGGTCATGGCGTTTGGCGACTCGATGAACGACTACGAGATCATTCGCTTTGTCGGCACGGGCTGCGCGATGGAAAACGCGCGCCCCGCGCTCAAGGCGGTGGCCGATCGCGTCGTGGGCTGCAACCGCGACCACGCCGTTCAGCATGAGCTCCGTCGCGTGCTGGAGAGTCTCTCCTAATCCGGCAGATGGGGACGTTCCTTTTCTGCCGGCAGTGGGGGACAGTCCTTGCAGCTTTTTGCAAAGAGTGTCCCCAGTGACTAGTCGTTTAAGAACGTCCCCAATGACTACCCAACGACTAGGCGAGGGCGGCCATGATGGTGCGGGCGACGCCGTCGTGGTCGTTGTCGTATTCGGTGATGGCGTCGGCGGCCTCGCGGTCTTCGAGCTCGGCGTTGATCATGGCCATGCCGTGGCCCGCCGCCTGCAGCATGGGGATGTCGTTGATGTTGTCGCCGAACGCCCAGGCGTCGGCAAGGGGCTCGCCCAGATGCTCGCACAGCCACGTGAGGGCCGTTCCCTTGGTGGCGCCCTCACCCATGACCTCGATATTCATGGCGTACGAACGCGTGACTTCAATGCCTTCGAGCGTGTCGAGCGCCGCCGCGATGGTGTCGCGATCGGCCGGGTCGTGCCAGTACATGGCGATGCGTTCGAGCGTCTCGACCTCGTCGATCTTGCTGTCGATATCCATGTCGATCGGTGTTCGTGTGCGCTTGAGCGAAGCCGCGATGTGGGGGTCGCCGCCGCAGAATTCGTCCAGGCGCGTGTAGAGCGAGCGGGGGAGGAAGCACTGCCCATCCGCGAAGATATCGAAGGTGACGTCATGGCCGGCGGCGATGCTATGGACGCGGTGGGCGATGGCGCGGTCGAGCGGTCGGCTCAAAATGCGCGTAGCACGTGAGGTATCGGTGGGCGTACCGTCCTCGAGCTGCCAGACGCTGGCACCGTTGGCGCAGACCGCGTAGTGTACGGCGGGGTGGGCGAGGATAGGCTCAAAGATGCCCGACAGCGGACGCCCCGTGCAGGGCACAAACTCAATCCCACGTCGAGCGAGTTCGTCGAGCATTGCCCAGGTGGCATCGCTCATCTGCTTATCACTCGTCAGCAGCGTTCCATCCATATCGGAAAACACAATCATTCGCTGTAATCCTTTCTACTGGCATAAAAAGCGTGGCCGAGGGCGGTGATGCCCTGGCCACGCTCGGGTTCTATAACGGTCCGCGTCCTAACGATCGGCGAGCGGCTTGTACTCCAGCGGCTCGATAACCGGGCGATACGCGGGACGGATGATGCGGTGCGCGCAGAAGAGCTCTTCCATGCGGTGCGCAGACCAGCCGGCCATGCGGGCGACGGCGAACAGCGGCGTAAAGAGCGTCTCGGGCACGCCGAGCATCTTGTAGATAAAGCCCGTGTACAGGTCGATGTTGGCACAGATGGGCTTGGTCATGCCGTGATCGCGCATCACTTGCGGGGCCAGGCGCTCGATGCGCTCGATGAGCGCGAACTCCTCGCCCAAGTCCTTCTTGGCGGCAAGCGTGCGCGCGTAACGGCGGCACACCTCGGCGCGCGGGTCGCTGAGCGTATAGACGGCGTGGCCCATACCGTAGATGAGGCCCGTGCCGTCGAAAGCCTGCTTGTCGAGGATCTTGCCCAGGTAGGCCGCGACCTCGTCCTCGTCCTCCCAGTTGGAGACATGCGCGCGGATGTCCTCGTGCATAGACACGACCTTGGCATTGGCGCCGCCGTGGCGCGGGCCCTTGAGCGAGCCGATAGCCGCGGCGTAGGCGGAATACGGGTCGGTGGCCGATGAGGACAGCACGCGGCAGGCGAACGTGGAGTTGTTGCCGCCGCCGTGCTCGGCATGCAGCATGAGCATCACGTCGAGCAGCATGGCTTCGTCGCGGGTGAATGCCATGCCGCCGCGCAACACCTGCAGGATGGTCTCGGCGGTGGAGAGGCCGGGTGTGGGGTGCGGTACATGAACCTCGGAGCCGCGGCGCTTGGCGACCGAGGCCATATGCGCGAAGGCGGCGATGCGGGGGAGACGGGCGAGCATGGAGATGGCGACGTCGATTTCGTGCTCGGGTGTAATGGCGTCGGGCTCGGCGTCGAAGGCGTAGAGCAGCAGCACGGCGCGCTGAAGCACATTCATGATGCTCGACGACACCGTGGTCATGGGGAACTCGCGGACGTATTCGTCGCTCAGGTGCCTAAAAGCACCCAGGCGCTCGCAAAAGCCGTCGAGCTCTTCCTTGTTGGGCAGCGAACCCGTGATAAGCAGATAGGCGACCTCTTCGTAGCCGTAGCGGTTCTCGGCCTGGGCGTTGTTGACCAGATCCTCGATGCTGTAGCCACGAAGCGTGAGCTTGCCCTGATCGGGCACGACTTTGCCGTCGACCTTGTTGTAGCCGTGCACGTCCGAGATGCGGGTAAGGCCCGCGACCACGCCCGAGCCGTCGGCATTGCGCAGGCCGCGCTTGACGTTGTGCTCTACGAACAGGTCCTCGTCGTACGGGGCGGTCGGCAGGCCGTGGTAGAGGTTTTCGCTTTCGGGCGAAATCTGACGGCTCGCCTCGTAATCCAGAACCAGGCGGCTCAGGTGATCGTCGAAGCGGTAGTAGATTTTCTTGGCGTCGTAGGCCATGCGCGCTCCTCTCCGGTCCGCTTTGGGGCCGCGCGCTTGGACGATATGACGTCAAGCTGCCCCGAGCGGCTTGTTCGCTACAGGCGGTACATAAAGTTAAAGACGTCCTCGCGCTGGATGGACACGTTGACGCCCGAAAGCTCGCCGGCCTCGGCCAGCGCCTTCTGCAGCTCGGCGAAGTCGAGCTTGGACTCGGCGGTGTCGGCCAGCATGGTCATGGTGAAGATGTCCTCGATAATGGACTGCGTGATGTCGCGGATGTCGACGTTGGCCTCGCCCAAAACGCGGGTGACGCCGGCGACGATGCCGGGGCGGTTCTTGCCAAGGACGGTGATGACGATGCGGGAGGACGAGATCTCGGCCATGGGAAACCCTTTCGCGTGATTGCGGCGCGCGCGGGGCGCTCCGCTACGGTACAGTGTTCATCATTGTACCTGTCTGGCGCAAAAAAGGCGCGCTCGCTGCGGCGTTACATGCCTGCAACATGAGCGTAAGGGGGAAGGCCGTACGGGGAAGAGCCGTCTGGCGCGTGTCCGGCTCGTGTTGGGTTGATTTCCGATCTCAGCCGAACACATTGAGCGGACAGGCCGTTCCCGCAGTCAGCCGAACGCCTCCGACGGCTGATTCCGAACTGGAAGCGGAGGGTATCCCCTATCGGACCACCGTGACCTCAGTTGGGATGGGCCCAGCACTGCCGCGTACTCGGTGAGCTAGAGCCAACTGTTCGTCTTCACGTCGCGTATGGCGATATTTCGGTCGTCCGGCTCGGTGATGCCGTAGCCGAACGCCTGGAGCGTCTCGATGGACTCCTGGATCCTCTGTTGGAACATGGGACCCGGATTGACCCTCGGCCCGAGGTGCCCGCGCCAAAGGCACGGCGTGGCGCGCAGCATGTTATGGATTTTGGAGATGGGCTCGATGTCGGCGTAGACGTTGAGCGTCGCCATGGCGTCCTTGTGGCCGAGGATCGATTGGAGCGCCTTGATATCGCCGCCTTGGCGGATCCACTGCGTTGCGAACGTGTGGCGAAGGCCGTGGAACGTGATCAGCTCGCCGTTGGTGCCCATGAGGCCGTTGGTCTCCGAGAACGTCTTGAACGCCCTGCGGATATAGCTTGTCGTCGCGAAGGTCGCGCCCGGCTCCGACAGGATGTAGCAGTCCCCGATCTCGACCGCCCCGGTAAGGCCGCGCAAGCGCAGCTTTCCGCAGTCGATCTCGTGGGTCTCCTTCAGGAAGGGGAGTAGGCCGACCGGGTCGATGGGGATACCCCTGGCGTCATGGGTCTTGGTGTCCTTGATGAACGAACCCATTCCCTTCGCGTACGCCACCGAGTGTCTGATCGAGATCAGGCCCGTCTCGAAATCCACATCGCACCACCGAAGGCCGCAGACCTCGCCGATTCGCATCCCCGTGTGCAGGGCGAGTACGACCGCCCTCTAATCCTCGGCGGACCAATCGAGTCCGAACTCCTTTCGGGCATCCTCTTCGCTCATGACTTCGAGAAGGTCTCCGGGTTGGCAACGAAGGGCGAGGCATAGCTGCTCGAGTGTGTTGAAGCGAATGCCGCGAATATGCCCTTTTTTAATACGGGACAGGTTCACGGGCGTGGTTCCAATCCTTTCGGCAAGTTCGTTCGAGGAAATCTTTCGCTCGGCCATGATCTTGTCGAGGCGAACAATTACGGGCATGGCGTTTCCTTACGCAATCTCGTCGGAGTCGAGGTACAGCTCTCGGGCGTACAAGAAGAGCTGGGAAAGCATGAACAGGACGATGCCGAGAACCAGAGAGGTCCAATCGAATGATGAAGCGATCTCTTGGGCGCCGACGGCCCCCTCGCCGCCAAACATCGAAACG
Organism: Collinsella sp.; assembly: GCA_019419555.1. Taxonomy (GTDB): domain Bacteria; phylum Actinomycetota; class Coriobacteriia; order Coriobacteriales; family Coriobacteriaceae; genus Collinsella. The sequence goes on from DXZR01000016.1 coordinate 7,826, forward strand.
GAGGTTTTGAGTGAGCCGGCGTAGAGGCTGGTGGCAGCTTGAACAACGAAGAGAATGCCGAGCACCTTCAAGCATGTCGCAGACCCTTTCTTGAAGGGGTCTGCGCTCTTGATCGTCCACACGAGAACGGCGCTGAGGATGGTCGTAGCGATACCGATGACGGCAGGGACCAATGTCGAGATCGCAAGGGCTGGATACGCGGGGGAGTCTGCAATTACAGGGTTGTCGAGCACTTCGATTGCTGGCTTTAAGGAGAACGCCACTTGTGCGATGGCGGTGGCGCAAAGGGTCGCAGAGGCTATCGCACATGCGATGCGGAAGGAATGAAGCCGGGGAGTGCGATTGTCGGAACTCATAATAACCTCCGAAGAATTTAAAAAACTCAGGTTACTTTTTAACAGTTTATGTTAAATTGACTTTGCCGGCAAGTAATAAGGGCCGAGCATTTTGTTCGGCCCCTCTGTTCCGACTGGATGAGGTTAAGGTTGGCGATGAATATGCTCAAAATCTCGAAGGCGATCTTTAGGTCGCTTCTCTCCTCCAGGTCGCTCTGTGTTGTCGTTGTTGCGTTGATGGTTCTTTGTGCTCTGCCCGTCTTCAGGAGCGCGGCTGGCATCGACGGACGGGTCGAATACCTCGAGTCGGGAATAACCCGTGTTGAGCAGGAATTGTCAGCATCCTATGCGGATGCGCTTGTGAATGCGGGGGAGGACGGTGTCTATACCTCTTCATCAAGCATGCCCGCGCTTCTGTACCCTCTTGCCGCGGGACGTCTTATCTTGGCACCGCTCTCTCCCCTACTTCCGTTTCTGCAGATATCGGATGGAGAGTACACCTATTATGACGGATCGAAGGAGTACTTGCTATGGGTCGCAACGGCCGTTACCGTCTCGTTCCTTGCCGCGCGTCTTAACAAACGTGAAAAGCTCATCATCCAGGCACCGATGGGCGAGCTGGGTAGACTTGTTGCATCGAGCGTATGGGCGAGTGTTTTTGCAATGCTTGCCGTCCTCGCCATCAATCTTCCAGGGATAATCGCCGCGCTTGTGAAGAATGGCCCGGGCTCGCCGTTCTATCCGATAGGCTACATTCAATATGCGACTCCGGTTGTCAAACCGGCTTGGCTGGTGTTCGCGCAGACGGCCATCTTGCAATTCTTGGTGGCAGCGTTCATCTCGCTTGTCGTTCACCTTGCCGTGAAGATTGCCAATAACCCTACGCTTGGAATCGTGTTCGTATGTGCCCTGATGGGGGTGACGATGGTTCCCGGGTATTACGGAAGATCCATCGCTTTACGTGAGTTCGCCCTGTTGAATCCCCTTACGTATGCGAACACTGAGTTGACCGTCGGCGCCTATAGCCCGTACCCGACAACGCAGATAGTGAATCTGCCTGGACTTTGCTTCGAGCGTGGCGCGATTGCCCTCGTATGCGCAATCGGGATCGAGGTGCTGGCAATTAGCCTGCTTTGCGTTGCTGGAAAGAGCGGCTGCGCGTGCCCGATATCCCCGATTTGTCTTGAGAGAGGTTCCTTCACTGCATCGAGAACGGCAACTCGTTCGAGCGCTTGTGCCTCCGCCGTTGCATACGTAAGAACGATGGGGAAACTGCTCCTGCGTTCTCCTACCCTCGCCGTATGCGCGATTGCAATGTCGACGACGATGCCGGCCCCGGCTCTGGTCGAGATGTTTCCTGACGCTGATAACGTTTCCGCTGTTCGGTATAGGGATGGGGAGCTCCGTTCAATAGATCGGTATCTAGAGCAGAACGCTGCGAATATGGACGTCGAGGGCAAAGCGGCCCTGGAAGACATGCGGGATGCTCTTTCGGGTTTCGTGTACGCGCCTATGCCTGCGGAGGGGTTTCGAAGCCTTGCGACGTACGAGCGCGCTCGAGGTGAGCTGGGCGCGGCAGATGCGACTCTCCTGCAATCGATCGGAATCGAGCCGGAGACTCCTTCTCGTGCGGAGGCGCGCGCCCTTCTGCTTGAGTCGATCGCGAGCTTGCCGGACCCCAAGGTTTACGAGTTAAGTACGAAGATGCCCCCATTAATCCTCCTTTCGTATCTCCAGGCAGCGCTTCCCTCCTTATTTTTGCTGTTGCCCGTGGTTGTCACATCGCTCGCGTGCACCCACCTGCAGTGTCGTTCCCTTCTGGTTCTCCAGATCCCCGCAACAGCGCATGTGCGTTTTCTGACGGCTGTTGCGCTGGCTCTCCTGCTTGGCTTGGTGCTGCTTTTGGTGTCGATGGTTCCCGCTGTCGTTGTGTCCGTGATTAAGAACGGTGCGGGTGGATCGGAGTATCCCGTCGCTCTCATTCGGGCGGGAGCTTCGACAACGTCCATGGTGGGGGAGGCGGTGTTGTGCAGTATTCCGTTGCTGGTCATGGCATACGGCGTGATTTCCGTCGTCGCTGCGTTGACAGCAGCGATTAGCCGCAACCCCGTTGTCACCGGAATGGTTTGCGCGGTTCTCTTGGTGTTGGGTTCGTTGAGCGCTCATGTTGAAAGCGTGGGCATGGGCGTCGCGCTGCTGGCTCCATTCGCCTCGTTTGATCCCGCTTCCCAGGTGGGGACGATTGGGTTCCTTGGGCGAGGGACGAACGCGATGCCTTTTGGAGAGGTCGTCGGCGCATCGGGCGCTCTGCTGGTGGTCTTGGGCGCCGTATCTCCGTTGATGGTGCGCCTGAGTGTTCCAAAGATCGAAAGGGGATGATCTCGATGATTGACCTTCAAACGCTGACGATCTCTTATGGAAAGAAGGTGCTCGTAGATTCGGTGAACGCTGAGTTTGCCCCGGGTACGGTCTACGGTCTCGTCGCTCCGAACGGGCATGGAAAGACGACGTTGCTGCGTGCGATGGCAGGTTTGCCGGGTCCTCGCGTGGACGGGAGCATCGTTCTGGATGAGGTGCAGGGTACGGGTGCGAGAGAGGTCCGTTCTATGATCTTCTATGCACCTGGTGAGGGGACGCTGCTGTATCCCGGATTGCGTGCGGAAGATCACCTCAAGATGGTTTGCGATATGTGGCCGCATGCTCGCGATATCGAAGAGATAGTGGAACAAACGCAGATAGGCGAGTTCGCGAAGATGAGGATCCGCACTCTGAGCCAGGGCATGAAGCAGCAGCTTACCCTGGCGATTGCGTATGCGACGGGCGCGCGGTACCTTCTATTAGATGAGCCCATGAACGCGCTCGACCCCAGCAGGGTGGACTTGCATTCCGAGATTCTCAGGAAGCTGGCCGATTCTGGTACGTGCATCATCATGTCATCCCACATCTTGGATTCGGTCGATAGGCTGTGCGATGAGATTCTGTTTTTGAAGGATGGGAGGCTCATTAGAAGCATTCCGCAAGATGATGCTGCGCCGAAGTCTCCTGGATCCCATTTCGCAAAGCCTGCCGGACGCGCCGAGGGTGCGCTAAGCACGTATCGGCGACTCTACGAAAAGGGCGGGTAGAAATGCAAGTTAAAAATCTATGTGGCCAATGTGATACCGTTGAACCCGCATATCGATACCGCTCAGCCATTCGCCTCGCCCCCGTCGCACGTATCTTCATCCGGTCTGTTACTTTTAATCTAACAATTCTTTGAGGAACGTAGGTGCTTCTAAATGTACTGTCGACTTCTTCTCAAACTAATCCTAAGAGACAAGGCCGTATGGATTTGTACGCTCGTTCTCGCCGCAGCCTTTTCCGTCCCCATTGCGTTCAATTCACCCATCTACGGGCCCTTCTTTATGAAACAGGGCATGCAGAGCTTTGTCGACGCATTCAATACGCGCGCGCCCCAGGCCAGCGGCACAGACCTATCTCCAGAGCAGCAAGTCGACGCGGAGCTTGCAAGATACGCGAACGCCGCCCTTGCCGCTCAAACCGACGCCGCCTTTCTCGACTCTGCCGAGAGCTACTACGCGCTCATGGGCGAAGGCTTCCAATCCGGGTCCATCGTGGGAGACCGAGAGACCAATGACGCGGCGCTCGCATATTGCCGCGCCCTGAGCAGCTCCGGCATCACGGATATCCCGGCCTCCGCAAACGACCTGCCATTCCTTTCCTTCCTGCCTTACGCCATTGCCACGGCGCCGTCTTTCCTTCCCTTCATCCCCTTCCTTCTCTCGTCGATACTCCTGCTCGGGGCCACAAGGCCTGCGACCCTGGCGGCAAAGGCGCCCGTGCCCAAATTCCGGCGCCTTATCCAGATCGTGTTTTCGATAATCGCCGCGGGGACCGCGATGCTCCTCGCCGGCCTCGCACCCGGGGGCATTTACGCCTTGGCCCTAAACGGCTTCGGGCAAATTGGGTACCCGATCGCCTTCTTCCATGACGGCGCGCTTACCACCACGACCGCGGGAAACGTCTTCACAGCCCTGCTTCTCGCGCTGCTTGCGGGCGGAACCTTGATATCCGTTTGCTCCGCCGTCCTGTCGACCGCAACGAGACGCGTCCTCGCGGGCCCCCTTACCTCCGCGCTGCTTGTCGCGGCCCCGGCATTCCCGTTACTGTCCGATTCGGCACTAGGGCATAATGCCGTGCTCGGGCTTCTGCCGCTGGCCGTGTTCTCGCCTATCGAGGCAACGGGTTACGTAGGATGCTTCCCGACAGAATTCATTGGCTCCGGTTCAGGCAGCGCATCGATGCTTGCCGTGGCCCTGGCATACGTCGCGGTCCTTTTTGCGGTCGGCGCCGTTGCGACACGTTCCCCCAAACAGCCTGGACCCGCGAAAAAGCACCATGGGCTCGAGCTTCTAGACGCGAGCGTGGGATACGGAAGCACGACGATACTTTCAATCGGGTCGCTTTTCCTGAGCCCGGGAACGGCGGCGGGCCTCGTTGCTCCCAACGGCTCGGGGAAAACCACCCTTCTTGAAGCGCTGTCGGGCCAATTTCCCACCCGCATCCGCTCGGGAAGCCTGGCGGCAGACGGAATCTGCCAACGTCGATCAGCCGAATTTGCAGAACTCGTCTACCTGAGCTCTTCGGGCAGCGCGGATCTCTATCCCACGCTATCGGCCATCGAGCACCTTGCTTTCGTTGGGGAGGCGTGGAAATCGGCCGCCGACATCGACTCGCTCTGCGACTCCCTCGGAATCTCCCCATATCTCGACAAGCCGACCCGTAAACTCTCGACAGGAATGAAGCAGCAGGTAAAGCTTGCCATGGCGATAGCGACCGATTGCCCGTACCTCATCCTCGATGAACCGCTGAACGGCCTCGATCCGGGAAAACGGAAAACCTCCTGCGACGCGATGCGCAGCGAGGTGGCGCGGGGACGAAGCGTGCTCATTTCAAGCCATCTGCTCGACGACCTGGCAGACCTCACCAACTCGTTCTACTTCATCGAGGCCGGCACGCTCGTGGAAAAGATCAAGTCGTCCTCGCAGACGCTCAAGCAGGAATACCTCGATACATACGAG
>DXZR01000016.1:13341-26038 GCA_019419555.1 Collinsella sp.
CCGAAAAGACCGTGAACCTTTTGTGGGACACGCGGCGCCGTGGTACCATAGCCGAGTTTGTTGTCTTGGTCGGAAACCAAGACGCCTTATGCGCTGATCGGTAACCAGCGCCTGACCAATAAGGAGTCCTACCATGAAGCAGGGTATCCATCCCCAGTATGTCGAGTGCACGGTGACGTGCTCCTGCGGCAACACCTTCAAGACGCACGCTACCGTGTCCGAGATGAAGGTCGAGCTTTGCAACGAGTGCCACCCGTTCTACACCGGCCAGCAGAAGTTCGTCGACACCGGTGGACGCGTCCAGCGCTTCGCCGACAAGTTCGGTGGCGCCGCTGCCGCCCAGCTCAAGAAGGCCGAGGAGGCCAAGGCTGCCAAGGCCGCCAAGGCTGCTGAGGCCGAGGCTGCTCGCAAGGCCGCCGCTGAGGCTAAGGCTGCCGAGAAGGCTAAGCGTGCTGCTAAGTTTGCCGAGGAGGCTGCCAAGCAGGCCGCCGAGGCTCCCGCAGAGGCTCCCGTCGAGGAGGCCGCTGCCGAGGCCGAGACCACCGAGGCTGCTGAGTAAATAGCTCGCCGCGGAATCACTCGCATTCATGGCATAAGGGCCGTGCATCCGTTTGGGTGCGCGGCCCTTTTCTTTTTATTGGTGCAAACCAACCTGCCCCCATTGCACCAAATGGCAGAGAGGCGGCGTTTGGCCAGATAAAACCTGCCAAAATTAACCTGTCCCATTGTGGCAGGTTGGTCGTAGTTATTACGTGGCGGTCGAGGTCGACCGTATAGGCCGCGCCTTGTTTGGCTAAAGTACAATCATCTGTGTTTAACTCGCCCGCAGCTGCACGGCGTGGGCGATGGCCAAAAAGGAAAACCACATGGGATTCATGTCAAAGCTGCTGTCCTTTGGATCCGATAAGGACCTTAAGCGCTACTACAAGATCGTCGACCAGATCAACGGTCTTGAGCCCCAGTTTGAGAAGATGACCGAGGAGGAGCTCCGCGGCCAGACCGATAAGTTCCGCGAGCGTTACGCCAACGGCGAGTCGCTCGACGACATGCTCCCCGAGGCCTTTGCCACCGTGCGCGAGGCTTCCAAGCGCACCATGGGTATGCGCCACTTTGACGTGCAGCTCATTGGCGCCATGGCACTGCACGAGGGCCACATCGCCGAGATGAAGACCGGCGAAGGTAAGACCCTCGTCTCCACGTTGGCCGGCTATCTCAACGCTATTGCCGGCAAGGGCGTGCACGTCGTTACTGTCAATGATTACCTTGCCAAGCGTGACTCCGAGTGGATGGGCCGCATCTATAAGTACCTGGGCATGACCGTCGGTCTGCTCCAGAACAACATGCCGCTAGAGCTCAAGCGCCCGGCCTACCAGGCCGACGTCACCTACGGCACCAACTCCGAGTTCGGCTTTGATTACCTGCGCGACAACATGGTTACCCGTCCCGAGCAGCGCGTGCAGCGCGGCCACAACTACGCCATCGTCGACGAGGTTGACTCCATCCTGATCGATGAGGCCCGCACCCCGCTGATCATCTCGGGTGCTGGCACCAAGTCCGCCAGCACCTACAAGGACTTCGCGCGTGCCGTGCGCGGCCTTGAGCGCGGCGAGGACGTCTCGCACGACATGCTCACCGCCACCGAGGACGTGGAGCCCACGGGCGACTACGTCATGGACGAGGCCAAGCACACCATTGCCGCCACCGAGCGCGGTCTTAAGAAGATCGAGCGCCGCCTGGGCATCGATGACATCTATGCCGATCTCTCCGGCCAGCTGGTCAACCACCTGCAGCAGGCGCTGAAGGCCCAGTACATGTTCCACCGCGACAAGCAGTATGTGGTCACCAACGGCGAGGTCAAGATCGTCGACGAGTTCACCGGCCGCATTATGGAAGGCCGCCGTTACTCCGAGGGCCTGCACCAGGCCATCGAGGCCAAAGAGGGCGTGCTCGTGCGCGAGGAGAATCAGACGCTGGCCACCATCACCCTGCAGAACTACTTCCGTCTGTATGACAAGCTCTCCGGCATGACCGGTACGGCACTTACCGAGGATGCCGAGTTCCGCGAGATCTACAAGCTGCCCGTCGAGGTCATCCCCTCCAACAAGCCCGTGCAGCGCGTGGACCACGAGGACCTGGTGTACCGCACCATTCAGGCCAAGTACAACGCCGTCGCTGACGATGTCGAGCAGCGTCACGCCAAGGGCCAGCCGGTCCTGGTGGGCACCGTCTCCATCGAGAGTTCCGAGAAGCTGTCCGCCGCCCTTACCAAGCGCGGCATCGCACACGAGGTCCTCAACGCCAAGCACCATGAGCGCGAGGCCCACATCGTGGCCCAGGCCGGACGCTACGGCGCCGTGACCATCGCCACCAACATGGCCGGTCGTGGTACCGACATCCTGCTGGGCGGCAACCCCGACGAGCTGGTGCGCGAGCGCCTGGAGTACGAGGGCCTGACCATGGAGGACGTGACGCCCGAGCAGCTCGAGCAGTTTAACGCCGAGGCCAAGGAGACCTGCAAGGCCGAGCGCGAGCGCGTGCTTGCCGCCGGCGGCCTGACCGTCATCGGCACCGAGCGCCACGAGTCCCGTCGTATCGACAACCAGCTGCGCGGCCGCTCCGGCCGTCAGGGCGATCCGGGCGAGACCCAGTTCTACCTGTCGCTCGAGGACGACCTCATGCGCCTGTTCGGCGGCGACAAGATGGACCGCGTCTCCAAGATGATGGTCACGGCCGACATGGGCGACGACATGCCCATCCAGCACAAGATCATCTCCAAGGCCGTCGAGAGCGCCCAGCACAAGGTCGAGAGCATCAACTTCTCCATGCGTAAGAGCGTCCTTGAGTACGACGACGTCATGAACAAGCAGCGTCAGGTCATCTACGCCGAGCGCAATAAGATTCTGGACGGCAAGGACCTGACCGACCACATCACCGAGGTCATGCACGATACCGTGTACCGCTGCGTGCAGGAGTTCTGCACCAAGGACAGTCACGATGGCGAGCGCGACCTGGAGGGCCTGCGCAAGTGGGTTGTGGAGCTCACCGGCCACATCGATACGCCGAAGTTCCCCGACGAGGATTATGAGGCCCTGGCTGCCGATGTCCTGGCTTACGTAGAGAAGTGCTACAACATGAAGGCCGAGCGCTTGGGCGAGGACCTGATGCGCGAGCTCAATACCCAGGTCATGCTGCGCGTCATCGATACCCGCTGGATGAACTACCTGCAGGAGATGGACTACCTCAAGACCGGCATCGGCCTGCGCGGCTTTGGCCAGCGCGACCCGCTGGTCGAGTACAAGACCGAGGCCTACGGCGCGTTCCAGATACTCGTCGACACCATGTACGAGGATTACCTGCGCACGGTTCTGCGCATCGAGATCAAGGCTGCCCCGCGTGCCGTGGAGCACAAGGAAGAGCCCGCGCTCGAGGGCGCGCGCTTCTCCGGTCCTGCCGAGGTCGATGGTGATAACGGCGACTCGGTGCTGCGCAAGCAGGCGCAGGTGCAGGCCCGCACGGCTGTCCAGGGTGGTCCGGCTGCCGTTAACAACGGTGGCAAGGTGACGACCTACCGCAAGTCCGAGAGCGACGATCCGTACGTCAACGTGGGCCGCAACGACCCGTGCCCCTGCGGTAGCGGCAAGAAGTTTAAGTACTGCCACGGCAGGAATCGTTAATGGCTGAGGCTTTAGAGGTAACGCCCGCCGAGCTGGACGCGTTCGCGGACCGGCTCGGCGAGGTCGAGTCGTATCTCCACTTGGACGAGAAGCGTACCCGCGTGACCGAGCTCGAGGCCAAAAGTGTTGCCCCTGGCTTTTGGGATGACGCCGACGCTGCCCGTGCCACTATGGAAGAGATCGCGCGCACCAAGGAAGATATCGCTGCCGTGGACACCGCGCGCGGCGAGCTTTCCGATGCCCGCGCTGCGCTGGAGCTTGCCGAGGAGATGGGGGATGACCCCGACGCCGCCGCCCTTCGCGAGGAGGCTGCAGCTACGGCTGAGCGCCTGGCCCGTGCCATCGATGAGCTTGAGCTTTCGAGCTGGTTTACCGGTGAGTTCGATCACGGCGATGCCATTGTGACCATCAAGCCCGGACAGGGTGGTCTGGAGGCCCAGGACTGGACCTTCATGCTCTTTAAGATGTACATGAAGTACTGCCAGCGTCGCGGCTGGAAGGTCACCATCAACGACTGTCCCGCGGCCGAGGTCATCGGCATCGACCGCGCGACCTTTACCGTCGAGGGCAAGGACGCATTTGGCATGCTGCGCGCCGAGGCCGGCGTCCACCGCTTGGTTCGCATTAGCCCCACCGACGACAAGAAGCGCCGCCAGACCACGTTTGCCGGCGTCGAGGTCATCCCCGTGCTACCCGATGATATCGACATCGAGATCAGTCCCGACGACATCCGCGTGGACGTGTACCACGCGAGTGGCCCGGGCGGTCAGGGCGTCAACACCACCGACTCCGCCGTGCGCGTGACGCATTTCCCCAGCGGCATTGTGGTTACCTGCCAAAACGAGCGCAGCCAGATCCAGAACAAGGCCGCGTGCATGCAGATCCTCAAGGCTCGTCTGTACGAGATTGAGCTCGAGAAGCGCGCCGAGGCGCTCGATGAGATCCGCGGACCCAAGACCACGATTGGTTTTGGCAACCAGATTCGCAGCTACGTGCTCTACCCGTACCAGATGGTCAAGGATCTGCGCTCGGGTGTGGAGACCAGCAATGTCGAGGCCGTTCTTGACGATGGCGACCTGGACCCGTTTGTTATTGGCTACCATCGCTGGGCTACCGGCAACGCTGACGCGGAGACCCCGTCTGCATAAACCGCCCGGTTTATGTGGAAATAGATTAAAACCCTTCCAGCAGGGTGGTTTTGTATCCAGAGCAAACCCTGCGCAGGGGTGGTTTTTGTCCGGCGAATCGGTAGAATCGAATACAAGAAGAAGTTCAAAGCGCATCCGATGGGGTGCGCTTTTTTGAGGGAGGCAGCATGGCATATCGTCTGGACATCAAGCGCATTCTTTCGATGAACTTTTTTCACGACCTGCCCCAGATTATGTTGGGGTGCGCTCTGGCCGCTATTGCGACCGACCTGTTTTTGATTCCCAACGGCCTTGCTGCCGGTGGCGTTACGGGCCTTGCCACCATTATCCAGGCGGTCGGTGCGTCGCGCGGCCTATCGCTTCCCGTTGGTATTCAGACGATCGTGATGAACGCCTTGCTGTTGTTGGTCGTTATGCGCGAGGGCGGCATGTTCTACGTGGTGCAGACCGCGACGGGCTTTGTGCTGCTGGGCTTCTTTACCGATCTGTTCGCCCCGTTTGTAGCACCTCTGGCGGATGCGGACCTGATGCTCCCTGCCATGTGGGGCGGCATTATTACGGGCATCGGTTACGGCATGGTGTTGCGCGCCGGCGCCAACACCGGCGGCTCGGACACGATTGGCCAAATCATCTCGCGTAACACCTCGCTGCCGGTGGGCTCGACCGTCATGGCGATCGATGTTGCCGTATGCGCGCTGTCGGCTCCGGTCTTTTCAATCGAAAACGCACTATATGCAGGCCTTTCGATGGTCATTAGCGGCTACGTGATCGATGCCGTGGTCGATGGCGGCAACAAACGCCGTATGGTACTCATCATCTCGGACAAGTTCCCTGATATCGCTGCCGATATCATGTATGGCCTGGGTCGTGGTTGTACCAAGTTTAAGGCGACTGGCATGTATTCGGGTGCCGAGAAGCCGGTGATTATGGTCATCGTGAGCCGTCGAGAGCTCAATACCCTCAAGACGATCGTGCGCGAGCGCGATCCTCACGCCATTGTGACGGTCGCTGACGTTACGGAAGCCTTCGGCGAGGGATTCAAGGACATTAGCGCGTAGGGTCGATCGCGTTCCATCCAAAAGACGTTCACATTGATAAACCGTTTCATCAGCGGTTCTGCCTGCTAAATTGTTCAAATAATGATAAAAACTCTGGTAAAGCCATCAGTTTCCAGCATAATGAATGACGTACGTGCATTGCGGCTGTGTTGGGATTACCTTCGGTGCCGTGCGCATTTTGTCTAATGAGGATGAAAGGAAGGCACAATGAGCGACGAAGAGCTCAAAAAGGTTGCCAACGAGGTAAGGAAGGGCATCGTCACCGGCGTGCACGCTGCCAAGTCCGGCCATCCGGGCGGTTCGCTCGGCGCTGCCGACATCATGACCTATCTGTACTTTGAGGAAATGAACGTCGACCCTGCCGACCCCCGCAAGGCCGACCGCGACCGCTTCGTGCTTTCCAAGGGTCACTGCGCGCCTGGTCTGTACGCCGTGCTCGCCGAGCGCGGATTCTTCCCCAAGGAGGAACTCGAGACGCTGCGCCACATCGGCAGCCACCTGCAGGGCCATCCCAACATGAATGACACCCCGGGCGTCGACATGTCCACCGGCTCGCTTGGCCAGGGCATCTCCGCCGCCGTGGGCATGGCCGTTGCCGCCAAGCACTGGGGCGACGACTATCGCACCTACGCCCTGCTGGGCGACGGCGAGAGCGAGGAGGGCCAGGTCTGGGAGGCCGCCATGTTTGCCGGCAACCAGCAGCTCGACAACCTCTGCGTGATCGTCGACCATAACGGCCTGCAGATCGACGGCCCCGTCGAGGAGGTTAACGACCCCATGCCGCTCGCCGACAAGTTCCGCGCCTTCAAGTTCCATGTGGTGGAGCTCGCCGACGGCAACGACTTCGACCAGATCCGCGCCGCCTTTGCCGAGGCCCGCGCCACCAAGGGTCAGCCGACCGCCATTATCGCCGAGACCACGAAGGGCAAGGGCGTCTCCTTTATGGAGAACCAGGTGGGTTGGCACGGTAAGGCCCCCAACGATGAACAGTTTGAGCAGGCCATGGCAGAGCTCACGGCCGCCGGAGAGGAGCTCTAGGATGGCAGACGTCAAGAAAATCGCCACGCGCGTAAGCTACGGCGAGGCCCTCGTCGAGCTCGCCAATGAGCACGACGACTTTGTGGTCCTCGACGCCGACCTGGCCGCCGCCACGCAGACCGGCAAGTTTAAGGCCGCCTGCCCCGACCGCTTCTTCGATGTGGGCATCGCCGAGAGCAACCTGATGGGTGTTGCCGCCGGTATCGCAACCACCGGCCGCGTCGCCTTCGCGAGCAGCTTTGCCATGTTTGCCGCCGGCCGCGCCTTTGAGCAGGTCCGCAACTCCATCGGCTATCCGCACCTTAACGTTAAGATCGGTGCCACGCACGCCGGTATCTCGGTGGGCGAGGACGGCGCCACGCACCAGTGCTGCGAGGATATCGCCCTGATGCGCGTCATCCCCGGCATGACCGTTATCGTTCCCGCCGACGATGTGGAGGCCCGTGCCGTGACGCGCGCCGCCTACGAGTGCGACGGCCCCGTGTACATGCGCTTCGCCCGTCTGGCCTCGCCGGTTATCAACGACCCCGAGACCTACAAGTTCGAGTTGGGTAAGGGCATTGTCATGCGCGAGGGCGCCGATGTGACCATCATCGCCTGCGGCCTGATGGTCGGCGAGGCTCTCGAGGCCGCCGAGCAGCTCGCTGCCGAGGGCATCGACGCCGAGGTCATCAACATGCACACCATCAAGCCCATCGATGCCGACCTGATCGTCAAGAGCGCCACCAAGACCGGCCACGTCGTGACCGTCGAGGAACACTCCGTGATCGGTGGCCTGGGTAGCGCCGTTGCCGACGTCCTGTGCGAGCAGTGCCCGACGCCGCTCAAGAAGATCGGCGTCAACGACACCTTCGGCGAGTCCGGTCCGGGTGCCGAGCTCCTGCACAAGTACGGCCTGGACGCCGCCAACATCGTGGCGACCACCAAGGAGTTCTTGGCCTAGGACAAGACGAGGCAAAGCATCGCCTCAGCAACCGTATGCAATCCATAACAGGGGCGTCCTCAAAGAGGACGCACCTGTTTTTTGTCGGCAACAAACAAAACAGGCCCGCACCAAGCGAGGGCTTCCTCCGGGAAACGGGCCCAGACCAGCAAAGTGCAATTCAGCCCCCAAGCACGGCGCTGCTGCACCCAAGTAAAACGCAGCGACCCCTTAGTTATCGCAGGCCGGACACAGGGTTACTTTCCAAATCTTTCCGCAGGACGGAGGAGCCCCCGCCGCACGTAGTGCGCAGCGGAGGCTCCGACATGTCCGAGGACGATTTGGAAAGTAACCCTGTGTCCGGCCGGAGGGACCCAAACACGGCCATGCTTCTTATGTGCAGCAAAGCTAATGCTGCTAAAATACAAGGCGCTCATGTAGTTTAAACGCACGACGATAAGGAGCACCAGTGGGTAACCACTTCCGTACCTCCGGTGCGGGCGATGATGCCCCCAAGACGCAGGCAGGCGTCCAGGGCAGTCGTTTCGCCACTCCGGATTCAGAGGGCCAGCCTGTTGCTCAGGCCCCCGCTCAGCCGGCAGATCAGGCACAGCCGGCATCCGATCCCTTTGCCTACAATCCAACCAGCGATGTCGCGCTTTCCGGCACGGTGGGTTTTGAGCCCGTTCAGGCCGTGACCGCTCGCGTGGAGCAGCCTCAGGCTGGCGCCGCCACGCCGCAGCCTACCATGGCCGGCATTCCCGACCCCTTGGCCCCTGCGACGCCGGCTCCTCAGCCTGCACAGTCCGGTCTCTTTGCCGCTATTCCCGACCCCACGCAGCCTGCTGCCCCGGTGGTCGAGAGCGATCAGGCCGCCGAGGTCGCAAGCCTCGATAACGCGCTCAACAACCCCGATTTCACGTCGGTGTTTGCGCCCATCGATCCGCAGGCCAGCCGCAAGAAGATGGCCAAGCAGGCCGGTGTCGAGCCCGTCATCCTTATGGAGCATGTCACCAAGATCTATCCGGCACAGCCCAACAAGCCTGCACTCGACGACATCAACATCGAGATCTATCCGGGCGAGTTCGTCTTCCTGGTCGGTCACTCCGGCTCGGGTAAGACCACGCTGCTGTCGACGCTCAACCGCGACGTCAAGCCGACGAGCGGCCGCATCCTGGTTGCCGGTCAGGACCTCATGAAGATCAAGAACCGCAAGGTTCCGTTCCTGCGCCGCCAGATTGGCGCCGTGTTCCAGGACTTTAAGCTTCTGCCGCAAAAGACCGCCTACGAAAACGTGGCGTTTGCCCTGCAGTGCATCGGCAAGCCCAAGGGCGTCATTCGCAGCCAGGTGCCCGAGGTGCTGCGTCTGGTCGGTCTGGCCGATCAGATGGACTCGCTGCCCGACCAGCTTTCCGGTGGCGAGCAGCAGCGCGTTGCCGTCGCCCGCGCTATGGTCAACCGTCCGCCGCTGCTGATTTGCGACGAGCCCACGGGTAACCTCGACCCGGCGATCTCGCTGGGCATCATGAAGCTGCTCGAGCGTATTAACCGCACCGGCACCACCGTGATCGTCGCCACGCACGACCGCGAGATGGTCGATAGCATGCACCGTCGCGTGATCGCCCTCGAGGGCGGCCACGTTATCCGCGACCAGGAGAGGGGAGGTTACGGCAACTATGGCACCAACTAACGTGGGCTACTCCTTCAAAGAGGCAATCAGCCACTTCTTCCGTAACTGGACGACCTCGCTCGGCGCCGTCATCACGATCTTCCTTTCGCTGTTTATCATTGGCCTGTTCATCATGGGCTCCGCGATGCTGAACTCCGTGATCGGTACCGTCGAGGATCAGGTTGTCATCAACGCGTTCATTAGTGATGACGCCGATCAGGCCGATGTTCAGGCTTTTGAGGCCGAGCTTAAGACGTGGAATAACGTCAAGTCCGTGACCTATAAGGATAAGGACGACGCGCTGGCCGAGTACACGAGCAAGATGTCGGGCAACGCCGACGCCACCATGAGCGCGCTCGATGGCCAGAACCCGCTGCCGGCTTCGTTTGCAATTGAGATGGACGATCCGTCCAAGGTCGAGAGCACGGCAGAGAAGCTCAAGAAGGATGCCGATTTCCAGAAGATCGCGGATGACGGCGACGTCAACGCGAGCGTGCTGTACGGCCAGGAGGAAGTGAGCCGCCTGTTCCAGGTGACCAACTACATCCGCATCGCCGCCGTGGTGCTCGTTGGCCTTCTGACCTTTATCGCATTCATCTTCATCAACAACACGATTCGCCTGTCCATCACGGCGCGTCGTCGTGAGATTGCGATTATGCGTCTGGTCGGCGCCAGCAACGGCTTCATTCGCGGCCCGTTTATCACCGAGGGCGTACTGCAGGCCATTTTGGGCTCGCTGCTTTCCATCGGCGTTCTGGAGCTGCTGCGCAATCTGATGATTCCGCGTCTGCAGGAGAGCATCGGCTGGATGTCGTTTGCCCTGCCGATGCAGTACTACCTGGTGACCTATGCTGCGCTGATTCTGGTCGGCGTGATTATCGGTCTCTTTGGTTCTGCCATCGCCATGCGTCGCTACCTGCGCGTGTAGGCATGCCTGGAATTCATCCCTTCCAACGGGTCGTCTCTTATGGGGCGGCCCGTTTTTTTGATCCCTAGGGGACGGCAGGAAAGCGAATCATTTGGGTAGACTCTTTGGAGTTCGCAATCGATAGTTAGGAGGCGCCATGGGGCGCAATAACAAGCATAGGCGTGGAGCTCGCAATAAGCGCGGGCCGGTGCGCAGCGAACGCCGTCCGAGCCTGACCGGGCGCGTGCAGCTCCATGAGCACAGTGCCTATGTCATAACCGAGAATGGCGACTACAAGGTCATGGGTCGCGGCAAGCGTGAGATCATGGACGGCGATACCGTTGCCGTGAGCATTAAGAACAGCCCGCATGGCGAGCGTCGCGCCGTGATCGAGGGCGTGGTTGAGCGCGCAGCTATAAGCGTGGTGGGCACGTATCAGACCGCCGGTCCGCTCGGTGTGATCGAGCCGCTCGATTCGCGCCTGAAGGCCGACTTCTTCATTCTGCCCGAGGATACCTCGGCAGATCGCCTGGGCGTCCACCCGGGCGATGTCGTTGTCGCGCGCATTTTGACCTACCCGACGCGTCTGGAATCGGGCACTGTGACGATCGAACGCCGCATTGGCGGAGATGACGCGCCCGATTTGGGCGTTCAATATGTGATGGCGCGTTACGGCTATACCGATAGCTATCCCGAGGCCGCGCTAGACGAGGCCGAGGGGCTTTCGCTCGATGTGTCCGCGGCGCTTAAGGACCCGCTCCGCCGCGATCTGCGCGACCGCTTTGTCATCACGATCGACCCGGTCGACGCGCGCGACTTTGACGATGCCATTTCGCTGGAGCGCACGCCCGAGGGCGGTTATAAGCTGGGTGTGCATATCGCCGACGTTTCACACTATGTGGCTTGGGACGGGCATATCGATCTTGAGGCTCGCCATCGTACGACATCGGTGTATCTGGCCGATCGCGTGCTTCCCATGCTGCCCGAACGCCTGTCCTGTGACCTGTGCTCGCTTCGCCCTGACGAGGACCGTCTTGCGTTTACCGTCGATATCGAGCTCGATGCGCAGGGTCGCGTGCGGCATTACGATCCGTACCCCAGCGTGATTCGCTCGCGTGTGCGTATGGACTATGACGGCGCCGAGGCGCTGCTGGTGCGTGCCGGTGCGGTTGAGTATTCGGTGCTGGAGGGCGCGGCTGAGGATGTTGAGGCTGCTGAGGCCTTGCGCGAGGAAGCGCTTGAGCGCGGTCTTGCGTGCGAGGAGGTCGCCCGCGGCTACAACGTCGACCTCGGCGATTTCCTTGTTGCCGCCAACGAACTCGCCGAACTTCGCCGTCGTATTCGTCGCGCCCGCGGCTCAGTCGATTTTGACACGGCCGAGATTCGTGCTCTATTGGATGAGGACGGAGTACCCGTGCAGATTGTGGCGCGTGAGCGTTCGTGTGCCACGTCGCTTATCGAGGAAGCCATGCTGCTCGCCAACGAGTGCGTTGCAGAGTGGCTGGCAGACCGTGATATCGAGGCCTGCTATCGCGTGCATGAGGATCCGAGCCCCGATAGCCTGCACGGTGCCGCCGTTGCGCTGGCGCAGCTTGGCATCATCGACGATCGCCGTGCTGCCGGTATTGCCTTGGGGAGTCCCGATGAGCTGCAGGCTGCAGTCGATGCTGCCGCCGGTACGGCCAACGCGCCGCTCGTTAACACGCTGCTTCTGCGCAGCATGCAGCGCGCGCTGTACAAGCCGCGCAACGAGGGGCACTTTGCGCTCGCCGCGCCGTGCTACTGTCACTTTACGAGTCCCATCCGTCGCTACCCCGATCTGGTGGTGCACCGCGTACTCAAGCTGCAGTTGGCCTATGAGCGGCTCGGCGGCAAGGACGCCTTGGTCCGTACGCCGCGGCTGATCGGCAAGGGGCGCGAGTCGCTGCCGCGCATTCTGCCGCAGATCTGCCGCGCATGTAGCGATGCCGAGCGCGCGGCAGATGCCGCCAGCCATGCGACGCAAAAGATCAAGATTGCCCAGTACTATGAGGACCGTCTGGGTGAGCGCTATGCCGGAACCGTCTCGTGGGTTAGCAGCATGGGCCTCTTTGTGCGCTTGGACCTAACACAGGTCGAGGGCCTGGTTTCAATTAAGAGCCTGGGCAACGAGTGGTTCGAGTTCGACGAGGACGCGCTAACGCTCACAGGTGCCGACACGGGCACCCGTTACGAGCTGGGGCAGCGCGTGATTATCGAGGTCTCGCGCGTCAATACCACGCGTGGGCACTTGGACTTTAAG
>DXZR01000016.1:26048-45287 GCA_019419555.1 Collinsella sp.
CTTATCCATTAGCTAAATCCCGACTCGTGGCGAGAGAGCGGAGGGCGGCCTTTCGGGACCGCCCTTCGCATTTGAATCGTGGCTACCTTGCCGTCTGCTCGGCCGCCCGCTTACCTGCTATTTGAGAGGTAAAACCTACCAAAATAAACCTGTCCCTTTTTGGCAGGTTTACAAGAAAGCGGGGATGAGATGGCGACGGTGTACGGTTATGCGCGGGTGAGTTCGCGCGATCAGAACCTTAATCGGCAGCTGGATGCGCTGGGCGCCTATGGCGTGGGCTCGGCGAATATTTATGCCGACCATGCGAGCGGCAAGGACTTCGATCGACCGCGTTATCGCGAGCTGCTGCACGTCCTGGGAGACGGGGACGTACTGGTGGTGCTTTCTATCGACCGACTTGGCCGTAATTACTCCGAGATTCTTGAGGAATGGCGACGCATTACCAAGGAGCTCGGGGTTGCCATTGTGGTGTTGGACATGCCATTGCTTGACACGCGCGCTAGGGCCAGCGGCGCGCCGGATGTGACCAACGTCCTGATTGCCGATATTGTGCTGCAACTGCTGAGCTACGTGGCGCAGGTAGAGCGCGAGAATATCCATCGGCGCCAAGCGGAGGGAATTGCAGCGGCGCGGGCGCGAGGGGTCCGTTTCGGTCGACCTCGCAAGCCGTGCCCTCCTCAGTTTGAGCTGGTGCGCGATAGCTATGAGGCGGGCGATATTACCCGCAGCCAGGCGGCAAAGTGCCTGGGCGTGTGCGTGGGGACGTTCGATCGCTGGATGCGCGAGGCGGGGTAGGGGTTTGCGTCGCTTTGTCGCTTCCTGTTGCGATTCAAATTTTGATACGGTGACGATGCCATTTGGGGCTACACTCGCTGATATTCAAAAAAGGAGGTTGGCCCTTGGCGCGCGTAAAACAAATAATCGGATGGACCGCGATCGTTCTGTTCGCTGCAACGCTGGCGGGCATCTGGGTGCTGACGGAGCAAAATGCGGTGGAGACGTCGTTGCTGAGCGAGTCCACCGCGCGTGTGGTGGAGGGCCAGGCTACGGGCGTTCAGGCTACCGGCATCACGGGTGAAATTCAGGCGGGGGACGGCATGACTGAGAGTACCAATCCGGCTGCCTCGACGGTCCAGCCTGGTCGACTTGCTTCCATTCGCATGTGGGTAGGCGCAAACGTCCGTCGCGTCGCCCATACCGTAGAGTTTTTCTTCGTCGGATTGGTCGCCTCGGTGATCGTGGTCTGCTTTTCCAGGCGTCCATGGAGTGTGTGTTCCCGTTGCGTGCCTGTGTTTCTCTTTTGCGCTGCCTGCTCCGTTGGCGACCAGGTGCATAAGATCTTTGTTCCCGGCAGGCATTTCGACGTTATCGATTTAGGATTCGATGCTGCGGGCTATGTCACCGCCATGCTGTTGGTATTGCTGGCAGCGGCGTTGGTGCGCCATGCGACTCGGCCGATCGGCGCCCATGCGAGGCGCTAGCCGGTAACAAACCCGTTTCTGATAATGCGACCTTGTTGAATTATTTTGTGTCGCGCGTATTTCCGAGCGGTCGGATTTGAGGGGCGAGCGGTAGAACGCTCGCCCTTTGTGCGCCACGATGCGGCACAATGTACCGCAAAAGCTGTTTGTATCCGGTACGAATCGTTCGTTGGTCTTTAATTCTTCTCAACGGAGGTGTTTGAGATGGCAAACGGATTGCTTTTGCGGCTTCGCGAGCGTGAGCTCAGCGCGAGCCCGGCGGAACGCAATGTCATCGCATATGTAAGCGCTCATCCGCACGAGGTGGTCGGGCTGTCCGTCCGCGGTCTTGCCGATGTCACGTTCTCCTCGCCCTCGAGCATTTTGCGCTTTTGCAAGCGTTTGGGTTTTGCGGGCTACAAGGAGTTCCAGCGCGAACTGATTGCCGAGCTGGCGCTCTTAGGTGACAAGAAAGACGTAGCCCTCGAGGACATCTCCATGGATGACAGCGTCGAACGTATCGTGGGGAAGGTGATGAAAAGCAACGTGCGCACGATCGAGGCGACGGCGCGAACGCTCGATTACACCGTCTTGGAGCGATGCGCGGCCCGTCTTAAGCGGGCACGCGCGGTCAATCTGTTCGGTATTGGTGCCTCTCGTTTGGTCGCGCACGACCGGCGCAAAAGCTCATGCGTGTCGACAAAGAGTGCCATCTGTACGACGACTGGCATGATCAGCTCTTATGTGCCAAGAACATGCATGAGGGCGATATGGCAATCGCCTTTAGCTACTCGGGCTTGACGCAAGAGGTGCTGGACTGCACCGCCGAGGCTCAACGTCACAACTGTCCCGTTGTGGCCGTTACCAAAGTAGATGGATCATCCAATCTTGCCACCATGGCCGATGCCGTGCTCGGCGTCGCTGCGAGTGAACCCTTGGTCCGCAGCGGTGCCATGGCTTCGCGTATGGCCCAGCTTATGGTTGTCGATGCCCTGTACGCTGCTTACGTTGCCAGCGACTACGAACGGGCGACGCATGTCATAAAGCAAAACTACATCGAGAAACAGGAAAGATGAGGTGAATGAAATGCTCGATTTAACAAAATTCACGACCGAACAGCGTAATCAAAGGTCAATGGACCTCGATACGATGACATCGCTGCAAATCGTCACGACGATGAACGATGAGGATCTTCGTGCCGTCCAGTCGGTCACGAAAGTGTTGCCCCAGGTTGCCATGGCAATCGACTGGACTGCTGAGACACTCGAGCGCGGCGGGCGCGTCTTTTACATGGGCGCAGGCACCAGCGGTCGTCTGGGCGTACTCGACGCTTCGGAGTGTCCGCCCACGTTTGGCGTGTCACCCGATCTGATTGTCGGGCTCATTGCCGGAGGCGAGACGGCGTTTATCAAGGCTGTCGAAGGTGCCGAAGACAGCGAGGAGCTTGGCGCGAGCGACCTGCGGGAGCGTGGACTCTCGGACAAGGATCTTGTCGTTGGCCTGGCGGCAAGCGGCCGTACTCCTTATGTGGTGGGCGGCCTTGCGTACGCCAAGACAACTGGGTGCAAGACCATTGCAATTGCCTGCAACCAAGGGTCGAAGATCGGGGAGAGCGCAGATCTTGCCATTGAGCCCGTGCCCGGTCCCGAGGTGCTGACCGGCTCAACGAGGCTCAAGGCGGGAACGGTTCAAAAGCTCATTCTCAACATGATTTCGACCGGTGCCATGGTCAAGATCGGCAAGGTATACCAAAACCTGATGGTCGATGTGCAGCAGACGAACGAGAAGTTGGTGGTGCGCGGCCAGAACATCGTGATGGAGGCGACCGGCTGCACGCGCGAGTGCGCTGTTCAGGCGCTTGCAGATGCCGGCGGCCACGTAAAAACCGCTATTGTCTCGGTACTGCTGGACTGCGATGCCGAGCAGGCTGCGGTAGCTCTTGAGCGGGCGCGAGGCCATGTCCGTGCTGCGGTGAGTGGCCATGAGAAGAGCAATGCCGACGCCCAATAGGTGCGCGGCGTGAGCTGATATGACATCCAGACGAGATACCCAATACAAGGAGGAGTTATGACGAACAAAGAGCTGGCTCAAAAGCTGCTGGACCTTTTGGGCGGTAAAGACAACGTGCTCGCAAACGCGGCGTGCATGACGCGCCTGCGCGTGACCGTCAAAGACACGGGCAACGTCGACACGGAGGGTATTAAGGCGCTCGACGGCGTGATGGGCCTGGTCGAGGACGACACGATGCAGATCGTGCTGGGTCCGGGCAAGGTGAATAAGGTGCTCGAGGAGTTCTCCAAGCTCACCGGCCTTGCGAAAGGCGTTGCTGACGAGAGCGTGGTTGATGCTGCGGCCACAAACAAGGCCGCGCAGAAGGCCAAGTACGAGTCTAAGCCGGTTCAGGCCTTCCTCAAGAAGATTTCCAATGTCTTCGTCGCCCTGCTTCCCGGCATCATTGCGGCTGGCCTCATCAACGGTATCTGCAACGTCATTAACGTTTCGACGGCAGGCGCGCTTGCAGGCGAGTGGTGGTACCAGGGCATTCGTTCCATGGGCTGGGCCCTGTTTGCCTATCTGCCCATCTTGGTGGGCTATAACGCGGCACGTGAGTTTGGTGGCTCCGCTGCGCTGGGCGGCATCGCCGGCACGATGTGCATCGCCAACAGTGCCATGCCCCTGCTTGCGCCTGGCGCGGCTGATCCTGCCACTGCCATTCTGCTGCCGCTCACCAGTGCGCAGTACAACCCCGCAGCGGGCGGCATGATCGCGGCTCTCATCGCTGGCGCATTTTTTGCCTGGATGGAGCGTCAGATTCGCAAGGTTATGCCCAACGCACTCGACACGTTCTTGTCCCCGCTGCTGGTGCTCATCATCGGCGCCTTTGCTCTGATGCTCGTCATCCAGCCGGTTGGCGCATGGCTGACGACTGCCATCTTTAGCGTTTTGACCTTTATCTTCGAGAAGCTGGGCGTCCTGGGCGGCTATATCCTGTCGGCAGGCTTCTTGCCGCTGGTGTCCGTCGGCCTGCATCAGGCGCTCACGCCGATTCACGCTATGCTCAACGATCCCGACGGCGCTACCAAGGGTATCAATTACCTGCTTCCCATCCTTATGATGGCTGGCGGCGGCCAGGTCGGTGCCGGTTTGGCGCTGTACTTTAAGACCAAGAACGCCAAGCTCAAGAAGTACGTCGCAGAGTCCATTCCCGTTGGAATCCTGGGTGTGGGCGAGCCTCTGATGTATGCTGTTACGCTGCCGCTCGTTCGTCCGTTTGTGACGGCCTGCCTGGGTGCCGGATTTGGCGGCGCGCTCGCGGCGCTGCTTCACATCGGCACGGTTTCTCAGGGCGTTTCCGGTCTGTTTGGCCTGCTGATCGTCGTTCCTGGCCAGCAGCTCGGCTACGTTGCCGCTATGCTGCTTGCCTATGCCGCCGGCTTTGTCCTGACGTGGTTCTTTGGCGTCGACGAGCAGAAGATCAACGAGTTCTTTGGCGAGTAGTTTGATATCGCGAGCCGTGTTGCTCGGGGTTCGCGGCGCGCGGCAGATTTCTTGATGTTATGGTTGTGCCGGCGGGGCTAGCTGCTCCGCCGGCCTTTTTTAAAGGAGCGTTGAAGCGTGAAAACGGGTATTTCAATTTATCTTTCCAGCCCTTTGCAGGATATTGAGCGGACGATTGAGCGTGGCGCCGCGGCGGGTGCGCGCTACGCGTTCACCTCGCTGCATATTCCCGAGGATGGGGGAGCGGCGTATGCCGATAAGGTCCGTCATGTGCTGTCGCTGCTTTCCGCCCGCGGCATTGCGCTCATTGCCGATGTGGGGCCTCGCACGTGCGATTTGCTCGGGCTTGAGCGCATCGAGGACCTGCGCGATCTGGGGTTGGAATACCTTCGTTTGGACTATGGCTTTAGCGCCCAGCGGGTCGCGGAGCTGTCCGGTGTATTTCGCATTGTGGTCAATGCATCGACAGTGAGTTCTGATGAAATCGCATCGTGGCGTGAAGCCGGCGCCGATGTGACTCGTTTTGCCGCCTGCCACAATTTTTACCCCAAGCCTTATACCGGTTTAGCTCTGGAGGACATTGCTCGGGTGAATCTTCGTCTTGCGGCGCTTGGATTCGAAATCATGGCTTTTGTGCCGGGTGATGCTAACGTTCGCGGGCCGGTATTCGAGGGACTGCCGACGGTCGAGGCGCAGCGCGGTCGCGCGTCAAAGGTTGCTCTCAATATGCTTGAGCTTGCACATGGCGCCGATTGCGACATTGTGTTGGTCGGCGACCCCGATCTTTCCGATGCGGGCTGGGCGCAGTTTGCTCAAGTTTCCGCCGGATACGTGGACCTGCAATGCGAGCTTGAGCCCGGTTATGCCTATGTGCGCGGGCAGATTCATCACGACCGGCCCGACTCGAGCGTCCTCATCTTTAGGTCTCAGGAGTCACGTACGACGCTTAAGCCGGATTCCGTGTCGACGGATGCCGGAGCCGGCCTGCCGCGAAAGGCGGGGTCGATCGCTGTGAGCAATAGCGGATATGGGCGCTACGAAGGCGAGCTTGAGATTGCGCGGGTCGATCTTCCCGGTGACGAGCGCATGAACGTTGCGGGCCATATCACGCCCGAGGCAATGGAGCTGCTGCCGTTCATCAAACGCGGATTCGGGGTACGGTTCGTTTAGCGTGTGACCCGTGGGCTACAATTGGCCCATCATACGAAGGCGCCTCGTGTGGCGTGTGCCTGCGTTGGCCGATCTATATTCGGAGGATTCCCATGACCGTACTGTTTGTTGAATATCCCAAGTGCTCGACCTGTAAGAAGGCCAAGGCATGGCTGGATGAACATGGGGTTGAGTATATCGACCACGATATCGTTTTGGACAATCCTACGGCTGATGAGCTTGCGACCTGGATTGCTCATTCGGGGCTGCCGGTGCGGCGCTTCTTTAATTCGTCGGGCATGAAATATCGAGAGCTGGGCCTGAAGGCGCGTCTGGATGCGGGCATGACGGATCGGGAGTGCTACGAGCTGCTGGCGACCGACGGCATGCTGGTCAAGCGTCCGCTGCTGGTGGGCGA
Source organism: Collinsella sp. (assembly GCA_019419555.1). Classification (GTDB taxonomy): domain Bacteria; phylum Actinomycetota; class Coriobacteriia; order Coriobacteriales; family Coriobacteriaceae; genus Collinsella. Next base: position 32,574 of record DXZR01000016.1, read on the forward strand.
CGACTTTGCGATTCCCGGCTTTAGGGAATCGGCTTGGGCCGAGGCGTTGCTGTAGCGGCTGCGGAAAGTGCGACCCGGAATTCGCTTCCAGAATGGGATGCACTTTCCCAAAGTGGCCGGTTGCGGAAAGCACGTCCCATTCTGAGCTTCGATTGCGGGACACGGTTTCCGGTTGAGGGCTCGACAGGAAAGTAGGGACCAGTTTGAGCTTGAAATCTGGGACGCACTTTCCGCCGGCGGGCCTGCCCCAGTCAGTCCGCCAGCTGTGCCCATTCGTGCGGATCGTAGACCTTTACGTGCTTGTTGGGCTTGCCGCTCCAGTACTCTTCGTCCATAAAGGGCAGATATGCCTGAATGCCGGGGCAGATAAAGGGAATCCGCTGCTGTTGCAGTCGCTCGCGCTGGCGCTGCTCCAGGTGCGCCTCGGATATGACGGTCGGCATGCCGGACAGCTCGACGAGGCTTGCCTGGATTCGCTTAAGGTCGGGGAGTCCCGCGTGCCATGACATCCGCATGATTAAAAAGGATGCACGGCGGTATTTTGCCTGCACCACAGTAATGGCGGGGCGTAACGTGGGGGGAATTTTGTCCCGTTCGGGCCAAAGGTCGGCAGTGATCTCGAGGCCCAGGGTCTCCCATAGGTAATCAAGCTCTTCGTCCATGGCGCCTCGATATCTACGCGATCATTGATACTTCGATTGTGTTGCCTGGTGCTATCGTTTTCACGGTAGAATCTGCCAACGGTTGACGGCTACCGCTCGCGGCGTTTTGCCCTTCGTGTACAGCGGTCGGCTTCACAGGTCCTTCACGTGTCGGCCGTATTTGATTGAATTTCAAAAAATTCAAAATTGGGGCTTGCGTCACGGCCGGACTTCCCGTATATTTCTTTCTTGCGCAAAGGCACAGCCGAGCGCAGCGATGCAGTCATTGGGATGTCGTCTAATGGCAGGACAGCGGATTCTGGTTCCGTCAATGGGGGTTCGACTCCCTCCATCCCAGCCATTGCATTTGCTACATATGGCCCGTTCGTCTAGCGGTTTAGGACGCCGCCCTCTCAAGGCGGAGATCACCAGTTCGAATCTGGTACGGGCTACCAAAATTGAACGCCCGGGCCTCGTAAGAGACCCGGGTTTTGTGTATTGACCGATATTTAAGGCGCGCGTTGAGTCTGCCGCCCGGACCGAGGAGTTGTCATGGACCTGCCTATCAGCTTGGAAGACATCACGTATGCCGAGAACTATCTGGCGCAGGGCGACCTGGCTACGGCGACGCCGCTGCTTGAGCGTCTGGTGGAGCTCGCCGAGGAGTATATCGACGCTGAGTGCAAGACGGAGGAGAAGCGCCAGTACTTTAGCTTCGACAGCAAGTTTGAGCGCCTGGCCTATCGCCGCGTGGAGAAGGATCCGCGCGAGCTGGTGCAGGTCGAGGTTCCCTTTGACCGCCTGTACTCCGACATGGCGTTTGCCTACATCCGCCAGCAGGATTATGTGAGTGCTCGGAATGCCCTGATGCAGGCCGTGCGTTGGGATCCCATGAACTGCAACTATCGCTTGGACTTGGCCGAGCTGTTCCGCGCGCTCGAGGACAAGCAGGAGTGGGCATCGCTCTCGTTCTCGGTGCTGGAGCGCGCGAGCGACGGTAAGTGCGCCGCACGCGCCTACACCAACTTGGGTCAGTACTTCTTGGAGCCCGAGACCGAGAACATTTCGGCTGCCGTGGGCTGCGCGCGTCTGGCGCTGCGCCTGGCGCCCAACGATGCGCATACGACGCGCCTGCTCAACAAGATCCATACCACCTATCCGGATGCCGCGGACGAGAGTGACGACCATGTGATGGGTGAGCTCGCCCTGCAGGGCGTGCCGACCTCGCCTTCGGCCGAGATTGCCATCTGCCTGATCATGTGTGCGACCGACGCTGCGAGCGACGGCGACAAGCAGGAGGCTACGCGCCTGACGGTCCGTGCCCGCGACCTGGTGGGCGAAGAGGCGTGCGCGGCGATTATCAAGCTGGTGCGCGAGAGTGATGCCGAGCTTAACGCCGAGCGCAAGGCAAAGCGCGAGGCTGCGGGCTCAAACGCCGATGGCGCCAAGGAGGCCGGCGATGCCCAGTAAGCGCGAGCGCAAGCTCATTTCCAAGAATCGCTCGGCTCATCACGAGTACTTTATCGATGAGACGTTTGAGTGCGGTATTGAGCTGAGCGGTACCGAGGTCAAGTCGATTCGCGAGCGCGCGTGCCAGATTACCGATACCTTTGCACTGATTCGTGGCGGCGAGTGCTGGCTCGTGGGCCTGCATATCCACCCTTATAGCCATGGTGGCGTGTGGAACCGCGACCCTGATCGCCGCCGTCGTCTGCTGCTGCACCGCAAGGAGATTGACTTTCTCGACGGTAAGCTGCGCAACCGCGGCTATGCGCTGGTGCCGCTGGAGCTCTACTTTAATACCGACGGCCGCGTAAAGCTGCTGCTGGGCCTAGGCCGCGGCAAGAAGCTTTACGACAAGCGCGAGGATATGGCCAAGCGCGATGTCCAGCGCGAGATCGACCGCGCCCTCAAGGAGCACAATCGCTAGGCGTTCTGTATAAGTTGCGGTGGAATACGGACTGTTTTGCCTGTTTGAGGGGCTATTCAGTCCCTATTTCACCGCAACTGCGGGCGTCTCATCTTTCTTGCTGTTCTGACACATATGTCTCAAAGGCGGCATCCGTTATGGGCGCCGCCTTTTTTGTGGGTACATACATCCATGAGGTTCCAACCCGGGTTAGGGGAGTGATCGTTATGGACAAAACTGCGTTCTTTACCATGCCGAGCGGTCTGTACGTGGTGAGCGCCGCGGCAGACGGGCTGCGCGCCGGCTGCGTCATCAACACTGCGGTGCAGGTGACGTCCATGCCGCCGCGCATTTCGGTTGCCGTGAACAAGGACAACGTCACCTCGGGCGTCATCGCATCGGCCAAAGCGTTCGCGCTGACCGTGATCGATCAGACCGCCGACATGCTCTACATCGGTAACTTTGGGTTCCGCACCAGCAGCGATTATGACAAGTTTGCCAAATACGAGACCCGCGAGACGGCTCTGGGCATGCCCTATGTGCCCGAGCACGCGACGGCCCTGTTTAGCTGCCGTTTGATCGACACTGTGGATGTGGGCACGCATCTACTGTTTATCGGCGAGGTCGAGGATGCCGAGCACCTGAGCGACGAGACGCCGCTCACCTACGATTACTACCATAAGGTCCTGAAGGGCAAGACGCCTCCGAAGGCGTCCTCGTATCAAGGCTAGAAATGTTCTAAAAATACTTGCATTATATTATTGATAACATATACTAATAAGCGAAGTACATCACCAGTCGCGTTCGAGAGGAGAACATCATGGCTGAGGAGAAGAAGACGTATAAGTTCGTGTGCATCGTTTGTGGCTACGAGGTTGAGGTCGACACGCCCGAGCTGCCCGAGGACTACGTGTGCCCGGTCTGCGGCGTCGGTCCCGATCAGTTTGAGCTCGTCGAGGAGTAGCTCGCAGACACACGGCGAAAGCCGAACATAGCTCTGTCCAAGGGCCTCGGTCGAATTCTCGCCCGGGGCCCTTTTCCTCCGCCCCCAAGGGATCGCGGTTGCTGTTGGCCGATCCTGTCTGTTGTGAGTCCGGCCGACCTTTTGTCTCAATCTGTAACATCTAACGGTGGAAATTTGGCCCACTTGTTACAGATTGAGACAAACGGAGCTGACCCTCGGAATGATCTCGATCTGTAACATCTAGACATCAAAAGCGGGTCTAGATGTTACAGATCGAGACGTTTGCCTGAGTAGGTGCCCCGCCCCATTACATCCCTGTCAACAACACGACATCGAGAATCGTCACGATGGCACCGATCCCTACGAGCAGCGCGTTGAGTGGACGCGAATTGGCGTATTTGCCCATGACGCGGGGTGAACTGGTGAGCCGTATGAGCACAAAGACCGTAATCGGTAGCTGAAGCGACAGCAGTGCCTGACTCCAGATGAGACCTTCAAAAGGATTTGGGACGACCAGGCACGCCGTCACTGCGCCGACGAAACAGGCCGCCACCCCGATCGAGGAATGTCGGTCGTGGATATCGTATTCCTCGTCGAACATGCCCGCAGTGATGGTCCCCGCCGCCATGCCCGCTGTCACGCTGCTCGATAGTCCCGCGAACAGCAGCGCTACCGCAAAGATGGTCGAGCTCGCCGGGCCCAAGATGGGGGAGAGCGTGGCCGCTGCGACGGCGAGGTCGTCTACGACAATGCTGTGCGCAAAGAAGGTCGTTGCGGCCAGGATGACCATGGCCGAGTTGATTGCCCAGCCCACGCCCATCGAAAAGAGCGTGTCGAAGAGCTCATAGCGCAGACGCTCTTCGATAACCTGCTCGCCTTGGCCTTCGAAGTGCATGGATTGGATGACCTCGGAGTGTAGAAAGAGGTTGTGGGGCATAACGACCGCACCCAGGACACTCACGATAATCGCGGCAGAGCCAGTGGGCATACTAGGCGTGATCCAGCTTGCGGCGGCTTGCGGCCAGTCGACCTTGACTAGTGCAAGCTCGGCCAAAAACGAGAGTCCTACCACGCCTACGAAGGCGATGATCCAGCGTTCGGCATGCTTGTAGGAGTTCGTCATGAGCATCGCCATCGATACTGCCGCCACGATGACGCAGCCCGCGCGCACGGGCAGCCCAAAGAGCATTTGAAGGGCAATCGCGCCACCCAGGACTTCGGCCATGGCGGTGGCGACAGTCGCGAGATAGGCACTGGCGAGTACCGTGCGTCCAACGAAGCGGGGGAGGTAACGTGTCGTGGCCTCGGCAAGGCAGGCGCCCGTGGCGATACCCAGGTGCGCCGCGTTGTGCTGCAGCACAATGAGCATAATCGTGGACAGCGTGACGATCCACAGCAGCGCGTAGCCAAACTGCGAGCCCGCGGCCATATTGGAGGCCCAGTTGCCCGGGTCGATAAAGCCGACGGTCACGAGCAGCCCAGGGCCGATATGCCGCGCAATGTCTAGGCCTCCGTGACCACCAGTGCGTCGGGAGCCAAAATGATGTTTGAGATGGTTGATCATGGTGCGCTCCTGCGTGCCGTTTGCTTGACGCCGCAAAGGATACCCGTTTTAGGCTAAAAAGTTAACCAAGACTAACAAAATATTGGTCCAGCGGGGATTGGTTGGTGCATTGGGGACATGCTGTTCTGCTCCAAAAGGTGTACGTCAGCCTCCAAAGATGTCGTTTTTTGACATGTTTGGAGGCTGATGTACGCGTTTGATGGCAAGACGTAGATGTCCCGCGTGCGTTACGCGATTGTTTCGAAACGGGTGGGAAACACAACGGGTCGGCGATGCTCCTAGTATGCCTATTCAACTGACTGTCTAAATATCTAGGGGAGGATCGCGATGCAGGCAGATTCCGCTCAGCAGCAGGGCCTTTATCGCCCCGAATTCGACCACGATGCATGTGGCATCGGCGCGCTTGCCGATATCAACGGTGAGCGCCATCACCAGATTCTGGACGACGCGCTGTCCATTCTGGTCAACTTGGAGCACCGCGGCGGTACGGGACTCGAGAAGAACACCGGCGACGGCGCCGGCATCCTGTTCCAGGTTCCGCATCACTTTTTCCGTAAAGAGGCTCAAAAGTGCGGCCAGATTCTGCCGGCAGAGGGCGACTATGGCGTGGCCATGCTGTTCTTCCCACAGGACGACAGGGGCGTAGAGGATGCCCATCGCGTGTTTGAGGAGGGCTGCGCTGAGGCCGGCGTGCCGCTGCTCTTTTGGCGCGAGGTGCCGGTCGATCCGCATGACCTGGGCGAGACAGCCCGCGCCTGCATGCCTACCATCCTGCAGGCCTTTCTGGGGCGCCCCGACGACACGCCGGCGGGCGATGCCTTCGAGCGCCGTCTGTATGTGTGCCGCCGCACCATCGAGAAGAAGGCCGACGCCGAGTTTGCCCTGCGCGACAAGATCTTCTACGTCTGCTCCATGAGCTCGCGCACTATCGTGTACAAGGGCATGCTCGTCGCCACGCAGATGCGCCGCTTCTTCATCGATCTCAACGACGCCGCCGTCAAGACGGCCGTTGCGCTCGTCCACTCGCGCTACTCCACCAACACCACGCCCAGCTGGGAGCGCGCGCACCCCAACCGCTTTATCATCCACAACGGCGAGATCAACACTCTCAAGGGCAACGTCAACTGGATTCGCGCCCGCGAACCCAACCTGTACAGCCCCGTGCTGCAGCATGATCTTGAGCGCGTGATGCCCATCATCAACCGCGAGGGCTCCGACTCCGCGATTTTGGACAACGTGCTTGAGTTTTTGGTCATGAACGGTCGTCCGCTCACGCGTGCCGCGTCCATGTTGCTGCCCGAGCCGTGGGACCACAACGACAGCCTGAGTGAGGAGCGCCGCGCCTACGACGCCTACCAGTCCATGCTCATGGAGCCGTGGGACGGTCCTGCCGCTATCGCCTTTACCGATGGCCGTACCCTGGGTGCCGCCCTCGACCGTAACGGCCTGCGCCCCGCCCGCTACTACGTGACGCGCGACGGCCGCTTTATGCTGGCGAGCGAGGTGGGCACCATCGAGGTGCGCCCCGAGAACATCCTGACGAGTGGCTGCTTGGGACCGGGTCAGATGCTCGAGGTCGACTTTGCCCGCGGCCGCGTGATCTACAACGACGAGCTGCGCGCCCGTTACGCCAAGGAAAAGCCCTACCGTGATTGGATTGCCGAGGAGACGCTGGCCGTCGACGCGCTCGATGAGCCCGCCGCGCCCGCGCCCGCCGAGGATGCCGAGGTGTCCTCGGCCGTGCGCATGGCCAAGCTCGGCTATCACTGGGATGACGTCGACGAGGTCGTGCGTCCCATGGCCCAGCAGGGCAAGGCCCCACTCGCTTCGATGGGTATCGACGCGCCGCTGGCCTGCCTGTCAAAGAAGACCCGCTCGTTCTTTGACTACTTCTATCAGCTGTTCGCCCAGGTCACGAACCCGCCGATCGATGCCCTGCGCGAGCATATGGTCACCTCGACCACGCTCTACCTGGGCAACCACGGCAACCTGCTCGAGGATTCCCGTACGGCCTGCCAGCTGGTTCGCTTGGAGCGCCCGTTGCTCAACGAGGAGGAGTTCGACCGCATTTGCGCCATCGACCGCGTGGGCTTTAAGACTCGCCGTTTCCGTGCCGTCTACCGCCGTGACGCCGGCGAGGGCGCGCTGCAGGCTGCGCTCAAGCAGCTTGCCGAGGACGTCGAGGCTGCGGTCCGCGACGGCGTGAACATCGTGGTGCTGAGCGATCGTGCCGCTGCGGGCGAGGTGCCCGTGCCGTCGCTGCTCGCCGTGGGCTGTGTGCACAACCACCTGATTCGCGCTGGCGTGCGTACCTTTGCCGACATCGTGGTGGAGTGCGGCGATGCCGTGTCCCCGCACGACTTTGCGGCGCTGGTGGGCTACTCCGCAAGCGGCATCTATCCGTACAATGCGCATGCGTGCATCCGCGACTTGGCAGCACGCGGCGACCTGGACGTGACGGCCGAGCAGGGCATCGACAACTACAACAAGGCCGCGACGGCGGGTATCGTCTCCATCATGTCCAAGATGGGTATCTCCACGGTGCAGAGCTACCATTCGGCGCAGATCTTCGAAGCCGTGGGCTTTACGCCGGAGTTCGTCAACGCGTACTTTGCCGGCACGGTGGGCCGTGTGGGCGGTATGGGTGTCGAGGACGTTGAGCGCGAGCAAAACGAGCGCTACGACGCCGCGCTCGCTATCCTTAAGAGCCCGGCTCCCGATCAGCTGCCCACGCTGGGCCTGACCAAGTGGCGCCCGCTCGGCGGCGAGGATCACCTCATCGATCCGCAGACTGTCTACTTGCTGCAGACCGCCTGCCGTGAGGACAGCTACGACACCTTTAAGGAGTACAGCGCCCGCCTGCACCGCACCGGCCGTGCCGTGCGTCTGCGCGACTTGCTCGACTTTGATGCCAGCGGCCGCACGCCGGTTTCGCTCGACGAGGTCGAGCCCGCGCTCAACATCGTCCGCCGCTTTAACACCGGCGCCATGTCGTACGGCTCCATCAGCAAGGAAGCACACGAGTGCATGGCCATCGCCATGAACCGCCTGCACGGCCGTTCCAACTCGGGCGAGGGCGGTGAGGATCCGCGTCGCGAGACCCCGCTGGCTAACGGTGATTCCAAGAACTCCGCGATCAAGCAGGTGGCAAGTGCGCGCTTTGGCGTGACGAGCCGCTACCTGTGCAGCGCCTTCGAGATTCAGATCAAGATGGCCCAGGGCGCCAAGCCCGGCGAGGGTGGCCACCTGCCCGGCAAGAAGGTCTACCCCTGGATTGCCGAGGTCCGTCAGTCCACGCCCGGCATCGGCCTGATCTCGCCTCCGCCGCACCACGACATCTACTCCATCGAGGACCTGGCAGAGCTGATCTTTGACCTTAAGAATGCCAACCCTGGCGCGCGCGTGTCGGTCAAGCTGGTCAGCGAGGCCGGCGTCGGCACCATCGCAACCGGTGTGGCCAAGGGCGCTGCCGACAAGATCTTGATCAGCGGCCACAATGGCGGCTCGGGTGCCGCGGCGCGCGATTCCATTTGGCATGCTGGCCTGCCGCTGGAGCTCGGCCTTGCCGAGGCCCAGCAGACGCTGCTGCAAAACGGCCTGCGCTCCCGCGTGGTGCTCGAGGCCGACGGCAAGCTCATGGACGGCACCGATGTCGCCGTCGCCTGCTTGCTGGGCGCCGAGGAGTTTGGCTTTGCGACCATGCCGCTCATCTCCATGGGTTGCCTCATGCAGCGTGACTGTCAGCAGGATACCTGCCCGGCCGGCATCGCCACGCAAAACTGCCGCCTGCGTCACGGCTTCCGCGGTAAGCCCGAGCACGTTGAGCACTTTATGCTCTTTGTGGCCGAGCAGCTGCGCGAGGTTATGGCGAGCCTGGGCTTCCGCACCGTCGATGAGATGGTTGGCCATCCCGAGTGTTTGTGCCAGATCGAGGTGCCGGGCAACCGCAAGGCTAACCTGCTGGATCTGTCGCCCGTGCTGGCAAGCGCGACCTGCGAGTTCGGTGCCCATATTCCGGGTGCCGACGGTCGCCACTTCCTGCCGCAGATGGCTGCCGACAGCGAGCTCGACAAGACGCTCGACTCCACGTTGTTCGTGCCCTACACGGCCAATGCCCGTGCGTACCTGCGCCCGATTCGTTTCCATGCCGACATCGCCAACGTTAACCGCTGCGTGGGCACCATTCTGGGCAATGCGGTGACCAAGGCGCATCCCGAGGGCCTGCCCGCCGGCTCCATCACCATCGATTGCGATGGTTCGGCCGGTCAGAGCTTTGGCGCCTTCCTGCCGCGCGGCATTACGCTCAACGTGTGTGGCGACGCCAACGACTACTTTGGCAAAGGCCTTTCGGGCGGCGAGGTGTCGGTGCGCCCCAACCCGCATGCGACCTATAAGTTCGACGAAAACATCATCGTGGGCAACGTTGCGTTCTTTGGCGCCACGAGCGGCCGTGGCTTCATCAACGGCCTGGCCGGCCAGCGCTTTGGCGTACGCAACTCCGGTGCCACCGTGGTGGTCGAGGGCTGCGGCAACCATGGCTGCGAGTACATGACGGGCGGTCTGGCGCTTATCCTGGGTGAGGTCGGGCAGAACTTCGCCGCCGGTATGACGGGCGGCGTGGCCTATGTCTTTGACCAGTACGGCACGCTCGATGCCCGCGTGAACCACGAGAGCGTTGAGCTCAAGGCCCCGACTGCCGGCGAGCTGGAGCAGGTCCGTGCGCTCATCCAGGAGCACGTGGACGCGACGCAGAGCCCGCGCGGCATCAAGCTGCTCTACAGCTTTGAGACGATGAGCAAGCACTTCGTGAAGGTCATTCCGACCGAGTACGAGCGTGTGCTGGCGATTGTCGCCGCCGCCGAGGCCGTCGGCAAGACGCATGCGCAGGCAGAGGAGCTGGCGTTTGACATCGTGACCGGTCGCGCGAGCGCTGCGGATGTCGCTCGCTTCGATGCTGCGGGCGGTGCTGCGGGCGGTGCTGCGGGCGCTGCGTCCGTGGCTGCCAGCCCTGTTGCTTCGACCAAGAAGGAGGCGTAAGTGCCATGGGTAAGCCCGGTGCTTTTCTTGATATCGATCGCGTGACCCACGAGCTGCGTCCCGTGGAGGAGCGCAGTCATGATTTTGATCCCCTGTATGTGGAGCTCGATGACGACGCACGTCGCGCCCAGGCGAGCCGCTGCATGATGTGCGGCGTGGCGTTTTGCCAGATGGGCGCGAGCTTTGGCAAGGCACGTCCGAGCGGCTGCCCGCTGCACAACTTGATTCCCGAGTGGAACGAGCTGGTATACCGCGGCCGCTGGGATGAGGCTGCCGAGCGCCTGTCGCTCACCTCGCCCATGCCTGAGTTCACGAGCCGCGTGTGCCCGGCACTGTGCGAGGCCGCGTGCAACCTGGGCTCGGTCGACGGCCAACCCACGACGATTCACGATAACGAGCGTGCGATCAGCGACCATGAGTGGGCCAACGGCGGCCCACGTCGCTTTGAGCCGGCAGGGGAGGACGCGCCCTCGGTCGCCGTGGTTGGTTCCGGCCCGGCTGGCCTGGTGGCAGCATGGGAGCTTGCACGTCGCGGTGCCTGCGTGACGGTGTTTGAGCGCGACGACCGCCCCGGCGGCCTACTCATGTACGGCATTCCCAACATGAAGCTCGAGAAGTCTGTGGTCGAGCGTCGTGTGGCGCTCATGCGCGAGCTGGGTATTGTGTTCGAGCTGGGCGCCGACGTGAGCGATCCCAAGGTTACCGCCAGGCTCGACGACTTTGACGCCGCCGTGGTGGCTGCCGGCGCCCGTGCTCCGCGTGGACTTTCGGCTGCGAACATTGATGCCCCGGGCGTGGTGTATGCCGTGGACTACCTGACGGCTTCGACCGTCTCGGTGCTCGATGGCGGCAAGCCCGCGGTGAACGCGCGCGGCCTGGACGTCGTGGTCATTGGCGGTGGCGATACTGGAAACGACTGCGTGGGTACCGCCGTGCGTCAGGGCGCGCGCAGCGTGCGCCAGTTTGAGTTCTTGCCGGCTGCGCCCGATAAGCGCGCGGCAGGCAACCCCTGGCCGCAGTGGCCCAACGTGAAGAAGACCGACTACGGCCAGCAGGAGGCTATCGCTGCCATGGGCGGCGAGATGCGCGCTTGGGGCGTGGACACGCTCGAGGTGCTGCTGGACAAGAAGGGCGCGGCTGCGGGTCTGCGCGTGGTCGATCTGGATTGGTCGGCCGGCAAGCCCGAACGCATTGCGGGCTCCGAGCACGAGGTGCCGGCGCAGCTGGTGCTCATCGCCTGTGGCTTTACGGGTCCGGAGTACGGTGTGTTCGATGCGGTGAGCGTGCCTGTTGCCACCGCTGGTCGTCCGCTGCCGGTGATGGCTGCCGAGGGCTCGCATCTCGCGGCTCGCACGGAGGGCGTCGCCGCGGATGCCGCGCCGGTGTATGTGGCGGGTGATGCCCGCAACGGCAGCTCGCTCGTGGTGAGTGCCATGGCCGATGCCCTGGCCTGCGCAGCCGAAGTCGCCGAGGCACTGGAACTGTAAAGTAGTCACGGAGATATTCAACAATCGAATCGGCAAGGGCTGTCCCTAACTGCCGGCACAAAAGGAACGTCCCTAAGTGCCGACAGTTAGGGACGTTCCTTTTAATATGAGCAGGACATTGTCAAGAGGCAAAATCGGGCCTGGCCCCAACGATATGGGGTCAGGCCCTCTCCCTATATCAACCCGTCCGCGGCGACCTCGGCGTGTCTTCCCGACGCTCGTCTTTGCAGTTTAATATCCGCCCGTGGCGATCTCTCGCTGGGCAATCCGTTGCTACGGCTGAGGCTTCTACGTCGAACCGACAGTCTGTGCACGCGTGTGGCGCCCTGGGCGCTCGCAGAAAAGGGACCTGAGGTTCGCCTCAACGGCTTCGGATCCAACCGCTTCCGGGGTGATCGGCTTATGTGCGGGGGACCGCCCCCCCCTACGCCTCCTCGGCCATGAGGCCGACCGCCCACACCCAGCAGGCGAGCTCGCGCGCCGTGGCGACGTTCGCCTTGTTGTTGTGGACCCCGCGCGCGAGCAGCGCCTCCCGCCTCTCGGCCAGCCTCCGCACGCCCTTGGCGGCATGCCTGCGGGCGCCCGGGTCCGGGGCCTGGCCCCTGGCGGGCTCCTTCGGCCGCGCGGAGCACGTCAGGTAGTGCCACGCGGCCTCGACCAGCGCCTTCCTCAGGTGCTTGTTGCCGGCCTTGGTGATCGCGCCCCTGCGGTCGCTCTCCCCGCTGGAGTGCTCGGAGGGCGTCAGGCCGACCCACGCGGCGAACGAGCGGGCGTTCCTGAACCTGGAGAACTCGCCGGCCTCGAACACGAGGTCGGCGGCGGTCGCGGTGTCGACGCCCTTGAGGCAGCGCAGGGAGTCGACCCTCCTCCTCCACCTGGGCTTGCGGGCCTCGGCCTCGACGAGCCCCTCGAGCCTCGCCTTCTCCTCCGCCGCCCGCCTGACCGCGTCGACGTAGTAGGCGAGCACCTCCTCGTCGGCCCCCTCCGCGAACCTAATCGACTCGATCCAGGACCAGTGCGCCCGGGTCCAGTTGCCCTTCCTGCGGCCGGTGGGCGTCCTCTCGTCGAAGACGAGCCCGTGCCTGAGCAGGAACTTGGAGAGCCGCTGCTTC
>DXZR01000017.1:0-39272 GCA_019419555.1 Collinsella sp.
GGACTTGCAGCGACGGACCTCAGGACACTCTTACACCACGTCTGCGCGCGCGACCAGCCATTGAAGGACACCTAACGACTACTCCCATTCGCGACACACTGTGTCGCGAATTAAGCTGGCCCCATTACCGAAGACCAGTGAGAGCTCCTGCCCAGAATCTCAATAGCTTAATAAAGGGCTCCCCTCCGGAAGTTCAATGAGCATCCAAATTCCAAGCTGAAAAGCAAAGGAGTATCGAAGCCGTCAATGCTCATTTCCTATCGAACAGGCAGGTCAAAACAAGCTAATTAGCCCGATGAACTGCTTGTATTTTTGTCTACAAAATTGTATACAAAAAGAGAATCCGAGAACCGGCGCTCGACATTATGTCGATCGATAGGAGGCGCCATGGATGCTAAGCAGCTCGAAAAGATGATGGGGTTTGCTCCCGGAGAGTTGAAGAAAGCCGCGGAAGCCTACGAAAAAGATGAGTGGCCGAAAGGTCACACCATCAAGTTGGGAAGGCCACCAATCTCCGATGAGCCGAGCGTCGTTATATCAGCACGTGTGGGCGAATCGATTCTTGAGGCGTTTGACGAAAAAGCCAAACGCCATGGGCAAACACGCACGGAGCGGCTCAGAGAGCTCATTACACTTGATGCACTGATTGCCTAGGCCCGCTCCCCCGTCGGACCCAAACATGTACACCAGCATCCAAAGTCGACATTTTTCGACATCTTTGGATGCTGGTGTACATGTTTTTGCTACATAGTCGTTGGGGACGTCCTTAAATGACCAGTCGTTAAAGAACGCCCCCGATGACTAGTTAGCCGTGGAAGCGAGCTGTGGGTGCAAGCGGCTGTTCACGAAAGACGCGCTCGACGGCAGCGCGGTATTCGTCGACCTTTTTGGTCTTGCGTACGATCTTGTGGACGGTAGCGGGATCAGCGAAAGCGCACTTGGCGTAGAACCACCACTCCTTCATGCGGAAGACCGCATTGCCGCCAATCTCTTCTGCATAGGCCGCAAACAGCGTGTCGTGGAAACGCTGCAGTTCGGCTGCCGTGGCAGCGGGACCGCCCTTGACCATGCGAGCGAGCGCGGGGTTCGCAAGCAAGCCACGCCCCAGCATCACATGGCGCGTCCCGGGATAGGCCTCCACCAGCGCATCCATATCCTCAAGATCGAAAATGTCGCCGTTATAGGCCACGGGGAACGGCGCACGCCCCAGCGTCTCGCCGTAAAACTCCTTGCGCGGCGATCCCGTATAGCGGTCCTTTTGCACGCGCGGGTGCACGATCAGCTCTGCCAACGGCATGCGGCAATACAGATCGAGCACGCGCTCGTATTCGTCGTCATTCTCCAGCCCCAGCCTGGTCTTTACCGACACCGGCAACGGCGACCGCTCGCACACATCGCTTAAGAACGCCTCGAGCTCGTCGAGATTGCGCAAGAAACCCGAGCCCTTGCCCTTGGCGACAACCGTTCCCGAAGGGCAACCCAGGTTGAGATTGACCTCGCGGTAGCCCATGTCGGCGAGCACCTGTGCCGCCCACACAAACTCGTCCGCGTTCTTGGACATCAGCTGAGGCACCACGTTGAGCCCCTGGTTATTGGCAGGATCGATCTCCTTAAACGCCTTGCCGCCAAAGCGGTTTCCCACCCGCGGCGGCGGCAAAAACGGCGTGTAATAGCAATCGAGCGCACCGAAGCACTCCGCATGCACGCGACGGAACACATGCCCGGTAATCCCCTCCATAGGGGCCAGCGAAAGGATCATCTACTCTTCTCTCATATCAACACAACAAAGGGGCCGTCCCTTTGTCACATGCATTATGCCTTGCGCTTCAGGCGATTCACAAGGAAGAGGTAGCTACTGAACGATGACCACCCTCCAGCCGCACCCCATACAACGAGGTTTAATACTTTTCCCGAGAAGTGAACGAGTGAAAACGGGCCCCCGAAGCATCGGCACTTTCGAGATGCAATTTCCTGCGGTTTTGCCAGCCAAATCCTGCGGGTTTGACGTCTAAAAATGTCGATGCTTCGGAGGTCCAAGTATGGCCGTTCACTTCTCGGAAAAGTATTAGACCTCGATTTACATGCCACTCAATGTGACAAAGTGGCTGCTCCTTTGTCACATTCGATGAAAAAGGGCACCGATGTTAGTCGATGCCCCAAAGCGGCTGCAGGTTAAGCCCTACAGCGTATGTCTAAGACGAATCGAACTATTCGTCCCAGGAGAGGTTCTTACCAGTCTTTTTTGCCAGCAGCAAGAACAGGCCGATAATAACGTTGCATGCGATGCAGAAGATGAAGACGCCCTGGAAGGAGCCGACAAGCTCATAGACCTTCATCATAACGGGCATGCCAAAGGCGCCGACGATATAGCCCACGGAGCAGATCAGCGCGAAGATGCGACCGAAATCGCGGGAGCCAAAGACATCCATAACCAAAACGGTCAGGGCAGTGCCAGCGATGACGTACATTACGTCGTTCACGCCTGCTGCGAGGATGCTGAGCGTCGAGTTGCCGCTGCTCATCATGAGCATGACAAAGGAGAGGATGGAGACAGCGAGCCAGCCCAGAATGGCCTTCGTGCTGCCGAACCTATCGCAAGTGGTGCCGACGATCGGATTGAGGAACAGATCGAAGAGCGATGCAGCGGATACCATGAAGCCGCCCACCATGGGGCTAAAACCAACCTCGGAAGCATACGTCGGGAAGAGCTGGTTCATGCAGCAAGTGAGCTGAACGAGACAGAGGAAGCCGATGCAGAAGAAGAAGGCAGGCGACTTAATGGCGCGCGCATAGCTAACGCCACGCGTGCTATCCTCGGTCGTCTCCTCGGTCTCGGTGACCGTCTCGCCCTCGACGTAGCCATAGGGCAGCATGCCCTTGTCCTGAGGCTTATAGCGAATAATCAGGACGGAAGCGGGGAGAATGAGCACGGCGGAGACGCCAGCGAGCACCAGATAGCCAGTCCTCCAGCCAGCGGCCTCGATGACAGAGGTGATGACGGGGCTCATGATGAGCATGTAAATCGAGTTCACTGCCCAAGCGAGACCGATTGCCAGGCCACCAGATTTTTTGAACCACTGGTCAATAACGTCGGACATGGCGACGCCGGTGGTGAAGGCGAAGCAAACGCCAATCAGGGCGCCAGCGGCGATGAACATCCAGACTTCGGTGTAGAAGGCCATGCCTGCGCCGGCAGCAAGCAAAATAAGCTCGACAACGGGGAGCCAAACCTTGCCAACGACCTTGGGAATGAGTTTTCCGACAAACGGAAGAGCTGCCGCAAGACCAATGAGCGTTGCGGTGAAGTAATACGAGAAGATGGAATAGTCAAACCCGAACTCCTCGCACACGGGTGCGACGAAGGAGCCCGCGATGACGCTATAGGATCCGGTCGTGCCGGCAGACATAAGGCCGAGCGCGATTACGAGAACCCATGCGTAAACCTTGCTGCTCTTTAACTTTGCATTTTCCATTGATACAGCTCCTAGAGACCCAGAAGGGCACACATAACGGCCTTGATGGTGTGCTGACGGTTCTCTGCCTCACGGAAGATGACCGAAGCGTTGGCCTCAAAGCACTCGTCGGCAATCTCAAAGCCCTCGGTGATGATTTCGCGATGGAGGTCGTTCTTGCACTGGTCGAGGAGCATTTTGCCGACACGGTGATCTGCGTTATGGACAGAGGGAAGCTCATGCATGCAGAAGATGTCGGGATTGTTGGTGCGCTTGCACAGCTCGCTGGTGACGCGATAGGGGTACAAAGACTCGGCATCGCCCAGCCAGGAGTTGTAGTCGTCGGGATCCAGAACCTCTTCGCCGCACTCGGGGTTGATGTAGCGCCACTCCTCGGTAACGATAACGTCAACGCCATCCAGGGCATCGAGGTCAGAGGTGATGGTAAAGGTCCTATTGGGAGCGTACTTGGCGTAGCAGGCCTCCACCTCTTCGATCATTTCCTTGCACATCTGATGACGGAGGTCGTCGGGGCCGATGGCGAGGAAGTCCATGTCGAGCATAGCGCACAGACGGCCATACCACACCGGGGCGCCGGCGCAGTTGCCAACGAAAGCCATCTTCTTGCCGCGGCTCGTACGCAAACCGCCCCATTGCTCTTCCATCGTAAGAGCGTCAGCGAGCATCTGAGTCGGGTGATCGCCGAGAGTAAGGGCATTGATGACCGGGATGTCAACCAGGTCGGCGACGTCATAGAGGAACTGCTCGTCCTTCTGTGCGCGATAGACGATGAGATCATACATGCCGTTAAAGACGCGCATGGCGTCCTTGACGGTCTCGCAGTCACCCATGTGGGAGTTGGTCAGATAAGTGAAGCCCATGCCCAAATCGTTGCAGGAGGTCTCGAATGCGCAACGAGTACGGGTCGAGCCCCACTCAAAGTTGGCGAGGACGTTTTTGCCGGGGAAGTAGCGCTGGTCGACACCAGACTTCTTCTGAGCCTTAAGGTTCCAGGCAAGATCGATGAGATAGCGGAAATCCTCGGAGGAGAGATCATGGATGTTGATGTAGTCGCGACCGCGGAGGCTGTTGTTCATGCCTATTTCCTTTCGAATTATTATCAAAATTATTGTTGAATGTGTCCCCGAGGAAAACACGGATATCCCTCGGGGAGCGGTACATGTGGCGCCTAAGCCAAAGAGCGCAGGCTCTAAGGCTCACTAACGACTGGCCGCCACGTCCTTAGTCCAGCAGTGCACGCCGCCGCCGGACAGGTTAAGCGCGAGGGAATCAATCATGATGACCTTGCGATCGGGGAAGCAGCTCTCAAGAACTGCCTTGGCCTGCTCATCCTTCTCTTTCACGACCTCGCTCATGCCCTCGTGGTAATAACGCTGGCCAAGAACGACGCCGTTGCAAATCAGGAAGTTGCAGTAGCTCGCTGCGGCGTAGAAGTGGACGGGGCCCTCGGGCCAGGGGGTGCCATCCATAAACTTGCCGCCCATTTCGTCGATGAAGCCCTTATAGAGCTCGTAATCTTCATCGCCAGGGGCGATAACGACTTCAATAGGCTCGGCGGTGGGCATACGAACGATCTCGAAGGGCTTGCCCTCCCAGTCCGTTTCGTTGCTCAGGATCTCGTAGGCTGCCTCAATGCGGCGACGAGACTCTGCTCCAGCCTTGCTCGAGGCTGCCTCTTCATCGGACACCTCGGCAAGAAGAATCTTGTTCGGAGTGATAAAGCGACACATCTCATCAATGTGAGCTGCAAAGCTCATGCCAAAGACGGGAGTTCCGTCTTCCTTCTCGTCGAGGATGCCCAGTCGATAGTCGTCGTCCTCGAGCATAGGCTGCGGAAGCCAGATAACCTTGTTGAGGTTGTAGATGCGCTTATACTCGGCCTCTATTTCCTCTTTCGTGAACTCGGGATTACGCTTGCGGCATTCCGTGTCCTCGATGGCGATCAGAGTGCCGTGACCGTCAAACTCGCGGTCGCCGCCCTCCGAAACCATTTCGGAATTGACGATATCGAAGCAACCGAGCGCAACCGCCATGTGAACGGCTGCCTTACGTGCGGACTGGCACTCCGGGGAGTTCTTGTCCCACACGCCGTAATAGGTCCAAGCGGGGTTGACCATATAAGAATGGCCCTTGTCGTCGACCATGATGCTGGGACCGTTGTCGCGGACATAGAAGTTGGAGTCTTCGAACTGCGTGATCTCGATGCGATCGAGATCAACCCCCTCCTCCTTCAGGCGCGAGCAAGCCTCCTCATAGGAGCCGGGGGTGCCGCAATTGAGGTTGACCGTAACGTCGCCATACTCGAGCAGAGCCTTGATCACGTCAACGCAGGGCTGGCGGTTATCGTAGCCCTCTGCACGGATGTAATCGGGAAGCCATGTCACATAGACGTTGGAGCGCTTCTCGAACTCGCCCGGCATACGATAGTTCTCGTACATGGTTGGTCCTTCCGTCGGGTTTCCCGCGATGCTGTCCGGCCGCGACAATAGCGGGGTTTCACCTGCTATAGTACTACTATACCTACCGTTCGGTAGATAATTTTGAATAATTGCCGCTCGCCTACTGATACATACCGTTCGCCGTATATAGTGGTCATGTTTGGACACGAATTGATGTTCCGTTGCCATCCTTAATAATGTTGGTAGTGCGGAAGTGATTTGCAATGGAGAAATGCAGCGTGAGCACAAGAAAAAAAATATTGGACGCAATGTACGATCTTGTGGCAGAAGTCGGTTATGACAAAGCGTCTATCGGAAAGATTTGCGACTTTGTCGGTATATCCAAGCCGTCGGTGTACTACTACTTTCCCTCAAAAGAGGAGATTTTCACTACGCTCTTGGACAGCATGTTTCCGACCATTGACTATCAGCGCGACTACTCGCTAATAGTCGATAGGGACGGGTTCAAGGCCGCGCTTATCGAGCTCGGCAATTCAGTTATAGATGGCTATCGAAGCGATGAAAAGCGCCGGCGCGTGCTGGCCGAGGTTAGCGTTCAAGCAAATCGAATTCCTGCAGTTCAGGAACGTCAAGCGACGGCGACCAAACGAACCATGGATGCGCTTAAAGACATCCTTCTTCATGGTGTAGAGATTGGCGCGTTTTCCGATAGCGCCGACGTAATGCTCTACGTACAAATTCTTTATACCGTTCTGGAGGGAGCAAGCAATACGGTCGCTCAAGGTGAGGATATTGATGAGAAAGCGGTTTGGGCGGGAATAGTCGAGCTTATGTTCAAATAGACCAGCCAAGCTGAAGCGCATGTTGGCGCCCATGGTGCCTGCGGGCAACCTTTAAAACGAAAACAGGGGTCGACTCCAATCTGGCTTGGAGTCGACCCCTGTTGCGTGGCAATCTATGCCGGTGCAATCGGCGCTTATTACTTTTCAGCAGCCTTATTGAGAAAGCCGGAAACGATAGCAAACGCAGCAATCATAAGGTTGCAGGCAATGCAGAAGATAAATACTCCCTGGAATGACCCTGCCATGCCGTAAACCTTCATCATGACCGGCATTCCAAAAGCACCGACGACATAGCCCGCTGAGCAAACGATCGAATAGATCCTTCCAAAATCGCGTGATCCAAAGAGCGAGAGGAGAAGCATCGGCATTGCGGTTCCAACGATGGCGAACATGACATCGTTTACACCAGCTGCAATGATGGAAACGGTCTCATTGCTTCCGCCAATGATAAGAAGCAGGAATGAAAGAATGCTGACACCTGTCCATGCGACCGTTGCTTTAATAGCGCCAAGCTTGTCGCATGTTTTGCCCACGAAGGGATTTAGGAAGATATCGGAGAGTGAAGCTGCCGAGACCATTAAGCTTCCTACGATAGGATTGAAACCGACCTCGCTTGCATAGGTTGGAAACAGCTGGTTCATGCAGCAGGTGAGCTGCGCCACGCAAAGCAAGAGGACACAGAGAATAAAAGACGGCGTTTTCGCGGCATCGCGGAGTGCCATGCCCGAAAGGACATCTTCCTGCTCATCGGCGCTGCAGCTCTCATGGGTTTCGGAGACGGTCTCTCCGTACGGAAGCATATTGCGATCAGAGGGGTTAAGGCGAATGATAAATGCGCTTGCAGGCAAAATCATAGCTGCAGAAACGGCCGCAAGCACGATGTATCCCGTACGCCAGCCTTGCTGCTCGATGACCAGCGTAATGACAGGACTCAATAACAGCGTGCAGAGAGAATTAACGCCCCAAGCGAGGCCGATGGCGAGACCGGACGATTTGCTGAACCATTGGTCAATGACATCGGACATGCAGACGCCCGTTGTAAACGAAAAGCAGATGCCGATCACTGCGGCGGAGACGGTGAACATCCAGACCTCGGTGTAGAACGCCATTGCGGCGCCGGCGGCAATAAGGACGAGTTCAATGCAAATATGCCATGGTTTGCCGATTACTTTTGGAATGAAGCGACTCAAAAGCGGAAGCCCAAGCGCAAGGCCAAGAAGAATCGCGGTGAAATAGAAAGAAAAAGAAGTGTAGTCAAAGCCCAGATCTTCACATACTGGAGCAACGAATGAGCCGGCAATAATGCTATATGTGCCAGTTGTTCCGGCGGACATTAAGCCGAGCGCAATAACGACGACCCAAGCAAATGCGCCGCTTTCACGGAGACAATCTTTTTTGGCTGGTGTGGTGAGAGTCATGGTTGCTCCATTTCTATCGGCAATACATCCTATATGCCTACCGATAGGTATATAAACCAGAGGACTCTTCGTCAAGCATTAAGCGGGGAGAGGGAGTTCTTAACCTGCCGAACGGTAATTAGACCCCGTTTTCGCAAGGGTCTCAATGTGACAAAGGGACTGTCCCTTTGTCACATTATTCGGAGCGCAGGGCTTCGACGGGGTCCTTCTTGGATGCGCTACGGGCCGGCAGCAAGCCGGCAACAACCGTCAGCAGCACCGAAATTGCAATGAGCACCAGCGCATCCTGCACGGGCAGGCTCATCAGATTGGGGACCTGTTTGGCAGCAAGCGCCCAGGCATTAACCGGAAAGCTCACGGCCACCACGACGACAACAGCAAAGACGCCGGCAATGAGGCCCTCGATAAAGGTCTCGGCATTGAATACGTTGGCCACATTACGCTTCGACGCGCCGATCGCACGCAGGATGCCAATCTCCTTTTTGCGTTCCAGCACGCTGATGTAGGTGATGATGCCGATCATGATGGAGCTCACCACCAGGCTGATACTCACGAATGCGATGAGCACCAAGCTGATGGTGTTCACGATGTCGGTCACCGAACCCATGATGATGCCCATGTAGTCGGTGTATGAGATTGCCTGTTCATCGTGGCCAGAGGCTTTGACCTGCTTGTTGTACGCATCGATATGGTCGAGTACGCGCTCCTTGGCCTCAAAGTCACGCGGGAAAATCTTGACCGAGATGGGGTCCGCTTCATCCGCGTAGCCCAACGTGGTCAGATTGTTGTCGTAGGTGAGCTTCGACGCCTTGGCGTAACTCATCATGAGCGAACTCAGATCCTCGGCGTCCATGTTGAAATGGATGGCACGAGCAAAGGCGCTCGCATCCACACGCATAGCGCTCGCCAGGTTGGCAAAACTCGACGACATCTGCGTCGCCATCTGGTCCATAAGCCCCGCTGCGCCCGCCTTGAGCTGGGACGATACCGTCGACGCTATCTGCTCGCTGATTGCCTTCATCACCTGGTCCATAGCCTGCTGCAGATACGGAGCCAGCTGCTTTTGCACATAGTCGGTCATCGCCTGCTGCAGGCGCTCGGCCAGGGCATCGCCGCCGAGCGCTTTGAGCTGGACTAGGATTTGCTGGGCCGCAGCATCATTCTCAAGATACGTCGAGAACGCGGCGGCGAGCTTCGACGCGTCCTTAAGATCCTCGGGCGACAACGCCTTAAACTGCTCCGACTGCAAAAATCCCTCAAACAGCTGGTTGGCAAGCGTTCCCACCTGCTGCATTTGCTCGGGTGTGAGTTCCAGGCCGTCAAAGATGCCCGAGAAATCTGGTGCCGGCGCTTTGGCCATAATGTCGCTGAAATCGATGTCCTTCCCAACGCCCGAAAGGTCAATGTCCAGCCCGGATAAGTCGATACCAGAAAGGTCCATACCGCCGGCAACACCCGAGAGCGCAGATGCATCGAACGAGAACGCGCTCTTCAGCGCTGCCTCGTCCACACTGAACATGCTGCCTAGATCAACTCCTTGTTTGGCCTCGCCCTGCAGTTCATCGAAAGACTTGCCCGTAAAGACATCCGTCTCGGGATGGGCAAGCTGTTCTTGCACAATCTGCGAATCGGCGGCGCGCTCCATAAGCTGGCGAGTCAGCGCATGCGTATAGGCAATGCCCGGGGACAACGCGCTCGCATTGGCTGTCTCGTTAGGTCGCACCACGCCCACAACGCGCACGTCGATACCGTCGGCAACATTGGCTGCCATAAAGTCGGCGTCGCCAGACATGTCAGTCCACATGCCAGTCTCTTCGTTTTTGCGATAGGCATCGGCCGGCGACAACACCTTAAACGTGGTAGACAGCGCATCGTCGTAGGTAAAGTAGGCGCCGGTCTCGGGCGCTTCGACCCCACCGTCAGCCGCCATGGCGCTGTTAACCAGATCGTTGAGCTCATCGATATCCAGCGCACCGATGCTGTAGAGCGTGTAATCGCCCACCGTGCCGCGGCTCGAAAGCACCATTACGGCTTCGTTGGCAGACGTGGGCCAATGACCGGCGACAACATCGTACTGGCTGTCGAGCAGACTCTGGTCGTCAATCATCTCGTTAAAGACCGAGGTTCCCATGGATTCCATGCTCACCGTCGCCGCCGAGCTCGCGCCTCCGCTCATGGCCTCGGTCATGGCGTTGGGCACCAGCCGGACAGGCTTCTCATCGCCCTTGCCGGCACGATAGACAACCGGCGATATACCGTAGCCGTACTGAATGGCGTTGACCTCTTTATCGATGCCGTCGCCACCGGCATCGAGCCATGCCTTAAAGCTCGTCATATCGTTAGATTTAACACTTGCGAACATATCCTTTACGGCCGTGACCACGGGAATCTTATCGGTTCCCTGAGCCTTGCCGCCGGCGCCGTCGTCGGACGAATCCACGTTTTCAGGCGAGTCATCATCCGCAGCCCCCTGCCCGCCCATCATGGAAGACAGGTCGTAGTCCTGCTTGGAGATCGTAAGCGGGTAACTCGAGAGCGTATCCTCCTCGACCTTTTTGATGTAATTGTTCACGCCATTGGAGAGCGCCAGGATTGCCGCAATACCGATAATTCCAATCGAACCTGCAAAGGCCGTCATGGCCGTACGGCCCTTTTTGGTCATAAGGTTTCGGGCAGAAAGCCCCAGCGCCGTCACAAAGCTCATCGAGGTTTTGCGCGTAGGCTTGGCCTCACGGCGCGTGGCCTTGGCAATATCAAAAGGGTCGGAATCGTCGGTAATCTTGCCGTCCGCCAGATTGACGATGCGCGTAGCGTACTGGTACGCCAGCTCGGGATTGTGCGTGACCATAATCACCAGACGGTCGCGCGCCACGTCCTTGAGCAGATCCATGACCTGCACGGATGTCGTTGAGTCCAGGGCGCCGGTCGGCTCGTCTGCCAGCACAATCTCGGGATCATTAATCAGGGCGCGGGCGATGGCCACG
Organism: Collinsella sp.; assembly: GCA_019419555.1. GTDB lineage: Bacteria > Actinomycetota > Coriobacteriia > Coriobacteriales > Coriobacteriaceae > Collinsella. The sequence continues at coordinate 11,117 of DXZR01000017.1, forward strand.
CGCTGCATCTGCCCGCCCGAAAGCTGACTCGGGCGCTTGTTAACGTGCTCGCCCAGGCCGACTTTCTCCAACGCCTCGCGCGCACGCTGGCGGCACTCGGCATGCCCCACGCCCGTGAGTGTAAGCGCCAGCTCCACGTTTTCCAAAATGGTCTGATGCGGAATGAGGTTATAGCTCTGGAACACAAAGCCGATGCGGTTATTGCGATAGGCATCCCAATCGCGATCGTGAAAATCCTTGGTCGAAATACCGTCGATCAGCAGGTCGCCGAAATCGAAATGATCGAGCCCACCGATAACGTTGAGCATCGTGGTTTTACCCGAGCCCGAGGGACCCAGAATGGCCACGAACTCGTTATCGCGAAAAGACAGGCTCACGCTGTCGAGCGCCACCTGCGTAAACGACTGCGTAACGTACCTTTTGCAAATACCTTTGAGCTCCAACATGGACGGCAACCTCTCCCACGCGGGCGCACTCGCCCGCTCTCCCCCGCCGTTCGTATTCGACGCGTTTGTCCTACTCTATCCCCATTTTTTGCCGGAGCCAGTGAGGAATGTAACGAACCGCGCCAAAAAACGAACGGGACGGCGCCCAAAAGAAGAGGTCCCGAGCGGGACCTCTATATGGTGGAGCTTATCTTGAAAGGTAGCGGACTACTTCGCACAGCGGCGCACGATCCTCGCTATGCTTTACGCGTTTTCTACTGCTCGCTATTCGCAATCGCCTGGTCGATAAGCTTGTCGAGCGCTGCGCGCTGCTCGGCGGAGCTGATGGCTCCCACGATTGGATCCCCTACGATGTTGCCATTCTGATCGATGACATATGTTGTCGGGAACGAGAACAAATTTGACGTAAACTTACCGGCCTCGCTATCCGACTTGAACCAGATGTTCTTATACGTCACGCCCTTCTTGCTCAGCACGTCCTTGGCATCTGCAATCTCGCCCTTGTTGCCATCGAGCGTAAAGGAATTGACGCCCACGACCTGGCCGCCCTTCTTGGCAAGCTCCTGATTCAGTTTCTCAAGATCGCCCAGCTCGCCCACGCACGGCTTGCAAGTAGTGAACCAGAAGTTCATGACGGTGACCTTGTTCTTAGAGAACAGCTCGTCGCTGTTCACGTCGTTGCCATCCAGGTCCTTGCCCGTAAAGCTGGGGAACTTCGTCGCCTCGCTCGAAGCATTGGCACCAGCCGTCATGCCAGCGGTCGAAGCGTCGACGCTCTCGCCTGCACTCGGCGTGCTTCCACAGCCGGGGAACTCCTTCTCCAGGCTCTCGAGCTTGTCCTCGATCTCCTTGATCTGCTGTGCACCGGCCTTGAGCGTCTTAAGCTCATCCGCCGTGAACTCATCCTTGGCACCGTCGATGGTCTTGAGCAGGAAATCGCCGTAATTGCTACCGTCCTCAATCATTGCCGAGTCTTTATTTGCCGCATTGAATACCTTTTCCCACAGCGCGTTATCACTCGAAAAGATCTCGTTCTCCTTCTGCATGAGCTTCGCATACAGCTCGGCGGCCTCGTCGGCATTGGTCGGCTTCTGCGCAGTGAGTTCTGCGATCTTAGGATCGGAGCTCGCAGATTCGCTCGCATTGCCACCGGGCGCCGAACATGCCACAAGGCACAAGGCCAATACCGGCACCATAAACAGGGCCGCAATTTTAGAAAGCTTCATGGTCATTCCTCCGTTTTGTCGAAGCTTGTTTACTTTTTATCGGCGGTCAAGGGAATCTTTTCCGCCGACACATCCAGGCCATAGCGATAGCTAATGGCATCGACGGGACAGGCCCCGATGCACTTTCCGCACCGGATGCATTCGACATGATTGGGCGCGCGGACCACATCAACGTCCATCTGACAAACCTTTGAGCACTTGCCGCACGAGACACATTTACATGCGTCAACCCGAATCCCCAGTAGGGACACCCTATTCATGAGCGCATAGAATGCGCCGAGTGGACAAATCCATTTGCAGAAGGGGCGGTAGAACAAAACGCTCAGCACTACCACGGCAATGAGAACGGCAAGTTTCCAAGTAAAGAGCTGTCCCAACGCAGATCGAATGCCGGCATTGGCAATGGCCAGAGGAATGGCGCCCTCGAGCACGCCCTGTGGACAGATGTACTTGCAAAAGAACGGATCGCCCATCCCCAAATCGTTGACCAACAGCACAGGCAGCAATACCACGGCAAATAGCAGCACAACGTATTTGATATACGTAAGCGCCTTGAGCTTTTTTGTCGAAAGCTTTTTGCCGGGAATCTTATGAAGCAGCTCCTGCAGCCAGCCAAACGGGCACAGAAAGCCGCATACAAAGCGTCCCAGCAGCACGCCGAGCAAAATGAGCGTACCGGTTACATAGTAGGAAAAGTTGAACTTGGATGAACCTACCACCGACTGGAACGACCCGATGGGGCACGCACCCGATGCCGCGGGGCACGAATAGCAATTAAGTCCAGGTACGCAGACTGTTTTTCCCGCGCCCTGATAGATGCCGCCTTTGGCAAAGTTTGGCAGGTGAATGTTGGTAATAAGTGTTGCCGCCGCCTGAATGAATCCGCGAAATCGGGCCAAAACATGCGACGCAGTGTTTTCTCTTTTATCCAATTCCGATACACTCCAAGCACAGCCTAATCGCTTTGGCCAGCACGGCATCCGCTTCGCCACGCATAACACCAAAGCACACCATGGTAATTCCGACGATCAACAAAGCGACCTGTACCATGGGTTTTACCGCTTTGAACAACCTGACCACTCCTTTCGTTACGCGACCATTGGACCATATCGACTATAAAATCCGTGTTAAGCGCGATTTGGAATGTGCAAGGAGACTGTTATGCGTATTTTGATCGTCGAAGACGAGCGAGCACTGTGCGATGCAATCGCACGCAGCTTGCGAAACTTGGCGTACAGCGTCGACTACTGTCACGACGGACAGGAGGCGCTCGACCTACTGGACATTGAGGCCTTCGACCTCGTAGTACTCGACCTCAACCTTCCCCGTATCGACGGCATGACCGTGCTCAGGGAACTTAGGAAAACCGACTGCGAGACCAAGGTACTGATTCTGTCCGCGCGTGGCGAAGTATCCGATAAAGTCGCCGGACTCGATGCCGGCGCCAACGATTACCTCACCAAGCCGTTTCATCTGGACGAGCTTGCGGCAAGAATCCGCAGCCTTACCCTCAGACGCTTTACACAAAGCGACATAGTTTTAACCTGCGGAAAGCTCCGCTTTGACGCCAAGGCGCGCATCGCCTCCGTGGACAGCGAGGCTTTATCTCTTACGCGCAAGGAAACGGGAATCTTGGAATACCTGATGCTTAATCAGGGGCGTCCGGTAAGTCAAGAGGAGCTTATCGAGCACGTTTGGGATAGCAGCGTGAACAGCTTTAGCAACGTAATCCGCGTTCACATCTCGTCACTCCGCAAAAAGCTACGCATCGCTTTGGGGTACGACCCGATTCGCAATCGGATTGGAGAGGGCTACGTTATGGAGGATAGCGAATGAAAAGGCTTTCGCTGCAATGGCGCATAACGATTATGACGGCACTGCTCACGTGTGCAGCATGCGTGCTGACAAACTGCCTGGTCGGCTATACGGGCATGCGCTACATGGATGCTATCGGCAGTGACATCTCGGCCTTTAACGCTGCCGGCGCGGATTCGCCCCAGGTGTTCGACCCAACGAAAACGGCCCTCGATGACAAGGTCACAATCGTCGTAAGCGACGCACAGGAGTCTTTTGGCACGACAGCCTGGTACATCACGGCTGGAGTCACACTCCTTGGCGGCGCGCTGGCATACTTTGTGAGCGGTCGTGCGCTCAAACCGCTACGGGCTTTTGCAGCCCAGGTTGAGCGTGTGCAGCCTGACAACCTAAGCGAAATCAGACTCAGTGAAGATGTGCCCACCGAGCTGCAGCGATGCAGCGCCTCTTTCAACGACATGATCTCCCGTCTTGGCGAAGGGTTCTCTGCACAGCGTCAGTTTACCGGCAACGCCGCACACGAGCTGCGCACCCCGCTCGCCCTTATGCAAGCACAGATTGAACTATTCATCTCCGAGCACTCCGGTCTGCAACCCGAAACAGCCGAGCTGCTCGGCCTGCTACAAGAACAAACCGAGCGCATGTCTCGAATGACCAAGGTATTGCTCGAGATGAGTGAGCTCCGCAGCGTTCCTTGCGAGGACGATGTTGAACTCGGCCCCCTGTCCGAAGAGGTCCTCACCGACCTTGCGCCACTTGCCGAAAATAAGGGCATAGCCCTCAATTGTGCTGGAGACGCTTTAGTAATCGGAAGTGATACGCTCCTCTACCGGCTGGTGTTTAATCTGGTCGAAAACGCCATCCGTTACAGCCGCTCCGGCTCGACTGTCAACGTCTCCATCTGCGACAACGACAGCCACGTGATCCTGCGAGTCAAAGATGAGGGCCCGGGAATACCCAAGCAGTACCGAGAGAGCATCTTCCAGCCGTTCTTTCGTCTAGACAAATCCCGCAGCAGGGCATATGGCGGCGCAGGGCTCGGACTAGCGCTCGTTTGGGAGATTGCAGCGCTTCACGGTGGCACGGTAGAGGTCGAAGAAAGTTCCGAGAACGGGACCGTGATGCTCGTGACCCTCTCAAAGGGGGCCACCACGTGATCCGACTGTCCAGGAATCCCACTCGACATTGTGAAACGCGTCCCAAAACTTGGACATGAGAAATGGGAGAGAGTTCGCATCTATGCCGAGGACGAAGTCCTGGCGGGGATTCAGGATGCGCAGAGGAAGCTTGCGGCAGAAAACCCCGACAGAGTCGTGACCGTCGGCGGCAACTGTATGGTGTCGCCTGCCCTCTTCGATTACCTGCACGGGAAATACGAGAACGTTGGAATCGTCTGGATCTATGCGCATCCGGATGTATCCACGCTGAATGATGGCTACCCCAACGCTCACGCCATGGTACTTGGCAGCCTTTTGGAACAGGGTGCACCGCAACTCGTTTCGCGGATGCGGCATCCGGTGTTTAAGCCGAGCGATGTCCTGCATGTCGGGCTACAGCAGCTCCACGACTATCAGGAGGTTTGCTTAAACAAGCATAGGTGTTGCGGTTTTAGCCGATGTCCTCATGGAGGAAAACGACATGCTGGGTCTGTCTGATTAAAGTCCAACAGTTTCCATGAGGCATCTAGCGCGGTAAAAGCTAAAGACCCGGGAGACCCCAAACTGTCAACCATCTTTACGGGTGCAAGGGAAACGGGCAAGACAGCCCCCTCTCGCTCCTATCCGAAACGGCGCTTGAACACGGCTGGATTGCAGCGAATGTCTCCGCCATGCCCGGCATGCTCGAAGATATCATCGAGCACACAAAGGAGGCCGCAGGCCGTTACCTCTCGCAGCCCCATACACGCGTGAGCGGAGTTCAAGTTGGGCAGCGGGGCGGTTTAGCGCGCCAATATAATCAAATCGTGCACTTCCATAGCCTCTCGTCTACGTGGTGTACCGTCGTCTCCCCTTTTATCAGAGTTGGGCGATTTTCAGGCACCCGAGCTGAACTCAAATTGAACTCAACGATGCCTTATCGGTCGAGGGCGTCCTAGCGAGAATATACAGAGGCGCACATTTCGCAGGGAACCTCCCATTCGTTATCATATCGGGATGCTGTCAAGGCAGCGTCAATGCGTTCGACCTACACCTTCTCGCTTTTCGAGGCCTCGTCTGCAGGACCATCGGAATCGATACGGAATCGATCGGCATACCATTCATCCGAAGCAATCACCTTATGGAGCATCTGGAGATGCAGGTCGACATAGTGGCAGAACGCCTTGCCGCATTCCACGAGAGGCGCATTGTTTCTCTCGTTGGGCTCGGCTCCAAAATTAAACTCGACCGCATAGCCCTCCCCAGGCACACCCATGCTCGGCAGAATATCAATGGAGAAGTGGACGAATCCAGACGTCACCTTGTATACATCTTTTACCTTTGGATCGAACTTCTCGAGTAAGTCTTGAAGTCTTCCATCGGACATCTTCTCACCCGAGAAATCTTTCAGCTTGTTCACAGGCACACCTTGAAACGCCTGCTTGAGAAAGTCATCCTGGTCTTCGGCGGCGAACAATGCGAATGTCCGCAGGCAGACTCCAACCTGTGCGCGGAGAAGCTGGGCGACGCAAACAAGATTCCTCGACCCGAGCATGGAGATGAATCCGTCTATCAGTCTCATCGCATACTCAGAGGAGGATGCCAGATATAGATCCCATTGGGTAAAGTCGCCGTTCATAAAGGGAATCACTGCATTGCGCTCGGCGACTCTCAAGGCACTCAGGCTTTGTTCTATTTTCTCAGCTTCTTGTTTGAGCTGTTCGCTATCCAAAATGCCCCCAAATGCCGGCTTCTCAACAAATCAGAAAAAGCATTGGCTATACTGATGCGGACAGTTCCGGGAGGGGTGCAAGAGACGGAAGGGCCGTAATGGGTGAGAAGGGCGAGCGGCCGGAGCGGGTGTTCCCCGGCAGGACAGACCCGTGGTTCATAGCGGCCATGGTGATTGTGGCGGGCGGTTTATCCGCGGCGTGTATCGCGTGTTTCCTGAGCTCGAGTCCCGCGCTCCTATGGGGCTGGCTCGCGCTGCTGCCCATCCCGGCCCTCGTGGCCCTGGCTGCCCTTCCCGTCCGCAGCAATCGCCTCGAGCTCTACGGCGACCGCCTCGTCGTCGTGTACGCTGGGACGCGTTCGGTGATACCCTACGCCCACGTGCGGGGCGTCCGGCGCACCAGGACGCTCTGGGCGGGGACGGCCAACTCGCTCGACCGCGTCTACATCGAGGCGCCCTACGACGGCGACGCCATCGTCTCGGTCAGAGACAACGACGCCCTCGTGGCGGAGCTGGGGCGCAGGTGCGGCCTTGGGCCCGGCGCCTGACGCCCCGAAAGGAAGAGAGGATGGACGTCCCGCACTGGCCCTACTGGAGGAAGTATTCCCTCGGCGGCACACAGGTCTGGTACGCGGACTGGGGCGACTGCCCCTTCGACACTGGTCTACATGAGCCCAGTTGAGTTCAGGAACGCAGGGCTGTCCCTGTAAAAAAATGTTTAAGCAACCGTTGCAAATCCATTCTCCCGCGCAGAGAGCCCCGGGTAGGCCGAGCTCGCGTCGGGCATGTAGCCCATACGCCTCCGGGCGGCGGCAAGCCCGCGCCCGCCGCGCTCGCCGAACAGCTCAACCGAGCCCGAGCTGGGGCTGGCGGTGCCAGTGACGATACAGATGAGCGTTGACTTCCCGGCGCCGTTTTCGCCGATGAGCCCGTAGACGCGCCCCGCCTCGAGGGCGAGGTCGATGGGGCCGAGGACGGTCCTCCCGCGGTACGCCTTCGTGACCCCGTGAAGGCGGAGGGGCATGGCTGTCGTCATTGCGTTCCTTTCTCCTCGGATGGATTTTGGGTATGCGTCATGGGCCCCCGCGCGGGACGGGGAGCGAATCGACGCAGGCTCGAGGCCGGTTGGGTTGGGGTTGAGGTCCGGGTTCCACAGGCTTGCACAGCCCGACGGACGGGGCGTCCGGGCACGCTATGCTTAGGGAGCAGTGGGCGCCTCCGGGGCAGCAGGGGACTCGGACGCGGTGATGCCGGAGGTGTCGACCTCGCCGATTCCGGCGAGCTGCTCGATGAGGGGGAGGCCCGTCGGGTCGTCCACCTCGACGCCGCCGAGCACGATGGTGCTGTCGCGCGTGTCGATTTGGGTTGTGAACACGGCCGGGTCGAAACCCGAAGCGATAAAGCCAATGCCCGCGAGGACAACACCCGCGGCAACGAGCCCGCCCGCCACGGCGAGGTAGATCTTCTTCACGCTGGTCATGGTACTCACTCCTTTCTACGCCGCGAGATGCGCGGCAGCGCCGCCCTTCTCGCCCTTACCCTTCCAGAAGGGCGAGGCGGCCTTCCTCGCCCAGAGCGCCGAGAGGCGCGCAATTTGTTTTGAGGCGGCCCAAGCGCCAGCACCAACGAAGAGCGCCACGCCGACGAGGCCGAGCCCCACGCCCGCCGAGGCGAGGGCGTACGGGAAGTGGCCGATGGTGACGCCGCTTACGGCAAGCAGGAGCTCAACTACGCCCACGCCCCCGAGTGCCGCCGCGACGATCCACACGCAGAGCGCCAGCACCCAGATGCAGATATAGAGCGTGACGGCCACGGCGGCGAAGGCGGCGAGCAGCGGCACCCACACCGGGGAGCCCACGATGGTCAGCACCCACAGCAGCGCGGTGCTGCGCCGGCGCGTCCTCGCGATCGCGCGCGGCACGGCGGGCAGGTCGTCGAGCGTGGCCTCGGCAACCTCGCCGGGGGCGCCCATGGCGGCCACGGCCTCCTCCTCGCTCATACCGTCCTCCATGCGGTCGGCGATGGCCTCCGCATAGAACGCCTTGGTCTCCTCCACCTGCTCGGCCGGCAGGCAGGCAAGCAGCTCGCCCAACCGGCCCAGAAACTCATCGCGCGTCATGGTGCGCCCCCTCAACGTATGCGTAAATCTCCCGTACGGACGGCCACTCGGCCAGGAACTCCTCGATGCGCACACGCCCATCGTCCGTGATGCGGTAGTACCGGCGCAGCCGCCCGTTGTGCTCGGCAGAGCGCGCCGTGATGCACCCGGCCTTCTCCAGGCGCTTGAGCAGCGGGTAGAGCGTCGACTCCGTGAGCCCCATGCTCGCCGGCACGTCCTTCACGATCTGGTAGCCGTAGGACTCCTCGCCGGAGACGGCCGCGAGCACGCAGGCCTCCAGGAAGCCGCGCTTCATCTGGGCCTCCATCCGCACACCTCCTCTCGTCATATACTATGCTATACACACTATACGATGCAAGGTATTAGACGTCAACTCTCATCGCGAAGATTCTCCGGCCCCTGCGCGCTGCGAACGTGATGTCGCGGGGCGGTTGGCATTATGCATGAAACGTCAAGTAACGCTCTTTTGATCCACTTCCACTCGGCCCCATATGCCTTGTACAACGCCCCCTTCGACCTCGGGTTCAAGAGAGCCGCTAGTCTTCCTTTATACGTTCGACATAATCGTAGGCGATACCAACAAATTCCAGTCCCGAGCAACAGAGGTACAATTGCTGCTATTGTTGCCAGCTGTTGGGAGATGGAAGATGGACTGCGATGGCTACCCATGCGTTCCCATGCCGTTGATGTGCACTGCCTTTGTGCCAGGGCAGATTGACGCTGCGGTTGAAGGCATTTCCGACCCCGATTCACGCACCATCGCCACGGCAGAAGCGCTGTACTTTCGCGGACAGGCCGCCCTCGCTGCCAAGACGGCGCGCCCCTATCTTGACGCCACCGACCCCGCACTGCGCTATTCCGCATGCTTTATCTGCGGATATGCCAGCCTGTCGCTCAACCGTATCGCCGACGCCCGCCGGTGCCTTGCTGGCATCCTCGATACGCCGGCCGACGAGGAATCGCCCGCCATCCACGCTACGCATATCCTGTTCGCCTCGGCCGCGAGTGTCCTGCTGCACTTGCCTTCCCCGTATTCTGCCGAAGAGTTTTATCCACTTGTGGCGCATCTGCCCGAAGGCCTGCGCCTGTTCGCCAGCTACGTGATGGCGCACGCCTTGTACCTGCGCGGCGAATACGGCCGCAGCCTGGGCATGGCGGAAAACGCCCTGATCATGAAACAGGGAAGCTATCCCATCTCGGAGCTGTTCCTGCACCTGTCAGCTTCCATGGCCTGCATGAGTCTCAAAGACGTCGACGCCGCAAAAACGCACTTCGGAACCGCTTGGAACATTGCGCGTCCCGACGGCCTTATCGAGCTCATTGGCGAGCATCACGGCCTTTTACAGGGGCTCATCGAGGCGTGCCTAAAAACGCAATACCCTGACGACTTCGCGCGCATCATCGAGATCACGTACCGCTTCAGCTACGGCTGGCGGCGCATCCACAACCCCGATTCGGGCGAGGACGTGGCCGACGATCTAACGACCACGGAATTCACCATGGCCATGCTCGCCTGTCGTGGGTGGACCAACGCCGAAATCGCACGCCATATGGGAGTATCGCCGGGCACCGTCAAAAACCGCCTATCCGGCGTATACGCAAAGCTTGGCATCGGCACACGCGCCGAGCTGGTCGCGCATATGTTACGTTAGCGACCGGACTGCCAAGCGCATCGAACGCGTTCCGGAACCCGGCGCTTCGCTCGATCAATTTGGACATTTTGACCCTTGAACGGCACTACCGCCACGGGGCGCCTTCTCGCAAAATTGGATTATTTCCACCGATATTTGCGGGATGGGAGCCAAAGATGCTTGATCGCCGTTCGTTACTTGTTGCCGGAGTGTCCTCGCTGGCGAGCATTATGTTGCCGCGCGTGCCGGGAAGCGCAAACGCCTTCATATTGCCGTTCGCGCCCACCGAAGCCCATGCCGACGAAAAAGACCCCTTCAGGGTGCTCGTGCTCTCGCGCACCATGTTCGGTGTGGTCGTGGTCGACGTCGCCAACAAGAATACGCCCATCACGGGGGCCCAGGTCACGCTCACATCGCGCTATGCCGCAGGCAAGCAGCTCACCGCCACTACCGATGACGAAGGCACGGCCATCTTTGAGGTCGCGCCGCTTTCGGAAGGCTACGTGGACGAGGCAACGCTTCTCGACGCGTACGACTTTAACGGCGGCATCTCCATTAGCATGGCAGGCTACCGCGATGTCGAGATTCCCCTCGCGCGTATCCAGGGCGGCACCGCCATAACCGCTCCAACGCGTCCGCTTTCCGACGGCGAGCCGTACTTTCGCCAGCTCACATTCGACGATTGGGACATCCAGTACGCCGACGCTACATTCATGGCACTGCCGAAGGACGACACGGCAAACGAGCAGCCCGACACGCACGCCTTTACCGTGCAGGCACATCTGCCACAGGGTGGACAGGCAACGCTGCACATCAACAAGGTAATGCCCGCCACGAGTAGCTCACCCGAAACCGTCACGCAGATTGGCCAAGTCAAGGCCAGCGCATCGGGCACGAATAATCTGGCGACGTTCACGCTCGAAGACAAGTTCCTCGATGCAGCGTCAAACCTTCTGGAAGAAGGGTGCAAGCTGCGCTTTGTCCTCGACTATCAGGGCAAAACTTACACGCTCTCCTCCCCCATGGCCGTTGTCACTGCGCCGGCCGCAAAGGCGGAATCGGGCTCGACCACTATCGTCCCCACTACCATGGACCAAGAGATCACTCCGTTTGATTTTCCGGCGGCGTTTCCCGGCATCGGCGGTAATAAGTTCACGTGTTGGATGCCCACATTTCCGATCCTCTTCGATTTCTCGTTTGCCGGGTACGTGCTGTTTGGCGGAGGATACAAACCAGCCAGCTATATGAACGATTCGGGCAACCCTGATCCGGAATACTGGAAGAAATCGCCGCGCGAGTCGGGCGCCAAGCAGGCAAACCGCTACCTCGACGAAATGGAGGGGAAGTGGAATCAGTACAAGAGTATGAGTGCCGGTTCGGGTACCGATCCAAGAAACACCAAGCTCCTTCGCCACCATTGCACGCTGCTGTTCACGATGGATATCGCCACACAGCTGTACGGCTCGCTCGCCTACGATTGGGTGGGCAAAACCTGGGGCAACAACAACGACCCCGCATACGGCAATATTAAGGCCCTCTTCCAGGTAAGAACCGACCTCAATTGGACCGAGCAGTTTACCCTAGGACCGGTTCCGTTTTTCCTAAACGTCAATCCCTGGGTGCTGGCAAAACTGGCGCTCGCCGTGGGCGCCCACACGCACGGTAGCGGCGCGGCATTTTTCAAAAACATATCGCTCGACTATTCAAACACCTCGGGCTCGTTCACCATCCAGATCGGGCTTGCCGTCACCTTTGGCGCCGGCGTTGCAGGCGTCGCTTCGTCTGCCGTGCGTGGCGCCGCATCCCTCACACTGTTCATTGGGTACGAGAAAGCGGACGGCCACCAGCTTCCGCGGCTGCGTGTAGGCGCAGACGTCGATGTCGATGTGATACTCCAGTTCGTGATGTTCAAGTGGACCACCAAGGCTTGGTCGGGGTCGTGGCCCACACTCCTCGATTCGTGGAATATGTCGGTGAACAATGGCAACCAGTATGTGCTCCAGCGCTCTGAGCTCGCATTGGGCGGAGATGCGCCTTACACGCTGGATGCCTGTTTCGGCTCGGCCGGCAACGCCGAGGCGGGTGGTGTGCCGCAATTTATCGCATCGGCCACCATCGTCACCAACGCCGAGCTGCTCGCACGCGCCGAGGTTAAGGCCACTGCAAGGAATGTCGCGCCTACCGTACGCGATTGGGACCGGTCGGTCACGCGCATTGAGCTCGAGGCGGATGCAGAAAGCGACGACACGGGACAGGTCGAACATTTCGTCCACGCACTGATAGAGAACGACGAAAACACCGCGCCGATGTATACGTACACCCATATCGGGCAGGCGAAGGACGCCGTTGCGGACCCCAACGCCAATTCTGCTTGTGTGTCGGAGGACGATCGCGGCGGCATAAAACCCTCGAGCGACAACGTGCTGTTTTCCGGCGTGCTCAGCGAAGCCCACATGAGGCTAACGATGATCGCCGGCGTGGAGTGCCTATTCCGTATCGCCTCGGTGCGCTACGGCGACAATGGTCGCTCGCGCCTGGTGGTACACACAAAGGCAAACGGCACGTGGTCCGCTCCCACGCCCGTGGACTTCCCCCTTGGGTTTGGCGAGGGCGACGTAGAGCGTGACGGCATATTCGATTACGACTTCGACGTGGTGGAATATACAGACGGGAGGGAAAACCAGGACGCCTACGTGCTGCTGGTCTCGGGCGAGCGCCCCGACGGCGACAACACCCTTTTCGATACGGCAAGCACAGCCGGCATACTGTCCGTCGTGCGCCTGCGCATAAGCAATGACGAGATCCGCGTGGTGTCGCACACGTCGTGGCGCAGTATCTCGCGCGGCCGCCTTCAGGAGGATGGCTACCATTGCCTGCAGTGTCCACGTATCACGGTGGGCAAGACACTGGTCGACGGGCGCCTGTCGGGTGCCTACCTCCACCGCCGCGGAGCCACCGCAGAAAAGGCGCTCGGCAGCGAGGCCGAGGTTGCGCTGGAATGCTTCACCCTGTGGTCGGATGATTTGGGCGACAGCCTGACGTTCCGTCAGGTCCTCCGCTTTCCGCAAGCACCGTCGAGTATCGAGCTGGGCGCACCCGAGAATATCAACGGCAAAATGGTGGTGCCCGTTGCGTACGAGACCGCAGGCGGTTGCGGCTGCGCATCGTACGCCGTGATCGGCCAGTCCATCGCGGGTTGGGGCGTTATGTCACCAGACGCCACAGTACCCCACGCGGTGCCGTGGCCGCAGCACACGGGCTTTTTGGCAACCGTCAACGAGCAACTGCAGCATATTACGTGAACGCGAGGCGCATCGGCATTTGCAACGCAGCCCGTGGGTGCCGCAGGCTGTGGCCCGACATCGTTTAGCGTAAGCAACAACGGCAGGTGCGTGCTCTATGTAGAGAACACCGATGGCAAGGTGGGGCAAACCTACGACGAAGAAGGCAACCCGGTAGCAGTGATGGGCAAGCACTTCCGCATCTTCGCCAGCACCTTGGCAGGCGATCTGTTTACGGAGCCGTTCGTGATGTGCGAGCTGGACCATCCCGTCGATCAGATAACGACATTTTTGACGTCGGGGAGCATGCTCTCTGCGCTCGCCACGCACATTGTGAGCGCGGAGAAGAGCGAGGCAGAACTACACGGCATCGAAGTGCCCTTGGTGGCGTGTGCCACTCCGACGGGCGCAGTCGCCACCTCGGGCGCGGTGGTGCCCGGAGCAGCAGGCGAATCCTTCATGGTCACGGTGCGAAACGACGGCAACACCTTGCTGACCGCCGGCACAATCGATCTGTACCGAGAGGGCTCCAGCCAGCCGTTCTCCAGCGCATCCATCGGGTTCGGAGCGAACACACGCATGGCATCGATCTACGATCCAGAGCTTGCCGAGGACGCTTCGGCCAACGACACGGCACACGTGAAGTACGCGCTCGAGACGCTGGGCACACCTTTTGCAACGCACCCGCTGGTAGCCGACAGTGGCAACGCCGTGCTGGCACCGGGTTGCACGGCACAGTTCCGCATGAGCTTCGCCATCCCCGAGAGTTGGAGCGATGAAGTGGGCAAACGTGTAACGCTATATGCGAAGGCGCGTAATCTGGTGGCGCTCGATCCCGTAACGCTCGAGGAAATTCGACCGGGCGCAAACTCGGCGCTGGGTGCCGTGCTGCACGAGCTTCATGTGCCCGACGCGGCATGCGAACGCTCAGAAGTTCAGGTCGGCGTATGCGACAACGCGGATACGACGGAACTTCACGACGCCCCGATGACGGTCGACGGCGATGGCGGCACGAGTGGCGGCGGTACTGACAAGGGCGGCGGCTCCGGCGGAAGCAGCTCCAGCAGTGGCAAGGACCACGGCACTAACAAGCGCTCCGGAAAAGCGGGCGCGCTCGCTGGCACGGGCGATGTCAATGCTCCCCTTACGGCAGCCGCTGCAGCACTCGCCGCGGCAGGCGCCGGCCTCATCGCCTACAGCGCCCGCCGCACGGCGCTCGAAAAAGACACCGCCGATGAGGTCAATTCTGATAAGCCTCGCTAGCTCCTAGTTACTTTTGTGAGAGACGCCGACTCGGCTCATCGAACATCAAATGGGCTGGTTCTGGATACCCAGAGCCAGCCCATTACGCATTAGATGTCGTCAGAGGAGTTGAGTTCTGCCTCGAGCTTGGCACGGCGTCTTTTCGCCGTGAAAAACGTTGCGCACAGGACAGCAAACGTGGCCGCGAAAATCGTCGCGCCGCAGAACACGCCCGTGGCCAGGTTCGCCAACCAAAAGACGCTTTCGAGCGGTACGATCTGCGCCTCAGCGATACAGCGCATTGCGGCAATAACAAGCGCGAACGCGGCGCCGCTAAGACCGCTGAGAAGCAGGAAATATCCAACAGGAAGATACTCGGTTTGCCCAAAACGATTGGTATCGACATAGCCCTTCCGCGTTTGCAGTCCTGCGCAAATCAACATCACGAGAACGAGCCACAAATACATGGCTGCCTCAAACGGCGCTGCAAAGCCATGCGGCATTTCACTGGCGTCGCTGTGAACCCACGCAACCTGTCGAGCTATAAACTGGTAGAAAAAGATCATCAACATGCCAAACGAAAGCAGCACGAAACCAATCTTGTAGACCTTCGCGCTCTCAGCCTCCAGGCGCTCATCCTTTGGGCCGGCATATTCACGCCACTTTTGCACGAGTTTTAAATCTTCAAATTTCATAGCGAACTTCTAAAGAGCGTTAGGGTCGACGTCGATCCCGTCTTCCCAAAACAGATCGTTCAACGTAACGCGCAGCGCTTTACAGATTGCCACACACAAGTTGAGCGTGGGGTTGTAGCCGCCCGCCTCGATAAGGCCGATGGTCTGGCGCGTAACGCCCACGGCCTCGGCCAAGTCAGCTTGCGAAAGGCCAACCGCCGCGCGCGCCGCCTTCATGCGTAGGTTCCTTTTGCCCGGCATGGAGTTCCTTTCGTAGTAATGGACAGATATCCGTTGCAACATGACAGAAATATATTGCATCCATCAAAGGATGTCAACTATATCTGTCATTATGAAAACCATGTCTGTCATCGCCATGCGGACATTACAACTTCGGTTCACTATTCAAACTTACTCGGACAGAACCGACTCGGTTTTGTCCGAGTAAACGTGATTGATAGTCGATCGATGTGCCCGCTCGTGCGATCAGCATCGTTCGATTTTGTTTAGTAAAACTAGATCCCTATTAAATAAAATTCATCTGTATCCAAATTTGTTTAACAATGCCGCGCTACCACTAAACACTATCCCTGTTAATCCGAACGATTGTTCGATGGATTTCGTGTTGGTTGGAATCGCCCACGGGCTGGGCTATGCTACCTTGACTATCTATACGACTTAAATACACAAGAGGAAGTACCAAGAGAGCGAGCATGGCAAAAAACACCGCAAACTATGGTAACGACAGTATTCGTCAGCTCAAGGACGAGGAGCGCGTACGCCTGCGCCCCGCCGTCATCTTTGGCTCGGACGGACTCGATGGCTGCGCGCATGCCGCCTTCGAGATCCTGTCCAACGCCGTTGACGAGGCACGCCAGGGCTACGGCAAGCTCATCACCCTTACCGCCTTTCGCGATGGCTCTATCCAGGTAGAGGACAATGGCCGTGGCTGCCCGCTCGACTGGAACCCTTCCGAGAAGCGCTTTAACTGGGAGCTCGTCTTTTGCGAACTCTACGCCGGCGGCAAGTATAACAACAACCAGGGCGGCGACTACGACTTCTCGCTCGGTACCAACGGCCTGGGCTCCTGCGCGACTCAGTACGCTTCCGAGTACATGCACGTCACCGTCTGGCGTGACGGCAACAAGTACTCCCTGCACTTTAAGAAGGGCAAGGTCGTCGGCGCCAAAAAGAAGGCACTCGAGATTGAGCCCAGCGACGAGGAACGCACCGGCACCACCATCAAGTGGCGTCCCGATCTTGAGGTCTTTACCTCCATCAGCATCCCCCACGAGTGGTATCGCGAGACCATGCGCCGCCAGGCCGTGGTCAACGCCAACGTGACCTTCCGCCTGCGTATTGAGGGTGACGATGGCGAGTTTTCCGAAGAGGACTTTTGCTATCCCAAGGGCATCGAGGACTATGTGCTCGAGAAGGTCGGTACCGACTACCTTACCGAGCCTTTCTTTATCGAGGCCGACCGTCGCGGTCGCGACCGCGAGGACCTGCCCGACTACAACGTCAAGATTACCGCGTGCATGTGCTTCTCGCGCACCTTCATGATGCAGGAGTACTACCACAACTCATCGTGGCTCGAGAACGGCGGTTCGCCCGAGAAGGCCGCCCGCAGCGCTCTGACCAGCGCCATCGATGCCTACATCAAGCAACAGGGCAAGTACAACAAAAACGAGAGCGGCATTAAGTGGCAAGACGTCCAGGACTGCCTAGTGCTGGTGACCAACTGCTTCTCCACCCAGACGTCCTATGAAAACCAGACCAAGAAGGCCATCAACAACCGCTTTATCCAGCAGGCCATGACGGCCTTCTTTAAGGAGCGCCTCTCGACTTACCTGATCGAGAACAAAGACGCTGCCAACAAGATCATGGAGCAGGTGCTCATCAACAAGCGTTCGCGCGAGAACGCCGAGAAGACGCGTCAGAGCATCAAGACCAACCTGCAGCAGAAGACCGACATGGCCAACCGCGTGCAGAAGTTCATCGACTGCCGCTCCAAGGACAAGAGCCGCCGCGAGATCTACATCGTAGAGGGCGACTCGGCAGCAGGCGCCATTCGCACCTCGCGCGATGCCGAGTTCCAGGGCGTTATGCCTGTCCGCGGTAAGATCCTCAACTGCCTGAAAGAGGACTACCCGCGCATCTTTAAGTCCGACATCATCATGGATCTCATGCGCGTGCTGGGCTGCGGCGTGGAGATCAAGGACAAGCGCATCAAGAACCTTGGCGCCTTCGACCTGGACAACCTCAACTGGAACAAGGTCATCATCTGTACGGACGCCGACGTCGACGGTTATCACATCCGCACGCTCGTACTCACCATGCTCTACCGCCTGGTGCCCACGCTTATCGACGAGGGCTACGTGTATATCGCCGAGTCGCCGCTCTACGAGATCAACTGCAAAGAGAAGACCTACTTTGCCTACACCGAGCTCGAGAAGAACGGCATCCTTAAGGAGATCGGCGACCAAAAGTGCTCGATCAACCGCTCCAAGGGTCTTGGTGAGAACGACCCGGACATGATGTGGCTCACCACCATGAACCCCGAGACGCGTCGCCTGATCAAGGTTGAGCCCGAGGACGTCACCAAGATGGAAACCATGTTCAACCTGTTGCTGGGCAACGACGAGGCGGGCCGCAAGCGCCATATCTCCGAGCACGGCAAGGAATACCTGGACCAGCTGGACCTGCAATAGCAGTAAATCGATAACGACGGCCCATAAGAAGTTCAAGAGGAAATCGTGGCAAAGAAGAAGACGAAGAACCAGCCAAAGAAAAAGCAGGTCAACGCCGAGAACGTCATCGGCCTGCACTCCGAGGTCACCGACCAGCCGATCACGCAGACGCTCGAGGTCAACTACATGCCCTACGCCATGAGCGTCAACGTCTCGCGTGCGTTCCCCGAGATTGACGGCTTTAAGCCCTCGCACCGCAAGCTGCTCTACATCATGTACAAGATGGGCCTGCTCAAGGGCGAGCGCCAGAAGAGCGCCAACATCGTGGGCCAGACCATGAAGCTCAACCCGCACGGCGACGCCGCGATCTACGAGACGATGGTGCGCCTGGCCACCGGTAACGAGGCGCTGCTCGCGCCGTTCGTTGAGTCGAAGGGCAACTT
Source organism: Collinsella sp. (assembly GCA_019419555.1). Classification (GTDB taxonomy): domain Bacteria; phylum Actinomycetota; class Coriobacteriia; order Coriobacteriales; family Coriobacteriaceae; genus Collinsella. The sequence continues at coordinate 29,552 of DXZR01000017.1, forward strand.
TGGCAAGTACTATTCGGGCGACCTGAGCTACGCCGCCTCGCGTTATACCGAGGCCAAGCTCTCCCCCATCAGCGCCGAGATCTTCAAGGACATCGACAAGGATCCGGTCGACTTCGTCGACAGCTACGACGGCGCCATGAAGGAGCCGCGCCTGCTGCCCACCACGTTCCCCAACATCCTTGTCTCGGCCAATAAGGGCATCGGCGTCGCCATGGCGTCCGACATCTGCGGTTTCAACCTCAACGAGGTCTGTACTGCCACGATGCATTACCTCAAGGATCCCGACTGCGATCTGCTCGAGTACATGCCCATGCCCGACTTCTCAACCGGCGGCGAGATCATCTACCGCCGCGAGGAGATGGAAAAGATTATCGAGACCGGCCTTGGTAGCTTCCAGATCCGCTCCCGCTGGCGCTGGATTCCCGAAGAGCGCATTATCGAGGTCTACGAGATCCCCTACACCACCAAGACCGATGTCATCATCGAGCGCATCGTCAAGCTCTCCAAAGAGGGCAAGGTCAAGGAGATCGCCGATATCCGCGACGAGACCGACCTTTCGGGCCTGCGCATCGCCATCGACCTTAAGCGCGGTGTCGACCCCGACAAGCTCATGGCCAAGCTCTATCGCTCGACCACGCTGCAGGATTCGTTCTCGTGCAACTTCAACGTGCTCGTCGACGGCTATCCCCGTGTTATGGGCGTGCGCCAGATTCTGCACGAGTGGGTCAAGTGGCGTATTGAGTCCACGCGTCGCCGCATTAACTTTGACCTGGGCAAAAAGTCCGAGCGTCTGCACTTACTGCACGGCCTCGAGGCGATATTGCTCGACATCGACAAGGCCATCGCCATCATCCGCGGCACCAAGCTCGAAGCCGAGGTCGTGCCCAACCTTATGAAGGGTTTCGACATCGACGAGACCCAGGCCGAGTTTGTTGCCGAGCTCAAGCTCCGCAACATCAACGAGGAGTACATCCTCAACCGCACCAAGGACATCGCTAAGCTCGAGGGTGAGATTGCCGAGCTTGAGGAGATCCTCTCCAGCGAGGACAACATCAAGAAGGTCATCAGCGACGAGCTGGCCGCGGTCAACAAGAAGTACGTGATGCCGCGCCGCACGGGCAGGATCGAGCCCCATGAGGTTATCGAGGTAAGCCTGGAGCCCGAGGTCGAGGAGTACCCGGTTACTATCATGCTTTCGCGCGAGGGCTACCTTAAAAAGATGACGGACCGTGTGCTCAAGAAGGCGACCACGCTCAAGTACAAAGACGGCGATAAGCCCTTTATCGAGTTCCCGTCCTCCAACACGCACGAGCTGCTCGTGTTTACCAACAAGAGCCAGGTGTACAAGTGCAAGGTTGCGGCGTTTGAGGACACCAAGTCGGCCCAGCTGGGCTCGTACCTGCCGACCGATCTTGAGATGGAACCCGACGAGAGCGTCATCTGGGTCATCGACCCCGAGGACTACAAGGCCGACGTGCTGTTTGTCTTTGAAAACGGCCGCGTGGTGCGTGTCGCACTTGCCGGATACGTCACCAAAACCAACCGCAAGCGCCTCAAGAACGCCATCTACGGTGGCAGCAAGCTGCTGTATGCCCAGGTGCTCAAGGAGGATCGCGACATCGCGCTGGTCTCGAGCGACTATCGCCTGATGAACTTCAACACGTCGCTGCTCAAGACCAAGACGACCACCAACACGCAGGGCGTCCAGGCCCTTACGGCCAAGAAGGGCCGCTCGGTCACCACGGTCGGCACAACCGAAGAGATCCTTGGCGCCGGCGTCTCGGCCGAGAAGTTCACCGCGCAGAGTCTGCCCTCCGCCGGTGCCCTCATGAAAGAAAACGACATGCCGAGTCTGTTTGACTAGGACGACGGCAGAACCGCCATAGTTTTACAAAGCAGCGGGGCCCGGAGCGCAGCAATATCGCGCCCCGGGCCCCGCTCGTTGCGGAGGTCATCCTCGGAAATGTCGACGATACGGGGGCTTCCCGCACCGTCCTAAGCCGTTAGCAAAACTCGCAAAAGTTAGCAAAAGTTGCAAAAATTAGCAAAACTTGCAAAGGAGCCACCATGGAGTACAGCAAATGGCTCCGCCATGCCAGGCATGCTCGAAGATATTATCGAGCGAACCAAAGAAGCGGCAGATAGCTACCTTTCACAGTCTCACGCGCGCATGAACGGCGTTCAAATTGGTCCAGTGGGCATCGATTGGACATATGTTCAAGAAGCCCAGGGCAACTGGCGCACGTGCATGAATGGCATCTTCAGGCAACTCGAGAAGCATGGCATCGGGCTTCTCTCGAAACGACCTATCGAGAGCTTTCCGATAAAGACATTGAGTTTTTGCTCGCGATGCTGCCCGATTCTGGCCCCAGCAGGATCTCGGAGATAGCCAAACGCATGGGCGTCGCCAGCAACTACGCAAGCCAATACAAACGCCGCCTCCTCGAGGACGGCGTTATCGGGGAACGTGGGCGTGGCCTCGTCGGCTTCGACATCCCCGCGTTCAGAGAATTCTTGAACGAGAAGGCGTTTTAGCACACCGGAATTGTCCGCGGGAGCATCGTTGCATGGCAATCAGCATTCCTCCTGGTAAGGGCAGCAAGCATTTCCGCTAGTGCTGATTGCCATGCGCCCCTCTTGTCCTTAGGCGAGCTTGCGAGCGAGCTCTCGCACCTCTTTCAACTTGGGCGACGATACCATGCTGTCGCGCTCGGTCATACCGCTGATGGTGACAATGCCCTGATCCTCCCACTTGCAGTACGCGCAGGTTGACTTATACATAGCGATCGCCGCATCATAGACGCCCTCGCTATGGCTATCGAGCAAAAGGGCCGTCTTGGTGAACGGGAAGCCCGTAGCACCGAAGGCGTACAGGCGGTCGATGGCGGCCTTCTCCTGCGCGGTGATATCGAACCAGTAGATAGGCGAGGCAAAGACGACCATGTCTGCGTCTTTCAGCGGCTCGATCACGTCGGCCATGTCATCCTTCTGCACACAGGTGCCCTCATGGGTAAAGCAGTACTGGCATCCCAGACAACCAGCAATCTTTTTGCCGGCAACGCGGATGACCTCGACCGTATGGCCGGCCTCGCGCGCGGTCTCGGCAAAGGCCTCGACCATGGTGTCGGTATTGGCACCCTTGCGCGGGCTACCACTCAATACAACGATATTCATAGAAATCTCCCTCCTTCATGCCGCAGGCGCGCGGCACACATTTCGTTGTAACCAAAACAGATGAAGCTATTCAGTCGTCCGCAGACCACATCTCTCGTTCGTGCTCTCTAGACAAGGCGCAAACGGTGCTGCACCCCCTGTCGCGCTATATCCCTACGCAGTGTTCAGAACCCCTGCTCACCGAGCAGCACCGCGCGAGGTCCAGCACGAGTACGCCTTCCCGGGTACAGGTCTCATGCCCTATGCGGGAGATGAGGACCTTCGGGAACACGTCCCCGATGGGCAGAAGCGACGCGAGCTCCCCCTCAAGCATCAAGTTGATGCTCATATCGCCTCTCACATACGCTCTCCTTCCCGGTTTCGAAACTCGAATTGATTTAAAGTTTCGAAACCGGGAAGGCAATATACAAAAGGATGTGTCGAGGAACGAATCCCAGCCACGTCATGTCGGCAGCGATGAAGGGCGCATCCGCGCGTGCTACAATGCGGGCATCAGAGATGAAAACACAGTCCCCGTCGGGTAGTCGTGGGCGTGCGGGAGTCCGCATCAGTAACCTGCCTCCTTGGTTGTCCCTTCTCTGCATGGTCATCTACATAAAGGAGGAACCAACCATGCAGATTAGCGTGTCGTCCACCCTGACCGTATATCACGACGGTCAATTCTGGGTCGGGCTGGCGGAGCACGTCGAGGGCGGAAAGTACGGCGTCGCCCGCATCGTCTTCGGCGCGGAGCCGTCCGATGAGGAGATCCTGCGATTCGTTACAAGCGAATGGGAGAAGCTCTCGTTCTTCGGCGACAAGGCCACTGAAACAAGCAAGCCCGCGAAGAACCCCAAGCGGCGCGCTCGCGAGGTAGCGAAAGCCCTTAAACGGCCCGCGGTGAGCACCAAGGCACAACAGGCGCTCGCGGCACAGCGGGAAGCGATGAAGCGGGAGTCGGCCCAAGCAAGAAGCCAGCGTCGCGCGGATGAGGCGGAGGCGCGCTTCGAGCAGCGAGAGCTGAAGCGCAAACAGAAGCATCGCGGGCATTGATCGCCATTTGCAGCAAGGCAAACCATATACAGCAGCGGCGCCAGTTCCACTTGAAGCCGACGCCGCGTAGACGCCGATGGTGACGACTATGCACGGGCACGGGCGCGCCACTGCACTTCGCAGTTTGCTTCTCAAGTATTTGGGACGCACACGCGGCGTTCAAAAATGCGGAGCGACTCCGCATGGCTCGAGACTGAGCCGAGGTGCCCTACTTCTCGCCCTCCAGCAGCCCCACGATGCGGTCGATGCCGACGGCAAAGCGAGGCCTTCCCTCGCGCTCGTAGCGGTCGAGGTACGCCTGGCATTCGGAGACAATGCGCTTGGTGTTGCCATCGATGATGCGCTGGAGTGTCTCGTAGTAAGCCGAGCCCTCGGTCCTGAAGCGGCGCTGGTAGGCCTTGGTTATGGGGAACATCTTGATGTGGTGGATGCCGTGGCGGCAGCCGGGGCGCGTCGCGGGGCGGGGCGGCAGCGCGAAGTACTGGTCTTTGAGCACATTGGGGCGATGTTGGAGCGCAGCGGCACGGCGAAGTTCCTGCGCTTTCCTCGGAAACGCAGCCTCGCCACCGCGATGCAGGGGCGGTCGCGCTTAAGCATGAGCTCACGGTCGCCATCGACGAGGTCGAAGAAGTCCTGGGAGATGGATACGATCTTCATCGGTTACGCCCCCTCATACGAAGCGGGGCCCGCATCGCTGCAGGCCCCTACAGGTGGGCGATATTCTACGCCTTGCGGCACCCCGTCGCCCACGGAGGTTAAACGTACACGTAAGCCGTACCCTGAAAGCCGCGGCTTCCGGCAAGTAGTTTATACCACGAAAGGTCGCTTTCAATGCGCATAGCTCGCAAAATAACACTCGCCGGGCCGTCACCCCTGGCAGTTACCCTCCAATCTTCATTGGAGTCAGCAGGTCAATTCATATATTCATGGGGGTTTATCCTACCGTCGGTGAGCGATTTCGTTAGGGTGCCGAAGCGGTCGAGGATGTCGACGACCTTCTGCTGGGTGCCGATGGATGGGGCGGGAATCTCGACCCTCGATAAGTCCACAGGCGCGGCTTCGATTGCCTTTTTCGATTTAGCGTATTGCTCTTCAGATCATCGTGGTGTGCTCGTAGCCGCGCTCCACGAAGAGCCGCTCGGCAACGTCGAGAATCTTCTCGACCGTCTCCTCCAGGTACTTATTGCGTGCCACGGGCACCTCCGTCCTTGTTATCGCGATAAACATACCATGAGTGGCGTACGGGTCGAGAAGGGCTGGCGCCAAAAGAGCCCAACGGCCGTTACGGCTTCGTTAGAAACGCGCCCCATCATGGATGGTGAACCCGAAAGGTAAGGCGCGCGGGCACGGTGGCTCGGCCCGCGCGCCCGGAAGAGAAAGGATAAACCCATGGGTTACATGCTCGAGACACGTGGGCTCACCAAGCGCTTCGGCCGCGGCGACCAGGCGCAGGACGCCGTGGCCGACGTGAGCCTTCATATCCGCGAGGGCGAGGTGTACGGGCTGCTCGGTCCCAACGGAGCCGGCAAGTCGACAACGCTCAAGATGATCTGCGGAATGCTGCGGCCGACGGCCGGGGAGATCCTCTTTGCCGGGCACGCCTGGCGCCGCGAGGACCTCTACGCAATCGGCAGCCTCATCGAGGAGGCGCCGCTCTACCCCAACCTCACCGCGCGCGAGAACCTGCGCGTGCGCACCACGCTGCTGGGCCTTCCCGAGAGCCGCATAGATGAGGTGCTCGCCGCCGTGGACCTCGCGGACACTGGGAAGAAGCGCGCCGGGCGCTTCTCGATGGGCATGCGGCAGCGCCTGGGGCTCGCGCTGGCGCTGATCGCCCGGCCACGCCTGCTCGTGCTCGACGAGCCCACCAACGGCCTCGACCCCATCGGCATCGAGGAGCTGCGCGACCAGATCCGCGGCTTCGCGGCGGCGGGCACGACGGTGATCGTCTCGAGCCATATCCTCTCCGAGGTGCAGCAGATGGCGGACACCATCGGCATCATCTACGGGGGGCGCCTCGCCTACGAGGATGCGCTTCGACCCGGGCAGGACCTCGAGGAACTCTTCATGAGCGTCTGCCGGGAGGGGCGACGAGCGCGCGGGGAGGTGGCGGCATGACGGGCGAGAAAGGCGGCCTGCTCGCGGGCCTGCGCGCTGAGGCCCTGAAGTCGCGCCACGCGGCACCGGTTCGCCTGGCCGTGCTCATGGCGCTGCCGATGCCGCTGCTCGGCGCGATGCCCTACCGGGGCGTGCAGATCTTCAGCGCGTGGAACTACTGGTACGCGCTCTTCCTGCCCGTGGCTCTCTCGCTCGTGGTGGCGTGCGTCGCGCGGGCGGACGCGCGCACGCGGATGCGGGGGCTTCTAGGCCTGGGCTTCCCGCTCGGGCGCGCCTGGTGGGCCAAGGCGCTCTGGTGCCTCGCGCTCTGCACGCTCTCGAACCTCGTGGTCTTCGGCATCTACCTCGCAGGCTCGGCGTTCTCCTCGCAGGGCCTCACGGCCGCGGGCACGCTCACGATGCTCCTCTGCGCGCTCGCCAACACGGTGACCGCGGCGTGGATGATCCCCGCAGGGCTCTTCCTCACGGCGCGACTCGGCATGCTCGCGGGCATCTTCTGCCCGCTCGCCGCGCAGCTCGTGGGTGGGTTCGCCTGGTCGCTGATGCCGCTGCCGCAGCTCTTTCCGCCGTCGGCGAGCATGGTCATCCCCACGAGCTTCATCCCCGTGCTGCCGAGCGGCGAGCCACTCGCGGCGGACATGGCGCTCGGCGGGGCGCTCACGGCGGACGGCATGCTCACACTGGCGGGCCTTGCGGTCTGCGCACTCGCGTTCGCCGCGCTCACGGCGGCGGGCGCGGCCTGGTTCGCGCGCTCCGAGGAGAGGTGATGGCCATGACACGACTCTCCGACCCGACGCCGCGCATGACTCTCCCGCGGGCCCTGCTCTCCGAGGCCCTGCGCCTGGCGCGCTCCCCGCTCACGGCGGTGCACCTCGTCTGCGGCCTGGCAGCCGGTCTTGCCTGCGGCGAGTACTTCTCCGTAACCCGATGGGACCCGGCGCTGGGCGCGGACGCCCACGCCCAGTTCCTCGGCGCCCTCATGCCGCTCATGTCCGCCATCGTCTGCGGGCTCGCCGTGGACGAGGAGCGCGCTGCCGGGCACCTCGCCAACCTCACGGCGGTCCCCTCGCGCGGGCGCGCCGTCGCGGCGAAGCTGCTCGCCCTTGCGGCGCTCGGCGCGGGCGCGCTGGCCGTGGCGCTCGGCGTGTTCGGGGCCGTGCTCGCCGTCGCCGGGCGCCTGCCGCTCGGGCCCGCTCCGCTTGCGGCCGCCTGGGCGGGCATCGTGCTGGGCAGCCTGCCCCTCTACGCGCTGGGGCTCGGCGTGGCCCTGCGCCTCGGCCGCAACGCCGCCATCGGCGCCGGCGCGGCGGGGATGCTCCTCGCGTTCTTCTCAGTGGGCGGACTTGCGCACGGCCTCATGACCGGCGAGCTCACCGGTGCCCTGGCGACGCCCCTGAGCTGGGTGCCGCTCGCCTGGCCCGCGCGCCTGGGGTCGCTCGGGGTGGAGGCCTTCATCGACGCCGCACGCGCGGCGGCCCCTCTCCTCACGACTGCGCTCGCTGGCCTCGTGCTCGCCCCGGCAGCCGCCGCCGTCCTTCTGGCTTGGTTCTGCCGTTTCGAGGACGGGAGGGCAGATGAGTAGGAAGCCGCTCACCGCCGCGCTCGTCCTCCTCTCCGCAGCGCTCGTCCTGGGCGGGAATGCCCTGCTCGACGCCGGCTGGGGGTCGGCGCTGCGCTCGATCGCCGACCGCGTGCTGCCCAACCCCGAGATCGCCATGTGGGCGCCCGCGCCCGAGCCCGGCAGCCACGCGAGCTCCTACGCCGACGCCACCGGGGCGGGGGCAAACTACGTCTACCTGGTGGACGCGGCGGACGACAGGGGCAATGTCCGAGAGCTCCAGCTCATCTTCTTCGGGCGGGAGTCGGACGGCGAGGGCTGGCTCGAGATCGAGGCGCGCGGCGGCTCGGGCGTGCGCTACCGCGCGTGCGATGCGGCCGAGGCGCCCGCGGCTGCGCGCGGGGCTCTGGACCGCTGAGCGCGGCGCTAGTACAATGCCGACGGGAGTTTCAGGAGGTCGAACATGGCGAGGATACTGGCAGTGGATGATGAGCGGGCGATCCTCGACGCGCTCGCGCGCGTCCTCGGCCGCGACGGCCATGAGGTCGTCAAGGCAGCGGACCCGACGGCGGTCCCGGGGACGGACCTCTCGCGCTTCGACCTCGTGCTCTGCGACGTCATGATGCCGGGGCTCGACGGCTTCGAGCTCGTGCGGCAGATCCGCCCGGACTTCGACGGGCCCATCATCTTCCTGACCGCGCGCGTGGCCGAGGAGGACGCCGTGGTCGGCTACGGCCTGGGCGCCGACGACTACGTCCGCAAGCCCTTCGGGGCCGCGGAGCTGCGCGCCAAGGTCGCGGCCCATCTACGCCGTGAGCGCCGGCCGCGCTCGCACGCCCTCTCCTTCGGGGAGGTGCGGATCGACCTCGGGGCGCGCGGCCTCGCCGTGGGCGGCGAGGCCGTGCCGCTCACGCCCACCGAGTACGCCATCTGCGAGTACCTCGCCCGCCACCCTGGGCAGGTCATGAGCCGCGCACAGATACGCGAGGCGGTGCTCGGCTGGGAGAGCGACGCCGACGACGCGGCCATATCCATGCAGGTCAGCCGCGCCCGGAGGAAACTCTCCGAGGCCGGCGCCGATCCGATCGCGACCGTCTGGGGGATGGGGTACAAGTGGCAGCTCTGAGGACCGGGGCGCGAGGTCGCGGGGGCATGCCGCTCTCCTTCGTCATCGCGCGCTACTTCGCCTACGCGTTCGCGGCGGTCGCCACGGCGTGGCTCGCCGCGTTCATGGCGCTCTCCGCGGCGATCAACGCGGGCTTCGTCTACGAGGCAAGCTGGGGGCCGGCCAATGCGCGCGAGGTCGCGGAGGGCCTGGCACGCGACGGCGTCTGCGGGCAACAGGACGTGCCGACGGCGTACCGCTACCTCATCCTGAATAAGGACGGATACGTGCTGATGACAGACCTCGAGGGCACGCGGCTCGAGGACGCGACGGAAATGGCCCGTGCGGCACTCGCCGCGGATCCGGGCACAGTGGAGATCGAGGGCGGAGGCTCGGGCCTCACCTACGCCGCGTTCCCGCTCAAGGGCGGCGGGGCCTGCGCACTCGTCAGCGAGTACCTGCCGCAGTGGGTCTCGCGCGACCTCGCCGGCCTGCTTCCCAACCCGCAGAACCTCATGCTCGTCGGCGCCGCTGCGGGAAGCGCGCTCGCGCTCGCGCTCGTGGCGCGCCGTGCGAGCCGCGTGATCTCGCGCAAGATGGCGCCGCTCGCGGAGGCAGCGGGGCGCGTCGGCGCGGGGGATCTCGACTTCGCGGTCGGCAGCACCAACGTGCGCGAGGTGAACGACGTCCTCGCCGCGATGGACGCCATGCGGGCCTCCCTCGCCGAGTCGCTC
>DXZR01000017.1:39282-42357 GCA_019419555.1 Collinsella sp.
CGGCGAGGGAGGCCCGCTGGGCCGCGGAGCGGGGGCAGCGCGAGCAGATGGCGTCACTCGCCCACGACCTCAAGACGCCGCTCACCGTGCTGCGCGCCAACGCCGACTTCGTGGCGGAGGAGCTGGAAGACGAGAAAGACGCCGACCTCGCGGCCGCCGCGCGCGACATAGCCGGCAGTGTCGAAAGGCTCGACGGCTACGTGCGCCTGCTCATCGAGGCCTCGCGCGGGTCCGGCGGGGCGGAGAGGGCCCCCATGCGGCCGGCCGAGCTCTGCGAGCAGGTCCTCGCCGAGGCCGCCCAGATCGCCCGGGCGCGAGGCGTGACGCTCGACGCGGCCACGGGCCCTGCTGTCGCGGGCGCGCCCGAGGCCCCGCTCGACCGAACCGCCCTGGCGCGAGCCGCCGCGAACCTCGTGGCCAACGCCGCCGAGCACGCGCGCTCGCGCGTGGCGGTCTCCTGCGACGTCGAGGGCGGCCACCTCGTCATCGAGGTGGCCGACGACGGACCGGGCTTCTCTCCCGCCGCCCTCGAACGCGGCTGCGAGCGCCTCTTCACAGACGACTCATCCCGCTCCTCGCGCGACGGAGGCCGCCACTACGGGCTCGGCCTCCACGCCGCCTCCGAGGCCGCGAGCGCCCACGGGGGCTCCGTCTCGCTCGCCAACAGCCCCTCGGGCGGCGCGGTGGCCACCATCGCGGTCCCCCTGTGCGGGGCCTGACGACTCAGGCCCTCACACCGGCGTGCCTCGCAACCAAACGCTTCCATCTTGAAACACGGGGAGTAAATCGCGAAATCGCAGGTGAAAGAGAGTAAAAAGGCAAAGAAAAAGCCTCCGTTCCAACGAGAGAACAGAGGCTAGGAAATTGTTTTTACTCACCGCCGTCGCTGGTGGCTTTGCAATGACTGTCGTACGAAACGAAACCCAGCGGCACAGTGCGGCACTCAAAAATGCAGGTCAGAACCCTGTCGGCTTACTCCCATTCGATGGCGTCGGTTCTGCCGTCCCGTCACTCCAGTTACACCCAGTTTTCGGCATCGACACAGAACGCGTGCCGCCGAATGACGCGATGTCGCGTTTCGTCGGCTTCGGGGACAAAAGCTGGGACAACCTCAAAAACTTTTTTCAAACTCAGGGCTTTGAGTTTTTGTTTTTGTCCCAAAGTGCGCGGCGGGTCGCCTTTGGAGGCTCGATGGCGCCGAAAACGCCCGTTTTGAAACTCAACCGCCCTTTTGCCCGCAAGCCGCCAGCTGCAATCGCAAGTGAATTAACGCGGGTGGCTTGCGCGCCATTTGCAAAACCCCAGGTCGCAGGTCTTCGCCATTCGTGAACAAAGTGAGTAGTCTCAGGTGGCTTGCTTATGAGTTGGCGAACGGGCCTTCAGGATTCAGGGCAAACATGCTGGTAGAATAGGATTCTCAAATCAATGACAGGAGACCGAGCATGGCCGAACCCCACGATAGGAAGCCGATCCTCACGATCGAGCAGCAGATAGAGCACCTCAAGCAGAAGGGCGTAGCCTTCGAACTGTGTTCCGAGGAAGAGGCCGCGGACTACCTGCGCGACAAGTGCAACTTCTTCAAGCTCGCATCCTACCGCAAACTCTTCTCGAAATACGAGGGAGGCCCGCGCGACGGCCGCTACGTAGACCTCGACTTCGGCCAGCTGCGCCTGCTCGCGGCGCTCGACCAGGAGCTGCGCCACGCCCTGCTCGGCATGACGCTCGACATCGAGCATTTCCAGAAGGTGACACTGCTTCGCGAGATGGAGGACCGTGGAGAGGACGGCTACGCCATCGTGGCCGACTACATGGCATCGCTTACCACTGCAAACAGGGAGTACCGCCTGCGCGAGCTCAAGATGAGCGGCCGCAGCCCCTACAGCTCGAGCCTCTACGCGAAGTACTCCGGCGACATGCCTGCCTGGGCCTTCCTTGAGCTCACCTCGTTCGGCACCCTCATCGATTTCGTGCGCTTCTGCGCCAGGCGATGGGGCGACAGGCGCCTCGAGGCCTCCCACTACGACCTCAAGCGCGTGAAGTCCGTCCGCAACTGCGCCGCGCACGGCTCGTGCCTGATCAACTGCTTCGCCGAGAGGGGCGCCGCCCGGGGCTCGGCGTCCAGCGGCGTCTCCCGAAGGGTCGCCGCCGTGGGAATTCCCAAGGCGACCAGGAGGAAGTGGATGGGGAATACGGCCATGCAGGAGGTCGCGACCGTGCTCGTGGCGCACTCCGGCTTGGTACCCGAGGGCTCCTCGCACTCGCGCGCCGCATCCGAGCTCGCCGAGATGTTCGCCAGGGCCGACGGCGAAACCGAGGCGCTGCCCGACAAGGGGCCCGACGCCGCAGCTCGCTCCGCGCTCGAGTTCCTTCGCAGGTTGACAGAATCGCTCGGGTTGGTAGAATAGCCTGCAGATAGCAAAACCTTCACGGTTTTAGGGGCGGACTTGCGCAAGCGACTCTGCCCTATTTTTTTGCTCGCACATTCCTCTTCTCGACGAGCAATTCCGGGCTACCTAAAGGAGAACATGGATGAAGCTGTTTTTATGTTCGCACTTTTCAAGTGTAGGAAGTTTGATAAAAGAAGAAATTGATAACAAGAAAGTCGCATTTATTCCCACAGCTTCGCTGCGTGAAGGCTATACCGGTTATGTCGGCTCGGCTCGAAAGCTATTCAATAAACTGGGAGCAGCCGTAACGGAAATTGATATTTCAACGGAGTCTTATTCAACGATACGGTCCATTTTTGAAGATGCGGATGTGATTTATTTTACCGGTGGAAATTCTTTCTTCCTTATGGACCAGCTCCGTAAAACGGGAACGGATGAGCTGTTGAAGAAGGAATTGGCAAAGGGAAAACTGATGATCGGTGAATCAGCGGGGGCGGCTATATGCGCTCCTACCATCCAATATATTGAGCAAATGGATGAAAAGCCGGAGGACTACTCACAGGAAGATGATGCAGGGCTTGATTTGATCGATTTCTATGTTCTTCCGCATTATCTTACGGCACCATTTAAGAAGGTTACCGAGAAAATAATGACTGAGTTTTCGGATTTGAATCTATGCCCAATTAAC
>DXZR01000018.1 GCA_019419555.1 Collinsella sp.
GGGGCAGGCGCGGGTGCCGGGGCAGGTGCAGGCGCGGGCGCCGGGGCAGGCGCAGCACCAGTGGCTGCCGTGGGATTGAATCCCGCAGGAGCAGGCTTCTTCTCACCCGGGAGCACAAAAGTCAAAACGTCGTCCTTGTCCTCATCGGCCCATTCGCTTGCATAACGTGCAGCCCAATAGCCAACGGCACGGTGCTTGAGCATCTTGCCAAAGACCGTAAGGAACACCGTGACGAATGCAATCAGCACCAGGAACAATACGAGCGTGACACCACCGGCGGTAACAATCGCCTCGATACCCGTGGGGCGATAGTAATAGCCGTACGCGCCAATTCCGGCGATGGCACCAAAGACAGCTGTCAAGATCCACGTAATGGCGTTGGAAACCAGGCCCGTCAAAAACTCGGGAAGGAACGAAGCACAGAACAGCTTGGTCTTGTTGTGCTTAAAGGCTGCCCAGACCTTATCGAGCGAAAACGCGCTCTCGACGCGCCCGGTCACCGCAAAGTGCATCACGGCAATGTCGGCGAACATCTTAAAGAAGACACCCAGAATCGCCGAGGCAATTAGCGCCAGGACAAGCAGGCCAAGCGAGCCAAACAGCGCAGCCTCGAGCGCATAAGAGCCGTAATAAGAATACGAGCCCGCGGCGCCAATTACCACGCCCTCCGCCAGCGAAAGCACTACACCGATAATGGGAATGGCAGCGATAACCTCGAGCACGACCGAAATAACGCTCGAAAAGATTCCGAGACCAAACGACGTGGAACGCATCAACGGACGACCCATGCCGTCATCGATCTTAAGCGACAGGTCGCGACCCCACTCGATGCCAAAGCCCGAACCGCACACGCTCGCCACGTAGGCAGCCAAAAAGCCGATGGCAGCCGCAATACCGCCGATAACGGGGATGAACAGCACGAGTACCGACACGACACAGATAAGCGCCGGCAAAAAGGCAATCTGGCACACGCGCTGCAGCACGCCCGGAGTCTTGGTCATATCCTCAAACGCCTGAGCCGTGCAGCCCTTGGACGCGTTCGCGACAGGTTGAGGAACAAACTGCTGAGGCTGAGGCTGACCCTGAGGGGCGGAAGCTGCAGCACCGGCATTGGGGGCACCACACACGCCGCAGAACTTGTCGTTATCGCCCATGGGGGCGCCACACTGCGAACAGAACATCGAAATCATCCCTTCGTATCTAGAGCGAATCACCTGGATCGCAAACGGTGTCTTTGGCATCATTATCGCCCAATGTGAGGACAAATACCCCAAGATGACCGATTTGCAACGCAGGTGGCTTTATTCAATGATTCGAAGGGTACGCCCGGGCTAGTTCGTGCCGCGGAAGCCCTTGCCGACGATTTCGGAGCTATCGACGATGGTGATGAAGGCGCCAGGGTCAATCTCGCGGGTATAGCGGCGCAGTTGCACTGCCTCGCGACGGCTCAGCACGCTCATGATCACCGTGACGCACTTGCCCGAGAAGGCGCCATAGCCACGGCTAATCGTTGCCGTGCGGTTGAGATGCTTGACGATAAACTCCTCGACCTTAAGGGGCTCGGAGCAAATGATCGTGCAGACCTTACGCAGGTGAATGCTCTCGATAGCCTTGTCGACCACAAGCGTCTTGGCAAACAGGCCGAGCACGCAGTACAGACCGACGCGCGGGCCATACAGGAAAGCCGCGATGGTCACGATGCCGATATCGACCAGCAACAGGGCACGGCCGATCTCGAGCGTCGTGCGGCGCTTGAGGATCATGGCAAGGATGTCGGTGCCGCCCGTCGAGGCGCCAATGTCAAAGACAATGGCACTGCCCAGCGCCGGCAAGATGACGGCAAAACACAGGTCGAGCCACATATCGCCCGTCATCGAAACATCCGACGGAATGAAGAGCTCAAACAGCGAGACGTAGGCCGAAAGCGCAAACGAGGCGAAGACGCTCCACAGGATTGCCTTGCGTTCCAAAAAGATAAAGCCCAAGACGACGAGAACCGCGTTGATAATCCACATAAAGACACCGACGGGCAGGGTCGGGAACAGCGTGGACAGAATGACCGACACGCCCGAGGTGCCGCCGAAGGCAAAGTGATTGGGGGTTTTAAAGGCCACGATGGCGAACGCCGTGAGGATCAGGCCCAGATTGAGCTCGGCAAAAAAGCGCGGAAAGCCTGGCTCCTGGCTGCGCTTGCGGCCGGCGCGCTCGCCGCGCTCGATATCGGTGCGATCGACCACGCGCTCCATCGGCACCACGGGAGGACGATGTAGCTCCTCGGCAGCTCGCGATGCCGCCTCTGCCGCGGCGGCCTCAATCGCCCATGCCTTGCTTTCTGTTTCGCGCTCGTCAGCCATTACGGCAACCCCTCGTTAACAATTTGGAAACAATGCGCCCATTAGGGTAACGCGGAACGCGACGATTGCAACCCCTAGTTAGACGAGTGGTATGCCTACATCGGGGGCATACAAATAACGGCCGGCCGCACATACATCCGTGCGACCGGCCGTTTGACGTTTTCGCAGATAAAATCTGCCAAAATAAACATCCCTTTTTGGTAGGTTACTCGTGCTGGTTGGTGCGGTGCTCGTACTCCTCGGGGGTGATAACATCCTCGATGCGCAGGTTGACGCCTGCCACCTCAAGGCCGGTCATCGCAGCCAGACGCTCGGTCACGCGCGCCTTAACGTCGTCGAAAATCGCGGGCGCATAGGCGCCGTACTCGATAATGACGGAAATGTTAACGACCACGCGGTTGTCATCGGTGACCTCGACTGTCACGCCCTTGGTCAGATTCTCGGCACCAAACTGCTCCTGCACAAAGTGCATGAGGTTGCCCTTCATGCCCAGGACGTGCGGTACCTCGCGAGTGGCCATGGCGACAATCTTCTCGATCACGCCGTTGGAATAGGTCAGCGAGTCCTCGGACTCGTCTGTTTCCTCATCATCCTCGTCCGCATCATCGGCGGGCTCGGCCTCGACGAGTGCCTCGTCCTCGAGCGTTACGTCCTCGGCCTCGGAGGTGACGGTCTCGTCTGCCTCGAGCTCGGTATCGGCCACATCGACCTTCGTGTTAAAAGCCATGGTTCCTCCTTATGCCCACCGCACACGCGGCGGTCGAATACATGCTAGCGGCCGCTAAACAGACGACCGAAGAAGTTGACGATCCCGTTCTCGCCGTCACGGATCTGGCCAATCACGGCACCGATCAGTACAAAGAATGCGATGACGAGCGTATCCCACAGGCCGAGCGTGAGCACCAGTACGGCGAGCACAAAACCAGCGACGGCTCCAAGCGTGGTATTGGGATGACGGACGGCATAGCTCCAGATGGCTGCCCCCGTACCCTTGATGAGACCCATGGCCTCATCAAAATCATTGGCGACCGCGTCATGCGACTCGGTACCCTCCACCTTGGGATCGACGACCTCGCTAGCCGGCGCGGCGCTCTGATCGATAGTCAGGCGCGGAGTGCGGACGGTCTTGTCTTGATTGGTATCACTCACCGGAAACCTCCACGGTCTGGACGGTAGTCTTGGACGGCAAAAAACGAACGCGCGCAGTCGTGCCCGGTGTGCCGAGCATGGTGTCGCAGGCCTCCTCGATACGTTGCTGCATCGCGGCTGCAAGGGAGGCCACATCCCGGTCGTCGAGCGCGATGGCGTCGACCTTAAAACGGACGCGCGATTCGTCGGAGCCCTGCACGCGCGCCTCGACATGCTCGACCATCACGCGGTCGTCGCGCTCTGCCGCGGTGCGAGCACACGAGGAGAGGGCAGCGAGCGTGACCTCGATATTACGCTCCCCCGCCGGATGCACGCAGGACGGCTCGCGACGAGCAAACATCAGGCGGAAGAAACACACGAGCACGCCGAGCGCCACGACACCGCCGCACGCCGTAACAACGATGCGAGGCAGCGGATCGCGCATCAGCAGCATAAAGCGATAGGTATATGGCCCCCAAAACTGGCAGACCAACGTACCCAGCGCCACAACGGCGGCGACAAGATACACGATCGCCAGGGCTCGTTTGAGCACGCGCATGCGGCGCTCCCTTCAAATCTCGATCCAAGGAATGCAAAACGATTCGCATCATTATAAAAGAGCCGGGTCCGGTGCCTCATTGCACGCGGATCCGGCTCATCTATTCCACGAGGCTTGCATGCTCGCTTCATTATGCCCAGATATGCACGGCTCAATCCGTGCGGGCGCTACTCCTCCTCGAGGGCAGCGATGACCTCGTCGGTCATGTCCATGGTGCTGTAGACGTCCTGGACGTCGTCGAGCTCCTCAAGACGGTCGATGAGGCGCTGAACCTTCTTGGCGTCGGCACCGGAGACCTCGGTCGGGGCGGTCGGGACCATGGTGGTCTCGGAGCCCTTGACCTGGACGCCCTGCTCCTCGAGCGCCTTGGAGACAGCCATGACCTCGTTGGCAGTAGTCCAGACGATCCACTCCTCGCCGGCGTCCTCGTAGTCCTCGCCACCGGCCTCGGCGATGGCCATCATGAACTCATCCTCGTCACCGGCAGCACCGTTGGCGATCATGGTCTCCTTCTTGGCGTTCTCGTCCAGGATCTCCTTGGCGACGACGATCTGGCCCTTGCGCTCAAACTGGAAGGCGACGGAGCCGGAGGTGCCCAGGTTGCCACCAGCGTGGGAAAAGGCGGAACGGACGTCGGCAGCGGTGCGGTTGCGGTTGTCGGTCAGGCAGTCGACGTAGACGGCGACACCGGCGGGACCGTAGCCCTCGTACACGATGTTCTCGTAGACGGCGGCGTCGGCACCCGAACCAAAGGCCTTATCGATAGCGGACTTGATCTTGTCCTTAGGCATGGACTGAGCCTTGGCCTTAGCGACGGCAGCGGCGAGGCTGGCGTTGTTCTCGGGCAGCGGGTCACCGCCGAGACGGGCAGCAACGGTGATGTTGCGGCTGAGCTTGGAGAAGAGGGCGGAACGCTTGGCGTCCTGCGCGCCCTTACGATGCTTGGTTGTGGCCCACTTAGAGTGTCCGGACATACGTGTCTCCTATCGGTTTCGACCTAAAGCCCAGCGTGGATGCTCGGGCAATATAAACAAACGTCGTTATGATATACCTACCGGCCTGCAAGATAAACCCCAAAATGAAGGCGTCGTGATGATGCAGCCCCTTGGCACAAAGCAGCCTGACCCCAATGCACCAATCTTTGGTTAGGTCCACAGAAGGTCGCTGCGGGTGATCGTGGCACCGATGGCAAAAGGCATGCATGCAATGACTGGGTACAGGTAGCGCATGTAGGTCGATCCGTTACATGGACCGATCAGGCACACGGCGAGCACGCCCAACAGCGGCACCCAGATCGCCAGTGCACGCCATGAATGACGACGCAGCAGGTAGACCACCACGGCGATCATGATCCACACATAGGTGGCCGAGCTCATGGTGAGCGAAATAAACGGGATGCGCTGCACCGCCACACGGTACAGGTTGATCAGATGGTCGCACCAGCGCACGGCTTTGCTATCGACCGGATGGAAGTCAAAGTACTTGAGGTTATCGGGCTTAGCCATGATCTCGGCACTGCGTGCCGTGCTGTAGACCCATGCATCACGAGCACTCGGATAGAAGTACCCGTAGTAGTTATTGACGAGTGCCGAGATATAGCACTCGGGGTCCTTTTTGAACATCTGGGCCCACACCTCAAAATAGGCGTCGATGTCCTCCTGCGAAGCATACTCGTTAAAACAGTTTTTGACGGCATCCGACTTGTCGGGGTTGTAGCGACGGCCCAGGTTCTCGTACTTAAGCACGCGATCGATCGCGACGCGCTCTTCGTCGGCCACCAAGCCGTCGCAGGGAGCTTCCTCGATCGTGCCGTCATCTTTGACTTTGGGGTTAACGCCCGAATTAAGGCCGTCGTGCTTTTGGACGAAGCGTGCCGTCTGTTGAAACGGAATCGAGAGGATCTCGCGCTTGGAGCCCGGCGTGATATCGTGCGCCGGCATAAATACCTTGGTGAAATACATGTTGGAGACAAGGCAGAGCGTAAGCACTGCGAGCACGCCGACCCAGCGGAAGCGCGACGCGGCGCATGAGGACGCGGCGCCAGACTGCTTGGCCACGCGACAGGCCACGTGCGCGTCCCAGGCGCAAAACGCCGCCGCAATCACGCAGGCCGCCAACGGAAAAACGAGGCCACCATTGCGCAAAAATGTGGAACCCATGGCACTCAGCACGAGCAACAGCCAGTCGTGACGCGCAAAGAGCACGGGCCTCTGTTCACCCGCGCGCTCGGCATTGGCATCGCGACGGGGCAGGCCACATGCCACGAGCTTGACGGTCTGAACGAGCAGTACCAAAAACGCATCGGCAAACAGTACGTCTTTGGTCAGCAGCGCCGCGTAGTTGGAGAACATCGGCATAAACGCAAAGAACAGCAAGATGACGCCGCGGACCGGCAGGCTCACGCCCAGCTTGCGCAGCGACGATATGGAATAGGCCATGCAGGCGGCCGTGATGACAAATTGGGCACAGGTGTAGATGGCAAGGCCCGCATTGGCGCTGTTGAATAGCGAAAGCCCCAGTTGCACACACGAGCCGATGATGACCGTGTGCACCACCGGATGATGGCCGTTGAGCAGCACGCTGGGGTTAAGCAGGCGTAGATAATCGCTTGTGCCGTTGGGGTAGTTGAACCATTGGCGGATCTGCGCGCCCGTATCTCCCATAAAGAGACCGGGCAGCGAGGCGATAAGCGTGGGTGCCCAGACGATCATGAGCACAAGAAACGGCCCGACAAAGGGATGGACCGAGAGCACGGCGTGGGCAACACGCCACACGCGGCCAAAATGCGCCTCCGAAAACGGAATGCGGCGAGAGCTCAACCAATCCAAAAACTCAAAAGCCAGATAGAAGGCCACAATCGCCAGAAGTATCCAGCCCGCGCCGCCAATCCAGGCGCAGATAACGCGTGCCTTGTCGCCCAGCACAATCTCGGCAGAATCGGTGAGGTCGTAGCTACGGCCGAACACCATGCAGACGGCAAAGAACAGCGATGGCAGCACGACCGACGGACGCCAAGCGTCACCGCGGCCAAAGAACACATAGCGAAACGGCAGCGTGAGCAAACAGGCAAGCGCGAGCAGCATCACTGCGTCGGTATGGCCGGCAAACGAGAGAAGCACCTCGTAGCACACATAAAGCGTGCCCGTTGCCTTGGAGTCGATCGCCAGGACCGCGTTGCTCGACACCGGGGCGGGATCGATGGAAAACGCCGTGGTCGCCAGCAGGGCGAGCAAAAATGCGATGAGCGTCTGTTTGGCGGGATAGCGCTTAAACCAAACGATGCGGGCGGCGTCACGCGCAGCCGTTGCGGAGAGGTCGGAATCCTTCACAGTCCGAATAGCCTTTCTATAAACCTGCCAAAAAGGGAGGGGTTTATTTTGGCAGGTTTTATCTGGGGAAACGTTACGGTTCTGTCATCGTTGCCCGGCAAAACCACCACAAAGGTGCCTGTCCCCTTTGTGGTGGTATGTGGCGGCTAGGCGTCGAGGTAGACGCGCTGGGGACGGTTGCGGCGGAGGGCAAAGATGACGAGCACCAGGCCCACAATCACGAGTGGCAGACTCAACAGCTGACCCATGGTGATGACGCCACCCAGCAGATAGCCCAACTGGGCATCGGGCACGCGCACAAACTCAATGAGGAAGCGGACGATGCCGTAACCCATCACAAACACGCCCATAAACGTGCCCTGGGGCAGCAGCGGTTTTTTGCGGCTGAGCACCTGCAAGATGCAAAAAAGCACAATGCCCTCGAGAAATGCCTCGTAGAGCTGGGAGGGATGGCGCGGCATATCGCCCGCGGTGCCGCCAAAGATCACGCCCCAGGGCAAATCGGTCGGCTTGCCCCACAGCTCACCGTTGACAAAGTTGGCGCAGCGCCCCAGGCACAGGGCCAGCGGAGCACCGATGACCGCGAGGTCTGCCAAAGTCCACGCATCGAGCTTGTACATGCGGCACACGAGCACGCCGCCGATGATGCCGCCCACCAGGCCGCCATGGAAACTCATGCCGCCCTCGTTGGTGGCAAAGATCTCGAGCGGATGCGCCCAGTAGTAGCCGTCGCCGTAAAAGATGACGTAGAACAGACGGGCGCCAATGATAAGGCCAAAGACCACACCGACCACGACGCTCGTCAGGTCGTCGACCGTAATGTCGAAACCCCAGCGACACTGCGTGCGATACATGACGACCGCCGTGAGCAGGGCGCCGACCACATAGGCCAGACCATACCAGTAGATCGTGATGGGCCCCGCCGAAATGGCGACGGGATCAAGCATATGGTAGAGGTCGTTGAGCATATCGATCCCCTGCTCCCTACATACAAATGCGGCCGCGGGCCTTACGCTCGCAGCCGCATATTTGGGCGTAACGTCTATACGGAGCGTACCGTCCGCAGCTTTCGCATCTTAGAACGGCGCGTACTCGTCGTACAGGTCCTCGGCCTCGCCGGAAGCATTGACCTGCTCAACGCGGGTAACGCCAGGCACGTGCTCCTTCAGGATGCGCTCGATGCCCATAGACAGGGTCAGCGAGCTCATGGGGCAGCCGGCGCAGGCGCCCTGCAGCTCCAGCTTGACGACACCCTCGTCGTCGACGCCCACATACTCCATATCGCCGCCATCGGCCTGCAGGTTGGGGCGGATCTCTTCAAGAACCTTCTTAAGCAGCTCTTCGTTAACAGCCACAGGGGCTCCTTTCTCACAATAACGCGGGCGCGCCCGCGGACAGAAGCTATGTTACTACAGCCATGTACCCGCTCACGAGCCGTCCATGCGCGCAGACGTGACTTTCACGAGTAGTCAATTTGGGACGGGGCTCTTTGAGCTGCGTTCGTCGTCAGATAGCGACAACGCATATTACTGCTGAGCCTGTCCCCCGGTACCAATCTGGACATCGACGATGACCTGGCGGTAGCTGATGCCGCAGGAGTCGAGAATGCGGCGGCTGATGCGGCCATCGTCGGTGTCGGCGTACTTATTGTCCAGGTAGACGACCTCGCCCACACCTACCTGCGCCAGGATTTTGGCGCAGTCATGACACGGGAACAGCGTGACGTAGACCGTGGAGCCCTCAAGGTCTTTGAGCGAGCCGCGGTAGTTGAGCACGGCGTTGGCCTCGGCATGCACCACGTAGTTATGCTTGTCCTGCAGTGGGTCGTCGCTCGTGCCCCACGGGAAAAAGTCGTCGTTGAGTGCCGAGGGCGTACCGTTGTAGCCCACCGAAAGGATACGGTGGTTGGTGCTGGCGATGCACGCGCCCACCTGCGTATTGGGATCCTTGCTGCGGCGCTGCGCGGCGATGGCCACGCTCATAAAGAACTCGTCCCAGCTAATAACGTCGCGGCGCTTGCCCGACGCAGTTTGATGAAGATCGTCCGACATGGCAGACACCTCCGTAATCGCAACATTTTGACCCATTGTAGCAGGTGAAAGGTGGAAACGTTTTTGTCCCACCGCCCCATCACTACGCGCGACGGGGCTTTTGATTGATGCGGTACAGCTCGGCGAGACCCCGCAGTGTCAGTGCGTCGTCTACCGTCAGGCTGTGGCCGACCAACGCCGCGAGCGCCTCGGCATCGTCGCCGGTAATGACAATGGGCACGCTGCCCTCCCCCGCCGCCTTGGTCGCGCGCATCTCGGCAAGCACCATGTCGAGCATGCCGTCGATGCGGGCCACCTCGCCCAAGACCACGCCCGAGCGCATGGCCTCGCGTGTGTTGCGACCGATCACATGCGTGGGTGCCGAGGGCTCGACCTGCGGCAGGCGCGCCGCAGCGGCCGAAAGCGAGCGGGCGCCAAGTGCCAGACCCGGCGCGATGACGCCGCCGACAAAGGTTCCGTGCACATCGATGACCTCGATATTGGTCGTCGTGCCCAGGTCGATCACGATGCACGGAGAGCCGTAGACGGCACGGGCCGCCACGGCGTCGGCGATGCGGTCGGGACCGATCTCTGCTGGATCGTCGTAGTGCACGGGCATACCGGTCTTGAGGCCCGGCCCCACGGTGAGCACGCGCCCCGTGCAGGTGCGGGAAAGCGCCGCCTTCCACGGGCGCTCGAGCGCCGGCACCACGCAACTCAGCACTGCGGCTGCGGGAACGAGCGCACCCGGCATGCCCGCATCGGCTGACAGCGCGCCCATGACCTGCGCGAGCCTCATGCGCGCCTCGTCGGCCGTGATGCTCGACGGCGTCGTGATCTCGCACGTCGCAAGCGGGCATTCCTGCGCCGCGGCCGAATCCTCGGCAAACAGGCCAAAGCGAATGAACGTGTTGCCCACGTCGACCGTCAATATATATGCGCACCCATTAAGCATCGTCGGCGCTCCTTTCGTCTGTCCAGCAGTATATCGCCTACCTAAACCAGTCATCCCAAAATGACTAGCTTGCGGCTATACTGGTGCGCGGTCGTGCGCGAGCTCACGCGGCGGCCCTTGGTAACCCGACTTCCCGCGCCGTATCCGTAGCGGCGCTTGCGGGGGAAGCGGATATACGCAAAGGAGTTCTATATGAGCAATCCCTCGAACCGCACCTCGATGCGCGGTCAACTCACGCTGCGCGGCGTCGTCATCGGCGTCCTTGGCTGCGTGATCATCACGGCAAGCTCGGCCTATACTGCCCTCAAGATGGGCGCACTCCCCTGGCCGATCATTTTCGCTGCCGTCATTTCGCTGTTCTTCCTGAAGCTCATGGGCAACGCCAGCCTCAACGAGGCCAACGTCACCCACACCATCATGTCCGCGGGCGCCATGGTCGCCGGCGGCCTGGCGTTTACCATCCCGGGCGCCTGGATGCTGGGCTATGCCGACCAGATCAGCTGGCTCGACATGTTTATCGTGGCGCTCGCCGGCACCATCTTGGGCCTTCTGGCGACAGCGCTCATCCACCGTCACTTTATCGTGGACGCCGCGCTGGAGTTCCCCACCGGCAACGCCGCA
This sequence comes from Collinsella sp., assembly GCA_019419555.1. Taxonomy (GTDB): domain Bacteria; phylum Actinomycetota; class Coriobacteriia; order Coriobacteriales; family Coriobacteriaceae; genus Collinsella. The sequence goes on from DXZR01000018.1 coordinate 10,977, forward strand.
GCTCAGACCCTGCGTGCCACCGATGCCGGCGGCAAGACCGGCAAGCAGCTCTTTGGCTCCATGGCCATCGCAGGCATCTACAGCGTGCTGCGCGACGCTCTGGGCGTGGTGCCCAGCATGCTGTGCACGCTCAATATCCCCGGCGTGACCTTTGCCATCTACAACTCGCCCATGTTGCTGTCCATCGGCTTTTTGGTGGGCTTCGCCCCCGTCGCCTTCTGGTTTGCCGGCGCGCTGCTGGGCAACTTTGGCATCATCGTTGGCGGCACCGCTGCCGGCCTGTTCGATATTGTGACCGCGCAGGGTATCGTCAAGTCCCTCGGTATGGGCCTTATGATGGGCTTTGGCGTCGCCGTCGTCCTTAAGGACATCCTGCCGCAGGTCGCCGGTATCGTCCGCGGTCTTGCAGCCGACAGCTCCACCGACACCGACGAGCAGTCGCTCATCTCGGGCTCGCTTAAGCTCGACGCCGGCGTCATCGGCCTGGGCACCGCAGCCATCGCCGTGATCGTTGCCATCGCGCTCGACCTCGGCCCCGTTCCGGCCGTCATCGTCACGCTGTTCACCTTTGTCACCACCATTATGAGCGCTCAGAGCTGCGGCCAGACGGGTATCGATCCCATGGAGATCTTTGGCCTCATCGTCATGCTCATCGTGGCAGCTTTCGCGCAGCTCGCGCAGGTCAAGCTGTTCTTTATCGCCGGCATCGTGGCCGTGGCGTGCGGCCTTGCTGGCGACGTCATGAACGACTTTAAGGCCGGAGCCGTACTGGGTACCAACCCGCGCGCACAGTGGGTCGGCCAGGCCATTGGCGGCATCGTGGGCGCCCTGGTCGCTGCCGCTGTCATGGTCGCGCTCGTCACCGCCTATGGTCCGGACGCCTTCGGCCCCGACAAGAGCTTTGTGGCCGCGCAGGCAAGCGTGGTAGCCACCATGGTCTCGGGTATCCCGAGCGTGCCGTGGTTCGCAGGCGGCTTTATCGCCGGCATCGTCATGTACTGGCTCGGCATTCCGGCCATGATGATCGGCCTGGGCGTATACCTGCCGTTCTACATGTCACTCACGGCATTCCTGGGCTCCTGCGTCAAGCTCGCCTACGACAAGTGGGCCGCTCACCGCGACGCCGAGGCCGGTCTTTCGGACGAGGAGAGGGCTGCCAAGGATGCCGCCTTCCAGGAACAGGGTCTGGTCGTTGCCAGCGGCCTGCTCGGCGGCGAGTCCATCGTCGGCGTTATCCTGGCGTTTGTCTCCGTGGGCTTAAGCCTGCTGGGCTAAACCCAACAACAACGTACCCGTGCAGAGCGCGGGGTCGGAGACCATCCGGCCCCGCGCTTTTTTGTCTATTTGACTCTTATGATCCTCACAGCGTTTTTAGTCATGCCGATTGGCCTGACTTCCAGGTCAACAAACCTTTTCTGACACCTCGCTCAGCGCGGTGTAGAGTAAAGACGACAGACGCAACAAGCGGCTCAGAAGCCAAACGAGGTAAACATGGAACTCGATAGACAACAGCTCAAGCGACTGCGTGAACGCCATCACCGGCGCCATGGCATCCACCCTGCCCATAGTGAGGCTGCCGAACAGGCTGGTCGCTTTTTAAAGCGCGCGTTCAACATTCGCGAGGGACGCGCGCCCTATCACGTGATCCGCAAGCGTTTTGTAAACGGGGCGCGTCTGACTGGCTCCCACCTATGCATCCTCATCATCGCCATGCTGATCGCAAGCATCGGCCTCGATATCGATTCGGACATCGCCATCGTGGGCGCCATGCTCATCTGCCCGCTCATGGGCTCGGTCCTTGCCATGGCATACGGTATTGCCACGCTCGACCGCGAGATTACCGTCGAAGCCGTCGCCAGCCTTGCGCTGCAGATGGCCTTTTGCCTGGTCACGTCCACGCTGTACTTTAAGCTCTCGCCCCTTGGCACCACCACGGCCGCCATCATCGACAACTCGACACCCACCGTCTGGGACCTTACCGTCGCACTCGCAGGCGGCTTTGCAGGCGGGCTGGGCAACTCGCGCGGCCAGGAACCCGCCACGCTCATCGCCGGCGTGGCCGTGGCGACCGCGCTCATGCCGCCCCTGTGCGCGGCGGGCTACGGCATCGCCATCGCAAGCGGGTCACTGTTTCTCTCGGCGCTTTATGAGTTTGGCATCAACGTGGTCTTTATCGCACTGGCTGCCGAAGCCGTGCTGCTTCTTTTGCGCGTGCCGCTCAAGCGCGACCTGAACGGCGACGGTATTGTGACCGCTGAGGAAGACGCCGAGGTCGACGAGCTGTCACGCAAAGTGCGCCGCCGCATCATCGTGGGAACGGCCATCTTTGCCATCCCCTGCATCGTTATGACCGCAGGCTCCATTGGCTCGGCGCAGGCCGGCGTGCAGGACGGCTACGGTGTCACCGAAACCACGCGCGAGCTTGCCGCGGTGCTGCCGGGCTTTAAGGATTACACCGTCGCCGTCGAGACCTCGGCCACCGAAGGCGACGAGGAGGGCATCGTCGAGCGCCAAACTGTCGCCCATGTGACAACGAGCGAGGCGCTCGGAACGCACGACCGCCACGTCGCCCGCAAGCTCATCGACCTCAACGTGCCCGAACTCGATCGCGTGGAGTTTGATGTGAAGTAATGCGGAGCATGGGATGGCTCCCGCGCACAGGCGCAAGTCGCGGCGAGGCTCAGACGCGACGCAGGCACATGCAAAAAGCGGGACGTAGTTCACGTCCGCGCCCCGCTCGCTGTTTTATTGCCGTGAATCAGACGTCCGCATCGACATCGCCAGACTCCACCGTAAACGCCGTATCGGTGCTCACAAGATAAAATCGGGTCACCTCAGTATTTCTAATTAGGTAAATCTGCCCCTGATTGCGTCGGCGCGATATATACGCAACGTGAACCGTGCCGAATTCTTCGCCGTTTTCCTTCTTTAATATCAGGATGTTGGGGTCATCCGTACGCTTAAACTGCCCGTCAACGCAGCTGCCGTCTTTGTCGACCAGTTGCCACCGATGGTTATCCTCTTCAAGAAAGGCCAGGGTTTCCAGACTCGTCTTGTCGTCCCGATAGAAACCATCAATGGCAAAACCTTCGGAAGCGCATTTCTGCATGTAGGACGTTTCTCGGCTTATAGCAAACAGCCCTGTAGCGCCTAGGAGCACAGCCAGGCAGACCACTGCAAGGGTTATCGAAATAGCACGGCGACCCATGTTAGACCAACCGATAGTTGTTTAACGGAGCGCGAAACATACCTGGAACCTCCGATATAAGGGGGAACGTCGCCAGCAGGCTGGCGACAACTATATGTTTCTGACATCAAACCATATGGCTGCCACTCACGGAGGGGGCATCGGCGAACGGCGTGTTTTCATACTCCATTGGTCAAACCTAAGCGCGGCCCTACAGCTCGTACTTGTACACGCGGTAGATGTACTTTTCGGCTTCCATCTCGTAGGTGGCGATGGGCAGTCCGTAGCGGTCGTCTCGTCGTTTGGCAGATACGTCACACTGTGTTGACCCGCGTTGAGCGAAAAATCGCCCTGGGCCTGCAATAACTTGTCTTCAAAGCCCGAGCCAGCCCAGAAATCGGGCGAGCCCACGGAAGGCTGCAGCAAGGTCATTTACGCAACATATGTCCAGCAAAAACGGGTGGTAGCCGACCCGGCTGCCACCCGTTTGTCTTATATCCGGCTCGAAGCAGGCCAACTACTTCTTAATGCCGCGTCCCAGGCGCTCAGCGACCGACGCCACGGCACTCTCATCGACCGAGCCGCAGCTCACGCAGCCGTCATGGGCGCGCATCTGGCCGGTGACCTCGTCCATCGCGAGCGGCGCCACCTTCTCGAGCTTAAAGCCCTTGCCGGCGCGCATGTTCTCCTTCGCCACGCTGATCATGAGCTTAATACGGTTGAGCTGGTTGACCTCGGACGCACCAGGATCATAGTCAACCGCGACGATATTGCTCTCGGGGTGCTGACGGCGCAGCTCCTTGATCACGGCCTTGCCCACCACGTGATTGGGCAGGCACGCGAAGGGCTGGGTGCAGATGATGTTGGGCGCGCCGTGGTCGATCAGATCGAGCATCTCGGCCGTGAGTAACCAGCCCTCGCCCATGTTGTTGCACACCGAGAGCACCGTGCGAGCCTTGTCCGCCATGGTGCCGATGCGCTCGGGTGCCTCAAAGCGGCGGGACTTTTCGAGCATCTCCTCCACCGGCGTGCGCATCCAGTCCACCAGCTTAATGAGCGCCTGCATGCTAGCGCGCGCCGTGGCAGAGCTTCCCAGCTCGTCTTTTTGAAGCTCGGCGTTGCTCATGGAGTACAGGAAGAAGTCGAGCAGGCCCGGCACCACGGCCTCGCAGCCCTCGCGCTCGATAACGTCGACCACGTGGTTGTTGGCTGTGGGGTGGAACTTGACCAAGATCTCGCCAACCACGCCCACGCGCGGCTTGGTACCCTCGCCCACGAGCGGCATGGTGTCGAACGCGCGGATGGCCTCGCGAGCAAGCTTGGTGTAGTTATGCCTGTTGAACTTAGGCGCCAGCTTGCGGGCGCGCGCCATGTACTCCTCGTAGAGCGCGTTGGCGGCACCGGGCGTGGCCTCGTACGGGCGGCAGCGGTAGAGCATCTGCATCATCACGTCGCCAAAGAGCACCGCGTACACGGCCTGCTTGAGCAGCGCCGGCGTAATCTTAAAGCCGGGGTTGTCCTCGCCCAGCGCCACGGCCGAAAGCGAGATCACCGGGATCTCGGGGTGGCCGCTCTCGCGCAGGGCCTTGCGGATGAGCGCGATGTAGTTGGTGGCACGGCAGCCGCCGCCGGTCTGGCTGATAACCACGGCCGTCTTGGACAGGTCGTATCGACCGCTCTCGATGGCCTCCATAATCTGGCCCGTCACCAGAATCGACGGGTAGCAAATGTCATTGTTCACATAGCGCAGGCCGGCCTCGACGGCGTCGTGATCGGTTGAGGGCAGCAGCTCCAAGTTATAGCCGGCACCGCGGAACACCTCTTTGACCAGGTCAAAGTGGATCGGCGCCATCTGCGGGCACAGGATGGTATAGCCCTCGTCACGCATCTGCTCGGTAAAGGGCACCTTGGGCCATGCGGTCGAGGCGCTCTCACGCTGCGCCTCGAACGTGTACTTGCGGCTCGCGAACGCGGGAGCGTCCGTGGAGGGAGCCACCGGCGCAGCATCGCCCTGCTCGTAGGCCTCGCCCGCGGCCGTGGCATCGGCCAGGCGCTCGGCCTCCTGGTCCTTGAGCGCGGCCATGAGCGAGCGAATGCGGATGCGTGCGGCGCCCAGGTTGGATACCTCGTCGATCTTGAGCACGGTATAGATCTTGCCGCTGGCTTCCAGAATCTCCTGCACCTGATCGGTGGTCAGGGCATCGAGGCCGCAGCCGAAAGAGTTGAGCTGAATCAGGTCCAGATCGTTGCGCATCGTCACAAAACGGGCGACGGCGTATAGGCGGCTGTGGTACATCCACTGGTCGACGACGCGAATCGGGCGCTCGGGCTTCACGAGATGCGCGAGCGAATCCTCGGTAAAGACCGCAAAGCCAAAGCTCGAGATAAGCTCGGGCAGGGCATGGTTGATCTCGGGGTCGTTATGGTAGGGACGACCGGCGAGCACAATGCCGTGGCCGCCGTGGTCCTCGACCCACTTAAGGGCCTCCTCGCCCATGGTCTGGATGTCCTCGTGGAAGCGCGCGTCGGCCTCAAAGGCAGCGTTGACGGCGGCATCGACCTCGGAGCGCGTGATCTTGGGACCGCGCACGCGACCGCGACCGGCTTGCGCATCGGCCACACGGTCGACGGCGAGCACCTGGTACAGACGGCGCTTGAGCTCGGTCTTATCGTGATAGGGCACAAACGGATACAGGAACTCGATGTTCTGCTCGCGGATCTCGTCGATGTTGAGTGCCAGCGCCGTGGGGTAACTCATGACGATGGGGCAGTTGTAACAGTTGCCGGCGGTCGGGTCCTCCTTGCGCTCCCAGCGCACGCACGGCATCCAGATAAAGTCGACGTCACGGTCGACGAGGTTCATCACGTGGCCGTGGCTCATCTTGGCCGGATAGCACACGCTCTCGGACGGCATGGACTCGATGCCCGCCTGGTAGGTCTTCTTGCTCGACTGGTCGGACAGCTGCACGCTAAAGCCCAAGCGCGTAAAGAACGCGTGCCAGAAGGGGTAGTTCTCGTACATGTTGAGCGCGCGCGGAATGCCGACGGTACCACGCGGGGCCTCGTCGGGGCTCAGCACCTCGCGGTTAAAGAGCAGCTCGTTTTTCTTTTTGAAGAGGTTGGGGGCCTCGGTCTTCTGCTTTTTGTGGCCGGCGCCCTTCTCGCAGCGGTTGCCGGTAATGAAGCGCCTGCCGCCGCCAAAGTCGTTGACGGTGAGCTGGCAGTTGTTGGAGCAACGGCCGCAGCGGACGTGCTTTTGCGTCACGGTGAGGTGCGCGATGTCCTCGGCCGAAAGGATGGTCGAGGTGCCATCGGCGCCGGCGCGATCGCGGGCGAGCAGGGCAGCACCATAGGCACCCATGCAACCGGCGATGTCGGGGCGCACGGCGTGAACGCCGGTGAGCTGCTCAAACGCGCGCAGCGTGGCATCGGACATAAAGGTGCCGCCCTGGACGATCACCTGGCTGCCGATCTCCTTGGGGTCACGCAGCTTAATGACCTTGAACAGAGCGTTCTTGATGACGGAATAGGACAGGCCGGCCGCGATGTCGCCCACCGTGGCGCCTTCCTTTTGCGCCTGCTTGACGCGCGAGTTCATAAAGACCGTGCAGCGGCTGCCCAGGTCGACGGGGGCCTTAGCATGGATGGCGGCATCGGCGAACGCGCGCACATCCATGTTCATTGACACGGCGAAACTCTCGATAAAGCTGCCGCAACCCGACGAGCAGGCCTCGTTGAGCATGATGTGCTCGATAACACCGTCCTTGACGCGCAGGCACTTCATGTCCTGGCCGCCGATGTCCAGGATGAACTCGACGCCGGGCAGGAATGCCTTGGCGCCGCGCAGGTGCGCGACGGTCTCAATCTCGCCGGAGTCGGCCTTGAGGGCCTCGATGAGCAGCGCCTCGCCGTAGCCCGTGGTGGTCACGTGGCCGATGGTGCAGCCGGCAGGGATGTGATTGTAGAAATCGGCCATGATGACCTTGGCCGTGCCCAGGATGTCACCGTTGTTGTTGCCGTACCAGGTGTGCAACAGCTGGCCGTCCTCGCCCACGAGTGCGGCCTTCATGGTGGTGGAACCGGCGTCGATGCCGATAAACACGCGGCCGGTGTAGCCGTCGAGCTTGCCCTTGGGAACGACTTCCTGGTCGTGGCGGGTTTTGAACTCGGCGAAGTCCTCGTCGGTGGCAAAGAGCGGATCCAGGCGCTCGACCTCGGCACCCTGCGTATCACCCAAGGCATCGATGGCATCGATGAGCTGCGGGAATGAGCTGAGCTTGTTGGACTCGTGCGCCATGGCGGCGCCGCTCGCCACAAACAGATGGGCGTTTTGGGGCACGATGCGGTGCTCCTCGTCCAGGTTGAGCGTGAGGTAGAAGCGGTGGCGCAGCTCGGAGAGATACTGCAGCGGGCCGCCCAGGAAGGCGACGTTGCCGCGGATGGGACGGCCACACGCCAGACCCGAGATGGTCTGGGTCACGACAGCCTGGAAGATGGAGGCGGCCACGTCCTCGGGGCGGGCGCCCTCGTTGAGCAGCGGCTGGACGTCGGTCTTGGCAAAAACGCCGCAGCGGCTGGCGATGGGATAGATGGTGGTGGCGTTGGCCGCGAGTTCGTTAAGGCCGCTAGCGTCGGTGTGCAGCAGAGTGGCCATCTGGTCGATGAACGCGCCCGTGCCGCCGGCGCAGGTGCCGTTCATGCGCTGCTCGATGCCGTTGTCGAAGTAGATGATTTTGGCGTCCTCGCCGCCCAGCTCGATGGCAACATCGGTGGCCGGGATGAGGGTCTCGACGGCACGCTTGCTGGCGATGACCTCCTGGACAAACTCCAGGTCGAGCCACTGGGACAGCAGCAGGCCGCCCGAGCCGGTAATGGCGCAGGTCATCTGGGCCGTCGGCAGCACGGTCGCAGCGCCCTCGAACAAGTCGCGGGCGCAAGCGCGGACGTCGGTGTGGTGACGCTGGTACTTGGCGTAGACAATCTGGTTGTCGTCGTTGAGCACAGCGAGCTTAACGGTGGTGGAGCCCACGTCGATGCCCAGGTGCAGGTTGCCGCGGGCGGCCTCGGGGTTGAAGATCGCGCCTTCGGGGGCCTGGGCGGCGGCTACGGGCTCAGCGGCGGTGGCGGGCTCGCTGACGACGGACGTCTCCCCTGCCACGTTCTTGGCATCGGCAACTGCCTCAGCAACTTTCTCGGCAGCCGCGGTCGCGGCCTTCTGCGCGGCGTCTACCACGGCGGGCGCAGCCTCGCGTGCGGCAGCGACCACACGGTCTTTAATGCCCTCGACGAGTTTGCTCATTGTCTCTCCTCTTAGTTGTTGGACTCGACGGTTGCGGTGGTGTCGACCGCGTCCTCGAGCTGCAGGTTCAATAGCTTCATGCCGTATTCCGGCACGTTGATATCGATGGGTTGGCCATACAGATCACCAGGGCGCACAAAAGCGAGCACCGTCATAATGCGCGCCATGGCCTCGGGCGATTCGGTGAGCCCGCGCTCAAACCAGCGCTGAATCATGCCGACCTCGGCGCTCACGACGTAGGTAACGTAGTAGTCAAAGAACGTGCCCAGCGCCAGGCCCAAAATGCCCGTCTGTGCACGCGGCACCACAGCCTCACGCGCGGTGTCGATGATTCTTTTAATGAAGGCCTGGTCGCCGCCCGGACCCAGCAGCGCACCAATTAAGTCGCGGTTGGCCGCAAGATAACGCAGCAGCTCAACCGAACCGGGCGCCGGCTCGAGCTCATCGATGTTGTGATAGAGATCAGGCAGCTGAGCTGCGGTGATGAGCTCAATGCGCTCACGGATCTCGGCCAGCAAGCCGTCCTCGATTTGATTGATAAAGTCGGGGATATCGCGGTAATGCGAATAGAACGTGCGACGCGTAAGGCCAGCGCGCTCGGTGAGCGACGCGACATTAATGCGCGAAAGGTCGCCGCTTTCGGCAAGCTCGCTAGCAAGTGCCTGGCGAAGGGCGCGCTGCGAGCGAAGGGACCGGCGATCGCATTTCTCGAGCTGGGACAAGCGTCCTCCTTGTTACTCAGCCTGTGCGCTATTGCACAGTGCGAGTATTATTGCACGCCGTGTGCATCAACACGTAAAGGCAATATTTGGGATGTGACGAAGGGGCAGTCCTTTTGTCGCATTATTCGATGATGGCGCAGGAGTTCTGCTTATGCATGGTGGCGAGCATGTGTTTGGGGACGGCGTGAACCATGCAACTGCCGATGGTCGCACTAGCGGCGGCCTTAGCTGCATCGCTTGCGTTTTTGGTCGCGTAGCTATGGCGGAAGCGTTTGAGCATGGCAATGTCGTTGCCGCCGTCTCCGTAAACCGCGACCTCGTCCTCGGCAATGCCGTAGTAGCCCGCCAGCCAGGCCACACTCTCGCCCTTGTTGCACGCCACGTCCGTGATCTCGAACATCACCGGATCAAACGGCGCGTTGACCACGCGGTCCGAGCGCTCGGCCAAATACGCCTTAAGGTCGCGCTCCAGCTCGGGCGAGGTCACGCGGCAGTTGATTTTGCACACGTCATGACGCAGGATGTCACCGATCGACTGGTCGAAATACTGTTCCTCGTGATACCCGCCACGTGCACGCATGCCGCGCATCACGATGCGCTTGATAGGACTGTCCTTTTTAAAGCCCGCCTGGTGCATCTCGAACGAACCGCTCGAGAACATGCCGTCGGGCGTGGAGCAGTCGAAGCAAATGTCCGGGAACGCTTTGAGCAGCTCCTCGGTAACCTGCGGGTCGATGGTCCAGGTCTTGAGCACCTCGCCATGACTGTCGCGCACGATGGAGCCGTTAGAGCAGCAAGCATCGAGCGCCAGACCCGTAAAGCCATGCTCGCCGACCGGCAGCGTCGAGCGTCCGGTCGCGGGAACCACATGCAGGCCAGCCTCGGTCAGCTCGCGAATGGCGCGGCGGATGGTCCCGTCTGCCTCGTGCAGGGCGTTCAGCAGCGTTCCGTCTAAGTCACTCGCAAACATCTTGATCATGGGCGTGCCTCTCCTTCGTCTGCACGATATTGTAGACGAGAACGGGCGCGCCCCAAGAGAGGCACGCCCGTCAGGCGAAAGATTGTCCTACACCGCGGCGGGGCCGTGTTCGCCGGTACGGATGCGGATAACCTCCTCGACCGGCTCGACCCAAATCTTGCCGTCTCCAACGGTGCCGCAATCTTGGAAACGGCGCGGCAACGGACGCGAAACGGACGGGAAATACGCGAGCAAGGAAGCCGTGAGCGCGCCCGTCCCGGCTAGTGGCGGAACAGCTCGCGGGCTCGGTCGCGGAGATTAGTTGCTCGAATGACGCCTTCGTAGCGATTGATGCGCAGACGCGGGAAGGCGTTAAAGAAGCGTAGGTCGCGGCGGCTGAGCGACACGCTTGGCACCGGACGGCTCATGCGCTTGCCGGCAAGGCGACGACTGAGCGACGGACGCGGCATGTTCGGCGCGGCATCGGCCACGCGGCGGGCGGCAAGCGCCAGGCCGCGAGCACCATCCGCGATAAACGTCGGCATCGAAGCCTTCTCGCGCAGGGCATCGAGCGCGGCGTCACCCAGCTCGGCCAGCCACGCGTTAACGGCACGGCTACGGATGTGCGTCTGTGCCACCGAGTCAATCGTAGAATCGGGAATACGTTCGAGCATTGAGTCCGAGGCATCGGCAAGCGACTCGTTGATGCGGTCGGCAAGGTCGGCCCGGACGCGCTCCAGCTGATCAGACAGACGCCGCCAGCTCGCCAACGAGCACACCGCGTCGACCATCATCGCGACCGCGACGATAAAGGCGGACAGTCGCACAATCAGCACCGGCAGATGGCCAAGCAGCCCCAGCAATGCCGGCTCCACTAAACGGCAAATACACAACGCACCCAGGCCAAACGCGCAGGCCCAGTACAGGCAAATGCGTCCGTGCAAGTTAAACGGCAGGTGCGAGTAATCCCAAAAGCGAGCGCCCGTTGTTTTTTCCAACAGCACGCCTACGCTGTACTCAATCACGCTGCATACGAGCGCTGCAGCGACAAACTGGCTCGATGCATCCGGAATCCCGCGCAACAGCAGCCAGCAGGCAATGCCGCCCGCGCCATAGATGGGGCAGCACGGTCCCAGCAAAAAGCCGCTGTTGGCAAAGCGTCCGTGGTTGAGCATGGCGCAGACCGTCGACTCCCATGCCCAACCGCAAAAACCGTAGAAGGCAAACGAGAGCACCAGTGCCGAGAGTGGGCAGGCGGCAAGCGTCGCGCCGCCAAACGCCATATCAATCGCGGTTTCCACCGTCTACCCTCTCCTCTTTTCACTCGATGCTTTACTCACGCTATCGTCCGTCTCGTCCTTGCGCGGCAGGCGGCCGGCGACCGTCTCACGCAGAGCACACCATTTATCCGCCAGACAAACAATCCACGCCTCGCGACACGTCGGCGGCACCGGCACCAGCGGAAACATATGCCGCACGATAATATTCCGCTCTCGCGGCGTCAGCTCAAAATCTTCCTCGGCACGCGCCAGGGCAAAAAACGGATGTCGAAATCCGTGCAGTCGATGGCTCGGGTCGGGGTCGTGCCAATCATAGAGAAAGTAGTCGTGCAGCAAGGCCCCGCGCAGCAGCGAGGCACGGTCGATCGAAATGCCAGCACGGCCCAAGTGCTCGGCAAAGGACAGACTTGCCCGTGCCACCGAGGTCACATGTGCATAGACCGTCACGTCGCCATGCTGGATAAACTCGCGCGTCAGGTCCAAGCGGCCCGCCTGGGCGAGCTGGCGGGCGGCATCGTCGACCTCGTGCGCGATTTTCTCGGCACGAACGGCATCGGACATGCTGCCTCCTTCCAGCGGCTCACGGCGGCAAGCCACGGCCTGCACGTATTGAAAAAATCATCATCGAATCTATCAGTATGGCATCGGACAAAACGTTTTGCCCCACCAGTTGTCGAATTACCGCGCCGCCGTCACATATCAAACGCCAAAATGTGCGAGACTGTCTTGTGCAATTGTGTCGGCCGAGGGAGCGCCGGCGCTCGATTCGCATGGAGTAACCCACAACGATGCTGCTTACGCAAACGACAACGCCCGAGGACGTCAAGGCTCTCGACCGCGCCGAGCTTCCGCTGCTCTGCGGCGAGATTCGCCACGCCATCCTCGAAAGCTCCGCCGCTGTCGGCGGACACGTTGCCCCCAACCTGGGCGTCGTTGAGCTTACGGTTGCGCTTCATCGCGTGTTTAACTCCCCTATCGACAAGATTGTCTTTGACGTTTCGCACCAGACCTACGCCCACAAGGCGCTGACCGGGCGCGCGTATACCTATATCGATCCGGAACGTTTTGGCGAGGCTTCTGGCTTTGCCAATCCCGACGAGTCCGAGCACGACCTGTTCGCCATGGGCCACACCTCCACATCGGTGAGCCTGGGCTGCGGCTTGGCACACGCCCGCGATCTGGCGGGCGACAGCTACAACGTCATCACCATCATTGGCGACGGCTCGCTTTCGGGCGGCTTGGCGTTTGAGGGCTTCAACAATGCCGCCGAACTCGACAGCAACCTGATCATCATCGTCAACGATAACGACCAGTCCATCGCCGAGAACCACGGTGGCCTCTATCGCAATCTGGCCGAGCTGCGCACCAGCAACGGCACCTGTGAGCGCAACGTTTTCCGCGCGATGGGACTCGACTACCGTTATTTGGACGCCGGCAACGACGTGTTGGCCCTGGTCGACGCGCTGCAGGAACTGCGCAATATCGATCATCCCATCGTGCTGCACGTCTCCACCGCCAAGGGCAAAGGCTTTGAGCCGGCCCAGAGCGACCCCGAGCACTGGCATCATGTGGGACCCTTCGATATGGCAACCGGCCGCAAACTTTGCCCGGGTCATCCGAGCGAGCCCGCGCCGCGCACCTATGCCGACATTACGGGCGAGGCGCTCAGCGCCGCCATCAAGCGCGATCCGCAGGTCGTGGGCATCACGGCCGCCACGCCCTACATCATGGGCTTTACACCCGAGCTTCGCGCTGCCGCCGGCAAACAGTTCGTCGATGTGGGCATTGCCGAGGAGCATGCCGTGACCTTTGCCACCGCGCTCGCCCGCGCCGGCGCCAAGCCGGTCTTTGGCGTGTACGGTACGTTTTTGCAGCGCGCCTACGACGAGCTGTGGCACGACCTGTGCCTCAACGACGCCCCCGCAACCATCCTGGTGTTTGGTGCGTCGATCTTTGGCACCACGTCCGAGACGCACCTTTCGTTCTTTGATATTTCCATGCTGGGCGCTCTTCCCAACATGCGCTACTTGGCGCCGGTCTGCATGGAGGAATACCTGTCCATGCTGAGCTGGTCGCTCGACCACCGCGAGCATCCCGTGGCGATTCGTGTACCTGGTATTGGCCTGGTGAGCGGTCCCGATCTGGCGCCTGCCGAGGACACCGACTATAGCGCCGTTCGCTACAACGTGGTGCGTCAGGGCCGCGATGTGGCCGTGCTTGCGCTCGGCGACTTCTTTGAGTTGGGCGAGCGCGTGGCAAACCGCTTGGCCGCCGAGTACGGCATCGAGGCCACGCTCGTCAACCCGCGCTTTGCAACCGAGCTCGACCGCGAGTTCCTCAACAGCCTTGCCGCCGAGCATCGCGTTGTCGTCACCCTCGAGGACGGCGTCTTGGACGGCGGCTGGGGTGAGCGTGTGGCATGTTATCTGGCATGCACGCCGTTGCGCACGCGCACCTTCGGCATCGCCAAGGGCTTCCCCGACCGCTACGACCCCAACGAACTGCTCGCACAGAACGGCATGACGGTCGAGGATATGGCCGCCGAAGCCGCAAGGCTACTGAACGAGTAAGAAAACCTCCGCAAGGGAAGCACCCCCGCGGAGGTTTTTATTTTCGCGGCGCGATTATCTCGATTCGTAACATCTAGGGCTCGACTTCCCGTCTAACTGTTACAGATCTAGACAAGACGTCTTAGTTCCTGACCTTTGTCTCAATCTGTAACAGATAGAGACCTTTTGTCCGTCCAGATGTTACAGATTGAGATAAAGCAGCGAGACATGCCGCTGCATCGGTCAGAACCACCACAAAGGTGCCTGTCCCTTTTTGGTAGGTAGAATTACCCATAAGGTAAGTATGTTTCTGAGTTATTTCGTGTTGACCCGTCTGAGCGCTATAGGGTATAACTCTACTCAACCGCTAGGGATTTTATTGAGAAAGGTGTTCTACCATGAGCAAGAACCTCTCCCAGCAGGTCGTTCTCGACCGCCGCGGCTTCGTTGCCGCCACCTTCGCAACCGTCGCCGGCCTTGGTCTTGCCGGCTGCTCCGACACCAGCGCCGAGGCCGACAAGGGTTCCGCCGCCGGTTCCTCCAAGAGCTCCGAGGATACCGAGGCTTCCACCACGCTCGATGCCAAGGCATTCGACAAGCTCGTCAACGACGGCCCCAAGGCCGATGACGACGCCATCGCCGCCAGCACCTGGGCCACGGCCGTCAAGGACGCCGGCGTCTTTAAGATCGGTGGCGTTCAGACCTCCACGCTCTTCTCCCTCCTCAACGAGAAAGACGGTCAGACCCGCGGCTTCGATGCCGGTATCGCACAGCTCCTGTCCAACTACATTCTGGGCGAGAACAAGGTCGAGATTACCCAGGTGACCTCGGACACGCGCGAGTCTGTCCTGCAGAACGGCCAGGTCGACGCTGTCTTTGCCACCTACACCATCACTGACGAGCGCAAGAAACTCGTCTCCTTTGCCGGTCCCTACTACTACACCCAGCAGGCCATCCTGGTGCTCGCCGATAACGACGACATCAAGAGCGTCGACGACCTGGCCGACAAGAACGTCGCCGTCCAGTCCGGCTCCAACGGCCCCGCCATCCTGGAGGAGTTCGTTCCCAAGGCCAGCCAGCAGGAGTTCAAGACCGACGAGGAGGCCCGCCAGGCACTCCAGCAGGGCCGCGTCGATGCCTACGTCATCGATAACAACATGCAGCAGAGCGCCTTGGTCCGCGAGCCCGGTAAGTACAAGATTGCCGGCAAGCCCTTCGGCAGCAAGGAGCCCTATGGCATCGGTCTGCCGCTCGATTCCGACGGCGTCGCCTTTGTCAACGACTTCCTTAAGAAGATCGAGGATGATGGCACCTGGACCGAGCTGTGGCAGATCTGCATCGGCGACCGTACGGGCGACACCAATGTTCCCGAGCTGCCCGAGATCGGCGCCTAGGCAGCGAGCCTGGTAACGGCCGCAACGAAACCATACGGAAACGCATGATGCGCTTTATTGCGGTAAACTGTTTCCTCACTGAGTTGTCGGGGCTTCCGTACACACGGGAGCCCCTTTCCTTATCGGCGGGAGGTCCGCATGAGTCTCTCCGAACTCTGGTCGCTCTATGGCCAGAACTATATCGACGCGCTGCTAGCAACCTGGGGCATGACGCTCGAATCGTTTGCCATCGCCATGGTGCTGGCCGTCGCCGTCACCGTGATGCGCGTGTCGCCGCTCAAGCCGCTGCGCGTCTTTGGCGACCTGTATGTCCAGGTCTTCCGTAACATCCCCGGCATCGCGCTGCTCATCATCGTCGTCTATGCGCTGCCGCCGCTCAAGGTCGTTCTGCCCTACCGCACCTGCGTTATCGTCGCCACGGTCCTTTTGGGCTCGGCCTTTGGCTCCGAAAACTTTATGAGCGGCATCAACACCGTCGGCGTCGGCCAGGTGGAAGCCGCCCGCTCGCTCGGCATGAGCTTTAACCGCATCCTCGCCAAAATCGTGATTCCGCAGGCACTGCGCTCAAGCGTGCTGCCCATGACGAACCTCTTTATCGCCGTCATGCTCACTACCGCCTTGGGCAGCCAGGTGCCGCTTAAGCCGCAAGAGCTTACCGGCGTGGTGAGCTACATCAACACGCGCTCGCTCGGCGGCGTCGCCGCGTTCTTTATCTCGGCGCTCGGCTACCTGGGCACGGCCTTTGTGGTGAGCCACATTGGCAACTACATCGATAAGAAGGTGAGGATCCTCCGATGAGCAAGCACTCCTCCCCTGCGCTTACCATGCGCGATGCGCTCTACGAGGCTCCCGGCCCCAAGATGCGCGCCAAGATTCGCATCGGCACCGCCATCTCACTCGTCGCCGTCGCCGCGCTCGTCGCCCTGGTACTGCAGCGCTTTTATGTGACCGGCCAGCTTTCGGTCCACTATTGGTATTTCTTTACGCACCTCACCACCTGGAAGTTCTTGCTTGCCGGCTTTGAGGGCACCGTTAAAGTCGCACTCACCGCTGGCGCCATCGCGCTGGTGCTGGGCTTAGCCCTTATGCTCGGCCGCACCAGCGACATTAAGCCGCTGCAGCTGGTCTGCCGCGTGCTTACCGACTTCTTCCGCGGTGTGCCGAGCCTGCTGTTTATCTACTTCTTCTTTTTGGTGCTGCCCCAGTACAAGATCGCGCTACCGTCGTTTTGGATGCTCACGCTTCCCGTCGCGCTCGCCGCAGCCGGCGTACTTGCCGAGATCTTCCGCGCCGGCGTCAACGCCGTACCGCGCGGGCAGGTCGAGGCGGCCCAGGCGCTCGGTCTCTCCAAGGCTAAAACCACCTTTAAAATCGTATTGCCCCAAGCGATTCGGTTTATTATTCCGTCGTTGATCTCACAACTTGTAGTCGTGGTCAAGGACACCACCGTCGCCTATGTGGTGAGCTATCCCGACCTGATGCAAAATGCCCGCGTGCTCATTACCAACTACGACGCCCTCGTGTCGGCCTACCTGGTGATCGCAGTCATCTACATCCTCATCAACGTCGCGATCAACAAGGCCGCTGTCTATGTTTCGCACAAGACCGGCGCGACCATCATCCGCTAACGCTTTACCATTTCGAGTCATAAGGAGCCGAGCACCATGGCACAGAGCACCTCTTCCACCGGCAATCAGCCGCTGATCGAGCTCAGACACGTCGATAAGCACTATGGCGATCTGCACGTCCTCAACGACATCAATCTCTCGGTCGACCGCGGCGAGGTCGTCGTTGTGATCGGCCCCTCGGGCTCGGGCAAGTCGACCATGTGCCGCACCATCAACCGCCTGGAAACCATCGACTCGGGCGAGATCCTCATCGAGGGCGAGCCCCTGCCGCAAGAAGGCAAGGATCTTGCCCGCATGCGCGCCGAACTGGGCATGGTGTTTCAGCAGTTCAACCTGTTCGCACATATGACGGTGCTGCAGAACGTCATGCTGGGACCGGTCGATGTGCTGGGTGTCTCCAAGGACGAGGCCCGCGAGCGCGCCATGGACCTGCTGAGCCGCGTGGGCGTGGCCGAGCAGGCCGACAAGGTGCCCGCACAGCTTTCGGGCGGCCAGCAGCAGCGCGTGGCCATCGCCCGTTCACTCGCCATGCAGCCCAAGGCCATGCTTTTTGACGAGCCCACAAGCGCCCTCGATCCCGAAATGATCAACGAGGTGCTCGAGGTCATGGTGCGCTTGGCCCAGCAGGGCATGACGATGATCGTCATCACGCACGAGATGAACTTTGCCCGCCGCGTGGCCGACCGCGTCGTGTTTATGGCCGACGGCCAGATCGTGGAAACCGGCACGCCCGACGAGTTCTTCGACCACCCCCAGACCAAGCGCGCCCAGGACTTCCTCAACTCCATCAAGGGCCACTAACCAGACCGCCCCGTGGGACAAATCCATTGAAAGTGTTGTCCCACGTCTCTCATGCGCCCTGTCACCTTCAGATTCGAAAGCCGCACCCATGATCGGAACCCGTACTTCCTCGTCCTACACCCCGCACGTCGACGTTGCCCCCGCTGACCGTCCACTCATCCTGGTAGCGCCGCGTTGGGAAGAAGCGAAGCCGTTTTTGAGCGAGACGCTCTCCCCCAACGAGGAGATTGCGAGCGTCTTTGTCGATGCCATCCTTGCCGCCGGCGGCCTGCCGCTGCAGATGTCCATCACCGAGGACATTGAGGTCATCCGTCATTACGTCGATATCGCCGACGGCATCGCCATTCCCGGCGGCCCCGATGTCAATCCCAAACGTTGGGGCGATGATCGACCCTACGACCCCACCCTCTGCTGCGAGATCCGCGATAGCTTTGAGTTTAAGCTGGTCGGCGAGGTGCTCCGCGCCAAAAAGCCGCTCTTTACCACCTGCCGCGGCACGCAGTTGCTCAATGTCGCCACCGGCGGCACCCTGTGCATGGACGTGCCAAGCCTGGGTGCGCGCGAGGGCCGCACGCAGTGGCGCCACACCCACGTGCTCAACGACCCCGTGCATCCCGTCGAGGTCGTGCCGGGCTCGTTGCTGGAGCGCGCGCTTGGCGGGCACAGGCTTATCCAGACCAACTCCGCACACCACTGCTGCGTCGATCGTCTGGGTAAAAGCACGCGCTTGGTCGCCAAGGCAACCGATGGCGTGCCCGAGCGCATCGAAGTCGAAGGCCAACCCTTCTGCCTGGGCGTGCAATGGCATCCCGAGTACACCTGGCAGACGCTCGAGACCGACTTTAACCTCTGGAAGTCGTTTGTCGAGGCGGCAGCCAAGGTCAAGCAGGCCCGCTAGCACGCGAACCACAAAACAGATAAGGGCGCCCCGCCGGCCACATGGTCCGGCGGGGCGCCCTTTCACCTATATGTGGCCGGCAAGCAGCCCAAGGCTCGCAAGCTCTTATTCAGCCGCCTCGCGCAGAGCCGACATCGTTGCCGCATATTGTTGCTGCAGCGCATGCATTCCCTCGCGAGCGCCGTCAACGGCATCGGCGCCGCGCAGTGCCTCGGTCACCACAACCGCCGGCTCGTACAGATTATCGAATCCCAGATTCTGGCTCACGCCCTTGAGCGTGTGCGCTGCCATAAACGCACCTTTGGCGTCTCCCGCCGCCATGGCGGCCTCCAGCTTGTCCATGCTCTCGTCATCCAAAAACTTGAGGGCAAAGCGGGCAAGCATTTCCCCGCCCATCAGCCGAGCGCACGCGTCATCATAATTGGCGCCGATCTTCTCATACGCCTCACGCATGGAAATCATGGATTAAAACTCCTTTGGTCAAACTAGATCGTGGGAAACGCGACGACGTCGGCGGGGCGTGCCAACGTCTCGGCAATACGGTCTTGCACCTCGAGCAGGCAGTCGAGCAACAGCGGGTTAAAGGTGCCGCACTTACCGTTCAGGATCATCTGGATCGCCTCCTTGTGCGGGATAGCGTCCTTGTACACGCGCACGCTCGTCAGAGCATCGTACACGTCGGCCACCGAAACCACCTGTGCGGCAATGGGAATATCGTCGCCCTTAAGGCCATCGGGATAACCCTTGCCGTCCCAGCGCTCGTGGTGCCAACGCGCAATCTGGTACGCATATTCCATAAGCGCATTGCCGACGTGATGTCGGCCCAGCTCAAGCAACATGTCGGCGCCAATCGTAGTATGCGTCTTCATAATCTCGAACTCCTCGGACGTAAGACGTCCGGGTTTGTTGAGAATCGCATCGTCAATCGCCATCTTGCCGATATCGTGCAGCGCCGAAGCCAGGGCAATCGTGGAGCGTTCCTCGTTGTCGAGGGAAATGGTGTCGCTACGCTGGACCAGACAGCCAAGCAGCAGCTCGGTCAGCTTTTCGATATTCGTAACGTGCCTGCCGCTCTCGCCATTGCGAAGTTCCATGACACCGGCCATGATGTCGATGAGCATGCGACTGTTCTTGACGCGCTCGTTGTACTGCTGGGACAGCAGGCTCGTCAGGCGGCGCTGTTTGGCGTACAGACGGATAGTGTTGCTTACACGACGGCGCACGACACGGGCGTCAAACGGGCGGCTGATATAGTCCGAGGCGCCCAGCTCGTACGCACGCAGAACCACATCGTCGGATTCTTCGCTCGAAATCATGATGACAGGCAGATTGTCAACAACCGATCGGCGCGACAGATCGGCCAGCACCTCAAAGCCGCTCACGCCCGGCATGACAATGTCCAGCAGCACGAGCGACAACTCATCGCCATAGCGGTCGACCATATCGAGCGCCGTACGACCGTTTTCGGCCTCGAGGATGCAATACTCGTCCTTGAGCATCTCGTTGAGAATGGCTCGGTTCATCTCGGAGTCATCGACGATAAGCACCAAAGGCTTTTCGCTTTGGAAGGCCTCGATGAAATCGCCATCGGTCACGACCGTACCGGCTTTTGCCTTAGCACGGCTCAGTAACTGGACAGCGCGGCCAACGCCCTCATCAACCGTCTCGCCATGAATGCGAACGCCACCAACACATGCCGTCAAGCTCACGTGCTCATGGCCCGGAACAATCGTGGCATGAACGGCATCGGACACCTGATGCAGGCGACGGGTGAAGTCATCGGAGGGAATATTGGGCATGACGACCACAAACTTGTCGCAGCCATAGCGTACAAGCTCGTCAGTCGAACGAATTCCGCTGCGTATGGCTGTCGCCACAGCACCGAGCGCAAGGTCGCCGGCATGACGGCCACACGTATCGTTGAAGACCCTAAAATCATCAAGGTCGATCACCGCAACGCCGGCATTCATGCGGGCGCTACGGAGCTTTTCCTCGTAATATCGGCGATTGCGCACACTCGTCAGCACGTCGGTGTAGACGAGGTCCTCTTCTGCAGCCTCTTGCTCATCAATCGGACGCACCATCAACAAGACGTGAGGCTCGCCCTCGACCTTTAGAGGGCGCAGGCGAGCGCGGTACTCGGTACCATCATTGAGTAGCCGCTCCGACACCTCATCCGAATCTGCCAAGGCCTCAAGACTCGACTGACGCAGACAAGGGCAGCGATTGCCGGCGAGCAGGCAGTTAGGCTCGCTCTTAATCTGATCGGCCGACAGCAAACGCACCACGGGGTAGGTCTTCGCGACGCGGGCGACCTCGGCGGCAGCCTCCTCGTCGGTTAGATTGACCTCGTGATTATTGAACATATGGGGGCCTTTCTATCGTTACGCACGGCAACGGTGCATATCAAATGGTACAAGGGTAACATCTAACAACTGCAGGCAAACGCGCGATTATCGTTACATTTTTATGACCTGGCAAACGGCGGTAATGGAGCCGCGGGCGCGCGGTTATGGGCGCATTCGTTAACAATGACGAAACGCTAACAGTCCCCCTCCCCGCAGGTCATCGAGCGTGCTAACGCTCCAAGATATCGCGAACGGCGTTTGCCGCCGTAACGGGACGATCGCGCAGACCGTTATGCGCGCCCGGGATCATCACAAGGGGGCAATTGAGATATTCGGCAGCCGCTCGCGTGCCAGCCTCGCGGGGCGTATCGACCGAAAGCTCGCCCAAAAACACAGCCGACACCGCCTTTGACGCGCAGGCGCGCTCCCAGTCGGGAGCATATGTCATATTTGTTCCGTATTCATTGGCCATGAAGCAACGACCATTGCGCAGGGCATGTTTGGCTTCCGCCTTAGTCGTCCCAGGAGCCTCGGGGTCCAAGTCGCCGAGGGCTCCCAAGAAAAGCCGGAGCGCCCTTGAAACCTTTCCAGCCGCAATCATATCGAGCAAAACCGGAGCTGCGCCCATGCCGACGCCTTCGGCCGACACAGCCGGCTCGTGCAGAATCGCACGGGCGACGAGATGGGGTTCGGCGCGAAGAAGCTCCAGCGCCACCAACGTACCGGCGCTGTGCGCAAGCACATTTGTCGGAGCGCCGACGTGTTCGATCACGGCCTGCAGGTCGGCGGCCTGAGCGGCAAGATCATAGCTGCCGTCTGCCGCTTCGCTGCTGTCACCACAGCCGCGGCGGTCGTAGGCAATTACACGATAGTTGCGGCTGAGCTCACAAGCGATGCCGTCGAAAAATGTGCCGTCGACACAAGCGCCGTGCACGCACACCAAAGCAGGAGTATCAGGCGACACATCCGGGCCGGCATATTCGCGACAGGCAATCGTGGTGCCCGCATTCTCGACCGTAAAATCCATGTTGTGCCCCCATCATCAATGCCCATCCAGCTGCACGTCAGTACGGTTGGATGGACCCGCATTGCCTTACGACTTGTTAACAGATTAACTGTACCCGACCCGAGGCTTTTCATGGCACGGCATCATGAGCGACGTGAAAAAACGAAACTTGTAAAGCAAGAGCCCACACCCTGCTTCGGAGCCGATGCTATGCTTAGGCACAATTGTCTTGAGGAGCATATGTCTATGTCTACGTTTTTGAATGCCAGCCCCATCTTTGGGCCCGTTCGCAGCCGTCGCCTTGGTCTCTCGCTCGGCGTCAACATGATGCCGGCCAGCGGCAAAATCTGCACGTTCGACTGCATTTACTGCGAAAACGGCCTCAACGCCGAGCGCCCCTGCCATGAGCCGTACAACACGGCCGCCGTGGTACTCGACGCGCTCGAGGCAAAGCTGCGCGAGATGGCAGCCGAGGGCGAGCTCCCCGATGTGATCACCTTCGCAGGCAACGGCGAGCCCACCGCCGCACCGGAGTTTCCGCAGGCCATTGCCGGCGCCGTCGCGCTGCGCGACGAGCTTGCCCCAAACTCCAAGATCGCCGTGCTCTCCAACGGCACGCGCGCCGACCGCCCCGAGGTGCACGACGCGCTCATGATGGTCGACGACAACATTCTTAAGCTCGATACCGTCGACCCGGCGTTTATCCAGCTGCTCGACCAGCCTGTTGGCCCCTACGACGTCGAGCACCAGATCGAGACGTTCGCAAGCTTTGACGGTCACGTTATTATCCAGACGATCTTTTTGACCGGCGAGTATCAGGGCAAGCCCATCGACAACACCGGCGAGGAGTACGTTGCCCCCTGGCTCGCGGCGCTTGAGCGTATTCGCCCACAAGAAGCGACCATCTACACGGTGGCGCGCGAGACACCGGTCGCCGGACTTGCTAAAGCGGCGCCTGAGGTGCTCGACGCCATTGCCGCGCGCGTCCAAGCCCTCGGCATTCCCTGCCAGGTGAGCTACTAGCGCGCAGCTGCTCTGAAGGTGGGCTATACTAGCTGCGAATGAAAGGAAGTTAGCCATGTATGACAAAGGACCCGTGCCTGGCCGCAACGACGCTTGCTGGTGCGGCAGCGGCAAGAAATACAAGAAATGCCATAGCGCCTTTGATGAGCGCCTCGAGCGCTTGTGGGAAGAGGGTTGGGAGGTTCTGCCCCGCACGCTCTACAAGACGCCCGCCGATATCGAGGGAATTAAGCGCTCGGCCGCCATCAACGTGGGCGTGCTCGATTATGTGGGCGAGCATATCGCCGCAGGCATGACCACCAACCAGATCGACCAGATGATCTATGACTACACCGTCGAGCACGG
This sequence comes from Collinsella sp., assembly GCA_019419555.1. GTDB lineage: Bacteria > Actinomycetota > Coriobacteriia > Coriobacteriales > Coriobacteriaceae > Collinsella. The sequence goes on from DXZR01000018.1 coordinate 34,415, forward strand.
CGGCACGCCGGCCGATCTCAACTACGAGGGCTATCCCAAGAGTGTGTGCACCTCGATCAACGACGTCGTCTGCCACGGTATTCCCTGCGATACGGACGTCCTGCACGAGGGCGACATCATCAACGTGGACTGCTCCACGATCTTGGACGGTTACTTTAGTGATTCGAGCCGTATGTTCTGCATCGGCGAGGTCTCGGCCGAGCGCCAGCGCCTGGTCGACGTCACCCGCGCCAGCGTGGAGGCGGGTCTGGCGGCCGTCAAGCCATGGCTGCCGTTGTCCGTTATGGCCGAGGCCGTGCAAAAGACGGTCGAGGACGCCGGCTTTAGCGTGGTGCGCGAGTACGGTGGACACGGCATCGGCAAGGAGTTCCACGAGGACCCGTTTGTGGGCTTTACCACCGAAGCGCCCGACGTGGACACCATCATGGCCCCGGGCATGGTCTTTACCATCGAGCCCATGGTCAATGCCGGAGCGCCCGACATCAAGATTAGCAAGGGTGACGGTTGGTGCGTGCGCACCAAGGACGGCAGCGATTCGGCCCAGTGCGAGGTTCAGCTCGTGGTGACCGAGGACGGCTACGAGCTGCTGAGCTGGTAGCTGTAGATGCGCCGGATGCTGACGGGTACGCTCGTCTTGCATCCGGCGTTTTTATTTGAACGTTTTGCCTGATAAAACCTGCCAAAATAAACCTGTCCCTTTTTGGTAGGTCGAGCGGAGAGGACTGCTTGTGAACATCCTGGTTTTGCTGCCCGTCAACGACCGTCATCGCGCAATTCTTGAGTCGAGTGCTCCGGGCGAGGACTTTATCTACACGAGCGCCGACGCCGCCACGCGCAAGCAGGTCGCCGATGCCGACGTGATCCTGGGCAACATCGACCCTGACATGCTCACGGCATGCGAGCATCTCCAGCTGTTGCAATTGCAGACCGCCGGCTATGACGACTACCTTGCCGCCGGCACCGTGCCGGCTGACGCCAAGCTGTCTTGCTCGATCGGCGCCTACGGTCAGGCCGTAAGCGAGCACATGTTTGCCATGGTCCTTTCCATGATGAAGCGCCTGCCCGGTTATCACGACTTGCAGCGCGAGCATCGCTGGGAGGACTTGGGCCCGGTCACCTCGCTCAAAAACGCCAACGTGTTGGTGCTGGGCGCGGGCGATATCGGCGGCCACTTTGCCACGCTCTGCCGCGGCATGGGCGCGCACGTCCGTGGCATCAAGCGCCATCCGCTCGTCTACCCCATTGTGTTTGAGGACATGGACGGCATGGACGCCCTGCCCGAGCGCCTGGCCGAGGCCGACGTCGTCGCATCCTTTATGCCCAGCACACCCGAGACCCGCGGTCTGGCGAACGCCGAGTTCTTCGCCGCGATGAAACCAGGCGCCTTCTTTGCCAACGGCGGCCGCGGCGACCTTGTGGTCACCGACGACTTGGTTACCGCTCTGGAGTCCGGGCACCTCGCCGGCGCCGCGGTCGACGTCACCGACCCCGAGCCGCTACCCGCCACAAGCCCGCTGTGGGATGCACCCAACATGCTCATCACGCCGCACGTCTCCGGCTGGTTCCACCTGGCCGCCACGCTCAACAACGTCGTCGACATCGCCGCGGAGAATCTGCGTCACCTGCAGGCCGGCGAGACGCTCCGCTACTGGATCGAACACTGATTGTTCCGGCGTTTTGCCAAACGCCGGAACCCCTCGACGCTGCGAGCCCGTCTGGACGGCAATCTGCCTTTCAATCGTCGGGCATGGCCAGAAGGCCAATGCCCTCCTCTTTCAAGGCACCTTGCTCGCCCAGACGGGCTCTCGCTGACTTTTGTTCAACCTGCGGCGTTTTAGGGCCCTATCGGCTTGCAATGCCACTGGCATTTGCCCAGATAAAACCTGCCAAAGTAAACCTGTCCTCTTGTGGCAGGTTTTAGAGTTCCACGCTTTCGGCTCCGTTGATGGTTAGGTTGCGCTCGTAGAAAGCGGTGAGGGCACGGATGGCGTACATCACGTCGCGCACGCCGCCGGTCTCGTAGCTCGAGTGCATGGCAAGCTGCGGCAGGCCCACGTCCACGGCATGCATGCTCGCCTGCATATTGGACAGATTGCCGAGCGTGGAGCCGCCGGCCATGTCGCTCTTGTTGGCGAAGGCCTGTGTGGGTACGTCGGCGTCATCGCAGATGGCCTTGAACACCGCGCGGCTAAAGGCATCGGTGCAGTAGTGCTGGTTGGCGGCTTCCTTGATGACGATGCCGCCGTTGAGCACGACCTGGTTGCGGGCATCGCACTTCTCAGCGTGGTTGGGGTGCACGGCATGCGCATTATCGCAGCTCACGAGCATCGAGGCGGCAAGTGCGCGATGATACGACTCTTCGTCAAAGCCCAGCGATCCGTTAATGCGGCGCAGCGCGTCGGCCAAGAACGTCGACATGGCGCCCTGCTTGGTCTCGGAGCCAACCTCCTCGTTATCGAAGCAGCAGAAGACCGAAATGTCGTGCGCGTTCTCGGCACCCAAAAATGCCTGTAGCGAGGTATAGGCGCAAGCCAGGTCGTCAAGCTTGGGCGTCGAGATAAACTCGTCGGCCCAGCCCCAGATGCGTGCATCCTGGCGGTTGACCAGGAACAGGTCGCGACCCAGGATCTGCTCGGGCTCAACGTCCAGTTCGTCAGCGATCAGGGCGTCAAAATCTCCCTGTTTAAGGTCGCCGGCGCTGATGAGCGGGCACAGGTCGACGGCTCGGTTGGGAGCAAAGCCCTCGTTAACGCCGCGGTTCATGTGGATGGCAAGGCTCGGGATAATAGCGACCTCGCGCTCGGTGGCAAGCAGGCGGCTCTCAATACGGTCGCCCTCGCGCACCAGCACACGGCCCGCGAGCGCCAGCGGACGATCGAACCAGGTGTAGTCGATCATGCCGCCGTAAGCCTCGGTGTTCAGGCGCAGCGTCTCACCCGCGCCGTCGAGCTCGGGCACGGCCTTGACCTTAAACGTCGGCGAATCGCTGTGCGACGCCGTGAGCTGAAAATGATAGTCGCCGGCAACGCCATCCTCGCCCCACGTCGCGGCCAGGTCCTCGCCCACCTTAAAGGCAATAACGCTCGAGGTGTTGCGCTGCGTGTAATAGCGACCGCCCGGCTCGATATCCCACGCCGCGTTCTCGGGCAGGTAGGTAAAGCCCGCCTCGTCGAGCTCGGCCATAATGGTCGCCGCCGTATGGAACATGCTGGGGCATGCCTCGATAAAGTCGATAAGGTCGTTGGCGGCCTCGATATCGTCGGCCGTCACGTGCGCGCGCTCGGGCGTTTCCTGATCCGTCATGCTCTCCCCTTTCGCTGGGTTGATGGTCCCCTCCAGCATACCCCGCCACGCCAGCGCCGCGCTCTTCATTCCATGTTTAATCCCCCGCCGCTCACCAAGTTGAGCCATCATGCCCGCGTTCCTTTTGCGACAATTGCGCTAACAGGACGAGAGGAGCAGTCATGAAGCCACGTAACATTGCCATCGCCTGCGGTGTCGCGGGAGTCGCGGTCGGCCTTGCCGCTGCCGCCGGTATCGTTTACCGCAAGCAAATCAAGTCCGCCGCGTCGCTCAAACGCTTGACCGATCATGCAGATGGCTATGACCTGTACGCAATCGACATCGCCTACGACTACGATCTTGATCGCATCATCGCCGCTGGCGTGCGCGACGACCAGGCCTACATCGATGCCGTGGTGGCGCAGGTGCTGCCCGGTGTGCCGGCACATGTCCAGGCACCCCAGTTTGCCTGCAGCGCTTTTGTCGCCGTAGATGCCGAAGGCCGCGTGCGCACCGGTCGCAATTACGACTTTAAGGACGACACCTCGGCGCTGCTGGTGCGCAATCACCCACGAGGCGGCTATGCCTCCATCGGGTTTGCCGCCCTTAACAACCTGGGCGATAACACTCCGCTTGACTCCGTCGACGGACGTGCCGCCGCACTCATGGGCCCGTTTGCCCAGCTCGACGGTGTTAACGAATGCGGCGTGTCCATTGCCGTACTCACTCTGGATTCCAAGCCCTGTGACCAGGACACGCAACGCCCCGTCATCAATACCTCGCTCGCCATCCGTCTGGTGCTCGACCGTGCCACCACCACGCAAGAAGCTGTCGACTTGCTTTCCGCCTACGACATGCACGCCATGGCAGGACGCGACTACCACTTCTTTATCAACGACGCCGCCGGTGACGCGCGCGTAGTAGAGTGGGATCCGCATGATTCGGACCGCACTTTCAAAGCGACTCCTGTACGCCAGGTTACGAACTTCTACGCCTGCTATGGCGACGAAGTGCTGCCCAACCAAAAGAATGGCGAGCTGGGCCATGGTAAAGAGCGCGCCGTCGCAATCGCCGATGTCCTTGACGCCCATGTCGGTGCCCAGGACGAAACGATTGCCTGGGAAGCCCTGCGCGCCGCAGCGCAAGAGCCCAATCCGGAAGACATCACCAGCAATACGCAATGGTCGGTCGTCTTTGACAATACCGAACCCGCCGCCGCTATTACGCTGCGCCGCCACTGGGGCAACGTCGATGCCTTCGCACTGTAAGGAACCAGGCCCGTCGACCTTACGTTCCCTGACGTTGCTTACATTTCCATACGCTTGAGCTAACACGTTTTACCCCCGTATCAACAGTGTGCGGGGGTAAACTTATGCGCATGTTATAACTTGCCCGGAAGGATTCATCATGCTTAGGATCGGTCTTCTTACCAGTGGCGGCGACTGCCAGGCGCTCAACGCCACTATGCGCGGCATCGTCAAAACGCTTATGACCAATAGCGAAGAACCTATCGAGATCTATGGTTTTGAGGACGGCTACCAAGGCCTTATCTACAGCAGATTCCGTGTCATGACGCCCGCCGATTTTAGCGGCATCCTCACCCGCGGCGGCACCATCCTGGGCACGAGCCGTACGCCGTTCAAGCGCTTGGATACTCCCGAGGCCGATGGCGTCGAGAAGGTGCCGGCGATGGTCCACACCTATCATAAGCTGCAGCTCGACTGCCTGTTTATGTTGGGCGGCAACGGCTCCACCAAGACCGCCAACCGTCTGCGCGAAGAGGGCCTCAACGTTATCGCCCTGCCCAAGACCATCGATAACGACACCTGGGGCACCGAGCTGACGTTTGGATTTACGAGTGCCATCGATGTCGCCACCAAGTGCATCGACGACATCCACACCACCGCTTCGAGCCATGGCCGCGTGTTCGTCATCGAGATCATGGGCCACAAGGTTGGCTGGATCCCGCTGTATGCCGGTGTCGCGGGCGGTGCGGACGTCATCCTGATTCCCGAGATCCCCTACGACATGGATAACGTCATCAAGACCATCGAGCATCGCATGGAGACTGGCAGCCGCTTTACCATTGTGTCCGTCGCCGAGGGCGCTATCTCCAAGGAGGACGCGGCGCTGTCCAAGAAGGAGTACAAGAAAAAGCTCGCCGAGCGCACGAGCCCGTCGATTGTCTACGACATCGCCAAGGAGATCGAAGCCAAGACTGGTCGCGAGACCCGCGTCGCCATCCCCGGCCACACGCAGCGTGGCGGTCAGCCCGACGCCCAGGACCGCATCTTTGCGACCCAGTGCGGCGTCGAGGCCGCGCTTGGCTGCCTGCGCGGCGAGTTTGGCTACATGATTGCCCTGCGCGACGGCAAGATGTGCCACATTCCGCTCGAGGAGGTCGCCGGCAAGCTCAAGTATGTCGACCCCCAGAGCGATCTGGTGCGCGAGGCCAAGGCGCTGGGCATCAGCTTCGGCGACGAATAGCCTCGGCCGAAATCCATCCCATCGGACCCTCCGACCCCGCCCGACGTATTTCGATTTGGCTCCTCCCTTGACTCCGTCAAAGGTCGCCAATCGAAATACGTCGGGCGGGGTCGGAGGGTCCTTCGTTTACATACTCGCCGAGGCAATTCGTCTTCTTGCTGCGGGTGCCTGGTCTGAAATTCAGTTGCGGTGAAATAGTTCCTGCTTAGCCCGCAAATGGCTAAATCTAGAAGCTATTCCACCGCAATTTACTGAGTGGGGGCTCTTGGCTGCTACTTGCACTGACATTTGTCCTGAAATGGCTGGTCGTTAGGGGTTGCTACCGGTAGTTGCGGTAGGGTTGGAGCAGATTCTAACTAGAAATGGTGGTCGCTACCGGTTGTTCTCGGCATACTCGGCTCATTCGATTCGACCATCAAACGAAAGGAACCACCATGGATCTTGCGATGGCGCAGCGGCTCGTTGATCGCCGCAAGGCCGCCGGGCTTTCTCAGGAGGCGCTTGCCGCCCAGCTGGGTGTGAGTCGTCAGGCTGTCAGTAAATGGGAACGCAGCGAGTCCTCACCCGATACCGATAACCTCATTGCGCTCGCCGCGCTGTATGGCGTGTCGCTGGATGAGTTGTTGTATGGGGAAGCGGCTAGCGATGCTGATAGCTCAGAGGACGGCAGCACCGAAACGGTGGATGAGGCTAAAGAGGCCGAAGATTCTGCCGAGCACGCCGATTGCGGCGACAAACCACTTGTCGATATTTCCCTCGCGCGCGGCATCCACGTCATTGATCCCAATAAAGGCGAGGAAGTCCATGTTGGCTGGAACGGCATCCATGTGACCAACGAGCGCAAGGGCGAAGAGGTGCATGTGGGGCCAGACGGCGTGCATGTCGATACGCTTGAGGACGATGGACATAGCGTGCATACCAATGACGACGGCACCGTCACCATCGACGGCGAGACGTTCTCCAGCTGGAAGGAAGCACACGACAAGCTCGACCATCATGGCAAGCATTTCCACACCAAGGTCGGACGTACATGGAACAAATTCCCCTTCCCCGCGCTTGTCGCCCTCGCCTATCTGGTGCTCGGCATTGTCTACGGCACATGGGCTGCGGGACTCTTCCTCGTCTTTTTGATTCCCGTCTACTACGCATTTGGCGACTTTATCGACCAACGCCACTTATCTAAGCTGATCGATGTCGTCTATTCAGTCAGTGCCGAGGCATGGTTCCTCTACATGTGGCTCTGCCTGGAACAACCCCATCCCGCCTGGGTAATCCTCATCACCATCCCGGTCGTAAAAGCACTCATGCGCTGGTGCCGCAAACAATGGAAGCATCGCGAGCGAGCCTAAACCATCCCAGCCCGACAGCAGCACCCAACTAGTACTCCCCCGCCCATCCCCCCTAAGTTGCGGTGATATAGCTCCGGTTTTAGCCTTGAGTAGTCGAGTTTAGGAACTATTCCACCGCAACTTACGAATGGTCGGAGCGGCTACAGCACAAGCGTCGGCGTTCGTTTGATGGTCCGCCACGAAAAGGGCCTATCTACTACGTTTAACTCGATGGGGCCAACCATGACCGCCTTTTTCGAAAATCGACAGGCCTTCTACCTGCACTGATAATTGTTCTCGGGGGAAGCGGGCACTGCGGGGCGCGGCA
>DXZR01000019.1 GCA_019419555.1 Collinsella sp.
CAGGCAGCAGGCGCGACAGCGCCGCGGCTGCCGTCACGGCCCCGCAGCCACCCCAGGCAGCAGGCGCAACGCGCCGCAGCTGCCGGCCGCGCCCCACAGTCCCCCAAGGCGGCAGGCGCGAAGCGCCGAGGCCGCCGCCGGGACCAGGGCCCGCAACAACCACGCGCCCCCACATCAGCCCAGCGGCCCCGACCAACAACGGCCCCATCGCAGACCGCTCACAGCAGCGTCACCGCAGGCAGGGGCCGGGCTTAGTTTTCAGAACACTCCGCAGACCAGTGTGGCGCCTTGTCCGCGGCTCCGAAGGAGCAGGACAAGGCGCCACACATGGTCGAGGACGTTCTGAAAACTAAGCCCGGCCCCCGCCGGACAGGTCACACTACTCGCAGAGCAGCTTAGCGATCTGGACGGCGTTGGTTGCCGCGCCCTTACGGATTTGGTCGCCGCAGCACCAGAAGGTGATGCCGCGCGCAGCCTCGGGGTTCGAGATGTCGCGGCGCACGCGGCCGACCCAAATCAGGTCCTGGTCGGAGGTGTCCATCGGCATGGGGAAGCGGTCGTGTGCATCCTCGGCAGCCATATCGTCAACCAGCTTGACGCCGGGAGCAGCAGCCAGCGCAGCACGAGCCTCCTCAACCGTTATATCGCGCTCAAACTCGAGCGTAATGCTCTCGGAATGCGAACGCAGCACGGGCACGCGCACGCAGGTGCAGTTCACGCGCAGCTCGGGCAGGTGCATGATCTTGCGGCCCTCGTTTTGCAGCTTCATCTCCTCGGAGGTAAAGCCCTCTTCCTTGACGCCGCCGATCTGCGGAATCAGGTTGCTCGCCAGCTGGGCGGCAAACGCGCGCGGCTCAGGAATCTCCTCGCCACGGCCCAGGGCGGCCAGCTGAGCCTCGAGCTCGGCCATACCGGGGGCGCCAGCACCCGAAGCCGCCTGGTACGTCGAGACGATCATGCGCTTCACACCAGCGAGCTGATGCAGTGGCCACGTGGGAACCAGGCCGATAATGGTCGCGCAGTTGGGGTTGGCGATAAGGCCGTGATGCCACTTGATATCGTCGGCATTGATCTCGGGCACGACCAGCGGCACCTCGGGGTCCATGCGGAAGGCATGGCTGTTATCGACCACGACGGCACCGCGCTTGACGGCCTCGGGCAGCAGCTCCTTGGCGATGTCGTCGCCGGCGGCGCCAAGCACAATATCGCAGCCCTCAAAGGCCTCGGGGCAAGCCTCTTCGATCACAATCTGCTCGCCGCGGAACTCAACGGTCTTGCCCGCGGAGCGTGCACTTGCCAGCAGTTTGAGCTTACCGACCGGAAACTCCTGCTCGTTGAGGCACTCGAGCATCTGGGTGCCCACGGCTCCCGTCGCGCCCAAAATAGCAACCGTGTACTGTTTCATGCTTCCCCCTTTAAAGGTTGTGGCTATCGCCCGCACGCCAAGCAGGCCGATTATTGTTGCCAGTGTATACAAGAACGGGGCGGGCACGAAACCCGCCCCGTCGAAACGAAACCGAAACGAAACGCCCCGCCGTAGATTTTTGAGGCGAGTCCCAAAAATCTAGCGAGATAGCAGCTACTTGTGGAGCGCAGCCAGAGCAGGATCGACCGGCGCGGAAGCCTCCAGGTCGGAGACCTTCACAATGCCGTTCTCATCGGAGAAGGCACGGTAAATGGTCCGAATCGCCAGATCGAAGTCCTTCTCCTCCACGCCAATGATGATGTTGATCTCGTCACAGCTCTGTGAAATCATGCGCACACTCACGCCGGCCTGGCCAAGCATACCAAACAGATGGCCCGAGATACCTGCGCGGCCGCGCAGGTTACGGCCGACGGTAGCGATGAGCGCCAGGCCCTCGACAACCTCGATCTCGAGCGGCTCGACCTCCTGCTGAATGTCGCCCACAAGCGAGTACAGCGAGTCGTGCACGTCCTGCTCCTGCACCACGGCGCCAAAGCGGTCGACACCGGTGGGCATGTGCTCGACGGAAACGTCATAGCGCTCGAAGACCGAAAGCGCGCGGCGCATAAAGCCAACACGGGGCTTGGTGCGGTCGCGGGCAACGTTGATGGCGACAAAGCCGCGCTTGCCGGTCACGCCGGTAATGATGGGCTCTGCCTCACCCTCATCAGCCGTCTCGCTAATGATGGTGCCGGGGTCCTGCGGCGCATTGGTGTTCTTGATGACCAGCGGAATACCCGCCTCGCGCACGGGGAACACGGCCTCCTCGTGCAGGACGCTTGCACCCATGTACGAAAGTTCGCGCAGCTCCTCGTAGGTAACGCGCGCAATGGGCTGAGCCTCGGGAACAATACGAGGATCGGCAGAATAGAAGCCCGAGACGTCGGTCCAGTTCTCGTACAAGTCGGCGCTCAGGCACTTGGCCAGGATCGAGCCGGAAATATCGCCGCCGCCACGGTCGAGCAGCTTGATCTGGCCCTCACGCGTCGCGCCGTAGAAACCGGGCATAACAAAGCCGCCCTGCTGGCCGTACTCCTGCACCAGCTCGGAGGTGCGATTCATGCTGAGCGTACCGTCATGATGGAACGCCACAACCGTCGCGGCGTCCAGGAACGGCAGGCCCAGGTACTCCGCCATCAGGCGAGCGGTGAAGTACTCGCCACGGCTCACGAGCTCCTCGGTAGAGTAGCCGCCCGAGCGGGCGCGCTCGGCAAAGGCCGCGAACTCCTCGCGGATGGGATAGGTGAGCTCCAGCTCGTCAGCGATATCAAAATAGCGCTGGCCAATGTCCTCGAGCAGCTCCTCACACGACACGTGATACTTAACGTGCGCGTTAACCAGGTAGAGCAGGTCGGTCACCTTGGTGTCGCCCTTAAAGCGGCGGCCGCAGGCGGAAACCACCACAAAACGGCGGGCAGGGTCGGCATCGACGATGGCCTTGATCTTCTTGAAGTGTTCGGCGTCGGCGACCGACGAGCCGCCAAACTTGGCAATCTTAATCATGGGCTTGAGGTTACCTTTCTAAAAGCCTCTGCAAACCTGTTTTGCGCGCTCTGATACCATGGTTTCACCGATTGGGACCAAGGCATCCGAGGAGCAGTGTTATATGGGAACTTATCATAGTACACGAGGACGCACTTTATCGTGCTCAAGTAAGGTGGCAATCCGCACCGGCATCGGTCCCGACGGGGGTTTGTTTGTCTCGGACGAGCTCGGCACCCAGCAGGTCGATATCAGCTCGCTTGCAGATAAATCGTACTTTGAAATCGCTCAAGATGTGTTGGGAATGTTACTGAATGATTACACGGCCGAAGAAATTTCGGCGTGTGTCGACGAGGCATACCGCGGCACGTTCGCGAGTGAAGAGGTTACGCCACTCGTCAAACTCGACGCTGCGCCGGGCGCCGACGCCCCTCAGACCTATGTGATGGAGCTCTTTGGCGGCCCCACGAGCGCCTTTAAGGACGTCGCCCTGCAGATGCTCCCCCGTCTGATGGCCCGCACTTCCGCCAGGGACGGCGGCGCTGAGCGCATCATGATCGTCACCGCCACGTCGGGCGACACGGGCAAGGCCGCGCTCGCCGGTTTTGCCGACGCTCCGGGCACGGGCATCACCGTCTTTTATCCCGAGGGCAAGGTCAGCCGCGTCCAGAACCTGCAGATGTCCACGCAGGAGGGCGACAACGTCGCCGTCTGCGGCATCCGCGGCAACTTTGACGACGCTCAGAGCGCCGTCAAGCGCATCTTTGCCGATAAGGAGCTTGCCGAGCGTCTGGAGGCCGCCGGCACGGTGCTTTCGAGCGCCAACTCCATCAATGTCGGTCGCCTGGTACCGCAGGTCGTCTACTACTTTGCCGCCTATGCGCAGCTGTTGCGCGCCGGCGCCATCGAGGCCGGCGACGCCGTGGAGTTCTGCGTACCGACCGGCAACTTTGGCGATATCTTGGCCGGCTACTACGCCAAGCGCATGGGTCTGCCCGTCGCCAAGCTCGTCGTGGCGAGCGACAAGAACAACGTGCTTGCCGACTTCCTGACCACCGGCGTTTACGACCGTAACCGCCCGTTCTTCACGACCATCTCGCCGTCGATGGACATCCTTATTAGCTCCAACCTCGAGCGCATGCTCTACTTCCTGTCCGATGGCGACTGCGAACTCGTTGCCGGCCTTATGGAGCAGCTGGCACAGACTGGTCGCTACGAGGTTCCCGCCGACCTGCTGGCAAAGATTCAGAGCGTCTTTGGCTGCGGTTGGGCCAGCGAGGACGAGGTCCGCGCTGCCATCAAGAGTTGCTGGGATGCGAACGGCTACGTGATCGACCCGCACACCGCCTGCGGCTATCACGTCTTTGAGCAGGTCGTTCCCGCCGAGGGTGCCAAGGCCCGCGTGCTGCTTTCGACCGCCAGCCCCTACAAGTTCCCGCGCGCCTGCTGCGACGCCCTGGGCCTCGACATTCCCGAAGATGATTTTGAGGCTATGCGTGTGCTCGAGCAGGCCACCAACACGGTCGCCCCGACCCAGCTCGCCGAACTCGAATCCAAGCCCGTCCGCTTCGAAGACGTCTGCGACGTCGATGAGATGGCAAGCTACGTCGAGTCTGCAGCAAAACGAATGAGCACCAACTAGATCCCTTATTAAGCGCCGGCGAAAGCCGGCGCACCTTCTAATTATTTAGCTTTCGGGATGATGACGAGCGTGCGAGCGGGTCTGGCCGTTTAGTTCGTCGCGAGTTCCGCACGAGCCGGAAAGCACTTAATGTGCTTTCCGAGCGAGCCAGGACTGCCCGAGCAGCGAACTAAACGGCCAGACCCGCCCAGGAGGACTCACATGATCAAAATCACCGTCCCAGCAACCAGCGCCAACCTAGGCATCGGCTACGACACCCTCGGCATGGCCGTTAGCCTCTACTCGCACTTCACCTTCGAGCGCGCCGACAAGCTCACCATCACGGGCTGCCCCGAGGAGTTCCAAAACGAGAATAACCTGGTCTATGTGAGCTTTGTCGATGCTCTGGCCGCGTGGGGCGAGCCGGCTTTTCCCGTTGCTATCGACATTCAGACCGACGTGCCCGTCGCCCGCGGCCTGGGCTCAAGCTCCACCTGCGTCGTCGCCGGCATTATGGCCGCCGCCGCACTGACAGGCCACACCGTCGACCGCGCTGAGCTCGTCCGCATTGCCACCGAGGTCGAGGGCCATCCCGATAACGTCGCCCCTGCTATCCTGGGCGGCGCCGTCTGCTCCTTTACGCCGACCGATTCGCTCCCCCAGTGCCTGCGCTACGAGGTGAGCGATCGCCTGCGTTTTATTACCGTGATTCCGCCCTACGAGGTACACACGAGCGAGGCGCGCAAGGTCGTGCCGCAGGAGATTCCGCTCTCCACCGCCGTATGGCAAATGGGCCGCATCGCCGGCATGACGCGCGGCCTGGAAACCGGCGACCTGGACCTGATTGCCGCCGCCAACGACGACCGCATCCAGGAGCCCTATCGTCGCCGCCTCATCCCCGACTACAACGCCGTGCGCGATACCTGCCTTAACGGCGGCGCCAAGACCATCTGGATCAGTGGCTCCGGCTCGACCCTCATGGCCGTGACTGACGACACCATCGTGGCAAAGTTCCTACAGGTCAAGCTACGCGAGCAGTTTCCCAAGTGTGATACGCACATTCTGACGTGCGACACCGAGGGCGCCCAGATCGAATACCTGTAGCGTCCTGCCTCATTGCTCTCACCGGTCCCCTTGGGGCTTCCCCTGAAAACGTCCTCGATCATGAATTGCCCCGTCGTGCGCTTCGCGCGACGGGGCAATTCGATCTGCGGATTGTTTTCAGGGGAAGCCCCAAGGGGGCCTGCGCAGCCTCGACAGGATATCGCATTCGCTGATTTAATCTTGCGTTCCTTCGGAGCAGCGGACAAAGAACCCTTCACGATACGGAAAGATTTGGGGGCAAAGCCCCTGGCCTCCCCTACGTTAACTTCGCTGGCGGCGGCTACAGGAACCTACGCTCTGGAAAGTCGCTGGGCTGATTTTTTGGCTTCTATTTGATAAAGGCGCACTTCCCAGCATCTCATTCGCCTTATAGCTCTGTTTTAATTTCTAATTGATGATCGATACGTGACGTCATCTAATTATCTTCGCTACTCAAAACAGCCCCAAGTTTACGTACTAGCGTCTCAACAGTAATTCCGAGTGCGTCCGCATAGGCAAACTGCTCATAAACCCTAAGGCTGCGTTCCCCGGTCTCGACCTTTGAGATGAACGATTGAGGTACCCCCAGTTTCTTTGCGAGTTCAACCTGAGTGATACCTTGCTCCCGACGAATCTGGGAAAGGCATTTTCCGCATGTCCTGTTAGCATCAACGTTCATGCCGTTTACGCTATATTCCATTTTGATATATCCCAAACTGGGATATATTTATGTCATCAGCCATTCCGCTTATCAAAAATGCCCATCGCAGATTCATAGCTAGGAAGGAGCCTCGATAAACATGAATGACGAGATGAAGGAGCCCGACGAGGAAAAGGCACTCAGCGAGTCCGACGAGCGGAAGCCGGATTTCAAAGCCGAGCAGTTTTCTGATGGTGCTAGCGACACCTCCTCCTCTGAAATTCCGCCATCAAACGAAGATGACGGCGCACGCAAAAATGAAGAAAACGACTCACTTCTAACGCGGGCCATTCATAAATTAGGCAATAAAAAACGAGCGGCAATCGCAGCTGCCGTGGCAGTTGTCATCATCTTCAGTTTGCCCATGCTGTTTCCTCAATTGTTTTGTAGCCACAAGCTATGGGCCAATGCAACCTGCACCAGCCCCCGTGTATGCAAAAGTTGCGGCAAAACCGAGGGAGAACCTCTCGGGCACGAATGGGAAGAAGCAACTTGTACGACACCGAAGACCTGTCAGCGTTGCGGCGAAACGAAAGGGGAGCCACTCGGACACCAACCGGGCTCGTGGACCAAAGAAGTCGACTACGTAGATGCCACTTCGAAGGAAATACGAGAATGCGAGAGATGCGAAGAGGTCGTTGACACCCGCAACGAGAAGGAAATCACATCTTTTCTTGGCGACGGAAAGTTTTCAATTTCCCCAAAAGGCTTTATTGATCGACTTAACGAGGAATTCTCCGATATCCCCAATTGCAGCAGCATGAATGCGGATTACGAACTAGACGATAGCGGCATGGGGCTCGAACTTCAGATTAAAAACGGTTCAAAGATTGCCGGTATTGGAGGCTTCTTTTCGGACTCGAGTAACCCGGTGCTACTCAGCTATCTTGGATCCGAAAACTGCTTCAAAAACATAGTCATGTACTTCGAAAACTCCGACTATGCCGCGGCGACAGCATTGGCAACTATACAAGCAATCGATCCAACACTTTCGTTTTCAGACGCCAAGGAAGTTGGTGCTGCCTGCGTAGATACGCCAACTGTCAAAAATGGAATTACGTATGCAATCGTAGCTTCGAATGGAGAGTACTGGCTAAGCGCTCGAATTGAATAATTTTCTTTGATTACTAAATTCAGACGCCTCTTACTCGCGATATATTAAAACTCAACCCCTGGCAGCATCGTCAATCGAAAATTGCCCCGCCGAGCACTTTAGCTTGGCGGGGCATTTCAATATGAAAGCGGATTTAAATATCAACAAGGCCTGCACGCTCCAACGAGACAGCCGGCTTCGCTGCTCAAATTGCCCTTGGTGAACCACAAATTGAGCAATCAGTGGCCAAAATCCCCTTTAGGCGGCGCTGGTTTCTTTGTATTCGAAAACTGGTTCTAGGAGGTCTTCGATATTGCAGTGGAGGGCTTTTGCTATAGCTCTTACGGTTGTTACTGAGGCTTCGTTGATGTTTCGTTGGCGCTGTTCGTACATTTGGATTGAGCGGAGTGATACGCCTGATTCGTATGCCAGGTCTTGTTGGGTTTTCTTAAGCTTCTTTCTTGCTAACGCAAGTTTTGTTCGCCTGGACGCTTTCTTCGCCATATCGCAGACGAGGCGAGCCACACGTTCCTCCGAGGCTTCGTGCCAGGGGTAGTACAGACTGCGTAGCACATCAAATGGAACGACATGCAGCAAATCTTCGAAAGACTCTCCTAGGCGCCACTGAAGGTATGCCAATATCCAGCCTGTCCAATATTCCGGTGTCTTTTCGAATCGGTAGGTTCGATTTGGCATCGGCCTTGATTGATAGCCCGACCTTTCGGCGATAAGCGCGAACAGCTCAACGCCCGATTTTCCCGATACGACCCATGCGTTGCCGCGTTCGAACTCGCGAGCTACACCGCTCAGGCAAAAGAGCTCAGCGACCTCGGACCCTTCCGCTCCATAGTCGTTCACGGCATAGTCAAAGCAGTCGCCAAGGTTGTTCATTGCATCCTCAAGGTAGTAGACGGGATATGTCCTACTCGGCCCACAATCCGTTAACTCTTGGATCATTTAAATCAACCCTCCCTGCCATTAAATCCCTAATGTCGATACCTTCGGAATCGAACCCGTTAACCGTATCCAAGTATTTGCGTCGAGCATTCTGCTCTCGCTCAAAACGCTTGGGATAAAACTCAGACCCCAAAGCCTGCTTCCAATCGCAGAATCTAATCGCCGAAAATGCGCACTCGCTCATAAGAGCATATTGGATACCCAAATCACCCAAGCGCATGATACGTTGCAGCTGCCTGAGCGAGATCATGCCGCTGACAAACTGTCTTGCAAACGAAAAATAGGAGTCGTCGGCGCGATAACCTCGAATTACGTCATAGGGAGAAATATCAATCAGGCAGTTATCCAGCAGATAGCGAAGTCCTTCGCGCGCCAGCGGTGTCGAAACATTGAACTCCCTATTGTTAGCCAAAATCGCAAGCCAATTGAGAATTGAAAACTCCCCGGACTCCAAATCCAAGACTGCGAGACCATCCATATCGAGCTCATATCGATTTGCAATGCCATCAGACTCAGTCCGACATGCCCACTCCATTGCCATTTCCTCATGTGGCGTGCAATAAAACCCACACCCATAGTCATTGAATTGTCTGCATTTATCCAACGACGGATGCTCGACAACAACCTCCGACCCGTGCCAAAGCTCCATATCGACCTCCAAACAAAAATATCACCCCAGTGATAGTGTACCAATAACTATCACTGGGGTGATATAGATAGATGCAAACTATTGCCTGCCAAGAACCCTTACTAGAGGCAAGCCTCGGCGATGCGTTTTTTGAGTTCGTCGATGCCGGTGCCGGTCTGGGAGCTTGTAATGATTACGTTCTCGGCCGGGACGTTGAGCTGTTTTTTGATGGCCGCTGCCTGGCGGGCTTGCTGGGTGCGGCTGAGCTTGTCAGCCTTGGTGAGGCAGACGATAAAGTTGAACTCGTTGCCCTGCAGGTAGTCGATCATGTCATGGTCGAGTTTGCTCGGGTCGTGACGAATATCCACCAGCGACACGACCAGGTTAAAGCTGCGCTCCGAGTCGAAGAAGTCGCCGATAAGTTCTGCCCAGCGGTCACGCTCGGCCTTGGAACGACGGGCGAAACCATAGCCCGGCAGGTCAACGAAGTGCACGTCATCGGCCTCGAAGAAATTGATATTGCTCGTCTTGCCCGGTGTGCTCGAAACCTTGACGAGGTTCTTGCGGCCAAAAAGCTTGTTCATGATCGACGACTTGCCCACGTTGGAGCGGCCGACGAAGCTCACCTCGGGGCAGGTGGACTCGGGAATCTGCGAAACCTTGCCATAGCTGGCGACGAACTTGGCAAGCTGGTAGTTAATGGAATCGGCCATGGACACTCCTTGGTCGTAGGTTCTTACAAAAGAGCGCGCTAATAGATAGCAGCGATACGGCGAACGATATCGAGCGTAATGCCACTCGCGGTACGGGCATACTCGAACAGGTCGAACTCACGGTCGCAAATCGCATCGTACGCCTCATCACAATTATCGCTGATAGCGCGCAGCACCAGGCAATCGACACCATTTTTAGTTGCGACATGGGCAATCGCCGCGCCCTCCATGCCGACACAATCGGCATGCGTCGCCTCGATAGCGTCGTTGCGCATGGCGGCGCCCGTTACAAAGCGGTTGCCCGTGGCAATCGTGCCGACGAGGAACTGCTTTGCACCCTCGTTCGAGGCGGCTGCATCTGTGGAAGCGTTGACAAAGCCACGCTCAGCAAGCACATCGGCAGCAATATCGACCAGCGCAGGCGTCGAGCCAAACTCCTCGAGCCCCGGTGCAGACTCGGCAATAAGCGCGGTATCGGTATCCAGATAGCGCAGGCGTTTGCCGATGACCACGTCGTCGATATGAAGCTTGGGGTTCAAACCGCCCGCGATACCCGAAAGCACAACTGCCTGTGGAGCATACTTGCTAATGAGGTGCTGCGTCGCAGCAGCGGCGTTCACCGTGCCCATGCCCGCGGTCGTGGCGACAAGCGTCAGGCCGTCGAACTCACCGCTCACAACGTTCAAGCCTGCCTCCTGTGCCTCGCAAACGTCGCTCAGCTCTTCCTTAATCTGCATGATCTCTTTTTCGAGTGCACCGATAATCGCGATGGTAGCCATGCCATTCCCCAAACCTATACGAAATTCTCAACCACGGTATGGTACCAGCATTTTGTTTGACCTCGTCAAACGAACACGCTAGGCCAGCGCAGCTCGCGTATCAAAGAACGCCTTAGCAATCGCGGCCACCAGCTCACTCGAGCGATCGCTCCATGGCATCGATGTCATGATGCTCATGACATAGGTACGACCATCGATGTCGATAAGGCCCGCATCGCATGTCGAATAGCAACCATCCTCGCTAATCCAGCCTGCCTTGTTGCGCACCAAGGCTTGGTCGTCCGCAATGCCGTCACGAATAAACGATCGGGCCGTAGAGGCCAGAAGGCCCGACAGCCATTGTGACGTCTCGGTATCATGGCTCAGATACTCGCTCATCTCGCACCACAACTTGGCCGAGGTGCGCGGGCAATAAGTGGGAAAATCACTCATCGGATCGAGTGCGGTATCGTAATCGACGCCAAGACCGACAATCCAATCCTCGTAACCGACACGGTCAAACGCCGCACGCAACGCGATAAACGAATCGTTATCCGAATTAACGACCGCGGCCTCGATCAGGTCGCGCACCGTCTGCCAGCCCATGTTGTAGCCGCCATAGGTGCCAAGGGAATCATCGAGTGAGACCTGGCCCGTCTCGACCAGAGATTCGCAGATGTACAACGCATAAAGTGCCTTGTAGCTACTCGCACCGTACACCTCGGCGTCCGCGTTATACGTCACGCCCTTGCCGCTCGATAGGTCGTAGAACACTACGCCCACATCGCCCAGCTCCTGCGCCTGACTCAGGGCATCTTGGAGCGCGGCGAGGCTCTCATCCTCCAGGACGGGGATCTGGTTATCAACCAGTGAGAAGGTCTGCACGGTATCGCCTGAGGGAATATCGTTAAAGTCCGCCTTCGAAAGCCTCGTCTTAAGGCTCGCTGTCGACAGGGTTTGGCTTGCGGTGGCTTTAGATTCAGAGCCCTTTTTGTTTTGCGTCTGTACCGTTGACGCATCTGAGTGTGCCATTCGCTCCGACGCGTAGGTTTTGGCGGTAATTCCGAGGATAATAACCGCCAACGTTAACATCCCAATGGCGGCAATCTTCGTCACGCGGATGCGAGCGTCAACAAGGCCACGCGAAGACGTGCCCTTCGTCTCATATCTGCTGCTATGCTGCGGCACATACTCGTCCCGCGATGCGTTGTTTCGCACGTGGTCTCCTGACTGCTACCGTTCATATACGAGCAGCATAATACCGAGCAGGCATTTCTTTCCAAAGATATTCAGCGGCGTTTAAGGTGTCTTTAAAGAAACCACAAGCGTATTTATCCATATGGCACGATTCTGTTGCGCATCTCCGCCCAAAACGCAGTTGCGGTGGAATAGTTCCTGTTTGGGCGGCATAAGCCGAAAAACAAGAACTATTCCACCGCAATTTGACGGGGCTCTTTGGCAATCAACTTGGTGCCCAGGGGCACTCATTTAAGTCTGTCCCCAATGAGTGCCCTTGGGGAGCAGAATGGCTCGCTAGCCGATAGCGTTTTTGAGTTCCGCGCGGCGCTTTTTCATGCCCGTCATGACGGCGTTGCGCAGCTCGGGCATGCGCGCGGTATCCATCTGTGGAATGCCCTCAAGCTTATAGGGAATCCCCAGTTGCTCGTACTTGACGACGCCCATCGTGTGATACGGCAGCATTTCCAGGCCCACCACGTTATGCCACGGGGCAATCAGACGACCGAGTGCCTCGCACTCCTCAACCGTATCGGTAATGCCGGGCACCACCACGTGGCGGATAACGACCTTAATCTTGCGACGGGCAAGCTCATCACCAAACGCCAGAATGCGTGCGGGATCGCAACCGGTCAGCTTTTTATGCTCGACGGGATCGGCGTGTTTAATGTCGAGCAGCACCATATCGGTCTCGTTGAGTACGGCATCGAACTTCTCGGGATGCGTGGGATCGAACGCATAGCCGCAGCTATCCAAGCAGGTATGCACGCGACCATCAGGGTTATTGTGCATGGCGCGGAACAGGTCGGCTAAAAATGCGGGCTGCAGGAGCGGCTCGCCGCCGGACACCGTAATACCGCCGCTGCGGTAAAACTCATGGTTGCTCTGGAACTCGTCCATCAGGTGCTCGACGGTCACCATGGTGCCGCCGTTAACCGACCAGGTATCGGGGTTGTGGCAATACGCACAACGCATGGGGCAGCCCTGAACAAACACCACAAAGCGGATGCCGGGTCCATCGACCGTTCCCATCGTCTCAATCGAATGCACGCGGCCCAGGGCAAACGCGGAGTCCTCAGGACGAGCGTCCACACCCTCGAGCGTCATCTCAGCCATTCCCGCTACCTTGCCTCTCTTTGATTTTAGCTACATAAATGCCAGAGCCATTCTAGCCCATACGTTTGCGTTTAAACGTCTCGGGCTAGAATGGCACGTTTTAATCTATCCCCCATTACCGTGACGGGAGCCCATGTCGAGATGTGAAGGCGAAGAATGCTCGCCTACAGCCTTTACGCCTTGAGCGTGAGCACCGCACCGAAGGCGGTCGGGCCGCAATGGCTCGAGATGACACCGCCGACCTGAGTCCAGGTAACGTCTTTAAAGCCCAGGTCGTGCGCATAGACTTCCATGTCGTCGCGCAGCTCCTGGGAAAGGCCTACCGAATACGCCAGGCCAATGTGCGAGTAGTCAATCTCGCCCTTCGCAACCATGTGGTCAATAAAGGCGCGGGCGCACTTGAGCATAGAGCCGCGGAACTTCTTGGTCGCCACAAACTTACCGCCCGTCACCTCAATGCAGGGCTTAATCTTGAGCAGGTGGGCGCCAAGGAATGCCACGTTGGACAGACGACCTCCCGCCTTAAGGAAGGCTAGGTCGGTAGGAACAAAGCCCAGCAGCACACGGTCCATCACCGAATTGGTGAAGGCGAAAATTTCGTCGACGGTGGCATCGGGGTGAGCCTCGATGTATTTGGCGGTCTCGACGGCAACGAGCGACTGGCCCACCGAGACAAAACGCGTATCCATGGAGAATACGTAGTCGCGGCCCTTAGCCGCAATCTTGGAGGACTGATGCGAGCAAGTCGTGACTTCGGAGTACGCAAGATGCAGAATGGTCGCATCGGGCTGCTCGGCATGGATACGGTCATATACGTGCGCAAAATCTGCAGGCGCGCAGCCGCTGGTCTTGGGCATTACGCCAAACTCGTTGCAGCGCGAGTAAATCTCGAGCGGATCGATGGAGCCGTCCTCGACGGTCTCGTCACCAATCGTGACATGCATGGGCACGCGCACGATGCCGTAGCGCTCGCAGAGCTCCGGCGTCACATCCGACCCAGACTCAACCACGATTACGTACTTGCCCATTATTATCACGACCCATCTCGACATTGGCTTTTCAATACATGGCACGCGCCGCCGCACTGTTGCACAACGGCGTCCAAGCGCCAAAGAGACGCCGCCCCTTGCGCACAACAAAGGACAGCGTCTCCCTGGAAAACTCCGTGCTAACCTGAGATTCTACACGGTTTATTACTAAGTGTTACTTACTCCGCAAACGGTCGCTATACGCGATAAACGGTAGTTGGCCGCGGCAACTGCGATTCATTTCGCCCAGCAAGTCCAATCGTGCCCCATGCACGGTTAATGCACGAGGCGGTAGAAATTCATCGATGCCGCACCCTCGGCATGCAACCCCATCGCCGAAACCGCCGGCGAATAGGTACGGCTCGTAAGTGCCGCCTCGCCGCCATTTGCAAAAATCTCGACCATCGTAGTGTCCGAAAGCACGCGCAGGTCGCGAAGCTCGCTGAGCTCGATCGACCTCTGGTCGCGCCCATAGCCTTCGTCACCCATGTCGAGGGTAAGCATCCCGTCTGCATAGCGCACAAAGACACCCTTGCGAATCTCGAGCTCGACCATCTTGGCGCCCTCACAGGAAACCACAAGATCAAACAGGCGGCCCGGCTCCTCAACGGTTTCACCGCCTGTCGCGCGAACGCAGTCGCCGCGCATCCTCTCAATCTCGTGCGCCGGCTGCTGGCAGAGCTTACCATCGCGCATGCTCAGCTCTCGCGGCACCGTCAACGCGCACTGCCACCCGCGCGCCACCGTCGGGTTTTCTGCCGTCGCATCGGGGCAACCCGACCATCCGATCATCAAACGCCGGCCTGCAGCATCCTCAAAGGACTGCGGAGCATAGAAATCAAAACCGGCATCGACCATCGGGGGCATGCCCTGCCCGACGATTTTAAAGCTCGGCGCCTCCCAATCGGCCTCGATGGAGAACCACACGCACTGATGCGGATTGCGGAAATGCCAACCATCGGCAGGCACACCCTGCGGACAGCAAACGAGAATAAGCTCGCCATCGAGCTCAAACAGATCGGGGCACTCCCACATAAAGCCAAACTTCTCGTCCAACTCAATGCGCGTCGCATAGCTCCAGTCCTCAAGATTGCGCGAGGTATAGACAAGCACGCACCCGCGATCGTCTTTCGTACGAGCGCCGAGAACCATGTAGTAGATACCGTCGTGTTCAAGGATCTTGGGGTCGCGCACGTGCGTACCGATATCGTCGGGGTAATCGACCGGCCCAACAGCTATGCGCTTCTCGCCCAATTCGTCGGGATTCTCGGCAACCATATGAATCTGGTTTTGCTCACGGCCCGTCAACACGTAGTCGTAATCATCGCGGTCAAAATGCTTAACGTTGCCGGTATAGAAGTAGTGAATCTTGCCATCACGTACAAAGGCAGAACCAGAATACGCTCCACTCGAATCCAAATCGGAATCGGGGAACAACACGGGGCCGCGATTCTCGTACGTCACAAAATCCTTTGTCGTCAGATGGTTCCAAAGCACTGGACCGCCATGCGCAGCATCGAACGGATCGTATTGATGATAGATGTGATACGTATCACCAATCTGAACCAAACCGTTGGGGTCGTTGAGCCAGCCAAGCTCAGGCTCCACATGGAACAAAAGCCTATCGGGGTCGGACGCGATGCGAGCCGCCGTCTCATCCTGTCCAGCTCGCCACTGCTCATAGTCCGCACGCATCACCTTGTTTTTTTGATTAAACATCGCCATTGACCTTCTCGTCTATGGGAAAGGACGCTCGACTCACACGAGCCGAACGCCCTTCCTCAAATGGACTTATCCTCAGATTACGCTGAACGGCTCAACTAGAAGCTGACATCGAAGCCAGCGCCAGCGCCCTCTTCATCAGTGGTCGGCACGCCCTTTGCCTTGTTGTAGGCAAAGATCAAGACGATCGGCACGATAAAGGCGATGAGATTGCCAGCCACATACCACATGAGCGTCTCGGGCGTGACGATGAGCAGGCCAAGCACGCCGGTCAGACCCTGACCGATGGCGCGCACCTCAAAGAGCTTCACGAAGGCACCGCCGCAGCCTGCACCGATGCAAGCGCAGATGAACGGGATGATCGAGTAGCGCATGTTTGCAGCGAAGATAGCGGGCTCGGAGATTCCGACCAGCGTCGGGATAAAGGACGACATGCAGATGTTGCGCTCTTTGGAATGCTTCTTATGAATGAGGTACATGCCGATGGCGCCGCCGCCCTGGGCGATAATGGAAACCGACCAGATGGCCTGGATGTAGTTGAAGCCAGTCGTGGCGACGAGGTTTGCCTCGATACCCTGGATGAACTGATGCGTACCGGTAACGACAAGCGGCTGCAGGAACGCGGCGAAGACAAAGGCACCAAAGACGCCCATCCTGTTGTACAGGATATCGATTACGCCGCCGAGGACGTCGCCGATCAGGTTGCCGAGCGGGCCGAACACGGTGAACAGGGCGACGTTAGCAAGAATCAGGGTAACGGTCGGGACAAAGACGAACGAAACGACCTCGGGGATGTACTTCTGGGCAATCTTTTCGACCTTGGCCATAAACCAGGCAGTCAGGATTGCAGGGAACACGCCGCCCTGGAAAGCAACCATGGGAATGGATAGCGGACCAAAGTTCCAGTACTCAGCACCCGTCGGGTCCATAACGAACGTGTTGCGGTTCATAAGGCTCGGGTGAACCATGACGATACCGACGAGGATGCCCAGGATCGGGTTACCGCCAAAACGCTTGACCGCGCTGTACATAACCAGGACAGGCAGGTAGTCGAACGTGGTGGCGATAATGGCAAAGAAGCTTGCGAGGTTCTTGAGGAACTCGCTGTGATCGGCGAGGCTGCCTTCCATGCCAAAGAGGCCGTTGGCAACGATCAGCGACTTAAGGCCGATGATGATTGCAGCGCCGACGAAGGCAGGAATGATGGGGATAAAGATATCCGAGAATACCTTGAGGACCGAGAAGAACTTGCCCTTCTTGTCCGCCTCGGCGCCCTTGACCTCGGAAGCACTGATCTCCTTAACGCCCGTCAGAGCCATAAACTCATCGTAAACCTTGTTGACGGTACCGGTACCGAAGATGATCATGAGCTGGCCGCTGTTGTACAGCACGCCCTTGACGCCATCGATGTTCTCGAGCTCGGCCTTGTTGTATTTGCTCGTATCCTTGAGCACCAGACGCAGACGGGTCACGCAATGCGTGGCGCCCTCGATGTTCTCCAGTCCGCCGACGTTGTCGACGACTTGCTGGGACACTGCCTTGTAGTCCATGTTCCTCTCCATTCCCTTACGAAATCATAAGACGTTTTGATGCCATTACAGAGACGCGATCGTTGCATTTGCGCACTTGAGCGTACCGTCGGTGACGGTAAGCGCCACACCCTGGCCCTGCTTGTTGCAGAAGCGAGCGTTAAGCGCAACATCATCGACAAAGATGGTCGCGATATCGTCGTCAACGACCAGGCGCACGTGGTGGGTGCCCTCGCCCTTAAAGAACAACGGACGCTCGAGGCCCATGTTGTTGACCTGGAACCACGGATACTGGGGGGCCGCCGTAAACTCGAGCTTGCCCTCACGCAGGTTGGCGCGGAACTCATAGGCAAGACCGGACTCGGCGTCCTCGGCAAGCTTCACCGAGAAGCCGGCAGCGTCATCGGCGAGCTCGATGTCGGCGTCGAGCATATAGGTGGAACCGGCATCCGCAACGAGCACCTGCTCGACCTTGCCCGACTCGCAGGAAAGCTCAAAGGCCTCGACTGCCTTGGCCTCGCCAAAGGCGCCAAGCATACTGTCGGGAAGCTTGGTGCCGAGCGTTCCGTCGGCACGCTGAACGATCTCGAGAGGCATAAAGGTGCCACCCCACAGGTAAGAGCTGGGGTCACCGCCCTCGTCACGCGTAGGAACCCAACCAAAGAGAACGCGGCGCTCGCCATCAAATGCGGTACGCGCGGCATAGTACGCGCGGCCATCGAAGGAATCGTCCGCAGGAGTGATCCAAGGACCGTTGATAGAGCGAGACATGCGGTAACGGGTCTTGTTGCCATCACTGTACTCGGAGAACACCAGATACCACCAGTCGCCCATCTTAAAGAGATCAGGCATCTCGAACATGGTGTACAGGCCCGGATTCCACCAGTCGCCCTGGAACTCCCAAGTATCCAGGTCCTTGGAGGTGAACTTGACCAGACGACCGGTCATCAGACGCTTGTCCTCGCCCACGCGCGTGCCGAGGATGAGCATGTACTCTTCGTTCTCCTCATCCCAAAGCACAAAGGGATCGCGCCAGTTGCGGTCATCGTAACCCTCCTGGGGCGGAAGTAGCGTTTCGGCGATGTTCTTCTCCCACTTGACGGCGTCGTCACTCGTTGCGTGAAGAAGAACCTGCTTCATCAAGCGTGCGCGGACCTTATCGCGATTGCAACCAGTGTAGAGCGCATGGTACTTGTCGCCCACCTTAAACACCGTGCCGGCATAAACGTACTGGTCGACTTCCTCGTCGCCGCCACGCTCAAGGCTCTCGCCAAAGTCCTTGTAGTTGACGAAATCCTTGGTCGTCGCGAGTGCCCAGCCAAACGGCTCTCCGAAAGGTCCGGGGTTACGCGTGTCACGCTGATGATAGAGATAGAACGTGCCGTCCTCGCCGTACGGCATGATGTCGCCTACCCAAATTCCCTCAGGCTGGTAATACACCTTGTGCATCCGAGACTTCCTTTCCCACGAGATACTAACTCGGTACAACTGCAAGATATGTCAATCGTTTTCATATGTCAAACGTTTTCACACCAATACGTCTTTTCGCAGTTCCAGTCGTCGGCAAACGGTTGACATATACCGGCGAACGGTCATCAGAGGCGTTTGAGGAATTCTTTTGGCACGGGATGAACTACGCGGTTTTGCCCTCAATGAGTTCAACGGGGAGCTTGATATTCGATTCGGGATTATCGCCGTTAACAAGAGCGATGATGGATTGCGCCGCGAGCTCTCCGATGCGATCGATATCTTGGCGCACGGTTGTTAAGTCAGGCATAAACGTCATAGTGCGGCGGGCACCATCCGCGCCCACGACCTTAATATCGTCCGGAGCGCTCAAGCCGCGCTGCTTCATCACGTTGAGACAGATGGCCGCCATCGTGTCGTCTCCCGCAAAGATGCCGTCAATATCGGGGTTCTCATCGAGGATCTTCGCAACGACCGCGCTCTTTTCGTCGTCGGGCTTAACGAACTCGACCTCACGGACAAGCGCGGGCAAACCGGCCTGCTCAACAACATCGAGGTAGGCATCGGTACGCTTATTGGCAGGCATGCGCATGCGGCTATTGCTGCGCAGGCACAGGATGCGCGAACACCCGTCATCGATCAGGCGACGCGTGGCAAGTTCGCCGATACTATAGCTGTCGCTCGCAATCTGAACAGAGGCCTCGCCAAGGTCGCAGTCGATACCAACCAGACTCAAACCCATCTCGGCATACGCCTCGGCACCGATATTAAGCGAGTTGACGATGACGCCATCAACCATATTGCGTCGAAGCATGTCGATATAAGAGCGCTCAAGCTCGGGTCGATTGGCGCTATTGCACAGCAGCATCTTAAAACCGTTTTCGGCCAGGGTATGCTCAATGACTTGAACCACTTGGGCATGAAACGGACTGCTGACATAGGGGACAATCATACCGATAAGATTCAGGCGACCGTTGAGCATGGCACGGGCGATATCGTTGGGCGTATAGTTGATGCGCTTCATCGCGGCATGGACCTTATCGCGGGTCTCTTGGCTAATATAGCCGCGATTATTAAGCACGCGAGATACCGTAGTAGGCGAAACCCCCGCCACCGCCGCAACTTCCTTGATGCGAGGCTTAGCCGTATCCTTAGAACGAGCACTCTCGCGAGCCATAGCACCCTCCCCCCATCAACATGTCATACGTTTACATACGAACAAAGCATACCCCAACAAGAGCGGGAAGACGGTAACAGTACAAGTAAGTAAACGACTCATCCAAATAATTAGGAGAGTTCCGCCTAAAGGGTGACTCCAAAGGACCCCACATGGCCGGTTTTGGGTTATTTTCCAAAACATCCCGCAGGACGCAAAGAGGCTCCGCCGCGCAACGCGCGCAGCGGAGCCTCTTTGCATGTCCGAGGACGTTTTGGGAAATAACCCAAAACCGGCCCCAGTAATCCTACAGGAGTTGAACCCTTTAGAACTTGTCGTGGAAGGTACGCGAAATGACCTCGTCCTGCTGCTCCTTGGTGAGCGTGTGGAAGTTCACGGCATAGCCGGAAACGCGGATGGTCAGCTGCGGGTACTTCTCGGGGTGAGCCTGAGCGTCGAGCAACGTCTCACGGTTGAAGACGTTGATGTTCAGGTGGTGACCACCCTTCTCGGCGTAAGCGTCGAGCATGTGGACCAGGTTATCGGCCTGAGTCTCGGAAACTTCAGAAACCTTCATAATGTGTCTCCTTCGATTGATAGGCGCCGGCCGAAAGCGGCGCGCTAATCAGTAATCGTTATTATTAGTATAGCACTAACAATAGTTATTCGCCCAGCTGATCAAGGTCGATATCGCCAAAGAACACCTGGTCCTCCTTGCCGAGCGCACTCGGGATGATGGAGAAGGTGTTGGAGATGCCGTCCTGAGCATCGCGGAACGGGAGCTTGGAAACCGAAGACAGCGAAGCGATGGCGCCGTGGCTATCGCGCTTGTGCATGGGGTTAGCACCCGGGGCGAACGGCTGGCCAGCCTTGCGGCCGTCGGGCGTGGAGCCGGTCTTCTTACCGTACACGACGTTGGAGGTAATGGTCAGAACCGAGGTCGTGGGCACGGAGTTGCGGTAGGTGTCGTTCATGCGGATGTACTCCATGAACTGGTGCACAACGTCGTGAGCGATCTGGTCGACGCGGTCGTCGTCGTTACCGTACTTGGGGAACTCGCCCTCGGTCTCGAAGTCGACGATGATGCCGTTCTCGTCACGGACGGGGTGGACCTTGGCGTACTTGATGGCGGACAGGGAGTCAGCCACGACGGAAAGGCCAGCGATACCCGTAGCGAACCAGCGATGCACGTGCTTGTCGTGCAGAGCCATCTGGATGCGCTCGTAGCAATACTTGTCGTGCATGTAGTGAATGATGTTCAGCGAGTTAACGTACACGCCAGCAAGCCACTTCATCATGTCGTTGTACTTGGCCACAACGTCGTCGTAATCGAGCGTGTCGCCCTCGACGGCGCGGTACTTGGGACCGACCTGCTTCTTGGAGACCTCGTCAACACCGCCGTTGAGTGCATACAGCAGGCACTTGGCCAGGTTGGCACGGGCGCCGAAGAACTGCATCTCCTTGCCAATGCGCATGGAGGACACGCAGCAGGCGATGCCGTAGTCGTCGCCGTGGTAAACGCGCATGAGGTCGTCGTTCTCGTACTGGATCGAGGAGCTGGCGACAGAAGTCTTGGCGCAGAACTTCTTGAAGTTCTCGGGCAGACGGGTCGACCACAGAACGGTCATGTTGGGCTCGGGGCTGGTGCCCATGTTCTCGAGCGTGTGCAGGTAGCGGTAGCTCATCTTGGTAACGAGCGTACGGCCGTCAACACCCATGCCGCCGATGGACTCGGTGACCCACTGCGGATCGCCGGTGAACAGGGCCTGGTACTCGGGGGTACGGGCAAACTTGACCATGCGGAGCTTCATGATGAAGTGATCCACGAACTCCTGGATCTGCTCCTCGGTGAAGGTACCGTTGGCAAGGTCGCGCTCAGCGTAGATGTCGATGAACGTGGAGGTACGGCCGATGGACATAGCGGCGCCGTTCTGCTCCTTGACGGCAGCGAGGTAGGCGAAGTACATCCATTGGATGGCCTCCTGCGTGTTGGTAGCAGGGTTGGAAATATCGAAACCATAGGTCTCGGCCATCATCTTGAGCTCGCCGAGGGCGCGAATCTGCTCCTGCAGCTCCTCACGATCGCGGATGTTGTCGGCGGTCATGACCGTCGGGGTGGAAGCCTTCTGGGCCTCCTTGTCCTTAATCAGGTAGTCGACACCGTACAGGGCAACACGACGGTAGTCGCCGATGATGCGGCCGCGGCCATAGCCGTCGGGCAGGCCGGTGATGATGTGAGCCGAGCGGCAGGCGCGCATCTCGGGAGTGTAGACATCGAAGACGCCGGCGTTGTGGGTCTTGCGCTCGAAGGTGTAGCGCTCGACAACATCCGGATCGATCTCGTAGCCGTGCTGGCGGGCAGCCTGGCAAGCGATTCGAATGCCGCCATTGACGTGCAGTGCACGCTTGAGCGGCTCGTCGGTCTGGAGACCGACGATGGTCTCCTTGTCGCGATGGGCGTTATCGATGTAGCCAGCGGGATGGCTCACGATGCCCGTGACGATCTTGGTGTCCATATCGAGGACGCCGCCCTGCTCACGCTCCTTGAGCAGCAGGTCGAGTACCTCGCCCCACAGCTCCTTGGTACGCTCGGTCGGACCAGCGAGGAACGACTCGTCGCCCTCGTAGGGGGTGTAGTTCTTCTGAATGAAGTCTCGGACGTCAACCTCTCCCGTCCAGATGCCTTCCTTGAAGCCTTCCCATGCCTCCTGCATTGTGTAACCACGCTCCTAGTTACGTGTAATGCGGCGCTCTCTCACACCGCTGCTTATTGAATTCTTGAATTATCGGCTTGCACTACCGGCTTCTTCCGTTCTTCACCACACGTTGGTACAGGGAAAAACGTTTGTCCACCTTGGAACTGCAACCGAAAACCCAAGATTTCACCCGTTTGAGAAGGATAACATAGCGACCCTCTCCATCTGGGCTGTTATATGTTTCTTTTTTTATATCATAAGGGCGTTTTTTACAAACCCGCAGGAAATGCGAGCGTGAACAACTACCGTTCACCGATTTGTTTAGTTTTTTCCTTGCCTTTGTACGACGTTCACTCTAGCTGTTATGCCAGCTTTATCAGGGTAAAGTGTCCCAAAGACCCTACAGAAACTGCAGGGCGGCCACGGGATCCCCCGTGGCCGCCCTGTGGCGTAGCTAGTTTTTAGCTTTGATTACCGTTTGGCATTAGGCGGCTGCGGAGGCCTTGTCGGTCGTTGCCTTGCCGTTGCTCTGCTGGCCCTCAAAATGCTTGTAGCACCAGCTGGTGACCAGCGGGGTCAAAATAGCCGTAACGATTGCGCAGGCAGCAACCTGTGCCGTGGCCGTCGCGAGCACCGCGCCGCCGTACATGGCCTCGTTGACGCTTGCCATGGCAGCAGGCGTGGCCACATTGGCTCCGGCGCAGCTCGAAATGGCCGCACCTGCGACACCCGTACCGCCCGTGAGCTTATCGACCGCGATGACGGGAATTGCAAAGATCACCGAGCAGATCACGCCGAGCAGGATGCCGGGAAGACCGCCGTTGATAAGCTGGCCAAAAGTCATGGTCGAGCCCATGGCAAAGAAGACGAGCACGATGATGGCGGAAAGTGCCGGTGCCATCATCTTCTTAAAGCTGGGGAACAGGTTACCCAGAATAATGCCGACGACGATCGGCAGAATGGCGCCCACGAGCGACCAGCCGATCGGGGCCTGGCCGGCAGCGCCGAGCACGATCATCGTGACCGGAGGGCCGACAACCAGCGTGGTGATGGCGACAGCGCCACGCTCAGCCTCGTTGCCCATGGTACCCATCAGCCCAGCGTACATAGCGTTGTTGGCGCCGGTGCAAGCCGCCAGCATCACCATGGCAGAGATGCCAAACAAGTTGTCGTTGAACACATAAAGGATGAGCAGCGACATGGCAACGACCACGATCTGCTTGACGGCGATGATGATGGCGCCGCGGGCAGCGGCGGCAGGAGCGCTCTTAAACGAAATCGTCGTACCGACGATGAGCAAAAAAGCGCCCACGAGCGGGCCAGCGCCCTGCTGGGTCATGCCAAGCGTAAAGCTGCCGAGCGTTTTGAACAGGTCAGGGAATAGCGTGTTGAGCAGGCAGCCCAGCAAAAGCGGCACCAAAATATTGGCACCCGGGATGGAGGACATCTTAAAGAACGGCTCCTTTGCCGCCGGCGCCTCCACCGCAGTCGATTCACTCATATATATCTCCTTTGGATGCATGCGAATCGTAGCCGCACGCGCCTATGTCAGAAAGAAGGCGACGGTCCCGAGTCGCAGGAGCCGTCGCCGAATAATCGTCGCGGGGTATTACCCGTCCAGGACGATGCCGCCGTCGCAGTCACCGATCTCGCCGTTCACGAAGCTGGCGAGATCGGAAGCGAAGAACAGCACCATCTGCGCAGGCTCGCTGGCCTGGGCGGCGCGGCCCAGAGGAATACCGTTGATGATGCGCTGAGAGTTCTCGTCAGAGAGAATCGAGGTCATATCAGTAAGGGTGAGCGACGGGCACACGGCGTTGCAGCGAACGCCAAACTTGCCGCCTTCCTTGGCGACTGCCTTGGTTAGACCGTTAACACCGGCCTTGGAGCTCGCGTAGGCCGCGGTGCCGAGCAGGCCACCGCCGATCTTGCCAGCAACGGAACTCACGTTGACGATAGTGCCGGCATGGGCCGCCTTAAAGTGCGGGTACACGGCGTTCATCATGGTAAAGGTGCCGTTGAGGTTGATGTCGATGGTGCGACGCCACTCGGTGTCATCGATCTCATCGAACTTCTTGGTGCTGATGACGCCAGCGCAGTTGATCAGGATGTTGGTTTGCGGCAGGTCCGTAAAAATCTGCTCGACAGTCTCGCGCGCCTTGGGTGCATCGGCGACATCGAGCTGATAGAACTTGTTGCCCTCGCCAAGCTCGGCCACCGCGGCCTCGCCCTTAGCAGCGTTCCTTGCGATGAGCGCGACATGTCCGCCGCCCGCGACGATGCCCTTGGCGATCTCGAGGCCAATGCCCTGAGTGCCGCCCGTGACAATCGCGGTCTTGCCCGTGAAGTCAAATGCCATGACTCCATCCCCCTTTATATAAGGTGTCTCCTCGCGGGAAGTTGGAGCATCGCACGTGGCGATTATATGAGTCCCAGTCGTCATGGTGGTGACAACCCCTCGCCTAACCGCGTGCATAATAGTTCTTTGAAACGCTACAATTATTGAATTATTTTAATTCTTTATACGCTCTTTATATTACCTAGCAACCAGGTATTTTTTTGGGACATGCCCAGAGATCTACCCCTAACTTTGCTGATACCGACGGTGTACGGAGGTCGCCTAAAGATTGTTTTCTAGGCATGACCCAAAAATCTACCGTATAGGGTGCGCGTGCAAGGGTATCATCTTTCACCGGAAATAGTTTCTAGTGTTAGGGGTTTTCGATGGAAGATACCGATTTCCATGAGCTTGGGCGTCAGCTCTTAACTGAGTTTGGCAGCATGCATCAGCGAATTTCGCGCTTTGCGGACAAAGCTCTCGGCGGCGAGATGGCCGTCATGCGCGCCCTCATGCGCGCCGGCGGCTCACTCACACCGAGCGAACTCGCCGATCGTGCCTGGGTTTCGAGCGCCCGTATCGCCAATATCCTGCGCGCCCTCGAGGCCAAGGGTTGGGTCGAGCGCGAGCACTCAAAGACCGACCGTCGTCGCGTACACGTCACGGTGACCGACAAGGGATTCCAGGTCATCGAAATCAAACGCCGGGAATTCGAGGACCGCACCGCGGCCTTCCTCGAGCAGCTCGGCGAAACAGATACCCAAGAGATGGTGCGCCTTCTAAGACGTGCCAACGAAATTATCGACCGCAATCAAGAAAGGAGAGATGCCGAGTGAGGATTCTCAAGCTCTTTAAAAAGCATATCCTGGCACTACTCGCAGCTATCGTACTCATCGTAATCAGCTGCAACGCCGATCTGGCGCTGCCTACCTATATGAGCGACATCGTCGACGTGGGCGTGCAGCAAGGCGGTATTGCCTCGCCCGTGCCCGACACCATTCGCGCCGAATCGCTCGACGACCTCGAACTCTTTATGAGCGCCAAGGACGCCAAGGCTGTGGAGGCCGTGTTTAGCAAGGCTGGCAAAAACGGCATTCGAGCGTACAAGGGCACCGAGGAAGAGCGTGCCGATGGAGGCAAGATTGCCGACATTATGAGCCTGCCCGAGACTGTCGTACTTTCGTTCAACCAGGGCATTGACGCCGACTCCATGGGCGACATGACCGGCACGTCCGGCGAAAAAGACAGCGACGCCGCCCAGGCCATGCCCACCCCCGAGCAGATGGCGGCGATGACGCCCGAGCAGCTCGCCGAGATGCAGCAGAAGGCCGCAGCGGCGCAGAACATGCAAAAGCAGATTGATGCCGACGGCGGTAAGATCACCATGAAGAGCCTGCGCCTGGGTGTCGAGGGCGGTCTGGTAGACCAAAGCAAGCTCGTCGAGGGCGCCAACGAAATGGCGGATAAAATGGGCTCCATGTCGGGCTCCATCGTGACCCAACGCGCCGTGAGCTATGTGCAAGACGAGTACAAGGCGCAGGGCATCGACCCCGCCGACGTGCAGAACGCCTACCTGGGCCGCATGGCGACCACGATGTTTGGTCTGTGCCTGATCTCGCTCGTCGCCACCATCCTGACCGGTGCCGTGGCTTCGCGCACCGCCTGCTCCATCGCCCGCGACCTGCGCCGCGAGACCTTCAACAAGGTTATGCACTTCTCGCCG
This sequence comes from Collinsella sp., assembly GCA_019419555.1. Taxonomy (GTDB): domain Bacteria; phylum Actinomycetota; class Coriobacteriia; order Coriobacteriales; family Coriobacteriaceae; genus Collinsella. Next base: position 26,512 of record DXZR01000019.1, read on the forward strand.
GCCGAGGTGGGCAAGTTTAGCCAGGCCTCGCTCATCACCCGCTGCACCAACGACATTCAGCAGATCCAGATGGCCGCAACCCTGTTTATCCGCATGTGCCTGATGGCCCCCGTCATGGGCATCGTCGCCGTTATGCGCGTCCTGGCCAACCACACCGGCCTGGAGTGGACCATCGCCGTGGCCATCATCGCGGTTTCGGCCGTTGTCGGCGTGCTCATGGGCCTCACCATGCCCAAGTTCAAAAAGATGCAGAGCTTTGTGGACCGCGTGAACCTTACCGCCCGCGAGCTGCTCGACGGCCTTATGCCCATCCGCTCGTTCAACCGCGAGGAACATGAGCTCGAGCGTTTTGACAAGGCTTCGCTCGACCTGATGACCACGCAGCTCTACACCAACCGCGCCATGAGCTTTATGATGCCGCTCATGATGCTTGTCATGAACTGCATCACCGTGCTTATCGTCTGGTTTGGCGCGCAGGGCGTGTCCGACGGCGTGATGCAGGTCGGCAACATGATGGCGTTTATCTCCTACACCATGCAGATCGTCATGGCGTTTATGATCCTCACCATGGTGTCGGTCATTCTGCCCCGTGCCGAGGTCGCAGCCGAGCGCGTGGAAGAGGTCATCACCTGCCCCACGAGCATCAACGACCCTGTCTCGCCCAAACTGCCCGCGGCCAGCGCGCCGCGCGGTGAGCTCACCTTCCGCGACGTGAGCTTCCAGTATCCCGATGCCCGTGCCGACGTCATCAGCGGCGTGAACTTCACCACGCATGCCGGTCAGATGCTCGGCATCATTGGCTCCACGGGCTCGGGCAAGTCCACGCTCGTGCAGTTGATTCCGCGCCTGTACGACGTCACGGGCGGCAGCATTTCGCTCGACGGCATCGACGTGCGCGACATGACCCTTTCCGAACTGCGCCGCCGCATTGGTTACATCCCGCAGCAGGGTCGCCTGTTCTCGGGCACTGTCAAGAGCAACCTCAAGTTTGCCGGCGACATGGTAAGCGACGATGACATGCACCAGGCCGCGCGCATCGCCCAGGCCGAGGACTTTATCGCCGAGCGCGAGGGCGGTTACGACTCCCCCATCAGCCAGGGTGGCTCCAATGTTTCGGGCGGTCAGCGCCAGCGTCTGGCCATCGCCCGCGCCCTGGCCAAAAAGCCCGAGGTCGTGGTGTTCGACGACTCGTTTAGCGCGCTTGACTACAAGACCGACGCGCGCCTGCGCGAGGAGCTGGCCAAAAACGTCACCGACGCCGCGCTCGTGGTCGTGGCACAACGCATCGCGACCATCATGCACGCCGACCAGATCATCGTACTCGACGACGGTCACGTAGTGGGCACCGGCACGCACGAGGAGCTACTGCGCAGCTGCCCGGCGTACCTGGAAATCGCACAGTCGCAGCTTTCCGCCGAGGAGCTGGGGCTTACCCAAGAAGAAATTGCAGCCGTTACGGAAGGAGGCGAGCACTAATGGCAGACGAGACCAAGACCCAAATTCCCAAGCCCACCCGTCAGCGTGGACCCATGGGCCGCATGGGCGGCATGCGTCGCGGCGAAAAGGCCAAGGACTTTAAGGGCACCATGAGGCAGCTGCTCGGCTATATCGGCCAGCACAAGATTGCCGTGTTTGCCGCCGTCGCCTTTGCCGTGTGCTCGGTCATCTTTAACATTGTGGGACCCAAGGTGCTCGGCCAGGTTACGACCAAGCTGTTCGAAGGCCTGGTCGCCAAGGTCAACGGCACCGGCGACGTTGACTTTGACTGGATCGCCAAGACGCTCGGCTTTTTGCTCTGCCTGTATCTGGCGAGCTCTGTCTGCAGCCTGGTCCAGGGCTGGCTCATGACCGGCGTCACGCAAAAGATCTGCTACCGCATGCGCAAGGAAATCGCCGCCAAGATTGCCGTCGTGCCGATGAGTTACTTCAACGGCCACAGCAAGGGCGACGTGCTCAGCCGCATCACCAACGACGTCGATACGCTGGGCCAGTCGCTCAACCAGAGCGTGACCCAGCTCATCACGTCGGTGACGCAGATTATCGGCGTGCTCGTCATGATGCTGTCGATCAGCCTGCCGCTCACCGGCGTCACCGTGCTCACGCTGCCGGCCGCCGCGATTATCCTGACCGTAATGGTTCACTTCTCGCAGCCATACTTCCGAGAGCAGCAGCAGGTTCTGGGTGCCGTCAACGGCATTATCGAGGAGGATTTTGCCGGCCAAAACGTCATTCAGGTGTTCGACCGCGCCGAGGCCTCAATCGAGGAGTTCGACCGTCAAAACGACCGCCTCTTTATTAGTGGCTGGCGCTCGCAGTTCCTGTCGGGCCTGATGATGCCGCTTATGAGCTTGGTGGGCAACATGGGCTACGTGGGCGTCGTCGTGGTGGGCGCGCAGCTCGCACTGACCGGCAATGCCACGCCCGGCGACATCCAGAGCTTTATCCAGTACGTTCGCAACTTTACGCAACCCGTGCAGCAGCTGGGCAACGTGAGCAACACGATGCAGTCGATGGCCGCCGCCACCGAGCGCGTGTTTGAGTTCCTGGCCGCGCCCGAGGAGGAGCAGAAGGCCGACGCGCAGATTCCCGAGAAGCGCCCCGGCCACGTGGAGTTTGACCATGTGAAGTTTGGCTACACGCCCGACAAGACCATCATCCACGACTTTAGCTGCGAGGCGCAGCCCGGCCAGACCATCGCCATCGTCGGTCCCACCGGCGCTGGCAAGACCACGCTCATCAAGCTGCTGCAGCGCTTCTACGATGTGGACGGCGGTTCGCTGCGCGTTGAGGGCATCGACGTGCGCGATTGGGACCGCGCGGCGCTGCGCGGCGAGTTTGCCATGGTGCTACAGGATACCTGGCTGTTTAACGGCACGATCCGCGAGAACATCCGCTACGGACGCCCCGATGCGAGCGATGCCGAGGTCGAGGCCGCTGCACGCGCCGCACGCTGCGATCACTTTATCCATACGCTCGCTGGCGGCTACGACTTTATGATCAACGAGGAGGGCACTAACCTGTCGCAGGGTCAGCGCCAGCTCGTGACCATCGCCCGTGCCATTTTGGCCGACCGCCCGGCGCTGATTTTGGACGAGGCGACCTCCAACGTCGATACCCGCACCGAGGAGCTCATCCAGCGCGCCATGGATGCGCTGATGCAGGGCCGCACGAGCTTTGTCATCGCACACCGCCTGTCCACGATCCGCAACGCCGACGTGATCTTGGTAATCCGCGACGGCGACATCGTCGAAAAGGGCACGCACGACGAGCTGCTCGCCCAGGGCGGCTTCTACGCCGACCTGTACAACTCGCAGTTCGACGAAGCGGCATAAATTCGGCCGCAGGGAACGAATGATGCCCGAGAACGGGGGCGCAGGACAACCTGCGTCCCCGTTTTTGTTCTGCGGCCCTCGAACTGCCTCCCCTGAAACTCGATCGACGACCTCTTCCAAGCCACGTGGCATCATTCCATTCCAGGACCAGCTGACGTTTACCCAGATAAAACCTGCCAAAATAAACCTGTCCCTTTTTGGCAGGTTTCGGGGTGACAAGGGCTTGCACTTTAGCGTGCGACAGCGGATAATGCCGTGCATTCGACAATTCACGCTTTGACTTATTTGATTGAGGAGGCCCCGCATGGCCATGGATTTCAAACGCAGGCTGCCGATCCCCATGGAGATCCGCGAGGAAATGCCGCTTTCCGCCGAGCTTACCGCCAAAAAGCAGGCATTCGACGCCGAGGTCGCCAAGATCTTTACCGGGGAGGACGCGCGCAAGGTGCTCATCATCGGCCCGTGCTCTGCCGACCGCGAGGACTCGGTGCTTGAGTACATGAACCGACTGGCCAAGGTCGCCGAAGAGGTCAAGGACAAGCTCATCATCATTCCGCGCGTCTACACCAACAAGCCGCGCACCAAGGGCACCGGCTACAAGGGCCTGCTGCACAACCCCGACCCCGAGGCCCCCGACGACCTGCTCGAAGGCGTTAAGGCCATCCGCCACATGCACCTGCGCGTAATCGAGGAGACCGGCTTCTTTACCGCCGACGAGATGCTCTATCCGTCTAACTACCAGTACCTCGTTGACCTGCTGAGCTATGTTGCCGTGGGCGCACGCTCGGTCGAGAACCAGGAGCATCGCCTGGTGTCGAGCGGCATTTCGGTACCCGTCGGCATGAAGAACCCCACCGCCGGTTCCACCACCGTCATGCTCAACTCCATCTACGCCGCGCAGGCGCACCAGAGCTTCATCTTCCGCAACTGGGAGGTCGAGTGCGACGGCAACCCGCTCGCGCACGCCGTTATGCGTGGCTACATCGGTCTCGACGGTCGTACCTACCCCAATTACCACTACGAGCACCTGGAGCGCCTGGCCGAGCGCTACACCGAGCATGCCGGTTACGCCAACCCGGCGGCGGTCATCGACTGCAACCACGACAACTCGGGCAAGCGCCCGCTGGAGCAGTACCGCATTTGCAAGGAGGTGCTCGACAGCTGCCGCCGCAACGAGTCTATCTCCAAGCTGGTCAAGGGCTTTATGATCGAGTCTTACCTTGAGGACGGCAACCAGCCGGTCGATGGCGGTGTCTTTGGTAAGTCGATCACCGACCCGTGTCTGGGCTGGGAAAAGACCGACTACCTCATCCACGAGATCGCAGAGCGGGTTTAGTTACGCGGTTTTACCAAACCGCGTAACTACTCGACGCTGCGCGGGCCGCATTTGGACAATCTGACGTTCAACTTCAAGGGCGCGACCAGAAGGTCAGCGCCCTTTCGTTTCACGTCACCTTGTCTCAAATGCGGCCCGCTCGCTGTCCGTCCTCTACCTGCGGCGTTGTCTTACTCCGGATGCGGCAGTTAGGGACGTTCCTTTTCTGCCGGCAGTCTGGGACATTCCTTGGGTAGTCGTTGGGGACGCTCTTGTTTGACCAGTCGTTTAAGAACGTCCCCAACGACTACCCAGAATGAGAGTGGATAATCTCCCGTTTTTGGCCTATACCAGCGCTAAAAGTGGGAGATTATCCACTCTCATCGAGCAAGTGTCCGAAAATCCGCCCTCATTCCTTCTTAGGACCCTCCGTCCCCGAGGATTCGAGGCTCGCCTGCCGAATGATTGATGCGGCCGCCCTGCGTCCATGTCACACTCAGAGGTGGCCTGACCCAACTTGGAAGGAGCCTTCATGAGCCTTGACAACGTAACCCTGCGCGCCGTCACGCTCGACGACCTGACCGGCATCGCTGCCATCTACAACCAGCTGTGGTGCAACACGCTGCGCAACCGCGGCGACGTCGAAGCTGCCGATTTCTGCGCGCGCTTTAACATCGCTATGCAGCTGCAACGCTCACCTATCGCGCTTGTCGCCGAGGCCGAGGGCCGCATTATCGCCGCCTGCTGCATCGGCATCTTCGAGGACGGCAAGCCGCGCACCAACCCCACGTGGGAGTCCTGCTACAACGAGATGCTCGCCCAGGCAACCGAAATGGCAAAGGCTGCCGACGCCAAGCTCGAGGGCTCGCTCTTCGGCGACAGTCGCGAAAAGGCCACGGCGGATCGCTTTGCCGCCACAGGCAACGAGTATGCCCAGGGCCAGCTCAACCTGATCATCATCGTGCCCGAGTGGCAGGGCAAGGGGCTCGGCCGCGCGCTTATCGACCTTGCGCGCGCCGAGCTCGCCAAGGCAGGCTGCACCAAGTTCTTCCTGATGAGCGACTGCAACTCCGACTGGCAGTTCTACGAGCACCTCAACATGAAGCGCATCCTGGAGGATCATAGTCAAGACACCGGCGACGGTTTTATCGTCTACATGTACGGAGGCGACACGCAGGGATAACCCGCTAAGCAAGTACCAAAACCACCACAAAAGGCGCCCATCCCCCTTGTGGTGACAGGTTGTATCTGGGCGAACGTTAAGACCACCGCGGGGGAGCTGCTTTCCCTCGCGGCGGTTTACTAACCGTGAAAACCAAGTGAGTAGGCTTTTGGCGGGATCCCGAGCGCACCCCAAAACGCCGCAGCTCTGGCCTGCGGTTTTATCGAGCGTTTGTCGCGATGTGCTCGGCAGATCCCAAAAAGTCTACTCACTTGCATCCGAGACGCACCAGGCAGGCAAAAAACCGCCGCGAAAGGGGCCCGTCCCCCTTCGCGGCGGTTGTTCATCGCGGTTTTGCGACGGTTTTGCGGTGGTTTTGCCCTCCTGCTACTCGCTGTAGCGAGTGGCGATGGCAACTCGCACCATGCCGGCGCTCATGAGGTACGTTGCCATAGGCTGTAGTAGCGCATGTCATAATCCTACAGCAGCATTCGCCATAATCTGACAGTAGAGTTTTCCACAATCTATAAGTAGCCCAGGTCGGGACCCTATTTAACAAACCAAATTCTCGCCCAACGCCATTTCCTCTCCTGGTGACCGGTTCATTTTGGCAGGTTTCATCTGGGCAAACGCCAAAACCACCACAAAGGTACCTGTCCCCTTTGTGGTGGTTTGAAGCTCTCCTGGGCGGGATGCTAGACTTGCGGCATATACATTCGCGCCAAAGCACGGGTCGCATACAGGAAAGGAGATGCCATGGCGCCTATCGCACCGCTCAAGATGCTCGTCGCTCCTGCCGCCAAGGCCATCGCCCACCTGAGCGACTCACTTACTTACGATGAGGTCCCCTGCATCGCCGAGGAGCGTTCGGACAGCCGCCCGTACCTGGGCCACGTCCCCTACTTTGCGCCTAAGCTCGCTTCTAATCCCGAGCACCGCGAACAATAATCCAAGATGCAGCAAGCGCCGCGCAACTCGCGGCGCTACTGTTTTGGTGCAAAATAACCTGACCCCTATGCACCAACGCCGGGATTGTCGATGCTGCGGCCGCGGCGCGATATAAGGCGCGAGACCTCGCCTAACAACACACCGATCGCCACGCCCACAAGAATCGGCAACTTTGCCATCTCGGCAGGTGAGCTGTTGAGCGGCACAATCGTAGCGACAATCGAAAGCACAAGTTCCACCACGGGAATCGCGAGCGCTACCGCGAGCACCTTACCCTCAAAGGGCGCACGGAACACGCGCGGGCGATCGTCGTATGCACGCAGACGCCAAAACGCTGGGAACATTGGGATATAGCTCATGAGCAAAAAGACGACGTTCATTGAGAAGAAAACCCAAAAGACGTCGGATCCCTCACCCAGCGGGATCTGAAGCAGCAACACCAGGCTGGCAAAACAGCCGTTAATGAGTGCCGAGCCATTGGGCATGCCGGTCCTCTTGGACACCAGCGCAAAGGGGCGCGGCATGTTGCCGTGACGTGCGGCATAGCTCGCTACGTTGTTGACGCCAAAGCTCCAGCAGATCATGTTGGCAAAGAGCGTCACCAAAAAGGCCACGCCCACGATCATTGTCAGCGGGTGGCTGCGCCCCACCATGGCGGCGACCGCGTCCACAATGCCCGAATCGAGCGAAAGCTGTTCGGTGGGAACCGCGGCTCCAATGCCGATGCCGCAGATGATGTAGATCGCCGCAATGGCAACGCCGCCGGTGATAACCGCCTTGGGGATATCGCGCGACGGGTTTTTCATCGTGCTGGCAAAGGTCGCGACCACTTCGAAGCCCATAAAGTTGAACAGGATAATCGATAGATACGTCAACGAGTTGGTGTCGCCCAGATCTGGAATGAAGGTCTTGAGCGACATGTCGTTGGCAAAGCCGTTATTACAGGCAAACCAGATACCGACGATCCCCACCACGGCGGTAATGAGCACCTTGATGACAGCGCCGCCGTCCATGACCCAATCGGCCTCGGCCACCGACTGCATCGCCATGACCGTAACGCCCCACACAAAGGCAAGCTCAATGACAATTCGGAGCCCGAGTGAAAACTCGAAACCCCATACCGCAGTGATGACACTGGGGAACATGCAGGCGATACTTGCCACCCACAGCGGAAAATTTACCCAATAGCACCAGGAGCAACGGGCGCCCCAACGGTCGCCCAGGCCCAGGCGGACCCAATCGTACAGGCCGCCCTCGGAATCAAACGCCGTACCCAGCTCGGCCACCACCAGGCCATAAGGCAGCAAAAACGTGATGATAAGGAAAATCCACCAGAAGAACTGCACGTTACCCATGGCAGAAGCCGGAGCTGCCGCCTCGATAGTAAACACGACGCAGATAACCGAAAGGATGACCTCAATCAGGGAAAACTTCTTACCTGCCATGGCACGTTCCCCCTACAGCAAAAAGGATGGCATCTGTACCGAAGGCGCAGCCCAAGGTAGGGTTGCAGGCCGCGTCACCGGTACAGGTGCCATCCCAAAGAGAGGAGAGGATGAAGTTGTTGGACCAACGCTCGCGGAACAGGCGCGTGTAGATGACGATACGCTGGTACATAGATACTCCGATCAAAACGGCCGCGTTGACGGCCGGAAACTTTCGGCAATTGAAGACGCCTCTGACCTGAGAAATTCAAGCGAACAATTGGCCTAACCCGCAAAAAATCCCAGGCCAGACGCGTACTCAATCAAAGAAAAGGGCACTCCGAAGTGCAGGCAACGGAGTGCCCGTTCCGCGTCACTGCACCAGGTAACCCAAAAAACAACGCAGCAGACAAAGAGGGAGAAAAGCAAATCTGCTCAAACAGAAAACCCAGCCGACCAAGACGTCGAATAAACCGACCATCAATGCCCCGAGATGGTCCGATTCACCGACCGTCTGATTGATCGGCTGGGTTTCCGAGGTGCGGCAGATTGCCCTGAAAGAGGAGGGCATAGACCTTAGGGTCATGCCCGACGATTGAAGGGCAAGGTGCCGTGCCTCGGGAAGACAGACAATTACGCGGACGGCTCCTGCTGCGTAATGCAGTGGATATTGCCGCCGCCAAAGACGACCTGCTCGGACTGAACGCCGACGCACTTGTAGACGCCCTCGCCCCAGACCTCGTCATAGATCTTCTGGAGCGTGTCAACGGCCAGCTGGTCGTTCTCGTCGCCGTACTGCGGGACGATAACGCCGTGATTGGTGACCAGGTAGTTCATGTAGGAAGCGATCAGCGGCTCGTCGGGGACGCGAGGCTCGGCGTTCTCGTCGGCGTCGATGGTGTCGCAGGAGGCCTGGTCCATGAACAGCGGGTTCACGGGCATGCAGAGCTTGTAGACCTTCATCTTGCGGCCCTTGGCGTCAACGGCGTTGGAGAGGGTCTCGTAGGCGGCGTGGCACTGCTCGTAGAACGGATACTCGGGATCGTCGGTCCAGATGCAGGCCATGACGCCCGGGGCGATGAACGTGGCGACGTCGTCGATGTGGCCGTTGGTCTCCTCGGGGTCGATGCCCTCCTTGACCCAGATGACCTTCTCGACGCCCAGGTAATCCTTGAGGTGCTCGTCCATGTAGGCGCGGAGCTCCTCGCTCCAGGGCTCGAACTTCTTCTTGAACTTGGGCCAGATGGACTCGGGATCCTCTTCCTCCTCGAGCACCGCAGAGCAGGTGCGGCCCGGGGAGAGCAGGCACTGGTCGGTCACGACAAGGGTGCCCTCGCCGTCAACGGTGATGGAGCCGCCCTCGAGGATCATGTCGTCGGGACGATAGCGGCGGCAGCCGGAGAGCTCAGCCATCTTGAGGGCGATCTGCTCGTCCTTGTCCCACGGGAAGTACAGGCCGTCGACGAGGCCGCCGTAGGCGTTGAAGTGCCAGTGGTTGGCGCGCTTCTCGCCCTTGCCGTTGATGACGTAGGTGGCGGCGGTGTCGCGGAACCAAGCGTCGTCGGTGGTCATCTCGATGACGGTGACGTTCTCGTCCTCTTCGAAGACGGCCTTGCAGTTGGCGTAGTCGGCCTGGTTGGCGCACATGGTGACCGGGGTGAACTCGGCGATGGCGCGAGCGATGGCGGCATACTGCTTCTGAGCCGGCTTGGCGCCGTGGGCCCAGGTGTCGGTGCGGTGGGGCCAGCCCATCCACACGCGATCCTGCGGGGCAAACTCAGCAGGCATAAAGAAGCCGTCGGCCTTGGGGGTGGACTCGGACTCGGTGATCGTACGCATAAGATTTCCTCCAAATCGAACGATCGCTTGCTGCGGGCGGGTTACCCGCAGCCTAAAACCAAGAGATGGTAGGCGCCCGTTCCCCGGCAAAGGTCGGGGCGCCCGGCGCCGGTTTTCACGGAGTCGCACCGGCAAGCGACGACGTAACCAAGTGCGCGGAGACAAAACGCACGAAGGATACGGAAGAGAGATTGGGGTGGGCGGTGGTTACCGGAGCTATCGCTCACACCCACCCCGGGGAATGGTTAGCAAACCTGTCGCTTGGGCACGTCTCCGAAGAGGCTAGAGTGCCCGGAGTCGGGAGCGACAAGCCCGACGAAGCGCACGTTGGTACGCGAGGAGGGTTGGAGCCCCAGAACCGGGTGCTCTAGTTCTCCTCGGCCTCGGCGGCCTCCTCAGCGAGACGCTGAGCTGCCAGCTCGGGAGTGAGGCCCTTGTACTCGGTCTCGCGGCCCTTGGCGCTGACGACGCGGACAACCTCGCCGATGAGCAGAAGCACGATGAAGATAACGATCATCGGGAGCTTGTCGCCAATTTCAGCGGCAGAGAGCGGCACCAGCGTTGCAACGATGGCCAGGATCAGCTCGATGCAAGGGATGGCCAGCATGACCTTCATCATGGCGCCCTTAAACGGGAACGTGAAGATACGCTCGCGGTTGGGGTCGTTCTTGCGAAGGTTGAGGAACGCCGGGAACATCGGGATGTAGGTCAGCAGCAGGAAGACGACGGAGGTGCCGAAGAGCATCCAGAAGACACCGTTGGAGATGGCGTCGATGGGTACGAGCTGCAGGCACAGCACCAGGGAGGCAACGATGGCGTTGACCAGGTTGGCGCCGTTGGGCATGTCGTCATCCGAGATCATCGAGGCGAAGACCTTGGGCATGTTGCCGTGCTCGGCAGCGTAGCGGGCGACGGAGTTGACGCCGAAGGACCAGGCGGCCATGTTGGCGAACAGGGTGATCAGGAAGGCGATGCAGATGACCTTGAAGATCATGGAGTCGCCCACCATGGTCTGGACTGCGACAATCATGCCATAGTCGGGGTCGATGGAATCGGCCGGCACAGCAGCACCGATGCCAAAGCCAGCGAACAGGTAGATCACGGCGATGGACAGGCCACCGACGATGATAGCCTTGGGGATATCGCGAGCGGGATCGGCCATGTCGTCGGTCATGGTGCAGATGACCTCGAAGCCCATGAAGTTAAAGATGATGATCGACAGGTAGCCGAGAGCGTTGGTGTTGGTGAGCTCGGGCAGGAAGGTGGCAGCGGACATGTCGTTCGCAAAACCGTTCTCCATGGCATACCAAATGCCCAAAGCGCCAACGATAACGGCGACGGCGACCTTGATGATGGCGCCACCGTTAAGGACCCACTCGGAGTCGGCCGCCTTGGAGCGGCCCATGAGGTAGACGATCCACACAAAGGCAAGATCGATACCCATCTTGGCGATCAAGTTGAACTCGACGCCAAAGACCATGCCCAAAATGTCGGGGAACATGGTAGCCAGCGAGGCGATCCACAGCGGGTAGTTGACCCAGTAGTAGTACGAGATGCGGGCGCCCCATTTGTCGCCCAGGCCATCGCGTACCCAGTCGTAAATGCCGCCCTCGCCGTCATAGGTGGTACCGAGCTCGGCGACAACCATGCCGTAGGGAAGCAGGAAGGTCAGGATCAGGAAGATCCACCAGAAGAACTGCTGGTTGCCAATGGCAGCAGCAGGAGCGGCGGCCTCGCAAACGAAGACGACGCAGATGATGGTCGAAATGACAGTCAAGAAGGAAAGCTTTTTCTTTCCGTCGCTCATGATGAGCTCCTTCGCTCAGTCTTGGACAGATCCGAGGCCCTAAGGTATTAAGGCAATTGCTTGGGCCTCGGTGAGCGGGCGACAGGAGACGAGCATCCGCCGCCCGCAAACGTGCTTTTAGAAGCCTTGAGGCTTAGAGCTGCTCGAGAGCCTCGAGAGCGGCGTGGAGCTCAGCCTTGGCGGAGTACTCGACACCCTCGTCGTTGAGCGGGGTGCGCTTGCCCAGGGCGGCAAGGAGAGCACGGATGGAGTGCTTGCGGTTCTCGGCCTCGACCCAGCACAGGGAGCGCTCGGGATCGTCCATGACCTCGTCGACGACCTCCTCGTTGCGGGTGGCCGGCAGGCAGTGCATGAACTTGGAGTTGGGGCCGGCGAAGTTCATCATGTCCATGGTGACCTGATACTTGGGATAGAACACGTCCATGTAGTTCTCGCCCGAGACCTCCTCGTCGTACAGGCCATACCACACGTCGGTGTAGATGAAGTCGGCGCCCTTGATGCACTCGATGTCGTCGGAGATGACGACAGAGCCGCCGGAGACCTTGCAGTTCTCCTCGGCGATGGCCATCATCTGCTTGCCGAACTCGGCGCGCTCCTCGACGGTGCCAACGTGCAGGCCGCCGTCGGGGATCTGGTGGCCCTTAGGTCCAAACTGGACAAACTTCATGCCGACCTTGGAAGCGATGAACATGAGGGAGACGCAGACCTGGGTGGCGTCGCCGATGAAGGCCAGGGTGCAGTCCTCGATCTTCTTGCCCTCGGGGAGGTTCTCGAGCATGGTCATGAGGTCGCCCATCTCCTGCGTGGGATGGTTGAACTCGGACATGCCGTTGATGACGGGCACAGCGGAGCCCTCGGCGAGGCCGACGACGTCCTTGTGACGGTCAACGCGAGCCATCATGATGTCGAGCAGCGAGCCCATAACGCGAGCGGTGTCGCCCAGGGACTCGTGACCGCCGAGCTGGATGGTGCCAGGGCCATAGAACTGAGCATGGCCGCCGAGGTCGGTCATAGCGGTTTCGAAGGAAAGACGGGTGCGGGTGGAGACCTGCTGGAAAATCATGCCAAGGCTCTTGTTGCGGAGCAGGTGCGGATAATAACCGTCAACCTTGATGGCCTTCTTCATTGCCAGGCCAAGATCCTCGATAGTCAGGATCTGCTCTTTGGTGAAGTCGTTGGTGTCGATGAAATCCTTAGGCAGTGCCATGTCGATTTCCTTTCCGCCGGTCTTGCCGACTATTACTATGAGACGCTCGAACATCACGCCTCGTGTTGACAAGACCATCATTCACCCGTCTGTAATTTTTACCTAGTTTATTCGGGATTAAAGACCGTTCACGGAGTTACACCCCCTCTAAACCAATATAAACCCGCAGGTAGCCAGCTTGCAGGGGGTTTACCATCTAGAACCGCGAACGGTATACGGCTATGATGTAACTCGGCGCCTAATCCGCAATGGAACGAAGGGTTGAGACGTCTATATCCCACAAGATATACAGGACTCGGCCAAAGATAAATGAGATGGGACGGTGGCAGATGAACACCCTGATGTTCTTCTATACCCTAGCGATACTCGTGATCTGCATTGTGACGGCAGTGCTTTCGCTTGCCGCCTATGCCTCGTCTCGTCGACGGATCTTTATCTATGGCTGTGGCGTATTTATCTGCTATGCCATCGAGATGACCGAGATTTTCTTTTTTGAATACACGCTGCAAAACCAGAGTTTTCCGGCCAGCGACTATTACTCAATTACCATGCCTGTGTTGCGGACCCTTGTGGCGACCGCTTCACAGGCTTTTATTTGGGCCATCGCCATGGACTTACTCGATAAGCATTCTAAAAAGCAGTTCGCTATCCCCGTCTTAACGTTTTTGCTGTGCGAGTCGCTGATTATCGTCGCTATCCCCTACGGCCCCATGCATCAATGGCTCTACTACACGATGCGTCAGGTATTCCTTGTATTTGTGGGGCTCTATATCTTTTGGACGGCGCATAAAAGCACGCAGGTCAAGCTTAAGGCGCGCGTCAACAATCAACGAAAGCACCTCATTATCGGCGCCATTCTGGTCGGGTGCATCGTTGCCGAGGATTTCTACAACATCCTTGTTGTTCCCATGAGCCTGGCACCCTCTTGGCTGCAGCTGTACCTGTCCGAGCGCAACTTTAGCGAGAACGTCTTTGCGTGCTACTTTGCAATTCTGCTGATCATCTATGCCTATCACGTGCTTTCGATTCGCATGCAGGAGGCACCCGAGGAAAAGAACGTCAGCGATCTTGATCGACACATCGAAGAGCAGATGCCCTTCTATCGCAACGCCTACAAGCTCTCCAACCGCGAGACCGAAGTCATGCGCCTGGTTGTGTTGGGCAAATCGAACCAAGAGATCGCTGACGAGCTATTCCTTGCCGTGGGCACCGTCAAGACCCACATCCACAACATCCTGGTCAAAACCGAACAGCAAAACCGCACGACGCTCATCCTCCACTTTTGGAAGCGATAACCTGCCAAAAAGGGACAGGTTTATTTTGGCAGGTTTTATCTGGGTAAACGCCAAAAACCGCCGCGAGGGAGCTACTTTCCCTCGCGGCGGTTTTCTAGCTCACGCTTTCTTTCGTCTCAATCTGTAACATATGGAGACCAAATCGCCGTCTTACTGTTACAGATCGAGACGAGTTACAGAACGCGCGTCGAATAATCTCAATCTGTAACAGGTAGAAGCGTTTTTGCCAGTCAGATGTTACAGATTGAGATAAACGAAGGAGCGGTAGCGTTAAACAAGTCCGCCACAAAGTTATTCGGAGAGATCCGATCCTAGAGTTGTCTACCAGGTACGATATGTGCACTGATATTTTGTCTCAAACCCGGGCATCCCGTTGCCGCGTGGGCTTAACGCGGCACCCGTATAGAGAATCGTTTGCCCCGTACGAGAATACGAAGTTTTGAAAGACAGCCTCTTGTATGTCTGGTCGAAACAATCAACATTCTCGCTCGGGTGGTTCGCAGTGGAGAACGACTTGTAAGTGTCCAAGACGTCCGCTGTCACAAGACGATGTTAGCGCCGGGCGATTTTAGCCGCTAATAGTCAAACTATTTTGACCAATCC
>DXZR01000002.1 GCA_019419555.1 Collinsella sp.
GGGTGGGGAAAGGTGTTGAAAAATGGGGCGGTTCCCCATATTATTGATGACGTCGACAGGCGGGGGGGTTCCCCGCGTACGTGCCATCTGAGTAACCGAGGGGAGGGCGCACATGGGAATGACGGGTGCATACGAGCGCAATCTCGATGCAAAAGGTCGTCTGTCCCTGCCTGCACCCCTTCGCGAGGAGCTTGGAGAGCACGTTCGCGTGTTCAAAGCCCTGGATGTCGATGCTCTGTACGTGTTCTCTGCCGAGGCCTTCGATAAGTGGGTCGAAGGACTCTTCGCGGGTCGTGAGGGCCACGAGGGTTTTAACCCGCGTGACATCAACGACCAGAAGCTCATGAGGGCGATCAACAAGCGCACCACGTCGATGGATGTGGACAGCGCGGGTCGTATCGGTCTTTCTGAGTCTCTCCGCAAGCAGGCGAATCTCGACCGCGAGGTCACGGTTGTGGGCAACTACGACCACCTCGAGGTTTGGGACCGCGCTACGGCCGATGAGGACGATGACGACGAGGCCCTGCTGGACCTCTTCTTCTCGTAAGGGCAAGGCACGAGTAACGGATGGAGCGTGGGATCTTGACACAAGAATATCGGCATGAACCTGTCATGCTCGGCGAAGTGCTTGAGTCGCTGCAGCTAAAGAGCGGCTCCGTCGTCTGCGACTGCACCCTTGGCGGTGCCGGCCATTCGGTAAAGATGGCCGCGCAGGTGGGGGAGACCGGCCTTTTGCTCGGCGTCGATCAGGACGACATGGCCCTCGAGGCCGCTGGCGCCCGTCTGGACCGCGAGGTTCCCGGCGTACCGCACCAGCTGCTGAAGGGCAACTTCGGCGACTTGGACGAGCTGCTTTGCTCGGCCGAGGTGCCCGGGGTCGATGGCTTCCTGTTCGACTTGGGCGTTTCGTCGCCGCAACTCGATATCCCTGGCAGGGGCTTTTCGTACAACGAGGACGCCCCATTGGACATGCGGATGGATCCGGGTAACAACACCTTAAACGCAGCTGAGGTCATCAACACCTATAACGAACACGACCTCGCCCGGATTCTACGCGTCTATGGCGAAGAGAAGTTCGCCTCGCAGATCGCGCGTGAGATCGTGCGCCGCCGCGAGCATGAGCCGATCGAAACCACCGGTCAGTTTGTCGAGATCATCAAGGCTGGTATCCCCGCTGCCGCTCGTCGGCATGGCGGACACCCAGCCAAGAAAAGTTTCCAGGCCATTCGCATCGAGGTCAATCACGAACTCGATGTGCTCGAGCGAGGGCTTGACGCCGCCACAAGGTGGCTCAACCCGGGCGGACGCATCTGCGTCATCTCGTATCACTCGCTCGAGGACCGTATCGTAAAGAACCACTTTAAGGAGATGAGCCAGGGGTGCACGTGTCCGCCGGAGATTCCGGTGTGCGTGTGCGGCAACGTGCCGATACTCAAGGTCATCACCCGCAAACCCCTGGTTGCCCAACCCGATGAGGTTGCGCGCAACCCTCGGGCGAGATCAGCCAAGATCCGCGTGGCGCAGCGTCTGTAGACGCGACCGCGCGATATTGGACCTCCCGCTCGTACCACAAACGAAGCTTAAACACACTACCAACGTACTCGGGATGGGAGGCGGCATATCATGGGCTACAACACCTCAAACGCAGCACTCGCCTATGATATGAACGCCATGCCCGCCTATCGTGAGGCACCGCAGGCCCCCGTTGCTCCCCGCGAGCAGCGCACGCCGCGCTTTGATGTCTACACGGGCGCGGGCCGTCAGGCAAACCAGGCGGTAAGCCCGGTTTTCATGAGCGTTCTTAAAACGTTTTGCATCATTGCGGCCATCTTCATGACGATCGGTGTCGCCCGTGTGGCGCTCGCCGGCGTTACGGCCCAGGTGCTCAACAACAACGCCGCGCTTACCAACACGCTCGAGAAGGCGACCGACGAGAGCTCCGACCTGGAGGTCATGCATTCGGTCTATGGTGCCGACACGCGCATTCGCGACCTTGCGGGCGCTTATGGCATGGTGGAGCCCAGCGAGAGCGTTACACTTGATTTTTCGCAGGATGCAGCCGCGGGCGCTAGCTCGACCGCGACCGCTCAGTAACAAGACGGTAGCTGAGTATGACAAATGACTATCGCCGCGGCTCCGACGGGGGTCGCGGTTCTGGACGTCCCTCATCGCGGGGACGTTCTGGTTATCAAGGAACGGGTCGGCCATCTTACAACGCGAGGCCGTCCTATGGCAACGACCCTGCGTCGCGTCTCCGTGGCTCGAGTGGTCCTCAAATGCATAACACCAGACCGCGCAAGAGCTCGTCGACCGAATGGCTCACGGGCACGCCGCTGCCCCGTCGCAAAGCCGTCATGGGCTTCATCGGGTTTGGCTTGGGTTTGGGCGTCCTTCGCCTTGCCGACTATCAAATCGTGGAAGCCGATAAGTTACGCGACCGCGCCGATGCACGTCGCTTGCTTGCGCAGACGCTGTATGCCAAGCGCGGTACCATCTACGACCGTAACGGCAACGTGCTGACGTCGTCGGTCGAATGCCGCAACATCGCCGTGAATCCTCAGCTTATCGAGGACGTTGACAAGACGGTATCGGCACTGGTCAAAGCTACGGGCATCGATAAAAAGACCTGTCGCGAGCTCGTTGAGTCGGATGGCACCTGGGTGTATATCAAACGTCAGGTGGACGAGGATGATGTCGCGGCGCTGGAGAAGAAGAACCTGCCAGGCGTGCTCTTTGAGCAGGCCATGAAGCGTGTGTACCCCTACGGCAACCTGGCATCGCAGGTGCTTGGCGTGGTAAACGTGGACAACGACGGTCTGACGGGCCTCGAAAAACAGTACAACAAGCTTTTGACCGGAACCAACGGTTCGCTGGTGCGCGAGCGGGCGAGGGACGGTAGCTATATCGCGGGCGGCGCCTATAAGAAGGTTGCCGCGGTGGACGGCGTGGACATCGTGACGACGCTCGACGTCAATATGCAGCGAGCGGCTGAGGATGCTTTGGCGGAGGCTGTCGAGAAGACAAAGGCCAAGAACGGCTCGGCTTTGGTCACCGACCCCACGACTGGTGAAATTCTCGCCGCCTGCTCGTACCCGACCTACGACCAGACCGATCTGGAAAACGCCAAGACCGAGGATATGAACTTGCGCCTGGTCACCGACGCCTACGAGCCCGGCTCGGTCTTTAAGACGCTCGTGGCGGGCGCCGGCTTCGACTTGGGCGTCGTGCGATCGAGTACGTCGTTTGAGGTGCCGGCGAGCATCAAGGTGGGTGACGATACCGTCACCGATGCCGACAAGCGCGACTATGCCATGACCATGGATGTGCGCGAGATGATGCGCCGTTCGTCCAACGTGGGCTTTGTCCTGGTGGGGCGCAAGATCGGTGCGGATGACTTTGCCGCCTATGTGGACAAGTGGGGCATAGGTCACAGCTCCGGTGTCGATTTTCCGGGCGAGAGCCTGGGCATCGTCAAGGAGCGTGACCAGTATGACGGCGCCACGCTGGGTTCGATGAGCTTTGGACAGGCGCTGTCCGTCTCGCCGATTGAGATCGCACGTGCCGTGGGCGGCATCGCCAACGGCGGCGTGATGATGACCCCGCACTTCTATAAGTCCAGCAAAGGCGACGAGAAGGACTGGGGCGAAGGCGAGCGCGCGATTTCGGAGGACGCCGCATCCCAGGTGACATCGTGCATGCAGACGGTCGTGTCCGAGGGAACGGGCGTTGGCGGCGCGGTTGACGGCTATGACGTGGCGGGTAAGACCGGTACGGCCGAACGAGCCGACGAGAACGGCGGCTACCTCAAGGAGAACTACATGTCGTCCTTTATGGGTTTTGCACCGGCACAATCGCCCAAGGTGCTGTGCTATATCACGCTCGACGGAACGCCGAGCGGCTCAGATGCCGCTGCGGTGCCGTTCCAGTCCATTATGGCCAACGCGCTCGACGTGCTGGGTATCCCGCACACGAAGTAGGGGGTTACAATCTTTGGGGCGTGGTTTGTTGTCCCATATGAGGGGTGTTCACATGCCCTGCACCACGCATGCGCGGCGCTGGGATACAATACGCCGATAGCATTATTAGGTTTACAGGGGAGCTGCAATGATAGAGATCGCCGTCAACAACCTCGCGGCCGCAACAGGGGCCCGAACCGTGACGGGAGAAGCCGATCGGGTATGCCGCGGGTGCGTTATCGACTCGCGCCAGGTCGAGGAAGGGACGATTTTCGTCGCCTTTCCCGGTGAAAACGTCGACGGCAATGATTTTGCTTCCCGTGCCGTCCAGTCGGGTGCCGGCGCCGTCGTGATGACGCGTGAGCCCGAGGCCGAGCTGGTCTCGCTGGCGCAGGACAAGGGCTGTGCCATCTTGCTGACCGATGATCCCGAGGAGTTTCTGCTGCGTTTGGCGCACACGTACCGTCTGGAGCTTGGCTGCCTGGTCGTTGGTATTACCGGTTCCATCGGCAAGACGACGACCAAGGACGTGCTCGCCGCTGTGCTCGCCAAGCGCTATCGTGTCTGGGCCACCAAGGGCAATTTCAATAACCTGATCGGCATGCCACTCACGGTGCTTTCCGCTCCGGCCGATACCGAGGTCCTGGTGCTCGAGATGGGCATGAACCATTTCCACGAGATCGAGCGCCTGTCCCAGTCCGCCAATCCCAACCTTGCCATCGTGAGCAAGATTGGTACCTCTCATATCGGCATTTTGGGTAGCCGCGAGAACATCGCCCGCGCTAAGGCCGAGATTGTCCAGGGTATGTGCGCCGCTGGCGACTTCTTGCCGCTGCTGGTTTTGGGCGGCGAGGACGACTTTACGCCGTTCATTCGCGATACGTTCGCCCAGCCTGCTGGTATCGACGTGATGCTGGCCGGCGTCTCGGACGATGATGAGGTCCGTGCCCGCGACGTTCGAGTTGATGACGAGGGCCGTCCGGTCTTTACGCTCGATTTTGGTCAGGGCGAGACAATCGATACCATGCTTGCCATCCCCGGCGTGCAGTCCGTCCCAAATGCCGTTAAGGCCGCCGCGGTTGCCTATCGCCTGGGCGTGACGCCCGAGCAGATCGATGCTGCCTTTAGGGGCCTCACGATCACCGGTCACCGCCAAGAGATCAAGCGCGCCAAGAGCGGTGCCCGCGTCATCGACGATTCCTATAACGCCAGTGCCGAATCCATGGCTGCTGGCCTCGATCTGCTGTGCTCGCTTTCGTGCACGGGGTCTCGCATGGCGATCCTGGGCGAGATGGGCGAGATGGGCGATGAGGCTCCTCGCATGCATGAGCTCGTGGGCGCCTATGCCGCCGCCAAGAAGCTCGACATGCTGGCGTGCGTGGGTGGTGAGCTGGCCCAGCTTATGGCCGATGCCGCGCGCATGATGGGCATGGACGAGGACCGCATCCAGGTGTTCTCCGATTATCAGCAGGTGCTCGACCGCATGGGCGGCGCGCTTGAAAAACATGATGTTGTACTGGTCAAGGGTTCCCGTTTTGTTGAGCTCGACCGCTTTGTGGAAGGTGTGTGCTAGCCCATGTTCGGCAATCCCTCGTATCCAACGTATCAGGCTTTTTTGGGGCTTGGCATCGCCGCTGCCATTGCGCTGCTGCTCATGCCGTGGTGGATCAAGCTGCTCAAGGTCGAGGGTATCGGCCAGCAGGTTCGTGCCGACGGCCCCAAGCGTCATTTGGTTAAGCAGGGAACGCCCACCATGGGTGGCGTTGTCATCCTCGTCGCGATCTCGCTGACCTGCCTGCTGATGGGCAAGCTCACCACCGAGCTCGTGCTCGTGCTGCTCGCCACGCTGGCGACCGGCGTGCTGGGCCTGATCGACGACCTGACCTCCGTTACGCACGGGCGCTCGCTCGGTCTGACGCCTCATGCCAAGATGATCGGCCTAACCATTATCTGTGTCACCTTTACGGTACTTGCCGTCAACTGGTGCGGCGTCGCCCCCGAGATTCGTTTTCCCGGCGGCCTGACGATTGACCTCGGTGTTCTTTCGACCACCATCTGCGGCCTTTCGTTCCCGTGGCTCTACGTTGTCTTTTGCTGGCTGATGATCGCCGGTCTTTCTAATGCCGTGAACCTGACCGATGGCCTTGACGGTCTTGCTGGCGGCACCTCCATGATCGCCATGCTCGCCATGGCTGCCATGGCGTTTTTACACGGAGACGTGAACCTGTCCATCTTCTGCACCGCGTGTGCCGGTGCCTGCTTGGGCTTTCTGTGGTTCAACTGCTATCCGGCGAGCATCTTTATGGGCGATACCGGCTCGCTTGCCCTGGGCGCCGCGTTTGCCTGCACGTCCATCATGACCAACACCGAGGTCGTCTCCCTCATCATCGGCGGCCTGTTTATCGTTGAGACCCTGTCGGTCATGATTCAGGTTGTCTACTTCCACTTTACGCACAAGCGCGTCTTCCTTATGGCGCCCATCCATCATCATTTCGAAAAGAAGGGCTGGGCCGAGACCAAGGTCGTCATCCGTTTTTGGATTATCGCTGCGGCCTTTGGTGCCGTTGGCCTTGCTTTGTTCTTCCAGTTGGGATAGTGGTCTTTCATGCCTCTTGCTGATGTCTTTAGCCTGCTCGTTTTGGGTCAGGGCAAATCCGGTCTCGATGTCGCCCGCTGGGCGCTGGCACATCCCGAGCGCGTAAGCGCCGTTACCGTGTATGGCGGCGGCACCTCTGAGCCCAATGACGCCACGCGTGCGCTCGAGGCTGCTGGTGCGTCGTTTGTCTATGGGGCCGAACAGGTCGAGGGCGCCTATGACGTGTGCGTGACATGCCCGGGTATTTCGGAGTTCTCGTCCTTCTTTAAGGCGGGGCGTGAGCATGCCGCTCAGATTATGGGCGAGCCCGAGTTTGCCTATCGCTTGTCTCCCCAAAATTGGATTGCCATCACGGGCACCAACGGCAAGACAACTACCACGTCGCTGACTGATTATCTGCTCAAGGCCGCCGGTGAAGCCAGCGTGGCCGTCGGCAATATCGGTGAGCCGCCCGTGAACGAGATCGACGGCCGCGCACATAATGAGTGGTTTGTGGCCGAGCTGTCGAGTTATCAGATTGCTACGACCGCCGAGCTTCATCCTCGCGTGGCGGTGCTGCTCAACATCACGCCCGACCACCTGGGCTGGCACAAGAGCCACAAGAACTATGCGCTTGCCAAGATCAAGTTGTTCGAGAATATGGTCGACGACGACCTCGTGGTTATCGACGTTGAGGATGCCGGCATCCATGAGTTCGATGAGTACATCTACATGCCGGGCCGCCGCATCTGCAAGGTCGCTTTTGACGAGCCCGAGGGTGCAGACGCCGCCTTTGTGCGCGACGGCAAGTTGGTCGTCCGCCTGAAGGGCGTCGAGACTCAGCTTGTCGCCACTTCCGAGCTCAAGATCTCGGGCCATCACAATGTCATCAATGCCCTATGTGCTGCCACGGCTGCTTTGGCCGTCGGTGCCGATCCCGAGGGCATTTGCCGTGGTTTGGCATCGTTCCAGCCGCTGGAGCACCGCGTTGAGCCCTGTGGCGAGATCGATGGCGTGCGCTACGTCAACGATTCCAAGGCAACGAACACCGATGCAGTCGAAAAGGCCCTGACGGCGTTTCCCGACGACGATGTGATTTTGCTGCTCGGCGGCCACGATAAGGGTACGCCGCTTGCGGACTTTGCCCGCGTCGTTATGGACAACGTGCGCTCGGTCGTTTGCTTTGGCGATGCGCGCGAGCGCTTTACCGCCGCTATGGACGAGGCCGATGTCGATGGTGACGTGGATATCGCCCAGGCGGATGACCTGCGCGATGCCGTGGACGTCGCCCGTTCGCTGTCGAGCCGTGGCGACGTGATCTTACTTTCTCCTGCCTGCTCTTCGTTCGATGAGTTCTCGGGCTATGAGGAGCGCGGCCGCGTGTTTAAGGACTATGTGGCCCAGCTTGCCGCTGCGGCGAAATCGCAAATGGAATAGGGGTTGCCGGTGAGAGAGGAGAGCCCCCGACAAGGTATGAGGAGGCCCGACTCGGACCGTGCTTCCTCGCGGCGCAGCACACCGCGTTCCGGTCGCGGCAGGCAGACGTTTAGCGAACGCTATATTGCCGGCGTTCCCGCCCGTATCATGCGCCCCCGTTTGATATTCATGGCCTGCCTGTTTACCTTGGTGTGCTTTGGCCTGCTGATGGTGTACTCGGCGTCTTCGGTCGAGGCGCTGCACGAGAATGGCTCGGCGACGTTTTTTCTGTTTCGACAAGCCGCGTTTGCCGGAGTTGGCGTGCTGGCTATGGTTGCCATCGTGCGCGTTTTGCCGGACAGCTGGTTTGGGGAGGATGTGCTCAGGATCTTCCTCATAGGCATGATAGGGCTACTGTTTCTGGTGTTCTTGGTGGGCAGCGGCAGCCGTGGCGCCACGCGCTGGCTCAACATCGCCGGCATTCAGTTCCAGCCTTCCGAGTTTTTAAAGCCATTTGCCATTGCGTATTCGGCCATCATGCTCGATCGCTTCTTTTCGCCCGGTGGCAACATCAACGAATTCCTTCGCAAGATGGGCATCTACCTGGGCATTTCGCTCTTTCTGATCTTTATCCAGCCCGATTTCGGTACTGTCCTGATCATCCTGTTGACCCTCATGTGCATGGCGTTGTTTGCGGGTCTCGACCCCAGATTTATCATCGGCGTGCTAATCTTCGGCATTCTCGTGATCGTGATTGCGCTTGTCGCAGAGCCGTACCGTATGGTGCGTATTCAGGTTGCCTTGAACCCTTGGGCCGACGAGTATGGTGACGGCTATCAGGCCACGCTTGCCATCATGGCCTTTGCCTCGGGCGGTCTGTTCGGCCGTGGCATCGGCAACTCAACCATGAAGTACTCGTATCTGCCCGAGGCGCACAATGACTACATCCTGGCTATCATTGGCGAGGAAGTCGGCTTTGTCGGAACCGTGCTGTTCTTCTTGGTGTTTGCGATGCTGATCTACTCGGCGTTTCGCATTGCCGAGCAGGCGACCGATCGTCGGGGCGCGCTCGTGGCGTCTGGCTCCGCGGTCATTCTCGCAGTGCAGTTTTTGATTAACGCGCTGGGCATCCTCAACGTGTTTCCCATGACGGGCAAACCGTTGCCGTTTATTAGCTACGGCGGTTCGTCGATTATTGTGTCGCTTATGCTTGCCGGGTTGATCCTGCGCGTTTCGTACGAGAGCGCCCGCCGCGATGAGTATGACCGCCGCCGTGAGAGCTTTGCCGTTATGGACGAGAGCACCGCCGGCGTAGCCCATGTGCGCGGTGAACGACCTTCGCGTAGCGGCTTTACCGTTCTGGATGGTTCTGCATCCGAGCCGGCAGCTCGTCCACGCCCGCGAATGGCTCCGCAAGGTCGTCCGCAGCGCCCCAGCCCTCGCAACGCGGGCGGCGGATATAATCGAATCGATTTGAACTCGGACCCGTCGGCGCGTCTGCGTACCGACGACCAGGGACCGCGTGTACGAAGGGACTACCATGACCGATAAAATGACCGTTGCTATTGCAGCCGGCGGCACGGCAGGACACATCAACCCCGCGCTCGCCTTGGCCGAAGAGCTGCGTGACCGTGGCCACCACGTTGTGTTCGTGGGCCAGTCGCGCAAGCTCGAGGGTCGTCTGGTCCCCGAGGCTGGGTTTGATTTTGTGCCCATTACGGTCACGGGCTTCGACCGCTCCCGTCCTTGGACGGCGCTGACCTCGCTGTGGCGCGTCAA
This sequence comes from Collinsella sp., assembly GCA_019419555.1. Taxonomy (GTDB): domain Bacteria; phylum Actinomycetota; class Coriobacteriia; order Coriobacteriales; family Coriobacteriaceae; genus Collinsella. The sequence continues at coordinate 9,727 of DXZR01000002.1, forward strand.
CAAAGCCAAGCGTGCGCTCGCCAGTCATTTCTCAAAGGTCGGCAAGCCCGATGCCGCCATTGGTTTTGGTGCCTATGTCGAGGTTCCGCTGCTGGGGTGGTGCAAGGGCGCGGGCGTTCCGTATCTGCTGCATGAGCAGAACTCTGTTCCGGGCCTGGCCAACAAGATGATGAACTCCCACGCCGCCCGCGTGTGCATCTCGGTGCCGGCAGCGCGTTCGGTCTTTGAGCGCGAAGGTGACCCTGACCACGTGCTCATGACCGGCAACCCCGTACGTCGCTCGGTGATCGAGGGCGATCGCGCTCGCGGCCGCAAGGCACTTGGCGTTCCCGAGGACGCTACGCTGCTGCTCGTCTTTGGCGGTTCACTTGGCGCCCAGCACCTCAACGAGCGTGTGGCTTCGCTCAAAAACGAGCTGCTTTCGCGCAAGAACCTCTATGTGTTGCATTCGACGGGTGCCGACGGCTTTGAGGAGACCGAGCGCGCTTTGGCGCTGACGCCCGAGGAGGCGAAGCATTACCGCGTCCAGCCTTACATCGACAACATGGGCGATATGCTGGCTGCTGCCGATTTGGTGCTCTCGCGTTCGGGCGCATCGAGCGTGGCCGAGATCGCTGCACTCGCCGTGCCTTCGGTGCTCGTGCCGTACCCGCATGCGACGGCCGACCACCAAACCACCAATGCCCGGTATCTGGTCGACGCCGGGGCCGGCGTGCTCTGCGCCGATGCCGATATCGACGGTTCTGCCTTTGCCGATGAACTGCTGCACCTGGTCGATGACGCGGCGGCGCGCGACGCCATGCGTCAGGCGGCGCGTGGTCTGGCTCAGGATAGGGCCGCCGCTCTTCTGGCGGATGCGGTAGAGGGTTTGCGTTAGTTAGACGGGATATCGTCGGTCGCCCTCGCGCTGATGCGGTAGGTGCGGTACAGTTAACGGGTTACAGGCAGTGTTTACGCAAGGAGTACACGAGCACATGGCTGATTCCCAGACTGCAACCTCCGCGCCCGAGTTTAAGAGCGCCCACTTTATCGGTATCGGCGGCGCCGGCATGAGCGGCATCGCCCTCGTTCTGCACGAGCGCGGTTATGCCGTTACCGGCTCCGACCTTAAGACGTCACGTTATATTCGCCAGCTTACCCGCGCTGGCGTGAAGGTGCATGTGGGCCATGAGGCCGCCACGATCGACGAGGTCAAGCCCGACGTGGTTGTTGTCTCCACCGCTATTCCGGAGTCCAACCCCGAACTCGTGCGCGCTCGCGAGCTTGGTATTCCCGTGTGGCCCCGTGCCAAGATGCTCTCTGCTTTGGGCCACGGCTACATCACCGTCGCTGTTGCCGGCACGCATGGCAAGACCACCACGTCTTCGATGTGCGCCACCATGCTCGACCGCATGGGTCTGGATCCGAGCTTCTTGATCGGCGGCATCGTCGAGGGCTATGACACGAACGGCAAGAACGGCTCGGGCGACTACTTTGTCGCCGAGGCCGACGAGTCCGACAGCTCCTTCCTGTTCCTGAACCCCAACGTAGTCATTGTGACCAACGTCGAGGCCGATCACCTCGATCACTACTCGGGTATCGAGGAGATCGAAGCGACTTTCGCCAAATTCATGAGCCTGGTGGGCGAGGACGGCACCGTCATCGTCTGCGGTGAGGACCCGCATCTGGTCGAGCTCGCCAAGTCGACGGGCCGTCACGTGCTTTCCTACGGCTTTGCCGAGAGCAACGACATCGTCTGCATGCACCCGGATGTCAAGGGTATCCAGAGTGACTTTATCGTTCGCTTTGAGGATGGCACTGAACATGCCGTGGAGATCAAGAGCAATCCCGGTCGCCACAACATGCTCAACGCCACGGCGGTGCTCACCGTCGCCCATGTCCTGGGCCTTGACATCGACGCCGCCGCCAAGGCGCTCTCGAGCTTTGAGGGCGTTCGCCGCCGCTTTACCCACGTGGGCGATATCGATGGCATCACCGTGGTCGATGATTACGGCCATCACCCCACCGAGATCAAGGCGACGCTTGCTGCCGCTTCGTCGCTGGGCTACAAGCACGTCGACGTCGTGTTCCAGCCGCACCGCTATTCGCGCCTGCAGGCCCTGTGCGACGACTTTGCCGATGCATTTGCCAATGCCGATAAACTGCTGCTGATTGATGTGTTCTCGGCTGGCGAGATGCCCATCCCGGGTGTCACCTCTAAGATGCTCGCCGATACCGTGCGCGCCAAGCATCCTGGCAAGGAGGTCGTGTACTGCTCCAGCCGTCTTGAGCTCAATCAGGAGCTCGAGCAGATGGTGGGCGAGGGCGACCTGCTGCTCACTATGGGTGCCGGTGACGTTACGACCGTCGGTCCCGAGTTTATCGAGTATCTGACTGCCAAGAAAGACGCTTAAGTCTAATGGGTCTGTTTAACGCCGTCATGGCGCTCTCGGGCATGATCGACACGGATGTGATCGAGGACGAGCGCCTTGCGCGTCATACGAGCTATCGTATCGGCGGCAAGGCCGACCTCTTTGTGACGTGCCATAGCTATCATGCCCTCCGCCGCGCCGTGGCGGTGCTCGATCGCGAGCAGGTGCCGTGGGTCATCATCGGCAAGGGCTCCAATCTGCTGGTTGCCGATGGCGGTTATCGCGGCGCCGTCATTTCGCTCGGACGTGAGTTTCAGCGCACGGTTGTTGCCGATGACGGTTGTACGCTGACGGTCGGTGCGGGCGTGATGTTTGCGCGCCTGGTCAACGATGCCCTGTCGCGTAGCCTCTCGGGCCTTGAGTTTGCCGTTGGCATCCCTGGTTCGGTCGGCGGTGCGATATCTATGAATGCCGGCACACGGACCGAGTGGATTGGCTCGCTGGTTGAGGATGTCGTAACGTTTGACCCGGCATCCGGTATCAAGCATTATGCGGGGTCCGAGATCACTTGGGGCTACCGCGAATGTAGCCTTCCCCGCAATGAGATCATCCTCGAGTGCGTGCTCAAGCTTAAACCGGCGCCCAAGGCCGACATCCGCGACCGCATGGAACGGTACCTGACGAGGCGCAAGCGTACGCAGCCCATGGGTCGCGCATCCTGCGGGTCGGTCTTTCGCAACCCGCCCGATGCGAGTGTGGGCAAGCTTATCGAGGATTGTGGATTAAAGGGTTTTTCGATTGGCGGCGCGGAAGTTTCGCCCGTTCACGCTAATTTTATCGTTAATAACGGAACTGCCTCGGCCGATGACGTTGCCGCGGTTATCAGACATGTGCACGGAAAGGTGAGGGAGGCGTATGGCATCGAGCTCAGACCGGAAGTTAAATTCCTCGGCTTCTAGAGCATCGAAACCCACCTTCCGCCGCGCCGGAGGGCGTTCCGGCGCGCCTGCCAAACCTCAACGCAATACCGTCGCGCATTCTAAGTCTGTCGGGCATGCTCGACAGACCAGTCGTCCGGTCGTTGGCTCGCAGCTCGGTAATCGTCCGGCCGCAAAAAAGTCCTCGCGTCCCTCGGTGACGTCAAAGCCTGTTATGGGCGCCAAACCTGCCCGTCCCATGGCAACTCCTAAGCCCTCGACGGGAACTAAAGCGCCGCGTCCAGGTCGCACGCTGGGCGCATCGAAACCGCGCTCGCTGACATCGGTGCCGGCTACCGCCAAGAAGCCTTCGGGTAAAAAAAGCGTCAACCCGTTGTCTTCACTTGGGGCGATGGTAAATAAAACATCAGACGCCGCTTCTGTCGTTACAGGCAAAGGCAAAATCGTTGGCGGCGTTCTGGCCGTCTTGGCCGTGCTCGTCGTCGTTGCCATCGTGGTGATTAACTCTGGATTGTTTACCGCCACTGATATTCAGATTCAAGGCAGCGAGCATGTGACGAAGCACGATGCTATCCAGCTGATCGATTTGCCCGAGGGAACGTCGCTTTTTAACGTCGATCCCGACCAGATTACCGAGGACCTCAAGCAGAACCCGTGGGTCTCGGGCGTAGATGTCCAGCGTCAGTTCCCGCATACGCTCATCATTACGCCGATGGAGCGCAAGGTCATCGCAATTGCCTATATCAGCTCCGATGACCTTGCCTGGGCCATCGGGGATGATGACACCTGGATCGCCCCGCTGTCGACGTCGGTCGAAGTGGATGACCAGGGCAACGTCATCACGACGGGGCAGGGCTCAAATACCCTGACCGGCATTGATGCCGCGCTGGCGCTCGCTAAGCACTATGGCGCGGTGTTGTTGACTGATGTCTCGGCGGATGTCGCTCCGGTTTCCGGCCAGGCGGTGAGCTCCAAGGCCGTTAAGGCTGGCTTGGATTATGTGCGTGGTTTTTCGAGCGAGTTCTTGGGACAAGTCAAGGATATTTCCACGCCTTCGGTCGAAGCCATCTCGGCAAACCTCAATAACGGCATTGAGGTGTCGCTGGGCGATTCGGACGATATCGTCAAGAAGGAACGCGTAGTTACCAAGTTGCTTTCGCAGGTAGAGGGCGTAACGTATATCAATGTGCGCTCTCCGGGTAACTATACATTTAGGAACGCTCCGACCTCGTAGCGCTGGTTGATGCTTTGTTGAGGGGCCATACCACGCCGTTTATCTGGTTTGTTTGGTTTTCACGGTCAATTATTTGACTGATACGTTCATAATGTGCAAACATAATACGGTTTACCTTTGCATTTACTTTCAACCTGAAGGTTAATGTGCGCAGGGGTCGACCCATGCTATGGCTATAACCTTTGTTCGGAGGACCGACATGCACGAGACAGAGATCAACAACTACCTTGCCGTCATTAAGGTGGTCGGCGTCGGCGGCGGCGGTACCAACGCGGTCAATCGAATGATCGAAGAGGGCATCCGCGGCGTCGAGTTTGTTGCCATCAACACCGATGCTCAGGCACTCGCGATCTCTGATGCCGATATCAAGGTGCACATCGGCACCGACCTTACCCGCGGCCTGGGCGCCGGCGCCAACCCCGAGGTTGGCCGCAAGGCTGCCGATGAGTCCCGCGACGACATTGCCGAGGCGCTCGCTGGCGCCGACATGGTGTTCATCACCTGCGGCGAGGGCGGTGGCACCGGTACCGGCGCTGCTCCCATCGTTGCCGATATCGCGATGAACGAGGTCGGTGCGCTGACCGTCGCCGTCGTGACCAAGCCCTTCACCTTCGAGGGCCGCAAGCGCAAGAAGAGCGCCGAGGAGGGCATTAAGACCCTCTCCGATTGCGTCGACACCATGATCGTCATCCCTAACGATAAGCTGCTCGACATCGCCGAGAAGAAGACCACCATGCTCGAGGCCTTCGCGATTGCCGATGGCGTCCTTTCCCAGGGCACCCAGGGCATCACCGACCTCATCACCGTCCCCGGTATCATCAACCTGGACTTCGCCGATGTTAAGACCATCATGAAGCAGGCCGGTACCGCCATGATGGGTATCGGTACCTCTTCTGGGGACACCCGTGCCGTCGACGCTGCCCAGCAGGCCATCTCCAGCCCGCTGCTCGAGAGCTCCATCGATGGCGCCACGCGCGTGCTGCTCTCCATCGCCGGTTCCAAGGACCTGGGCATCCAGGAGATCAGCGACGCCGCCGACGTTGTCGCCAACGCCGTCGACCCCGAGGCCAACATCATCTTCGGTACCGTTGTCGACGAGTCCCTGGGCGATCAGGTGCGTATCACCGTCATCGCTACGGGCTTCTCCGACTCCAACGTCAACCGTCAGGACGAGCTCTTTGCTGCTCAGCAGTCTCAGAGCAAGGCCGCTGCCTCCGCTGAGCCGCAGCGCACCGCTCCTGCCACGAGCCCGGCTCAGGCCGCTCCGACCCGCAACGTCGGTGGCACCGAGCTTCCTAACTTCGGCAACGATCAGTTCGAGCTTCCCGACTTCCTGAAGCGCGGTAGCTTCTAAGTCGTTCTTTGCATTGTTGTGCACAGGGGCGTGTCCGTATGGACGCGCCCTTTTTATTTCGACTTTGTAAACTAGAACCTCCAATCTCTTTACGTTCCCTTTACGATTGCCTCCAGCGCAGCAGGTATCCTTTTAGAGAAGTATGACAGCCGTATAAACGCGGGCTGTAGCGGCGATGCCGCGGTACTTGTGTTATTAGGAGGCTTTAGTATGGCAGCACGTGCGGACAAAGTTTCGCGTGTCGACCATGATGGAGTTACGTTGGTGGAGGGCGCGACATCCGATGTTCGCTTTGCCTTCACCGAGCGCGCCGGTGGCGTTTCCGAAGATGCGTACTCCTCACTCAACTTGGGCTCGCATGTTGGCGATGACCCCTTTGCTGTTCAAGAAAATCGTCGTCGTGCGCTCGAGGCTATGGGTGCCGCCGAGTGCGAGCACAACCTGCTCGTTCCCAATCAGGTCCATGGTGATCATATCGTTGCGGTGACCTCGAACGGCGCCGATGACCTTGAGGACGTTCGCGAGCAGATTGCCGAGGGCTGTGATGCCATCGTCTGCACGGCGCATAACGTGCCCGTGCTGCTCTGCTTTGCCGACTGCGTTCCCGTGGTGCTGGTGGCCCCCGGCGGATTTGCCGTGGTGCACTCCGGTTGGAAGGGCACGATTGCACGTATTTCCGCCAAGGCGTGCCAGGCGCTTTGCGATGCTGCCGGCTGCGATGCGAGCGACGTTTCCGCCTATATCGGCCCCCATATCTTGGGTGACGAATATGAGGTATCCCAGGAACTCATGGATCGCTTTGCCGCCGAGTTCTCGTGCATCGATGCGAGCACCTCTCGCATGCTCAATCTTTCCGCTGCCATTTGCGAGGCGCTGGTAGATGTCGGTGTCGACGCGGATAATATCGTGGATACCCAGCTTTCGACTGTGCGTCAGAACGACCGCTTTTATTCCTACCGTAACGAGAACGGCACCTGTGGGCGCCATGCTGCGATCGGCGTGATGCTATGAGAAAGATCGTATCGGTCCTGAGCGTCGCTGTGCTTACGCTTACGCTGTGCGCCTGTTCTTCGGGATCTTCCACCTCTTCCATTACCGTCGCTGGCTCCACGACCTGCCTTCCTATCGCCGAGATTGCGGCCGAGGGTTTTAAGGAGGAGACCGGCATCGACGTGCTCGTTTCCGGTTTGGGTTCTTCCGCTGGCATCGAGGCCGTCAGCGCCGGCACGGCCGATATCGCCAGCTCCTCCCGTGGACTCAATGCCGACGAACAGGATCTGGGCCTGACTCCCATCGTCATTGCCCACGACGGTATTGCGGTCATCGTGAACGACGACAACCCCGTCGATAACCTCTCGACCGAGCAGCTCCGCGATATCTACGCCGGCAAGATCACCAACTGGAAAGAAGTCGGTGGCGAGGACCTGAGGATTCAGGTCATCAACCGAGACGAGGCGTCCGGTACGCGCGAGGCCTTCCGTACCATCGTGATGGACGGCACGCCGTTCGATCGCCGTTCGGCTGTTCTTTCGGGTACGGGCCAGGTACGCGATGTCGTGTCCCGCTCGCGTGGCGCTATTGGCTACATCTCGCTGGGTTTTGTCGAGAGTCTCAACGCCAAGACCTCGGTCAAGGCCGTCTCGGTCAATCATGTTGAGGCGTCCGAGAAGACGGTCGCGAGCGGCGGCTATCCCATCTCGCGCGACCTTTACTTCTTTGTGAAGGGTGCGCCTTCGCAGCAGGCGCAGGATTACATCGACTACGTGACGTCCGAAAAGATGGACAAGCAGATTCGCGAGGCGGGCTTTATTCCCGTCACCAACGACGAGAAGGGGAGTGAGTAGCATGGAAGCACAGGAAAACTCCCAGACTGAGCAGAATGCTCAGGCACCCAAGAAGCGCGAGCTGGCGCTCGTATCGCGCAGTACCTATATCAAGGAGAAGGCGCTGCAGTGGATCTTCTTTGCCTGCGCGTTTTTGGCGGTCGTTACCGTCATCCTGATTTTTGTCTTTACCACGTACTCGGCGCTGCCCGTCTTTACCGACATCGGTCTGGCGGACTTCTTTAGCTTTACGTGGGCGCCCTCTGAGGGCCACTACGGCATCATGTCGCTGCTTGCCGGCTCAGGTCTGGTGACCGTCGGTGCGCTCGCCATGGGCGTGCCGCTAGGTGTGGGCACGGCCGTGTACCTGGTCGAGATCGCCGGCAAGCGCGTGCGCAAGCTCATCAGCCCCGCCGTTGACCTGCTGGCGGGCATACCCTCCATCATCTACGGCTTCTTTGGCATGATCATCATCCGCCCGTTTATCGCACAACTGACCGGCGGCCTTGGTTTTGGTGCGCTGACGGCGTGGTTTGTGCTCGCCATCATGATCGTCCCTACCATCACCACGCTCACCATCGATGCTCTCAATTCCATTCCCATGGGCATTCGCGAGGCATCGTATGCCATGGGCGCCACAAAGTGGCAGACCATCTATAAGGTCGTGCTACCTGCCGCGAAGCTGGGTATCGTTGATGCCATCGTGCTGGGTATGGGCCGTGCCATCGGCGAGACCATGGCCGTGCTCATGGTCGTAGGTAACGCCCCGGTTATTCCCGACAGCATTGCGAGCCCCATCTCGACGCTCACGAGCCAGATTGCGCTCGACATGAGCTATTCCTCGGGTCTGCACCGCTCGGCGCTGTTCGGCATGGGTGTGGTCCTGTTTATCATCTCCGCCACGCTGGTGGGTATCGTCCGTCTGATTTCCAAGAAGAAGAGGGGGTAGGCTATGTCCGATTCCGTTGACACGACGGTCGATACGACCTCGTCGCGCGAGCGCATCAAGCGTGCCCTTTCCCACGGCAAGAAGGGCCGCATCAACAAGGACCTGTCCAACAAGATCATGCTTGGCGTGTTTCGTGCCGCTGCCTACATCACCACGCTGGTGCTGGTCGCTATCATCGCCTACGTGGTCATCAACGGCCTGCCACACATCTCGCTCGACTTTATCTTCGGTTGGCCCCAAGGCGTCAACGCCGAGGGCGGAATTTGGCCCACGATCGTCTCGACCGTCTACGTGACGGCGCTCGCCATGCTTATCTGCACGCCGATCGCTGTGCTGGCAGCCGTCTATCTGGCCGAGTACGCCAAGCAGGGCAAGGTCGTCGAGCTCATTCGCTACGCTGCTGACGCTTTGGCCTCGGTGCCCTCCATCGTTATGGGCCTGTTTGGCTACGCCTTGTTTGTCGAGGCTATGGGCTTGGGCCTTTCGATGGTCTCGGCCGCTCTGGCGCTCGCGCTCTTGATGCTTCCCATCGTCATGCGCACCACCGAAGAAGCCATTCGCGCCGTTCCGCGCTATATCCGTTGGGGCGCGTACGGCCTGGGCGCTACCAAGTGGCAGGTCGTCTCCAAGATCGTGCTTCCTTCGGCCTTTGGCCGCATTGCCACGGGCATCGTCCTTGCCATCGGCCGTGCCATCGGCGAGACCGCCGTGGTGCTCTACACCATGGGCCAGGCCATCAATCTACCTATTTCGCCGCTCGATTCCGGTCGTCCCATGACCGTTCACCTGTACCTGCTTGCCAACGACGGCATCAACATGAACGCAGCCTACGGCACTGCGCTCTTGCTGATGGTGATCATTTTGGCCTTCAACCTGTTTGCGCGCTTCCTGTCGCGTAAGCGTCGCTAGTTAAGGAGTCCCATGTCCGTTTATCAGTCCGCTCCCGCGTTGGAGCAAGCGGCCATTACGGCCAAGGATTTCAACTTTTGGTACGGTGACTTTCATGCGCTGACGGGGCTTGACCTCAACATCGCCAAAAACGCCATCACCTCCTTCATTGGCCCTTCGGGCTGCGGCAAGTCGACGTTTTTGCGCTGCATCAACCGCATGAATGACCTGATCGAGGGTACGCGCGTCGAGGGCACCATGACGCTCGACGGCAACGATATCTATGCCGAGGGTGTCGACCCGGTCGACCTCCGTCGCCGCGTGGGCATGATCTTTCAGCAGCCCAATCCGTTTCCCAAATCCATCTACGAGAATGTCGCCTTTGGCCCTCGTCTGCAGGGCGTGACTAGCAAAAGTGACCTCGATGACATCGTGGAAGAATCGCTCAAGCGCGCCAACCTCTGGAAAGAGGTATCCAATCAGCTCAACAAGGATGGTTTGGCGCTCTCGGGCGGTCAGCAGCAGCGTCTGTGCATCGCGCGCGTGCTTGCGGTGCAACCCGATGTCCTTCTGATGGACGAGCCCTGCTCCGCCATCGACCCCACGTCCGTCTCTAAGGTCGAGGATTTGATGGCCGAGCTGGCGCCCGAGATGACGATCATCATCGTCACGCATTCAATGCAGCAGGCAGCTCGCATTAGCGACTACACCGCATTCTTCTTGCAGGAAGTTGCCGGCGAGCCCGCTACGCTCATCGAGTATGGTCAAACCGACGCGATCTTCACCAGCCCGGTGGACTCGCGGACGGAAGACTATATCACCGGCCGCTTTGGCTGATCGGTGCGACTAGTCCCAAGCCGATCGGACCTGGTCCGGTGCGTATTCACTGTGCGGGCGGCATGACCGCACCCAACTGATTGGAGTGAACCATGCGCAAACTGTTTTCCCGTCAGCTCATCGAGGCCCGCCACGAGATGCTGAGCATCTACGAGGCCGTCGATCTGGCCCTCCACGATGCCGTGAGGGCCTATGTTACCGACGACCGCAAGCTCGCCACCAAGACCAAGAAGCGCACGCTCTCGATTGATGCTCGCTGCGCCAACTTGGAGGCCGTGTGCTACAACCTGATCGCTACGCAGTCGCCGGTCGCCTCCGACTTCCGTTTGCTGCAGACGATTATCTACGTCGACTTTAACCTGCAGCGCATGACCGATAAGGTTCGCCAGATCTGCCGCGCCACGCGTCACATGGTCAAGGCCGACATCTCGCTGCCTCAGGAGCTCGTCGGCACGGTTGAGGCCGAGGCCGAGGCCGTGTACCAGGTGCTGGGCTCGTCGCTGTCCGCGCTCGTCACCAACGACATGTCCATCATCTGCAACCTGGCCGTTGAGGATGAGCCGGTACATGCGGCGTACGAGAAGTTCTTCCGTACCTTTAACCGCATGGACACCGGCGATTTTATGGACGACGACAGCAACTATGACGACCTGCGCCGTGCCATCATGGTTTCGCGCTACCTCGATCGTATCGCCTCGATTTCCATCGATGCCGCCTGCCGTCTGACCTTCCTTTTGACCGGACAGCGTATGACTGCCGGCGATATCGCCTGTACGGATGAGGACGAGCTCGAGAGCATGCGCGTGCCTTCGGGCGAGGGCGTCATTATGAGGCCCGCCGTGGATGCACGCTTTGTTGCCAAGGTGCCCGCTAACGAGGTGAGCGAGGGTCTTCGCTACCTGTTGGATCATCTTGAGGACGAGGATGATGCCGAGGACGATGAGGAATAGGGTAGCCCCGTTCGTTGAGAGATTGTAAATACCTAAGGGAGCGCGGCCTTGCGGATGCGGGGTTGCGCTCTTGCGTTAGCATGGGACTACTTGTTGTGCTGTTAGCGGAGGCGATTGGCAATGGATAACTATTTGAATGTAATGCGCGCTCGCCGCGAGCAGATACTTGAGCGTTTCTATGCCGCGCTCGATCGCGCCGGGAGGTCCCGCGATGCCGCGCGTCTGATTGCCGTGTCCAAGACCGTCGGCGTCGATGAGACCATCGTGGCCATCCAGGTGGGATACCGCCATTTTGCCGAGAACCGCCCGCAAGAGCTCGTCCGCAAACTCGCAGGTCTGGCGGAGCATCCGGAGCTACCCGAGGTACGCTTTGATATGATCGGCAACCTTCAGACCAACAAGATTAACGCGGTGTTGGGTTCGGCCGAGCTGATTCATTCGGTTGGTTCGCTTCATTTGGCGCAGGCGATCTCGAGCCGTGCCGTTCGCAAGATCGAAGCGGGCGAGCTTTCTGCTCCCCAACAGGTGCTAATCGAGGTTAACGTAAGCGGCGAGGAGTCCAAGGGCGGCTTTTCGCCCGATGAGATTCGTGGCGCTGCCGGCGAGCTTGCGGAACTTGAGGGAATTTGTGTGCATGGCCTTATGACCATGGCTCCTCGAGGGAACAAGGATGTGGCACGTCGCACTTTTGCCGGGCTGCGAGAGCTGAGGGATGAGCTGGAGGCGGCGCATCCCGATCTGAGCTTGCCCGAGCTCTCTTGCGGCATGAGCGAGGACTTTGAGCCCGCCCTTGAGGAGGGCTCTACGCTCATTCGTCTGGGCAGGGTAGTATTTAGCCCGGAGTTTGCAGTAAAATAGGGCTCTGAAGTGCGCACTGGTTTACAGAGCGCCTGCACTAAACCGTGAGAGGACACAACCATGGGCTTCCTTGACGAGATTAAAAATAAGATGCACCTTGGCGGCCAGCAGGGTTACGACCAGGGCTATGGCCAGGATGACGACTACGGCTACGATGACGGCTACGATGATGGCTATCAGAACAACGGCTACAGCGGTACCTCGGGCGAGGGCTTCTATACCCAGGACGAGCCGAGTAACGGCCTGCTGGGCCAGACGCGCCGCGGTGAGGCCGAGTCGGTCGCCGTGTATACGCGCTCCGGCCAGCTGGTCGGCGATGACTCGCGTCATGCAACGACGTACAATCCGCCGTCGCGTTCTCAGGATAGTGCCGCAGGCGGCTATCGCCCCGGCGCTTACGACACGCCGTCGAGCTATGCCGAGAGCGCCCGCGCTCGTGCCGCGGCACCTGCGCCCGCTTCTGCGCCGAGCGACGCCTCGGCCTATGCAAACAACATCATTAACGCCACGCCGCAGCTGCCTGCCTATGTCCTGCGCCCTGAGAGCTATGACGATGTCGAGACCGTTGTCCGCCGCGTGCGCACCAAGCAGCCCGTTGCGCTGATTTTTGTTGGCGTTCGCACCGAGGTCGCCAAGCGTGTCCTGGACTTTAGCTATGGCTTTGCCTGCGGCCTGGGCGCTACGGTCAAAGAGGTGGGCGATCGCGTGTTTATGGTGCTGCCCGCCGGCTGCGAGGTCAAGGATTCGGACCTCAAGAAGCTGCGCGCCGACGGCTACCTTAAGTAAACCCAAGACGAGGAGATTCTCATCAACATCTACACCATTGTCCAGCTGGTCAACACGCTGTTCAACTTCTACTCCACACTTATTGTGGTCTATTGCTTTATGACGTGGATTCCCATGAAGCAGGGCGGCCTGCTGCAGGATATTGCCGCGGTGCTCGATAGCGTCTGCGGTCCGTGGCTCAACCTGTTTCGTCGGTTTATTCCGCCGATGGGCGGCGTTGATTTTTCGCCGGTCGTTGCGATTATTGCGTTGCAGTTGGTGCAGAGGCTGATTCTGCAGCTTCTTATAGGTATACTCGTATAGTACTGGCTCAGTAACTTACGTCGGGCGCCCGGCGCCAAGGCGATGATAAAGGAGAACTTGTTATGGCTATTACCCCTGCTGACATCCAGGCTCAGACTTTCTCTGAGGCCAAGCGCGGCTATGATCCCGCCGAAGTCGACGTCTTTTTGGAGACGCTGTCCTCCGAGGTTGACGCTATGCTTGCCAAGATTGTCGATCTTAAGGGTCGTCTGACTGCCACCGAGCAGCAGCTTGCCGACACGCAGGCCCAGCTTGCCCAGGCTCAGGACGCTGCCGCTCAGGCCGTTCCCGCCGCTCCTGTGGCCGCTCCCGCACCCGACTTCTCCGCTCAGGAGCGCCAGATCTCCGCTGCGCTGATTGCTGCCCAGCAGACCGCCGAGGGCATCGTCAACGATGCCAACGAGAACGCTGAGCGCATCCGCAACGAAGCCGACGCCAAGGCCCGCGAGGTCATCCGTCAGGCCCTGACCGAGAAGCAGGCCGAGCTCGAGGAGATCGACCGTCTGAAGGCTTCCCGTGAGGAGTTCAAAGCCGAGTACCTCAAGCTCATTCAGCACTTCATGGACGATGCGCAGAATTCCTTCCCGTCCGACCTTATGGCCTCCACGCCGGTCGGTTCTGCGGCTTCTCCTGCAGTGACCGTTCCCGCCGCCGAGCCGCTGCCTGTCGCTGATCCGGTTGTTCCCGTGGCTGACCCCTTCGCCCCGATCGACAACTTTGCCGCCGACGACCTGGACTAGCGCCAGAGCTACAATCTCGTGCCCTTAAGAGGAGCTCGCACCTGCGGGCTCCTTTTTTAGTAGATTTTTGGGATATGCCTTAATTTCTAGCTTTTATCAATTTTATATACGGTGCTCCGCAGAGAGCCTGTCACAAGCTCGATATGCTTGAGAGACAATCCGATGCGTCATTTCACATTGTGGGTGAAAGCCCCGCAATCATTGACTAAGTTCGATATGTTCGAAATCCATATCACGTACATGGGTAATAACGGTATATGGAGGCTCGCAAGTAGTCAAAGTAACCGAACCGGGGCAGAAAGGTGCGCAAACAAACCGCGACGAACAGCTTCTTCCGCATTTCCTTAGGCAAGCGAAAAGAGGGATGGCATGATGGCCAAGAGCTACGTAAAGATTGTAATTGTTGTTCTTGCAGTTGGTCTTGCAATGGCGCTATGTGCATCGTTTGCGAGGTATAGGTCCGAGCAGTCGTTCATCGATGGCGCTGAAAATGGGTTTGGCATAGACGGGATGTATGTCAACGATGGCGCGACCAGGCCGTCTATGGCGATTCTTGCAGGCGAAGACATGGAATGGCAAATCTGTAATGCTGATGGCTCTTGTATGAGTGGTCGTTTGGCTGCAACAAGCGATCCGAATTCGTTTGATCTTCTCGACGATGATGGAGCGGATTGCGGTTCTGTTCACCTGTCATATGCATCGCGAGATGGGATGGACGGCATTCTCTATGTCTCTCACAAGATTGGTGATTTCAAGATGCGCAGGACTAACCGCGTGCCGGCTTTTATTGAGGAATGATGGTTGCTGTGTTAGTCGCCTACGGCTCGGCCATGTATTCGTGAAAGCTGTTCCATCTGTATTCCAATAGGGAAGCGCGTGCGCCCTGGGCGCGAAAACGCCGAGCTCTGCGTGTGATAGGGCAGAACTCGGCGAAGGGCGCGTGGCAAAAAGGAGATTTTAGGGCATGTGCCAAAAACTACTTGAGGAGGAAGTCGGAGAGGGGAATGGTGCGGGCATCGCGATGCTCGGGATCGGCGATGTGGTCGGCAGGATAGCCGCAGACGAGCATGTGATAGGGATAGACGCCCTCGGGTAGGTTGAACCGCTCTCGGGCTAGCTCGGGCTTAAAATGGCATACCCAACACGTTCCCAGGCCTTGCTCCTCGGCCTCCATCATCATTTGATCGCAAACAATCGAGGTGTCGATAGCGCTGGAGTTCATCTGGTCATAGGGGCGAACCCAAGCGTCGTCGGTAACGCTGCAAATAAGGAAGATGAGCGGAGCGCCAAAGATAGACCCATCACGAGCAAAGCGCGGCTGACAAACAGCAGCCTTTTCCAACAACTCCGGAGTATCAAGCACCATCACGCGGCTTGGATGATTATTACAAGCAGAAGGAGCAATACGCCCAGTCTCAACAATGGCATCCACCACAGCCTGCTCAACAGAACGATTCTCAAACAAACGACAAGAATAACGACCCCGAGCCAAATCCAAATACGCCATAACCAAACCCTCCAAAGTCAGCAAATCAATCCAAAACAATCCAAAGGGTACCCAAAGCCCCATCCACCCAAACGCTTAAGGCGGCCCCAAAGTTCCCAACCGGGCCCCAAGGCCCTGCCAACAAAAGCCCCATCGCTTTCAAAGTACCAGCCAAAGTTCAAATGGCGGTACGTAAGGGAGCGGGCCCGACCACTGATAACCTTTTGAACGACTCTGCTTGCAGCCGGAGTGAAAAAGGTTATCAGTGGTCGGGCCCGCGACCGGTGGGATACGTACCCCCAATTAACTGTTCTTCATGACAATCGAATCCACGACATCAGCCACATTCTCGCAGCAGTCGGCGCAGTACTCCAGGAAAGCGTAGACGTCACGCCAGGCGATGACCTCGAGCGGGTCCTTGCCATTGACGTGCAGGTTGCGCATGGCGTTGATGTAGAGCTCATCGGCCTCGGACTCAATGGTGTTGATCTGGATGACCAGCTCGCGCAGGGTCTTGGACTTGCGGTAATTAGGCAGCTCGACCATAAGGTCCTTCATGGCGCGGCAGGCGTCGGTCACCTTGTGGGCGATGACAATGGCATCGGGGTGGATGCTCTGGATGTTGGTGAAGTAGACGCGCTGCACGACGCCCTCGATACGGTCAAGCACAGTGTCGAGCGAGCAGCTCATCAGGTCCAGATCCTCGCGCTCAAGCGGGGTGATAAAGGCAGTGAGCAGGGCATCCTCGAGCTCATGGTGCTTCTTGTCGGCCGCATGCTCAATCGCATGCATCTCTTCGAGCATGCCGTGGATCTGCGCGGGATCAAAGTTCTCAAAAATCTTGATGAGCAACTCTGCGGCCTGGACAGCAAGGTCGGCGCAGGCGACGTAGTTGTCAAAGTAGAACGAATCGGGTTTCTTTGCCATGAGTGGGTCCTTTCGAGGCGAAGACGGGTGGGCGAGGTATTGCGGTCCGGATGGACGTTCGGTTTGACTAGATGAACATCATGAACAGCTTGGCCATGACAAAGCTGATAAGTCCGCAGGCGGGGAAGGTGAAGAACCAGGTGAACATCATGTCCTTGACGACACCGAAGTTGATCGCCGAGAGGCGCTTGACGGCACCGACACCCATAATGGCGCAGGTCTTGATGTGCGTGGAGGACACGGGGATGCCGGTGAGCGTGGCAAGCAGCAGGTTTGCGGCGCCCGCCAGGTCGGCGGAGAAGCCCTGGTACTTTTCGAGCTTGACCATGCTCTGACCGACAGACTTGATGATGCGCTCACCGCCCACGCTGGTGCCGATGCCCATGGTGGCCGAGCACAGCAGCATGATCCAGATGGGGATGCCGGCGTCGCCGACGCTCGTCTGTCCGCTGGCAAAGGCGACACCTAAAAAGAGCACGCCGATAAACTTTTGTCCATCTTGCGCGCCGTGCATAAAGCTCATGGCCGCGGCACTTGCGATCTGAGCATATTTAAAGAAGACATTGGCACGTCGCCTGTTGGCGGCGGCGAAAAGAATCGAGACGAGCTTGCACAGGACCCAGCCCATGATAAAGCCCAGGCCGATGGAGAGCGCCAAGCCGTAGATGACCTTCATCCACTCGTGGACGTTGACGCTGCTCGCGCCGCCGAGGGCGATTGCGGCACCGGTCAGGCCGGCGATAAGGCTGTGGCTTTGCGAGGTGGGGATGCCAAAACGCGATGCCGTGGCGCCGTAGACGACGATGGAGAACAGCGCCGCGCAGAGGCACGCGAGCGCCATGGTGCTGTTTCCGCCAAAGTCGACGATATGTGAGATGGTGTTGGCGACGCTCGCGTTAAAGTGCGTCATGATGAGCACGCCGAGGAAGTTGAATGCGGCGCTCATGAGAATGGCTGCGCGGGCGGGCATGCAGCGCGTGGTGACACAGGTCGCGATGGCGTTGGGCGCGTCGGTCCATCCGTTGACGAAGATAGCGCCGAGCGCGAGGATCACGGTGACGGCAAGGACTGGGTTCGACACAATTTGGCCGAGGAAGGCTGAGAACGTTACGTCCATATATGGGCTTTCTCGAAGTTTGCAGGCACGTTACAAAAACATGATAAATCGTATCACCTCCTGCGGGTTTCTTTACCGAGTTCTGATGGGAGAAGTGAATTTTTTGGCACTAACATTGAATATTTGCCCTGTTGACCGCGGGTGTTCTTTTTGCTAGCACGCCATGAGGACACGTGCGCGCCCCAACATCCCAAAACCACAGCCTGTTCGCTTTACAATATGCAAACATGCGTTCGATAATAGGAGGCATGGAATATCGACAGACAGATGGTAAAACTCGACGCGTGCACAAGCAGTATGTGGACGTCGTGGCCCGCATCCTCGCGGGCGGACAAGTCGTGCCGGTTACCGTCTGCTGGGTCGACGGTCGCTGTTTTACGATCGACGAGATTGTCTCATCCACCGGTTTTGGCCTAACGGTTCACGGCATTCGTACGGCAACCTATAAGGTTCGTTTTGGTGGGCATGCGACCGAACTGTATCTGGAAGAACAGGCGCGCGAGCGACCGGATGGCTCGCAGGCCCATCTGATGCGTTGGTGGGTGTGGGCATTCGACCGTACGCTCGAGAGCGGGCGCCGCAGGTAAGAGCGCGCGGCATTCGGGTACAATGGCAGGAATCTTGTCACCTACGGCGCTGTCGCGGCGCTTTTGAAAGGACGATATTATGAACGATATCCAGGGTTATCAGAACGGCCCCATTGAGACCGGCGCAAGCCGTGCCAAGGAGATGTCGCCGCGTGCGTACAACCTTGCCATGTCTGCCCTGATCTTTTTGGGCTTTTGCGCCATGGGTGCCGGTGCTTACTTTACGAGCACCATGGCGTTTGCCCGCATGATGATGAGCGGCGCCGCCTTGCCGCTGGTCTTTGGCTCGTTTATTTTGACCATCGTCGGCATGGTCATGATGTCGGCCGCCGCGGGCAAGCAATCTGTGGGTCTGTCCCTTGTGGGCTACGTAATCTTTGCGAGTACCTTTGGCCTGACCGCGTCGTTTGGCCTTGCCAATTACGACCTGCCCACCATCAACACTGCCTTTATCGCCACGGCCGCCATCACCTTTGTCTTTGGTGCGCTGGGCGTGACCTTCCCCAAGTTCTTCCAGCGTGTGTACGGCATTGGTTTTGGCATCCTGCTTGCCACGATTCTGGTCGAGATCGTGCTGATGTTTATGGGCGTCTCGCAGTCCATCACCGACCTGATCGTGATCGTGGTGTTCGCCGGCTTTATTGGCTACGACACCTATGTGGCCACGACGGTGCCGCCCACGCTGCCCAACGCCGTGCTCATGGCATCCAACCTGTTCGTGGACATCATCAACGTGTTCCTGCGCATCCTGAACATCCTTGGTCGTCGCGACTAGCGCGGGGCATTGCAGCGTTTCTTGTCGGACGCGGTAAAACGATGTGAAAGGCGGTCCTTCGGGGCCGTCTTTTTTGTGCACGGCGGGGTATCATGGATGGGAAAAGCCGATAGCGGCAGAGACCGAGAAAGGTGACCACTTATGGCAGACGTCGACAACAGGAACCGTAACCGCAGGCCCAATCCCAAGCGCGAGGCCCGTGCCAAGGCCGCCGAGCGTCACGTGGCGACTGTGTCCGAAGCGTGCGCCAAGGATATCGAGCGCTCGCTTGCCGGCGTGCGCGAGTTCGATGGCATGCCTGCTGGATTTGTCGCGGCGATGAAGGCCAAGGCCCAAGCGGCCGACGCTGCCGAGGAACAGGTTGCCGAGGAGTCTGAGGCCGCCGAGGAGCCCGAGGTCGAGGCCGCTGAGGTTGCATCCGCCGAGACCGAGGTTGCGGCCGAGCCTGCACCCGCCGAGGAGGCCACGGAGACCGAGTCCGCGCCTGCCGCCGAAAAGCCCACTCCGGTCCTGCCCGAGGTCACCGTGCTCGACGCCTCTGCCACACAGGCCATTCTGGATAACGGCCGAGGCTACGCGCAGTTCTGTGACATGGCCGTGCTTGCCTTTGCCTCGTTCACCAACCCGGGCGGTGGCTACATCCAGGGCTATCTGGGCCAGGAGGCCACGCTCTGTGCCGATTCGTACCTGTACAACGTGCTCGATAAGCAGCGCAAATGGTACGGCGAGAACCGTCGCCGCAACATCAACTGCGAGCTTTACCGCAACCGTGCGCTGGTGGTGCCTGCGGTGCGCTTCGACCGCAATCACGTACATGCATATGCTGACGTGATCGTTGCCGCCGCGCCCAACGCCAAGCGCGCTCGCCAGGAGTATCGCGTGGGTGACGATGCCTTGCTGGATGCCCTGCGCGATCGCATCCGCTTTGTGCTTGCCATCTGCGATGAGCTGGGTCGCGAGAAGCTCGTGCTGGGTGCTTGGGGCTGCGACAACAACGGCTTTGATGCCGAGGCCGTGGCCGAGCTCTTCCGTAAGGAGCTCGCGTCGGGCGACTTTAAGGTCAAGCAGGTGTTTTTTGCCGTGCCCTCTACGCGCTGGGATGAGGACTTCGCCAAGTTTGAGCACGTGTTGGCAAGCTTCCCCGAGTGTAACGAGGAGTCCTATGCTCAGGTGGCCGCCCGCGCCGCGGCCGCCCGTGCCGCCGAGCAGGCTCAGGCCGCTGCTGAGGACGATGAGGATGACGACGACTGGCGCAAATACCTGTAATCGGTATGTGCTGACAGATAGGTCGATCCGGCAGGAGAGACTGCTCCCGCCGGCTTTTTACTAGAGGAAGGGCTTACGATGAAAAACGTTCTGTGCTTTGGTGACAGCAATACCTATGGCTACGATCCGGCAGGTATGCGCGACGGCACCGCGGTGCGCTATGCGCACGATGTGCGCTGGTGCGGCGTGGCACAGCGTGACCTGGGCGAGGACTGGCACGTAATTGAGGAAGGCTTAAACGGCCGCACGACGGTGCGCGACGATATGTGCCATCTGGATACTAATCTCAACGGTATTCGCGCGTTGCCGATGCTGCTCGAGGCCCATAAGCCGCTGGATGCGATCGTGATTATGCTGGGCACCAACGACTGCAAGACGGTCTTTAGCGTGGGGGCTGCCGATATCGCTGACGGTGCCATGGCGCTGATTCGCACCGTCCGCGCGTTTCCCTGGACCGACGCTGCGCCTTGTCCGCGCATTCTGCTGATGGCTCCTATCAAGATCAAGCCGCAGATCGCCGATGTGTATATGACCGACTTTGACGAGCACTCCGTCGAGGCCTCGGAGCATTTTGCCGAATACTATGCGTATGTTGCCGAACAGTTTGGCTGCGACTTTTTGAATGCCGCCGATTTTGCCGAGCCGGGCGATATCGATTATCTGCACATGATGCCGGAAAGCCACGAGAGCCTCGGCCATGCCGTGGCAGCCAAGCTTAAAGAGATGATCGGAGAGTAGTACGGCCCAAAGCAGTACAAAAGTTCCCCTTGCGGTGGCTTGTTTCGTTGGTTTGTCTTGATCTGCAACAGCTGTAAGGCCGAAAACGGGCTAGATGTTACAGATTGAGATTATTTAGGTCGATATCGGTCGTTTGTCTCGATCTGTAACATCTAGGGTCGATTTTGCCGAGTTACTGTTACAGATCGAGATTTTCTTCTCAGCGGAATTTGAATGTCTCAATCTGTAACAGGTGGGCCGAAAAATGGACTCTAACTGTTACAGATCGAGATGTTTGTGGGAACCACCGCAAAGGTGTCTGCCCCCTTTGCGGTGGTTTTGGGCTGCGAATCTTAATACTGCCACATGTGATTGACGGGGCCGGAGCCTCTGCCCATGTCAAAGCCGGCGGCCAGAGCGCCCGTTAGGTAGGCCTTGCCGGCGTTGACGGCATCGGCAAGATCCATGCCCTGGGCCAGCGCGCAGGCGATGGCGGACGAAAGCGTACAGCCGGTGCCGTGCGTGTTATTGGTGTCGATACGCTTGTGACGGAACCACGTGGTGAGCGGATCGCCCAGATGGTTGCCCTCGTCATCGAGCGGCGCGGGCTCTGCTAGCACATCGTTGGCTTCGTTGACAAAATGCCCGCCCTTAACGAGGGACGCGCAGCCAAAGCGGCGGGTGAGGAGCATGGCGGCATTTTGCTGCGTGCGCTCGGAATCGACCTCGTAATCGAGCAGTGCCATGGCCTCGGGAATATTGGGCGTGATGACGGTCGCCAGTGGGAACAGGCGACGGGTAAGCGCTTCGGCGGCGTCCTCTGCGATCAGGCGAGCGCCCGAGGTGGCGACCATGACGGGGTCGACGACGATATTTTGTGCGTCCCAGGCACTCAGGCGGTCGGCGATAACCTCGATAATCTCGGCAGAGGAGACCATGCCGATCTTGACGGCGCTGGGTCGAATATCGTCAAAAACGGCATCGATCTGCGCCGCGACAATGTCCGGGGAGATATTCTGCACGGCGGTGACGCCGAGCGTGTTTTGTGCGGTGATGGCTGTGATGGCCGTCTCGGCATACAGGCGGTGCGCCGTGATGGTCTTGATGTCGGCCTGAATGCCGGCACCACCGCTGGAATCGGATCCTGCGATGGATAGAACGGCGGGTACCTTACTGCGATCCATGTTCGCTCCCTTGATCGGTCGGATTCAAATGGGTCTTCTGTCTGCATTATAAAGTTGCCCGGGCCGGCTGTATGCCGATCCCGGGCGGGCGGTGCAATCTTTACGTAAATGTAAGAAAATGTTCACATGTCAACAATTGACGAACACCTTGTGGCCGTTTGTGGCTCCGGTGACGAGTTAGTCCTCCATGCCGAGGTCGATCGTCGTGCCTTCGAACACCTTGTTAACGGTGCGGACGGCGCACATCTTGCCACACATGGTGCAAGTGCCCTCGGTGGCGGCGGGGGATTCCTCGTAGCGCTTCTTGCCGGTGACCGGGTCGAGCGCGCACTTCCACATGGCGTCCCAGTCGAGCTTGCGGCGTGCCTGGCCCATCTTGTCGTCCATGTCGCGGGCGTGGGGCACCTTCTTGGCGATGTCGGCGGCGTGTGCGGCGATCTTGGTGGCCATGAGGCCGTCGAGCACGTCCTGGGCGTTGGGCAGGCACAGGTGTTCGGCGGGCGTCACGTAGCACAGGAAGTCGGCGCCCGAGCTCGCGGAGATAGCGCCGCCGATGGCTGCGGTGATGTGGTCGTAACCCACGCCGATATCGGTCACCAGCGGCCCGAGCACATAGAACGGGGCGTTGTGGCACAGGCGCTTCTGCAGCTTCATATTGGCGGCGATCTCGTCGAGCGCCATGTGGCCCGGTCCCTCGACCATAACCTGGACGCCGGCGGCCCAGGCGCGCTTGCACAACTTGCCGAGCTCAATCATCTCGGCGGTCTCGGTGGCGTCGTTGGAATCGTAGAGACAGCCCGGGCGGCAGGAGTCGCCGAGCGAGATGGTCACGTCGTACTCGTGGCAGATTTCGAGCACCTCGTCGTAGAACTCGTAGAACGGATTCTCGTTGCCGGTGACCTCCATCCATCCAAACAGCAGCGAGCCGCCGCGGCTGACGATGTTCATAAGGCGGCCGGTCTCCTTGAAAGTTTTGATGACCGATTTATTGATGCCGCAGTGGATGGTCATAAAGTCCACGCCGTCCTCGGCGTGTGCGCGCACGACCTCGAGCAGGTCGTCCTTGGTAAGCTTGACCAGCGGCTTTTCCATGTAGTCGATGGCGTCGTACATGGGGACGGTGCCCACCATGAGCGGCGTCTCGTCGATGAGCTGCTGGCGGAACTGGCGTGTCTTGCCCGAGTTGGAGAGGTCCATGATGGCGTCGGCGCCAAAGTCCTCGGCGATCTTGACCTTCTTCCATTCCTCGGCGGCGTCGGCCTTGTCGCCCGAGATGCCCAGGTTCACGTTGACCTTGGTGGACAGGCCCTCGCCGACGCCAAAGGCGCGCATGCCCTTTTTGATGTGCACGATGTTGGCGGGGATGGCGATGCGGCCGTCGGCCACGCGTTCGCGGATGTACTCGGGGTCGCGATGCTCGCGCTCGGCGACCTCCTTCATCTGCGGTGTGATCTGCCCGGCGCGGGCGAAGTCGATTTGCGTGACGAGCTTGGGCTCGGTCTGTGTGCTCATTGGCACGGCTCCCTTCGTTGGCATTACCCATATCAGGTTTGCGGGTCAGGGCGGGCGCGCCCAGTCTCAGCCTGCCGTCTTGTCCTGCAAGCTCCCCGTTTATGTGGTGGGCTCAAGTATAGCCTGAATGGGTACGATTGACGCGATGAGCATGTCCATGGGGAGGCGAACATGGAAGACAAGCATCTATATCGAGAGACGCAATGGGATGTATCGGCCGAGGAAAGCCGTGCGCACCATGGCCTTGTCGCGATTGGTTTTGCGGTGCTTGCCGTGCTGGTGATTGCCTTTTGTATCTGGACGTTTGGTGGTCGCGGCGGCGCTGCATGGGAGTTTGAGGCCGACGATGCCCTGCCGATCATGACAGTGAAAGTTACGGGCGGCAACACCGTTGCCGCGCCGGGCGACTATTGGTATCCGCGCGACGAGTTTGTCCAGCTGCAGCTGAGCGGTGGTTCCATTCCTGGTGAAGAGATCGAGCGCGCGACCTTCGATGCGTCGCTTAAGACGCTGTTGGTTGAGCTCAAAGGTCAAGGGGATGTGCCCACGACCATGGATATCGCCTTGACGGAATGGCGTCTGGAGCCTCCGACGGGTGTTGCGGTGTCCGAGGTCGAGCACGTCAAGATTGCCTATCAGGACGGTTCGACAAATGAAATTGCCAAAGCCGACGGCTTGGCGGAATAGACGCCGTGCCTAGGCAGCACATTCAAAAGTAGCGGTGGTTCTACAAGGTCTGTTCGTTCAGGAAGACCAAAGTGTTTTTATTTGAAAGCTCGGGAAGGTGACGATAACCAACGTCGAACGCGGTGAGCCCGCTTACATCCTCGAGCTTGTTTTCTGCCATCCAGCGCACCATGGAGCCGCGTGCCTTTTTGCTGGCGGTCGATCGCTGGATGGGCTTGCCGTTGCGGACACCTTCGCCAAAGAGACAAGTGATGGTTGTGGCGTCGCCTGCGAGATGGGGTAGAACGGCCTTGGCGTACTCCACGCTGGCAAGGTTGACGACCGTGGTGTTGGAGCCGGTCGGCGCAATGGCGCATGCAAGTTTGTCGCCCCAAAACGCATAGAGGTCACGGGCGTTGTCGACGGCGAGCTTGGCTCCCATTTCGAGCCGATAGGGCGACACGCCGTGGAAGGGGCGCACGCATCCATAGAGTCCCGAGAGGATCCAGAGATGGCTTTGCAGCCAGTCGAGCTGTGCGGCATCCATGACCTCGGGCGCCATGCTTTGGTATTGGATGCCGTGGTAGGACATGACGGCAGGGGAGAGGTGACGGGCGAGTGCGGGATTGTCGAGATCGCCGTTTTTCAGGATGGGCCCGAACTCATGCAGGGTGTTGAGACAAGGCCCCAGCAGTTTGTCACTCACGTTCCATAGCGCCTGCAGGCCGCCGCTACCTTCATTTCGTTCGATATCTAGCAGCGCGCGGTGGAGGCGAGCCGCCTCGTGCACAAAAGGTGGAATGCCCAGGACTTCAAAAGCATCTTGGGCCGCGCGCATCTGCTTGGCGGGCGAAATGATGACCTGCAGCATGGACGCTCCTCTGCCAAAGAAGGAAGTTGCAGTGGAATACGTCCTGTTTGGGCTATTGAAAGACCAAATCAATCCGTATTCCACCGCAAGTTACGGGTGGGGTGGATTAGGCGCGCTCGAGGAAGGCCTTGTAGCCGCGATAGGCCTCGTAGATATCGGCCTTGTTAGCGACCTCCCACAGGGCGTGCATGGACAGGACGGCAACGCCGGAGTCGATGACGTTCATGCCGTACTTGGCCATGATGTAGGCGATGGTGCCGCCGCCGCCCGCGTTGACGCGGCCGAGCTCGCAGGTCTGGAAGTCCACGCCGGCCTCGTCCATGATGTCGCGGACGAGGGCCACGTACTCGGCGTCGGCGTCGTTTGAACCGCCCTTGCCGCGGCTGCCCGTGTACTTGTTAAAGCACAGGCCACGACCCATAAAGGCGGCGTTCTTGGTTTCGAACTTGCCGGCATAGCCCGGGTCGAAGCCGGCAGACACGTCGGAGGAGAGCATGCGGCTGCGGGCGAGTGCGCGGCGTAGGGTCAGCGGGCTATCCTCGCCGGCGAGCGTCATGATCTCGGCGACGGTGTTCTCGAAGAAACGGCTCGTCATGCCGGTGGCACCTACGGAGCCGATCTCCTCCTTATCGACGATGAGTGTGATGCTCGTGCGCTCGACATTGGCCACATTGATCTGGGCGAGCATGGAGGGGTAGGCGCAGACGCGGTCGTCGTGGCCATAGCCCAAAATCATGGAGCGGTCGAGGCCCATGTCGCGGGCGGGGCCGGCGGGCACGACCTCGATCTCGGCGGAGAGGAAGTCCTCCTCCTCGACGTCGTACTGCTCCTTGAGGATGTCCAGGAACATCTGCTTGACGGGCTCCTTGGGGGCGTCCTTGTCGTCCTCGTCAAACTTGACGGGACGGCCGCCCACGATCACGTCGAGAATCTCGGCGTCGACGGCGTCCTTGGCGGGCTTGGACATCTGCTCGCTCGAGAGGTGGATCAGCAGGTCGGAGATGGTAAAGACCGGGTCGTCCGCCTTGTCGCCGATGTTGATGTCGACGGTGGTGCCGTCCTTTTTGCAGATGACGCCCACGAGTGCGAGCGGGGAGGCCACCCAGTGGTAGCTCTTGACGCCACCGTAGTAGTGCGTGTCGAGGTAGGCCATGTCGCCGGCCTCGAAGGCGGGATTCTGCTTAAGGTCCAGGCGCGGCGAGTCCACGTGGGCGCCCAGGATGTTAAAGCCCTGCTCGAGCGGGGCGGTGCCAAGGTTGACGAGCATAAGGTCCTTGCCGTGGTTGGCGGCGTACACCTTGTCGCCTGCCTTGAGCTCGCGGCCCTCGGCAATCACGGTCTCCAGATTGACGTAGCCCGCCTCCTCGGCCATCTTGATGCCGGTTTTGACGCACAGGCGCTCGGTCTTGTTCTCGCTCAAAAACTGCTTATAGCCGCGGCAAAGCTCCTCGAGCTCCTCGACTTGCTGTGGCGTGTACTTTTTCCATGCGCAGGGACGCTCCATGACGCAGGCTCCTTTCGGATCGATCGTGCTGGTTGATGTACCGTGAGCCATCGTATCACGCGCGGGCTCACGGTGGCAGGGGAGCTTGATGTGCTGTGGCCGCGGGGCAGGGAGCGTGTAAACTGGTGTGAGCAAACCGTGCCCAGCCCAAAGCGAGGTATTCAATATGTCTGACAAGCGCCGCACCTTTGCCGTTATTGACGGCAACTCGCTCATGCACCGCGCCTTCCACGCCGTGCCGCCGACCATGAACGCGCCGGACGGTCGCCCCACCAACGCGATCTTTGGCTTTCTGAACATGTTTCTCAAGATGATCGATGCCTTTAACCCCGACGGTGTGGTCGTGGCGTTTGACAAGGGCAAGCCACGCGTGCGCATGGAGATGCTGCCGCAGTATAAGGCGCAGCGCCCTCCCATGGACCCCGATCTGCACGCGCAGTTTCCGATGATCAAGGAGCTGCTCGGTGCGCTCAACGTGCCGATTCTGCAGTCCGAGGGCTGGGAAGGCGACGATATCCTGGGTACCATGGCTCGCCTGGGCGAGGAGGCCGGCTGCGACATGCTGCTGGTGACCGGCGACCGAGACATGTATCAGCTCGTGACCGAGCACGTCAACGTGGTCTCGACCCGCAAGGGCCTGTCCGACGTGGCGATCATGACGCCCGAGAGCGTGGATGACCTGTATCACGGCATTACGCCTGCGCTCGTGCCCGATTTTTACGGCCTGAAGGGCGACACGTCCGATAACATCCCCGGTGTGCCGGGCATCGGCCCCAAAAAGGCGAGCGCGCTTATTGCGCAGTACGGCAGCTTGGACGAGGTCATCGCGCATGCTGACGAGGTCAAGGGCAAGATGGGCGAGAACCTGCGTGCGCATATCGACGATGCGCTGCTGAGCCGCAAGGTCGCAACCATTCGCACCGATGCGCCTGTCGAGCTCGACTTTGACGAAACGTCCTTCCCGGCGTTTTCTGCCGATGAAGTGTCCGCGGCACTGGGAGCACTCGGCATTACGGCCATGCAGAACCGTTTCTTGTCATTGATTGGTGGCGAGGGTGGGGCTGCGGTCACCGCCAGCGCGTTTGAGATTCCCCCCGTTATGCGCGCTGCCGCCGGCGATGCCGAGGCGCTCGCTGCCGTTGCCGCCGAGGTTACTCGTGCGATCGAGGCGGGCGAGTGGATTGCCGCCGTGGTGGACGATGACAAGGAGGAGGGTGCGCTCTTTGGCCTGACGCGTACGCTGTGGCTGGCGACGTCCAAGGGGCTGCTTGCGCTTGAGGAGGGCGACGGCGGTACCACTGCCGTAGTCGATGGCTTCAACTTCGCCCACGGCGTCATTGCCGGCGTGCTTGCGCGCCTGTTTATGGAGGGCCGCGTGGCGAGCCCGGACATGAAGGCGCTGCTGCACGAGCTTTCGCCCATCGATTCTTCCGAGTCCGAGCTCATGGATCCGCTGACAGTCCATTCCATGCGCATCTTCGACACCGTGGTCGCCGCCTACCTGTTGGATTCCGACCGCTCCGAGTTTGACGAGGCGTATCTGGCCGATACCTATCTGCAGATGGCGCTGCCCGCGGCGCGCGGTGCAGAGGGTGCCGGCGAGGATGCTCCTGCGCCCGCCGCTCGCACGGCGGCCTTGACGCTGGCGCTGGTCGCACCGCTGCGCGACCGCATGGCCCGCGAGAACGCCGCCAACGTGTTCGACGGCATCGAGATGCCGCTCGTGCCGGTGCTTGCCAAGATGGAGCGCGCGGGCATGCTCGTGGATCCCGACCGCCTGCGCAATCTGTCCGAGGGCCTGGCGACCCAGATTACCGAGGTCGAGCGCAGCATTCGCGATCTGGCGGGTGATGAGACGTTTAATATCGGTAGTCCCATGCAGCTCTCACATGTGCTGTTTGACGTTATGGGGCTTCCGACCAAAGGCCTCAAAAAGACCAAGCGCGGCTACTATTCGACCAACGCCAAGGTGTTGAGCGACCTTGCCCGTGACCACGAAATCGTGCGTCTGATCTTGGACTGGCGTGAGAAGTCCAAGATCAAGTCCACCTATCTGGACACGCTGGGCCCGCTGCGCCGCGGTGACGGTCGCGTGCACACCACGTACAACCAGACCATCACGGCAACGGGACGCCTGTCCTCGAGCGACCCGAACCTGCAGAACATCCCGACGCGCTCGGAGCTGGGCCGTACCGTCAAGACGGCGTTTTCGGCAGGCGAGGGCAGCGTCTTTTTGGCGGTGGACTACTCGCAGATCGAGCTGCGTCTGCTGGCACATCTCTCGGGTGACGAGCACCTGGTGCGCGCCTTTAACGAGGGCGAGGACTTCCATGCCGAGACGGCCGCGCGCGTGTTTGGCGTGCCGGTGTCCGAGGTAACGCCCGACTTGCGCAGTCGCGCCAAGGCCGTGAACTTTGGCATCGTGTATGGTCAGCAGGCTTATGGTCTGTCGCAGTCGCTGCATATCTCGATGGCCGAGGCGCGCGACATGATCGACCGCTACTACGAGGCCTACCCGGGCGTGCGCACGTTCCTAGACAACGTGGTGGTACGTGCCAAGCAGACGGGCTACGCCGAGACCATGTACGGCCGCCGTCGCCACATTCCGGAGCTCAAGGCCAAAAACCCGCAACTCCGCGGCTTTGGCGAGCGCACGGCAATGAACCACCCCATGCAGGGCACAGCCGCCGACATCATCAAGATTGCGATGGCCCGCGTGAGCCGCCGTCTGGAAGAAGAAGGCTTTGCCGCCCACATGATCTTGCAGGTGCACGACGAACTGGACTTTGAGTGCCCCATCAACGAAGTCGAGCGCCTCACAGCTATGGTCCGCGACGTCATGGAGCACGTAGTAGACCTACGCGTACCCCTAATCGCCGAAGCTTCGACTGGAGTAACCTGGGCAGACGCCAAATAAGGGCACACCCACAATCCCAAAGTAATCAAAACCAGAAGGGGGGCTCCTTGCCAACAAGGAGCCCCCCTTCATTCAATTAAATTCAGCCAAAGTATCTAGGCGCCAAGACGCTATCTTGGCGGCAAGCAAGTCACCGCAGGACCTGGCCGGGCGAGGCGGGTAAGTTTTTCGTAGATTCCGCACGAGCCGGAAAGCACTTAATGTGCTTTCCGAGCGAGCCCAGGACCTGACCGAGCGAAAAACTTACCCGCCTCGCCCGGCCAGGTCCGACGAGCCACGTTAACGAGCCGCCAAGATGGCGTCGATGAGCGTCAGTACGCCCCCGTCGTTGTTGCTCGGAATGCGCCATTTGGCATGCGCGTTCATGTGCTCCTCGGCATTGTCCACGATAAAGCTATGTCCGACGCGCTCCAGCATGGGGATATCGTTGTACGTATCGCCCACGGCGGCGGCGTCGGCGATATCGATGTCCAGGTGCTCGCACAGGTGCGCGACGCCGGCGCCCTTGTCGACGCCCAAGTTCATGAAGTCGATCCACTCGCGCCCGGCGTTGGTGACGTAGAGCTTGTCCGAGAACTCGGGGCTATAGGTCTCGCGGAATGCGGGCTCGGCATCGTAGGCGGGGAAGAAGATCGAGATCTTGTTGGACTCGATATCAATGCCCTCAAAGCTGTCGACGTAGTTGATTGTGTTGTAGTAGACGCTGATCTCGTCGTGGTATTGATGGTCGCGGGCAAGCACGTAGAACTCGTCAAAGCAGCACAGGACGGGGACAGCGCGAGGATCCTCCGAGGCGCGGCTCAAGACCTGCTGGTACAGCTCCACGTCGATAATGCTCTTATAGATATAGCTGCCACGATAGATCACGCATGCGCCGTTGTCGGGACAAAAGGCGAGGCGGTTCTTGATGCCCTCGAACATCTCTTCGAGCTTGGGGGCGGGACGTCCGCTGGCGGGGCAGAATACGATGCCGGCTTCGGCGAGCTTGTCCAGGCGTTCGTCAAGGCCTTGCGGCAGCACGCGCTCGTCGGTCAGCAGTGTCTTGTCCATGTCGACGGCGATGAGCTTAATGTTTCCGATATTGGCGTCCGATTCGTAAGTTTGCATAAAAGCGAGCCTTTCGTTTCGAAATTGTTTCAGACGTTATAACCATCAACTCGTAGTCAGGCGTATTTTCGCAGGATTGGCGCGCGTTTGCATCTTCATTCACAAAGTAATGAAAAAACTTTTCAGAAATATGAATTTGTCGCTTGTACAGCAGGCACTTTAGCGTAATATAGCGACCATCGAAAACGGAGACGGAAAAACAACCGTTTACCGAGGAAAAGGTACCGTTTACGATATAAGAATTGCGCCCGGCGATAGGTGAAAGGAGAGGCAGATGCAGTTCGTAAAGATCATCACTACTGCAGACAATGCCATCCGACGCCAGCGCGCAATTTCCCGACGACGATAACAATCGTCTCTGTCCGCATGGGGCGAATTGCCTCAACAGAGTCATTTTGAGGTCGTTGGGTTTTAGCACGACATAGCCGCATGTTTCTAGGGCATGCCTGTGATGCATCCTGCTGAATAACCTGATATTGCACGGTTTTTGACCTCAAGGTGACTTGCAACTGACCGATGTTCTAACTAGCTACCAAGGGCGAAAGGAAACAGCCATGAGCAAGGAAAAAGTCGTTCTCGCATATTCCGGTGGTCTTGATACATCCGTATGTGTCAAATGGCTCCAGGACGAGAAAAATCTCGATGTCGTTTGCGTCTGCGGCAACGTGGGCCAGGAGGAGACCGGCCTGGATGCCAAGAAGCAGAAGGCGCTCGACCTGGGCGTTCTCGATTGCCAGGTGCTCGACCTGCGCGACGAGTTCTCCGATGAGTTCCTGACTAAGGCCATCGCCGCAAATTCCATGTACGAGAACAAGTACCCGCTGCTCTCCGCTCTGTCTCGCCCGCTGCTCGCCAAGAAGCTTGTCGAGGTCGCTCACGGGTTTGGCGCGACCTACGTCGCCCACGGCTGCACCGGCAAGGGTAACGACCAGGTTCGTTTTGAGGCTGCGGTCAAGGCCCTCGACCCCGAGCTTAAGGTTATCGCCCCCGTTCGCGAGTGGGATCTGAAGTGCCGTCCCGACGAGGTCGCCTATGCCCACGCCCACAACGTGCCGGTTCCCGAGGGTGCCAACGACAACCCCTATTCCATCGACGACAACCTGTGGGGTCGTGCCATTGAGTGTGGCCACCTGGAGGACCCCTGGAATGAGCCGCTCGACGACGCCTGGGTTATGACCAAGAATCCCGAGGACACGCCCGACACCCCGACGTATACCGAGATTGAGTTTGAGGTCGGCAAGCCCGTCGCCGTCGACGGCAAGAAGATGAAACTCTCCGAGATCGTCATCGCCCTCAACAAGATTTCGGGCGACAACGGCTTTGGCCGTCTCGACCTGGTTGAGGATCGTCTGGTGGGCCTCAAGAGCCGCGAGTGCTATGAGGTTCCCGGCGCCCTGACGCTCATTACCGCCCATAAGGCACTCGAGGACATTTGCGTTGAGGGCGACCTGCTCAAGACCAAGATTAAGCTCGAGCAGGATTGGGCCACCGCCGTGTACAACGGCCAGTGGTACAGCCCACTCAAAAACGCGCTCGACGCCTTTATGGCCGACACCCAGAAGTTCGTGACCGGCACCGTCCGCCTGAAGTTCTTTAAGGGCAACTGCCATGTCGTCGGCCGCAAGAGCCCCTTCAGCCTCTACGACTACGGTCTGGCCACCTACGACCGCGACACCACGTTTGACGAGAAGGCTAGCGCTGGCTTTATCGAGATCGATACGCTGTCGCTCAAGACGTGGGCTAAGGTCCAGGGTCCCAGCTCTGCTGCCGCCCAGGCTTAAGCCTCCCTTTCCTTGGTATTCGCGCGGCCCATCCGCGTGATACATAACGGGCGCACGGGGTCCCTACCTTTCGTTATGCTTGCTGACACTTCTTAACATCGGTGGCCCCTACGTTCCGCCCGCGTATTTGATGCCGCGTCTGCGGCTGAGTCCGAGCCCCGCCGGGGTTATCCGGCGGGGCTCCTTCTATCAATTTGGCGGCTCTGCGCCTATATATATGAGGAGTATCCATTATGTTCCATGCTATCGCGCATGCTTTACTTGCCCTCGTGCCCGAGTTCGATGCTGCAAAGGTCGAGAACGTCCCTATGAGCCTGAAGGCCTGGATCGATGATTCGCAGGGCAACATCCGGAGGGAGACGTTGGGCGCCAAGTGCATGGTGCGTCACTTCTTTGCAAATTAGCTACATGGCCCAGCGCACGGCAGGGAGTGTGTAAAACTAGCGGTTGAAAAATCGCTTTAGCGACAGGGCGCATTGCTTTGGGCGCTTGTTTTGGTATTTGGAGAAAGGAGACGGTTCCATGGCTCTTTGGGGCGGTCGTTTTGAGGCGGGCGTGGCCGAGGTCACGCAGGAGTTTGGCGCGTCGCTGCCGGTCGACAAACATCTCTATAAGCAGGATATCGCCGGATCTAAGGCACATGCCAAGATGCTGGCGGCCCAGGGCATTATCAGCGCCGAGGACGAGCAGGCGATTGCCGAGGGTCTGACCGCAATCGAACAGGATATCGATGCCGGCAACTTCACCTTCGATATCAACGACGAGGACATTCATATGTCCATCGAGAGCGAGCTGACGCGTCGCATCGGCGAGGCTGGTAAGCGCCTGCATACCGGGCGTTCGCGCAACGACCAAGTTGCGACCGATACGCGCTTGGGCGTCAAGGCGCTGGCCAAGGAGCTCATGGAGGCCAATCTTGAACTGCGTCATGTGCTGGTGGATGCGGCTAAAAAGTACGACAAGGTGATTCTGCCGGGTTACACGCACATGCAGCATGCTCAGCCCGTGCTGCTGTCGCACCATCTGCTGGCGTATTCCTGGATGTTCGTGCGCGACTTTACACGCCTGAAGGTCGCCTTTGATGCTGCCGACAACTGCCCGCTGGGCGCTGCCGCGCTTGCCGGTACGAGCTATCCGCTCGATCGTCAGATGACGGCCGCCGAACTTGGCTTTGCGGGCGTGATCCCCAACTCGCTCGATGCGGTTTCCGACCGTGATTTCCTCCTCGACCTGCATTACGCCGGCTCCGTCATGGCGATGCACTTGTCGCGTCTTTCCGAGGAGATCGTGCTGTGGTCGAGCTCCGAATTTGGCTTTATCACGCTTTCCGACTCCTACTCCACTGGCTCGTCCATCATGCCGCAGAAGAAGAACCCCGATTTTGCCGAGCTTATCCGCGGCAAGAGCGGCCGAGTCTATGGCAACCTGGTGCAGCTGCTCGTGACCATGAAGGGCCTGCCGCTTGCTTATAACAAGGACTTGCAGGAGGACAAGGAGGGCGCCCTCGATACCGCCCATACGCTCATGCAGTGCCTGTCCGTTATGGCCGGTATGATTTCGACCTGGACCGTCAACGAGGATGCCATGGCGCGCGAGTGCGGTGTGGGGCACCTTGCCGCCACCGATGTTGCCGATTACCTGGCCAAGCGTGGCCTGCCGTTCCGCGAGGCACATGCCGTGGTGGGCCATTTGGTCCTGATGTGTGAGAAGCGCGGCTGCAACCTTGAGGACCTGCCGTTTGAGGTGTTCCAGGAGGCGAGTCCGCTCTTTGAGCACGACATTACCGAGGCGCTCGACATCCCGTCGATTGTCGCCGCGCGCACGACCGAGGGCGGCACCGCCCCTGCCGCCGTTGCCGTGCAGCTGCAGCGTGCCGAGGCACAGCTTGAGGCCGACAAAGGCGTGTTTGGATCGCTGACCAAGGTCGTCGAAATGGGCCACGGGGTAAAGTAGGGGTTTGGCTGAAGCTGTTTTGGCCATTATTTATTGATAAATCGTTGTTGCTTTACGGACGTCTGCTGATGTGGGCGTCCGTATTTTGTTGCTATGGGGGAGGGGCTTGTCGAGAACTTCTGTAGGACCTTTGGGCAGGTTGTGAAGGGGGTACGTTCACGGGCGGCAACCGACCGTCCGCTCGGTTCGATGCGGTTGATGTGCGGTCGGATGGTACTCTAATCGGGCCTCGAAACAGAAGTGACACAAATGGAACGTTTTAATAAATTGTAACGTTTCAAAAAACAGCTTTTTGTTTAACTGCAGCTAAAACTCTGTTACGATGCAGTCCGGGCGGGTGCCGGAATGGGACTTGGGCACGCGCGAACCTACTTGAAAGGCTACCTTATGGCTATCGAGAAGACCTTCATCATGATTAAGCCCGACGCTGTGCGCGATCGTAAGATCGGCGAGATCGTCGCTCGCATTGAGCGTAGCGGCCTTGTCATCGAGCGCATGGAGATGACCACGCTCGAGCGCG
The DNA here is from genome assembly GCA_019419555.1 of Collinsella sp. Taxonomy (GTDB): domain Bacteria; phylum Actinomycetota; class Coriobacteriia; order Coriobacteriales; family Coriobacteriaceae; genus Collinsella. The sequence goes on from DXZR01000002.1 coordinate 44,628, forward strand.
CTACCGTCGAGGAGCACTACGCCCATCTGGCCGACAAGCCCTTCTTTGGTGGTCTCTGTGACTTTATGACGAGCGGCCCGGTCGTTAAGATGGTCGTTTCCGGTCTCTCCGCTGTCTCCAAGATGCGCACCCTTATGGGTGCTACCAACCCGCTTGATGCTGCTCCCGGCACCATTCGCGGCGACTTCGCTGTCGATGTCAACGCTAACGTAATCCACGGCTCCGACTGCTTGGAGAACGCCGAGATCGAGATCAAGCGCTTCTTTGGCTAAACCAGCTTTGACTCCTTAAAGCTGTTAGCGTGTGGCTTTGGCGCCGCGGAATTCCATCCGCGGCGCCCTTTTTATTCCAGTAGATTTTTGGTAACCGCTTAGAAATCTACTAAAGAGCCCCCGCCCGGATGTTTCTTCCGGGCGGGGGCTGGCGTTAGCGTATGGCTTTGTAGGTCTTTAGGCCTCGTCGACGACCTTGAGGCCGCGCGTGTGGTCGATCTCGTTGAGGAGGTTAACGCGACGCTCATGACGACCGCCCTCAAACTCGGCGTCGAGCCACTCGTCGACAATCATCTTGGCGAGCTCGGAGCCCACGACGCGGGCGCCAAAGGCGAGCACGTTGGTATTGTTGTGCATGCGGGAGAGCTTGGCGCTGAAGGGCTCGGAGCACACGACGGCGCGAACACCTTCGACCTTGTTGGCGGCCAGGCTGATGCCGACGCCGGTACCGCAGATCAGGATACCCAGGTCGACGTCACCGTTGGCAACGGCCTTACCCACCTTGTAGCCGGCGATGGGGTAATCAAAGCTCTCGGAGGTGTCGGTTCCAAAGTTCACGACCTCGCAGCCGCGCTCCTTCAGGTGCTCGGAAATGATGTTCTTGAGCTCGACGGCGGCATGGTCGTTGCCGATACCAATCTTCATGAGTGGTTCCTCTCTGGTCCGTGCGGCGGAATTGCTAAAGGTTTTACCGCGTTCGACTGCATGATAGCGCGACTTTTGTGTAAACGCTCGGGCGTTTTTTGGTCAAACGCTTTAGCATGCAACAAGACCGGCTTTTCATGAATGAATGCCGTCAGATTGCGCTTAAGCGCCGTCCGTCGGAACCATGGTTGCGGTTTCTGATGCATTGTTATCAAATAAAAGAGTTAACTCTTTTTGAGAGCCCAGTCCGTTATACAAGTAGGAGATACCTATGCCTGCCGATTCCCTTCGTGATACCGCGTTTTGCGATGTTTTGAACCGCGAGCTTGTCTGTGCGCTCGGCTGCACCGAGCCTATTGCCGTTGCCTATGCAGCGGCGCTGGCGAGCCAGACGCTCGGTTGCGAACCCGATCATATGGATGTCGCCTGCTCGGGCAACATCATCAAGAACGTTAAGAGCGTGACCGTGCCCAATTCGGGCGGTATGCACGGTATTGAGGCGGCGGCCGTGCTGGGTGCCGTGGGCGGCGACGCTAAGAGCGCGCTTGAGGTGCTCGAGAGCGTTAACGATGAAGACCGCGCTCGTGTGGCCGAGCTCCTCGCCGATGCCGGCTACTGCGATGTGTCGCTTGTCGAGGGTGTGCCCAACCTCTACATCAAGGTGACTGCGACGGCCGGGGGCCATACCGCGGTCGTCGAGATTACCGATCACCACACTAATGTCACGTGCCATACGCTCGATGGTATTCCGGTATGCGGCAAGTCGGCGGGGGAGTGCGCCGCCTGCGCCGAGCGCGTGGTGGCCGAGCGTGCGGCAGATAACGCCGATACGCCCATGTCCATTGATTCCATCATCGACTTTATCGAGGACGGTGACATTGAGGGCGCCCGCGCTGCCGTTGAGCGTCAGATTGAGCTGAATGGCGCAATCAGTGCCGAGGGCCTTGCGCACGCTTGGGGCGCCGAGGTGGGTCGTACGCTGCTAGGTGCTCGTGCCGATGACGTCGCCTGCCGTGCCCGTGCCCGTGCGGCCGCCGGGTCCGACGCCCGCATGAACGGTTGCGCGCTGCCGGTCGCCATTGTGTGCGGCTCGGGCAATCAAGGCATTACCTGCGCATTGCCCGTCATGGAGTATGCCGAGTACCTGCGTTGCGACCACGAGCGTCTGGTGCGCGCCGTGATGCTGTCCGATCTTATCGCCGTGCATATCAAGAGCTATATTGGTGCGCTTTCGGCGTTTTGCGGTGCTATTTGCGCCGCGTGCGGCGCCGGCGCTGCGATTACCTGGCTGTGCGGTGGCACGCGCGAGCAGATTGGCGCGACGGTCTCGAATACGCTCGGTAACGTGGGCGGCATCGTGTGCGACGGCGCCAAGGCGAGCTGTGCCGCCAAGATCTCGGCTGCCGTCGATGCAGCGATTCTGGGCCATGATATGGCCATGCAGGGTCGCGGCTTCCGCGCCGGCGAGGGCCTGATCCAAGATACCGTTGAGCAGACAATCGCCAGTATGGGCTACGTAGGCCGTGTGGGCATGAAAGATACCGACGTCGAGATCCTCAACATCATGATCGGCAAAACCCAGGTGTGCTAGTTACGCGGTTTTACCAAACCGCGTAACCAGTCGACGCTGCAAATGCCCCTAAGCGGCAATCTGCCTTTCAATCGTCGGGCATGGCCAGAAGGCCTATGCCCTCCTCTTTCAAGGCACATTGCTCGCTTAGGGGCATTTTCGCTGACTTGTGCTCAACCTGCGGCGATATTTGGTTTGGAGCGAGGGGTCCTACGACAGTTCGTCGGCTACTTGGTGTTCGTAGAAGGCTTCGATTACGGCGTTAAAGTCGCGGGCGAAGTCTTCCATGGTTCCGCGCCAGGTGGCTCGGCCGGGTTTTCCCTGGCCAACATAGGCAGTTTGAATGCCGCAGGCGGGACTGGGGAAGTCGCGCTTGGGATCGTTGCCCACCATAAGGACCTCGTGTGGCTCGAGCCCCATCACCTGAAGCTGCTCTAGATAGTAGGTGGCATCGGGCTTGCAGCGGGTGGCGTTTCCCATGTGCGTCACGAGTTCAAAGGGGGCGTCGGCCAGGTCGCCCCAACCCATGCGGCACTCGATGGCCCCCTGGGGAAAGCTGGGGTTGGTAAAGAGCGCGCAGCGCAGCCCTGCGTCCTGTACGGCCTGGAGCGCGGCGTGTGCGCCCGGCATGGCGTGGGCGTTAATGATATCGTCGTTCTTGTACGGAAGAACTTCGCGGTCATAGTAGGTAAACGCCTCGTAGATGAGGGGATCGGAGAGGCAGATCCCGCATCGGCGCTCGACCTCTTCTTGGTAAAACTCAAGATTGGTGCGGTTGTCCGTGCCGCTGCGGCGATTGGCGTTGAGGTCGACCAGGATGGTGCCGAGGCGCGCCATCGTGCCACCGCGGCTGCGGCGCCCGATATCCGCGAGCATCGAAGAGACATCCTTAAAATAGCGAAGGATGAACGCGTTGAGGTTGATGCTGAGAAGCGTTTCGTCCATATCGAAAACGACTGCTTTGAGCACGCGGGCACCTTTCTCGAAAAATCGATCTAGAATCGTTGGCTCCGGATACTTTACCCCAAAGCCGAATGCCTGGCTGGTTATCGTCAAGTTGCGGAGACGTGTGTTCATAAGATTACGAAAAAGTCTCCACACGAGTAAAAAATCGCAGTTCACGCTTGAAATCGAACTCATTTCCCCGTAACCTATACGAACGTGATTGCATAAGCGTCACATTAGTATCTGTCGGCTCCCGAGTGTTCCTAAACGTTGTGTGCTTGTCGCACCCTTCTGTAGGTCCTAGCAATCGGGGCCCCGTAGTTCGAAAGGGGTCCACCTTTGAGTGAGATTCAGAACTCGTCCATTTTCTCTCTTGACGATGTCAACGAGGAGGAGATGAACAACCTCATCGACGGTACGATTACCGACTTTGATGAGGGCGATCTCGTTAACGGCACTGTCGTTAAGATCGAGCATGACGAGGTGCTCGTTGACATCGGATTCAAGTCCGAGGGCGTTATCCCGGTCCGCGAGCTGTCCATCCGCAAGGACGCTAACCCTGCAGACATCGTTGCACTCGGTGATCCCATCGAGGCTCTGGTACTCCAGAAGGAGGACAAGGACGGTCGTCTGGTCCTGTCCAAGAAGCGTGCCGAGTACGAGCGTGCTTGGAACCGCATCGAGGAGAAGTTCAACTCCGGCGAGAACGTCGAGGGCGAGGTTATCGAGGTTGTCAAGGGCGGCCTGATCCTCGACATCGGCCTGCGTGGCTTCCTGCCCGCCTCCCTCGTCGACCTCCGTCGCGTCAAGGACCTCACCTCCTACATGGGCACCCGCATCGAGGCCCGCGTCATCGAGATGGACCGCAACCGCAACAACGTCGTCCTCTCCCGTCGCGTCGTGCTCGAGGAGTCCCGTAAGGCCGAGCGCTCCGAGATCCTGTCCAAGCTCAAGTCTGGCATGCGTCTCCAGGGCACCGTTTCCTCCATCGTCGACTTCGGCGCCTTCGTCGACCTCGGTGGTATCGACGGCCTCATCCACATTTCCGAGCTCTCCTGGAACCACGTCAACCATCCTTCCGAGGTTGTCAAGGTCGGCCAGGAGGTCGAGGTCGAGGTTCTCGACGTCGATCTCAACCGCGAGCGCATCTCCCTGGGTCTCAAGCAGACCACCGAGGATCCGTGGCGCGCACTGGTCAAGAAGTACCCCGTCGGCGCTATCGTCGAGGGCACTGTGACCAAGCTTGTCCCGTTCGGCGCTTTCGTCGATCTGGGCGAGGGCATCGAGGGCCTGGTGCACATCTCCGAGATGGCCAACAAGCACGTCGATCAGCCTTCTCAGGTCACCCACGTGGGCGACAAGGTTCAGGTCAAGGTCATGGAGATCGACCTCGACCGTCGTCGTATCTCCCTGTCCATGAAGTCCGCTGCTGAGACTCTGGGCGTCGAGATCGAGGTTACCCCGCTGCCTTCCGAGAAGAAGGACGAGGAGACCGACGCCGAGTAAATCGGTTTGACGATCACTTGTTTTAAGGGATCCGTCCGCAATGGACGGGTCCCTTTTTTGCATTTGCTGCTGAGGTGCGCGATGCTGCCCGGGCTGTCCACAGGCTATTGGGTTGTCAGTGCATGAAAAATGCCGACATCCCGCCTCGGGGAGGAGGCGGGAACACACCGAGTAGACGGAGGGGTGTGGAGCGCGGTCGCGTCTCGACTGACGACGTTGCCCATCGACAGGACCATTGTAGCGCATGGCGGTTCTTGGTTTATCGTGTCGAGCGTTTGCGTTGTGCCATTGCCTGCGGCAACGGTGTGTTACACTCTTGCACTGCTGAGTGGGCCAGACGGTCGCGCGATGTGCTGCTTGCAGCACGCGTGAGGAAAGTCCGGGCTCCAGAGGGCGGGATGCCGGCTAACGGCCGGGCGGAGTGATCCGACGGAAAGCGCCGCAGAAAAGAAGACTCCCACCTGCGCCGCAAGGCGTAAAGGGAAAAGCTGAAACGGTGGTGTAAGAGACCACCAGCGTCGTGGTAACACGGCGGCTTGGCAAGCCCCATCCGGAGCAAGCGCGAATAGGAACGCTATGGGCCGGCCCGGTCCGCGTTCGGGTAGCGTGCGTGGAACTGCACGGTAACGTGCAGACAAGATAAATGACCGTTCACGACAGAACCCGGCTTATCGGCCCACTCAGCACTTTGTTGACGCTGCGAACCCGTCAGCGCGGCAATCTGCCTTTCAAGCCTTCGGGCATGACCATAAGGTCAATGCCCTTGTCTTTCAAGGCACCTTGCTCGCGCTGACGGGTTCTCGCTGTTGGTGACGGTATCATTGGCGTTTCCGTTCTTGTTGGCGAGGTCAACGGTGCTGTCTTTGCCGTATTATTGAGGCTGTTTGTTGCTGCGCTTTATTTTGTTGAGGGGCTTTGTTGGACAGCTATTTTACTCTGCAATCGAATATTGAGGTTTCGGGCGAATTTGTGGACCGCAAGAGCCGGTTTATTGCCCAGCTGGTCCATATTGAGTCCGAGGATGAGGCGAATGCCTTTATCGAGACCGTTCGCAAACGTCATTACGACGCTCGACACAATGTTCCCGCGTGGATTTTGGTCGATGGACGCGAGCGTCAAAGCGATGACGGTGAGCCGAGCCGCACGAGCGGTATGCCGACGCTCGAGGTGTTGCGCGGCGCGGGGCTCAAAAATGTTTGCTGCGTAGTGACGCGCTATTTTGGTGGCACGCTGTTGGGGCCTGGTGGCTTGGTACGCGCCTATACCGCGGCGACGCAAGCGGCGGTGGCCGCGGCTCGGGAGGCCGGGCAGATCGTCGAGATGACGAGCGTCGTGCCTGTTGACGTGCATGTGGCCTATCCGCAGTATGAGCAGGTGCTTCGCTTGGCGCAGGATTCGGGTGCCAAGGTTTCGGATACCGATTACGCGGATGCCGTGACACTTCACTTGGTGTTTAAGGCGGGGGAGCAGGAGTCTTTTTGCGCCAGGATGCACGAGCTTATGGCGGGGCGCGAGGAGATCGAGGTCGGTGCTCCCGTATTTGCCGAGTTCTAACGGCGACGGCCGGCGTGCTTTTGGATGGATCCCAAGCGCGCCGGCCGTCGTTTTTCTGTGCTGCCGTTTACTCGGCGAGCTGCTTTAGTACATCACAGGCGATTTCGACGGCATCGTCGATGCAGCCGGGGCAGCTGCGAAGCGGACCCTTGTCCGATCCGATGCCCTTGAGCGTGCCGCAGACGGTCGTCGTGTTCTTCTCGCCAAAACGCTTGGCGATTTCGCGCGACAGTTTGTAGGTCTGGCCTTTGGTCTTGGGGTTTTCCATGCCGTCGCTCATCACAAAGCCCATGATGGCCACGGCGCCCGAGATGGCGCCGCAGGTTTCGGTCATGCCGCCCATGCCGGCGCCAAATCCCTCGGTGAGGGTAAAGGCGGTCTGGGGGTCGAGCCCGACGGCAGGTGCGAGCGTGCAGGCGACGGCCTGGGCGCAGTTAAAGCCACGGGCGTGGTATTCGGCAGCCTGAGCCTGACAGGCGTTGATGTCGAGCTGGGCCGTATCGATTTGCTTCATCGTTGTCTCCTTGTTCACGGTGTACCCGCCTATGGTACCCGTGACGGGGCATGTAATCATCGAGAGCTTCATGTATGCCTCGTTTTTATCTATCGAACAAATGCCCAAGGCTTGAGATAAATACCCCTGATCAATTTGTCCCTTAACCTACCTTGGGGATGGGTTGTGAGGGGTGCGGGGTAGCGGTATCGTGAACCGGATAAAACGTAACCCAGGCAAGGGAGCTAGATATGAGCGAGCAGACCATCGGTACTACATGTGTTCAGGGCGGCTATCACCCGGGAGATGCCGAGCCGCGCCAGGTGCCCATTTACCAGTCCACCACGTGGAAATACGACACGTCGGAGCACATGGGCAAGCTGTTTGACCTGGAGGAGTCTGGTTACTTCTACAGCCGTCTGCAGAACCCCACGTGCGATCTGGTTGCCGCCAAGATCTGCGAGATGGAGGGCGGCACCGCTGCGATGCTCACGAGCTCGGGCATGGCTGCGAACTTCCTCGCGATCTTTAACGTGGCCGGTGCCGGCGATCACGTGGTCGCGAGCTCTGCCATCTATGGCGGTACCTACAACCTGCTCGCCCATACTATGGAGCGCATGGGTCTGACCTGCACGTTCGTTGCCCCCGACTGCACCGACGAGGAGCTCGAGGCAGCCTTTGAGCCCAATACCAAGCTCGTCTTTGGCGAGACGATCGCCAATCCCGCCCTTGCCGTGCTCGATATTGAGCGCTTTGCCAAGGCCGCGCATGACCACGGCGTGCCGCTGATGGTCGATAACACCTTCCCGACGCCCGTGATGTGCCGCCCCTTTGAGTGGGGCGCCGACATCGTTACGCACTCCACCACCAAGTACATGGATGGACATGCTGCCTACCTGGGCGGCGTGATCGTCGACCACGGCCAGTTTGACTGGATGACCCATGCGGACAAGTTCCCGGGTCTCACCACGCCCGACGAGAGCTACCACGGCGTGACCTATGCCGAGAAGTTCGGTCGTGAGGGCGCCTTCATTACCAAGGCAACCGCTCAGCTCATGCGCGACCTCGGCCCCATGCAGAACCCTCAGGCGGCCTTCTTCTTGAACAGCTCGCTCGAGAGCCTGCATGTGCGCATGCCGCGTCATTGCGAGAACGGCCTGGCCGTTGCCAAGTTCCTGCAGAGTCATCCCAAGGTACGCTTCGTGAGCTATCCGGGCCTGGAGGGCGATAAGTACTACGACATCGCTCAGAAATACATGCCCAACGGTACCTGCGGCGTTGTGAGCTTTGGCTTTAACGGTGGTCGCGCGGCGGCCGAGACCTTTATGAAGAGCCTCAAGCTCGCCCAGATCGCCACGCACGTGGCCGACGCCCGCACTTGCTGCCTGCATCCCGCTAATGCCACACATCGCCAGATGAACGATGAGGAGCTCATCGCCTGTGGCATCTCCGCCGACATGGTGCGCCTGTCGTGCGGCCTCGAGGACACGGCCGACTTGATTGCCGACCTTGAGCAGGCACTCGAGCAGTGCTAGGCTAGCTCCGTACAAGGCGCCGATGCTGGCAGAAAGTTTCGGCGACCTTTCGTTCCGATTCCGTAGGCGGGACCCCAATCGCGGCAGTTTGCAGGCGATTGGGGCCCCGTTTTTGCGTTGCGCCACTCGAAAGGATGGATATGGAGAAAACCGCAGAGCAGCTGCGCCGCGAGCACATTGCCCTAGAGGGCGATACCCATGGCAAGAACAAGTGGGCGATTCTGTTTACCGTGCTCATCATGACGTTTATGGTGTGTCTGGATTCGACCGTCGTGACCGTGGCGCTGCCCGTGATGCAAAAGGAGCTGGGCGTGGGCCTCGATCGCATTCAGCTGGTGAGTTCGGTGTACCTGCTTGCGACATGCGTGGCTATGTTGCCGTTTGGCCGTCTGGGCGACGTGCGTGGCAAGGTGAATGTGTTCCAGCTGGGCGTCATCGTCTTTTCGGTCGGTTCGCTGCTGTGCGGCCTTTCGGCCTCGCTCGAGGTTCTTATCCTGGCACGCATTGTTCAGGGCATCGGTTGCGCGGCGGCCATGGCTAACAACATGGGTATCATCACCGAGTCGTTTCCGGCGCGCGAACGAGGCCGTGCCATGGGTATTCTCGCGACCTTTGTGGCCCTCGGCATGATGTGTGGCCCCGTGCTCGGCGGCATGCTGGTGGCAAGCTTTCCCTGGGAGAGTATCTTCCTCATCAACCTGCCTATTGGCATAATCTCGTTTATCGTGGGGCTCTACACGCTGCCGCATGTTAAGCCGGAGGCTGGCGAGCGCCCCATGTCCCTGATCGAGGCCGCTCGTCGCTGTTTTGCAAATTCGGCCTTCACCATCAACCTTGCCTGCATGCTCATCGTGTTCGTTGGCATTGGCGCATCCGAGTTTATCCTGCCGTTCTATTTTCAGGATGCTCATGGGTTTGGGTCTGACGTTTCGGGCCTGCTGTTTTTGGCACTGCCGATGGTGAATGCCTTTATCGGCCCGCTTTCGGGAACGGTTTCGGACCGTGTTGGCTGCGAGGGTCCTACGGCGGTTGGTCTGGGCGTGTACGTGTGCGGCCTCTTCGCGGTGAGCACGCTCGACGAGCGCTCTTCTATCCCTGTGATCGTGTGCTGCGTCGCATTTATGTCGTGCGGTACGTCGATTTTCCAGAGCCCCAACAACTCGCTGTATATGGGTTCAGCCCCGCGCGAGGCACTTGGTTTTGCAGGCAGCTTGGGCAGTTTGGCGCGCTACGCCGGCATGGCACTCGGCATTACGGTGGCGTCGAATATCCTGTATGGGCAGATGAGCATGGCGATGGGCGAGGCCGTGACCAGTTTTGTTGCAGGCCGTCCGGATGTGTTCCTGTTTGGCTTTCGCTCGGTGTTCTACGTGCTCATGGCTGTGGCCGCTGTGGGATTTGCGCTCGCCATGGTGCGTTTGGTGAGGATGCGCGCCCGCCATTAGCTTGTGGTGGCAGGCTTGCCAAGAATCGGGCTTATCTACTGGTCTTGCAGCTTTATAGTGCGATGCGGCTTGTGGGGCGGGCGGGGGTCGGTCCGTGGTAGACTATCGAACAACGTTTATTAATCGCGCGGTATCGTTGCCGCGAGAAGGGGTTGCGCCATGCAGGAGCTTGAGGATCGTATTCGCCATGACGGCATCGTAAAGGCCGGTAACGTCCTTAAGGTTGATGCCTTCCTCAACCACCAGTGCGACGTTGAGCTGTTCGACCATATGGGCGCCGAGTGGGCCCGTCTGTTCGAGGGTGTCGAGATCAACAAGATCCTGACGATCGAGGCTTCGGGCATTGGCATGGCTTGCATTGCGGCCCAGCATTTTGGTGGCGTGCCGGTGGTCTTTGCCAAGAAGGCACAGTCCATCAACCTCGACGGCGAGCAGTATGCCACGACCATCTACTCCTTTACCAAGCAGAAGGAGTACCCGGTTATCGTTGGCAAGCGCTTCCTGTCCGAGGGCGACAAGGTCCTGATTATCGACGACTTCCTGGCCAACGGCTGCGCGCTCGAGGGTCTTATCAAGATCTGTGAGGCTGCGGGTGCCGAGGTATCTGGTATTGGCATTGCGGTGGAGAAGGGCTTCCAAGGCGGTGGCGATAAGCTCCGCAAGCGCGGCTTCCGCGTTGAGAGCCTGGCCCGTATCGCCGATATGGACTGCGAGAACGGCGAGATCACCTTCGCCTAGGCTCGCAACACAAGCGATTGGTATGCGATGTGACAAAGGGACTGTCCCTTTGTCACATTTTTTGTATGAGGGGAGGTGTTGATATGGATGAGAACAAGATGGGATGGAGCGAGTATGCACGCTATGCCGAGATGTCGGTCGAGGAGTTGGCACGCGATTGCGAAGTGCAGGTGTTTCGCGCGACGGGTCCGGGCGGACAGGGCGTGAACACGACGGACTCGGCGGTACGCATGAAGCATGGGCCCACGGGGATTGTCGTGACGGCGCGCGAGAGCCGCAGTCAGTTTCAGAATCGTAGCTGCTGTCTGCGTAAGCTGAGGGCAGAGCTTGAGCGTCGTGGCCGTCCGCCGCGTCGACGCGTAAAGACCAAGGTGCCCCAGCGCTCTCGCCAGCGCAGGCTCAATGATAAGCACTTCAACGCCATTAAAAAGGCCAACCGTCGCAAACCGGGCAGCGACGAATGATCTCCTCATAAGTTGCGGTGAAATAGGGATTGTTTTCCGGCTTTACCTGCATAAACAGTCCCTATTTCACCGCAACTTAGGGATGGCTAGCGGGTGGGGTGCCAGACTTCGAGAGCGGCGGGAAGGACGTCGACCTCGATGCGCGAGGCGACAACGGGCTCGCCGTCGGCTTGGATGGGGTAGTCGGGCTCCTCAAAGGTGAGCTCGGCATGGCGGCAGCGGCGCATGCGAACCGGTGGCAACTTGGTGTGGTGGCCGTCCTTGGCCGAAAGAAACATAGGCAGGGCAATCGCGCGAGGGACGGGGCCGCATGCGTAGCAGACGTCGAGCATGCCGTCGCAGGGGTCGGCATCGGGGCAGATGCGATAGCCCGAGCCATACGTGGGGCCCAGCTGAATCGCCATGATGATCGCCCTTACGCGCTCGGCGGGCGCCCCGTCAAAGCTGACTGTCATGGGGTAGTTGCGGTAGCGCAGACCAAACTGCTCCAGACCCGAGAGGGTGTAGAGCGGAGCGCCAGCGAGGCCCGTCTTTTTGCGCAGCTCGGTGGTGCCCAGGCCGATGGCGGCATCGATGCCGACCGAAAGCGTTTGGTCGTAGTACTCAACGGTAGCCTCGCCGCTGCCGTTTGCGGGGTTCCATGAGCGAATGCGTCCGATATCCTGGCGCTGCAGCTCACAGGTGAGCAGCGCGCCAAAATCCTTGCCGGAGAAATCTTCGATGCCGAGCGTCTGGGCAAAATCGTTGCCGGAGCCCACGGGCAGGACGGCAAGAGCGGGGCGGGCGTTCTCCTTTTGCGTCATAAGCCCGTTGACGACCTCGTGGATCACGCCGTCGCCGCCGAGTGCGATAACGGTACGATAGCCCTGAGCCTGCGCGGCAAGCTCCTTGGCATGTCCCATGCGCTCAGTCAGCACCAGGTCAAACTGGGATGAGCGCGCGGTCATGTCCAAAAAGCGCTGCAGGCGCTCAGCGACCTCGCGCGCCGCACCCGACTGGGCGGCAGGGTTGGCGATTATGAGCGTGCGACCAAAATCAGTTGCGTGCATGGAGCGACTCCTGGCGTATGACGTGACGGTGCGGTCGCGCTCAGGTCGAATTGCCCCCGATTGTGGCTGCACGGCGAATACTAACGTCTACTCTATCAGGTCGTTGTGGCGCTCGATAGCATCCGCTACCGTACCGCCCTCATCCACAATAAGCGAACGGCGTTTAGGCGAGACAATGCGCTGCGCGGGATATACGCCGCGGTGGCCGCCGACAAGATAGCTGATAAACGCCACGATCACGAAGAAGCCGGCTGCCGTGCCGTGGAACAGGTCGATGGCCATCATACAGGTGGTGATGGGCACGTTAAGGCCGGCGCAGAAAACACCGAGCATGCCCAGCGCCGCCAGAAAGCTGGGGTCGATACCGACGAGGCAACCGATCCAGCCGCCGAGCGCCGCACCGATGCCAAACAGGGGCGTGACCTCGCCGCCTTGGAAGCCCGCACCCAGGGTAAGCGCCGTCACCACGAGCTTGATGGCTGCGTCCGCCAGGGTCGTGTTACCGGCGAACCCGGCGCCCGAGAGCCAGGTGGCAAGGCCGGCATACTTCCAGGCGTCGAGCATCGCGTATGCCGCGAGCACCACGAGCGCGCCCACGAGTGCGCGAGCAAGGTAGTTGGTGATAAAGCGACCGTACAGGCTTTTGACGGTTCGAACCGACCAGGCAAAGAGGCGTGCCGTCAGACCGAAGATAATGGCGCTGATAACAACGATGGCAACCGTCCGTGGTGTCATGTTGGGAACGCTGGCGATGACATTCGCTTCGTACTCGGTACCCAGGGCGAGTGATGTAAAGTAGCCGGTAAACGAGGCGACCAGACAGTAGATGCCCGCGGTGTAGTCGATCTTGCCGATAAAACACATCTCCATGCCAAAGAACGCGCCGGCAAGGGGCGAACCGAATACGGCGCCAAAGGCCGACGAGATGCCGGCGAGCATGAGGTCGTGGTGGTCATGCTTTTTGAGGTGGGCGAGGCTCGAGATGTTGCTGGCGATGGTGCCGCCAATCTGCACCGCGGCTCCCTCGCGACCGGCCGATCCGCCCGTTAGGTGCGTGAGCGTGGAGCAGATGAAGGTGAGGACGGCCATGCGCATATGGATGAGACGTGTGCCCAGAGCGGAGTCGATGACCAGGTTGTTGCCTCGTTTGGCGGCAAGGCCGTGGTTTTTGTACACCCATGCGGTGGCCATGCCCACAACGGGAAGCAGCGCGTAAATCCATGCATGGTGCTCGCGATAGTCGGTCGCGATATTCAGCGAGGCCAAAAACGCCCAGGCGGCAACGCCCATGGCGAGCGAGACGATGACGACGAGTGCGAGCAACTTGGCGCTCGCGAGTAGGTTGCGGACATTGCGGCGCGTGTCGGCAGCTAAGAGATGCTCGGAGCGGGTGATCTGATGCCTGCCTGCCATGATGACGTCGTTCAGGGAGAAAAAGCCGCCGTCGTCGAGCGGCTGGGAATGATCCTGCGCCTCGTTTGCGCTTTCGGGTTTGTCGGTAAAAGCCATACGTTCCTCTTTTTGGTTGCAACACGAGCATTATAAAACGCGGTAAACGCGACGAGCCGGTGGGTTGGTTTCCATTCTGTTTCGCGGCTTGCGGCCGACAGGTGTATTTGCGGGTACAGGCCAAGTCGCGGTCGCGCGTCGGGGATTATACTTAGACAAGCATAAAGAATCGGCGCCCCGTTGTGCGCCGTGGCATTAAGAGGTGCATATGGCAGAGAAGCTCATTCCGCTGGAGGACGCGCAGTCGATTGTTCTGTCGCACGTTGCTCCGACCGATCTCGTCGAGATTCCCGTGTGGCAGGCCACCGGTCTTCCCTTGGCCGAGGACGCGGTGGCCGATATCGATATCTCGCCGTTTGCCAACAGCGCTATGGACGGATATGCCGTGCGCTCGGCGGACTTGGCGCAGACGTCTGGCGAGGCGCCGGTGACGCTCGACGTTATCGGACATGAGGCCGCGGGCCATGTGTTTGAGGGCACAATCGGAGTGGGCGAGACGGTCCGCATCATGACAGGCGCGCCGGTGCCCGAGGGTGCCGATGCCGTAGTGAAATACGAGATCGTCGACGTGCTCGATGGCGACGGCAACGAGGGCTCGCACGTGAGCTTCTCGGCGCCTGCTAAAGTGGGGGAGAACGTTCGCTCTGCTGCCGAGGAGGCCCATGCCGGCGATGTTGTGATGCGCGCCGGCGAGGTCGTGGCTCCGGCGGGCGCGGGTCTGCTGGCGAGCGCCGGATACGCGAGCGTGAAGGTGCACGCTGCCCCACGTGTGGGCATCATCTCGCTGGGCACGGAGCTGGTCGCGCCGAGCGAGCTGCCGGCACGCGGGCAGATTCGCGATTCCAATTCCTCGGCGTTAATGGCCGAGGTGCTCGATGCTGGGGCCGACCCAGTGTTCTACGGCATTGCGCCCGACGACGAGCGGGCGATTGCCGAGCTGGTGCACCGCGCCGCGCAAGAGTGCGATTTTGTCATTACGAGCGGTGGCGCCTCGGCTGGCGACTACGACTATGTGACGGCGCTCGTCCGGCGCGAGGGCGTGGTGCTGTTTGACCGCATCTCGATGCGTCCGGGCAAGGCCATCACGTTTGGCTTGCTCGGGGGCAAGCCCTACCTAGGGCTTTCAGGCAATCCGGCTGCGGCGTATGTAGGCTTTGAGATGCTCGCCCGTCCGGCGATTCGCAAGATGCGCGGCTTTGCCGAGGGCGTGCGTCCCGTGCAGCAGGCGACGCTCACGCACGGCGTGAAAAAGCGCCAGGACCGACGCTTCTTCGATCGCGCCACGGTTTTGCGCGACCCCGAGACCGGTGAGCTGTTGGTGACCGAGGCCAAGACGCAGAATTCGGCGCTGCTCGGCACGATGCAGCGGTCCAACTGCCTGCTGCGCGTTGACGAAGGACCGTGCGAGCTCAAGGCGGGAGATGCCGTGGACGTTGTTCGCGTCGACCTGCCCGAGGGCGCCGTGTTGTAGGAGGAATGCTATGGAGCTGAAGATTTCGATTGTGACGTGCTCGGATACGCGCGATCTTGCCCAGGACGAGGCGGGTGCTGCGCTCGAGGAACTCATCGTGGCGCAGGGCTGGACGGTCGCCTCACATGTGGTCGTGCGCGACGACGTCAGCGAGATTGGTGATGCCATTGCGGAAGCCGCCGATGAGTGCCACGCCCATGTCGTGCTTACCTGCGGCGGCACGGGGCTTTCGATGCGCGATGTGACGCCCGAGGCGACGCGTGCCGTCTGCGAGCGCGATGTGCCGGGCATTGCAGAGGCAATCCGTGCGTACTCGATGACCAAGACGCGCCGCGCTATGCTCTCGCGTGCTATTTGCATGCAACGAGGTCATACACTTGTCGTAAACTTTCCCGGTTCCACGAAGGCCGCCCGCGAAAGCTGGGAGGCCATAGCGGACCAGCTGGAGCACGCGGCTCAGATGACAGCGGGCGGCGGACATACCAACTAAGCTATTTACCTGCGGTGGGGCGACCTTATCGATCGCTCCGCTTTTGTTTTCCGCCGAATCGACGCCGAGGTGTACGGTAACTCGAAACTATATTCTCAGGCGAGAATAATTTCTCACTAACATTATTCGCGCAAAAGTATAATCTGATTGCAGATTAAAGCCCGCGGTGGGGTACCCGGGCACAAGGTCCGAAAGGGTTGAATATGTTCGATATGGTTTCTCGCCGCGGATTCGTCTCGCTTTCTGCTGTCGCCGCTGCCGGCCTTGGTCTTGCTGGCTGCTCGGGCAGCAAGACGTCCGAGCCGGCCGGATCCGATGCCGGTTCTGCTAAGGCATCTTCCAAGAAGGCTGTCGAGCTGCAGGTCTTTGCCGCCAACTCGCTCGAGAAGGCTCTGCCCGAGGTTCAGGAGCTCTACACAGAGCAGACCGGCACCACGTTTGCAGACACGCAGTTTAAGGCCTCCGGCGACCTTGTCGAGCAGATGCGCGCCGGTGCCGCCGTCGACGTGCTCATTACCGCTTCCAAGGGCACCATGGATGACGCTGAGACCGCCGAGCTCGTCGACGTCGATACGCGTGAGGACATGTTCGTCAACGACCTCGTGATCATTCGCGCCGAGGGCTCCGACACCAAGGTCGAGGCCATCGCCGACGTCGTGAATCTGGACGGCAAGATCGCCATTGGCGACGCTAAGACTGTTCCCGCTGGCAAGTATGCCAACCAGGCCCTGGCCTCCGTGGGCCTCTACACCGGCACCGAGGGCGACGACGGCGAGTATGCGCCCGAGATCGCCGATAAGGTTGCCCTGGCCGATAAGGTGGGCACCGCCGCCGCCTATGTGTCCACAGGCGACTGCGTGGCCGGTTTTGTCTACAGCTCCGATATCTTCCGTTACGACGGCATCGAGGAAGCCTTCGTGTGCCCCGAGGATTCGCACAAGCCCATCGTGTACCCGGGTGCTGTCGCCGATGGCTCCGAGCACGCCGACGAGGCCAAGGCATTTATCGACTTTTGTCTGTCCAACAAGAAGGCCCAGAAGATTTGGGCCAAATACGGCTTTGAGCTTTCCGCGTAGTGCGGCTTGGCGCGATAATTCCATCGTTTTGTGTTTCGCTCCGTCCTCGTATTCGCTTGGAGCTTTTCGTGCTTAATAGATTCCGCATGCTTGTCGACTGTGCTTTGATCTTCGCGCTTTGCTGGGTGCCGGGGTTTGCGTTTGCTGGGGACACTGAGGACGGGGCCCAGGTTCCTGCGACCGCTCATGGGCTTTCCTATGGGATCGAGGGTTTTGAGCGGTTGGCCAAGGGGACCGCCCGTACCATGGAGGGCCAGCCTGAAGGCTACCGGTTTCCCGTTGACGAGGACGTGGACCTTGTAGTGGCGCCTGCTGCCGATCGCGTTGTGGTGTGGATATCGCCCAAGGCGGTCGAGAAGTATGGATTGGATCCGCAGGACAACGAGTGCGTATCGGGTCTCAAGGCCCTCGTCTGTAAGCTCGACGGCGCAAACTGCATGGGGGGTGCGCAGTTAGGGGACGTGGATCTTCCTTGGTATGTCACGGCGGAAACAACGTTTGATGCCGGTGGGTATACCTATGGCTTTGACGAGCGCGGTGCGGATGGGGACCGCTATGTGGTGATTGCATCAGCCTCGGGTGATGCCAAGGGCGGCGCGCGTTGGCTTGATAGCGCTCAAATGGTAGAAGCATCGTCTGTCGTGTTGCGGAATGAGCAGGGGCCCTTGACCTCACTGGCCTCCTTTTTAGGCGACATCGACTATCGACCGTTTTGGGTGTCCATAAAAACGAGCGGCCTTGCCCTGTTGATCTCCTTTGCGCTGGGCCTGTTCGCCGCGTGGAAGACTATGGGTACCTCGAGTCGCATCAAGGGTCTGCTCGACTCGGTCTTTACCATCCCTATGGTGCTGCCGCCCACGGTCTGCGGATTTCTGCTCCTCATGCTGTTTGGCCGCTCGACCGGGGTGGGCCAGTGGCTCATCGCGCACGGCGTCTCGATCGTCTTTACCTGGCCCGCGGCGGTCATTTCGGCCGTCGTGGTGTCGTTTCCCCTGGTCTACCGTACGGCGCTCGGAGCCTTCGAGAGCCTCGACACGCAGATGCTCGATGCGGCGCGCACGCTGGGCTGGTCCGAGCGTCGCATCTTCACCAAGCTTATGATGCCGCTCGGCTGGCCCTCCATCGCCGCCGGCACGGTGCTCGCCTTCGCGCGTGCCATGGGCGAGTTTGGCTGCACCCTGTTCTTTGCGGGCAACTACGCCGGCATTACGCAGACCATCCCCATCGCCATCTACTTTGAGTGGATGGGCGGCAACACGTCGGTGGCCCTCTTTTGGGTCGTCGTCGTGATCGCGTTTAGTTTCCTGGTCATTCTGTTCATCAATATGTACACGGCGCATTCGCAAAAGTATCGCGAGTGCGGCCTGTCCCGCGCGGAGCGCAAGCAGGCCAAGCAGCTGGGCGGCCAGACCGATTCGCTCGACCCAGTCGGCGGAGATGCGCTGCGTATCGATCGCGAGGCGTTGGCCGAGCTTATGCGCGATGACACGGTCGCAAAGGGAGGTCGATAAGCCATGTCGCTCGTTCTGGATATCAAAAAGCGCTATCCCGGCTTTACTCTCGACATTCAGCTCGAGGCTGGCGAGGAGCGCGTGGCGCTGCTGGGTGCCTCGGGTTGTGGCAAGAGCTGTACGCTGCGCTGCATTGCCGGCGTGGAGACGCCCGACGAGGGCAAGATCGTCGTCAACGGTGTGACCTTTTTTGACTCGTCGGCGGGCATCAACCTGTCGCCCCAGGAGCGCAAATGCGCCCTGCTGTTCCAAAACTATCAGCTCTTTCCCAACATGACGGTGGCCGATAACGTATGCGCCGGTGTAAAGGATGCGGGCGACGCCGTGGCGCGCAAAAGGCTGGCCGAGCGCTATCTGGGCATTTTCGGTCTGGCCGATTTTGCCGACCGCTACCCCGTGCGACTCTCGGGCGGTCAGCAGCAACGCGTGGCGCTTGCCCGCATGGTGGCGGCGCATCCGGGCATTTTTATGTTCGACGAGCCCATGAGTGCGCTCGATGCGTACCTCAAGAGCGCCCTCGAGCAGAACATGCTCGACCTGTTCGATGTATGCAACCGCACCGTGCTCTACGTGAGTCACGATATCGACGAGGCGTGCCGTCTGTGCGAGCGCATCTGCGTAATGCACAACGGGCATGTTGAGGAGATCGGCTCCATCGAGGACGTGGTTCGCCGTCCGCAGACGCTGGCGGCGCTGCGTCTGACGGGGTGCAAGAACACAAGCCGGGCGCGCAAGATTGGCGACGAAGAAGTTGAGGCCCTCGACTGGGGCATGACCTTTAACGTGGGCCGCGAGGTTCCCGATGACGTGGCATATCTGGGTATTCGTGCGAGCTACTTCCATGTGGACAACCGTGCCGAGCGGGGTCGCAACAGCTACGATTTGCACGTGGCGCGCGTGAGCGATTCGCGTTTTGAGCGCCTGGTGCTGTTGGATGCGCCGCGGGCCGATGCGCCCACGCGTTTGCAGTGGAAGGTCAACAAAGTGGGCATGCCTGTCGACGAGCTACCGCAAGCAGGCGAGACGCTGCGCATGCATTTTGATGCCAGCAGGATCCATTTGGTTTGTCGATAGCGCCGGGTAATGCCGTCGGGGATATAAGCCTCGGCGGCTTTGTTTTTGCCGTTCGTCGAATGGGGAATGACAAACTCTTATCAAGCAAGATAATTATTTATTAAACGTCGGTACACGACGTTGTCGTACGAATGTCAACGGTGTTCGCATGGTCGATGACCGTTGATATAGTTGACCTCAACTGGTTAAGGAGGGTGCGCACATGCCGCAGACGACATACATTCGCCGCGTTGCCGCGCGCGCCCTGTATATGGCTCGGAGCCGCATATGAGCGGGTATGTTCACGGCTCCGGGAGAGACGACGCACAACTAAATAATCGACCGCAAAGCAGGTTCCCTAAAATTCCGGGCTTGAGCACGGCTGGGCAATCGCCGTCCGTCGTGCATCGATACCGTTGTTATCCGATTTTGGTTCGAGAGGGGAACCGTCATGGCTGAAGAATTTGATTTCCATCCGATGTGGGAGAGCCTCGGCATGAATCTTGCCGACCACGACATGCTGCTGGGCGCCGTGGGCCAGATGTACGGTGATATGTTCCTGACGCAGAACAATCGCCCCAAGTCCACGTCCTACCTGGATTTTGTCGCCACCAACATCCACAGCGGCCGTATTAAGGAGATGCTCGACAAGAAGGAGGCCGGCGAGGCCACCAAGATCGTCGGTTCGTTCTGCGTGTACGTGCCCGAGGAGATCGTACTTGCCTGTGACGGTATTCCCGTGGGCCTGTGCTCGGGTGCCGATTGGGCAACCGATAAGGTCGAGGAGCACCTGCCGCGCAACACCTGTCCGCTTATCAAGAGCTTTGCCGGCTTTAAGCTAGGCGAGGTCTGCCCCTACATTGAGTCGAGTGACTTGGTGGTAGGCGAGAACACCTGCGATGGCAAGAAGAAGGCCTACGAGTTCTTTGCAACGCAAAAGAACATGTACGTCATGGATATTCCCAATGTACACGACGAGTCGACGCTCGTGACCTGGAAGGCCGAGGTCAAGAAACTCGCCGCCAAGATCGAGGAAGAGTGCGGCGTCACGATTACGCCTGAGCGTCTGAAGGCCGCCATCCACGCCGTCAATGAGAAGCGTCGCGCCCTGCAGCGCCTCGCTGCCACGCGCGCTGCCGACCCTGCGCCCATCAGCGGTCTCGACAGCCTGCTGACCGTTCAGGCCGCCTTTATGGACGACACGCCGCGTCTGACCGGAGCCATCAACGATATGGCGGCTGAGTGCGAGCAGCGTGTCGAGGCCGGCGAGGGCGTGGCGCCCAAGGGGACCAAGCGCATCCTGTACACCGGTACGCCCATGGCCGTGCCCAACTGGAAACTATTCAACCTCATCGAGAAGGCCGGCGGCGTCGTGGTGGGCGAGGAGTCCTGCACGGGCTCGCGCTACTACAAGGACCTGGTCGACGAGTCCGGTGAGACTGTCGACGAGATGCTCGATGCCATCGCCGAGCGCTACTTTAAGATCAACTGCGCCGTCTTTACGCCCAACGACCAGCGCATGAAGGACATCATCCAGATGGCGCACGACCTGCATGCCGACGGCATCGTCGACGTGGCCTTGCAGTTCTGCACACTCTACGAAATGGAGTCCTTCGCCGTGGAGAAAGCTGCCGAGGAGGCCGGCATTCCGTTTATGCATATCACCACCGACTACGCCGGCGAGGACGCGGGGCAATTGCAGACGCGCATTGAAGCTTTCTTGGAAACCATTTAGGGCTATTCGTCCCGGCGGCTTCCCCAGGCACCCGATCTTGCCGTTCAAACCGTCGCTTGCGTACCAAAGTACGCGGTGCTCCTCATTCACGGTGACCTCGGGCACCTGGGAAAGCTGTTTCCTTGGTTGATTAAAAGGTTTAGGAGTTATATGTCGGATAATATTGAGCAGCCGTTGCCGTCCACGTTTGAGGAGTTCAACGAGCAGCGCAAGGCGGCGTTTATTCGCGTCAAGGATTACAAGCAGGCGGGTAATCGCCTGGTCGGTTTTTTGTGCAGCTATACGCCGCTCGAGATTGTCGATGCCGCGGGGGCTGCGAGCGTGGCGCTGTGCGGCACGTCCGATGAGGTGATTCCCGAGGCCGAGAAGGTGCTGCCGGCAAACCTCTGCCCGCTCATCGAGTCGACCTACGGCTCTGCCTACTCGCAAAAGTGCCCGTTTACGTACTTTAGCGACATGATCATCGGTGAGACCACCTGCGACGGCAAGAAGAAGATGTACGAGCTGCTGGGGGAGCTTAAGCGCACGCACATCCTGCATCTTCCGCAGGGTCGCGATCGCGCCTACGAGCGTGAAGGCTGGTACGAGGAGTGCCGCCTGCTCAAGGAGGAGCTCGAGAACTTCTACGGCATCACGATCACCGATGACGACCTGCGCGCCGCCGTGCGCCGTCGCAACCGCTTGCGTGCGGCCCAGCTCGAGATGTTTGCGCTGCAGGCCAACCAGCCGGCGGCCATGAGCGGCGTCGATCTGATGAGCACCATGTTTGCCGGTACGTTCAGCTTTGATATCGAGGCCTATACGCAGCAGCTGGAGCAAAAGGTCGCCAAGCTGCGCGAGGCCTACGACGCGGGCGAGCGCCCGGTTGCGGCGGATGCCAAGCGCATTCTGATCACCGGCTGCCCGGTGGGCGGCGTGATCAACAAGATCGGCCGCACCATCGAGTCCAACGGCGGCGTGGTCGTGTGCATGGACGACTGCTCGGGCGAGCGCACGGCGGCCATGATGATCGACCCGGAGGCTCCCGATATCCTGCGCGCCATCGCCGACCGCTATCTGGATATCAACTGCTCGGTCATGACGCCCAACGACGGTCGTATGGAAAACACGCTGGCCATGTGCGAGAAGTACCACGTCGATGGCGTGGTGGAGAGCGTGCTGCAGGCGTGCCACACCTTTAACGTGGAGAGTGCGCGCATGCAGGAGGCTGTCGAGGGTGCGGGCATTCCGTACATGAAGATTGAGACCGATTACAGCAACGGCGACATGGGCCAGATTGAGACGCGCATCGCTGCCTTCATCGAAACCCTCTGACGTCTGAGGCGCCCGACCTTCCGGCTCCAACCCTCCTCGCGTACCTTGAGTACGCTTCGTCGGGCTTGTCGCTCGGAATCTCGGGCACCTCAGACGCCAGAGGGCCGTTGTTGCAGCAGTGTCTGATCGTTTGATTTTCTTGCTGATTAGGAGAGAGCCATGATAGGGATCGGGATTGATATCGGGTCTACGGCGGCTAAGGCTGCTGTGGTCGACGGGGAGGGTTCATTGGCGTGGACGTGCGTGCAGCCAACCGGGTTCTCCTCGGTCGATGCTTCCGAGCGGCTGCGCGAGGCACTGGCAGCGGCCGGCTATGGCGTGACAGCCGACGACGTGCGCGTGATCGCGACTGGCTACGGCCGTGTCGCCGTGCCCTATGCGCACAAGGTCGTGACCGAGATCACCTGCCACGGCACCGGTGCTGTGCGCCTGTTTGGCGATCACGGCACGGTGATTGACGTGGGCGGCCAGGACACCAAGGTCATTCAGCTTAAAAGTGGCCGCGTGGCCAAGTTTGCCATGAACGACAAGTGCGCCGCCGGCACGGGGCGCTTTTTGGAGATCATGGCCGACCGCCTGGGCATTACCCAGCAGCAGATGGCAGACCTCGCCCGCACCGGCGAGCCTACCAAGATTTCCAGCATGTGCACCGTGTTTGCCGAAAGCGAGGTTATCAGCCTGATCGGTCGCGGTGAGCCGCGCGAGAACATTGCGCGTGGCGTGATCGACAGCGTGGTCTCGCGCGTGGCGACCATGGCCGGGCAGGCGGCGGGTGCTCCGTACTACCTGACGGGAGGCCTGTGCGAGAACGCCTACGTTGCGGAGCGGTTGGGCGCGCTGTTGGGCTCGCCGGTGATCACCTCGCCCCAAGCCCGCTTTGCCGGTGCCATCGGCGCGGCGATTCGCGCACAGGCGCTCAATTAATGCATCCGCCTTGGGCTCGTATTCATGCGTATACTGAGAGAAAATGATTGACCGATGAGAGGGGTTATCGATGCCTGACGATCAGATTAAGCTCACGTCTATGACTGCCGCGAGCGGTTGAGCCGCTAAGTTGGCTCCCGGAGCCCTCGCCCAGGTCCTGGGCGACTTACCCAATGTGCATAACGACAACCTGCTCGTGGGGTTCGATACCTCCGACGATGCGAGCGTCTTCCGCGTAGGGGAGAACCTGGGGCTCGTGCAGTCCATCGACTTCTTCCCACCGATGGTCGATGACCCGTTCCTGTTTGGCCAGATCGCGGCGGCCAACTCGCTGTCGGACATCTACGCCATGGGCGGGCGGCCGAGCCATGCCATGAACCTGCTCTGCATACCCAGTTGCCTGGGTGTTGAGGTTGCCGGCCAGATTCTGGCGGGCGGTGCCGACAAGTGCGTCGAGGCGGGCTGCTCCATCGCGGGCGGTCACACCATCAACGACGACGAGCCCAAGTACGGCTTGTCTGTGAGCGGCTTTGTCGCGCTCGACCGCATGCTCGCCAACAGCGGCGCACGCGTGGGCGATGTTCTGCTGCTGACCAAGGCGATCGGCTCGGGCATCATCACCACGGCCATTAAGGGCGAACTCATCGAGCAGGACGAGGCCACAGCCGTGTTTGACTCGATGCGCACCCTCAACGAGGCCCCGATTCGTCTGGCCGAGGGCCTCGAGCTTCACGGCTGTACCGACATCACGGGCTTTGGCCTGATCGGGCACGCGTGCGAGATGGCCGAGGGCTCAGGTGTGCAGATTGAGCTTGTGTCGGGGGCGGTGCCGCTCTTTGACCAGGTGCTCGACATGGCGCGTCTGGGCATTATCCCCGCGGGCTCCTACCGCAACCAGGACTTCTTTGGCCCGCGTGTGACCGCCGACGAGGACCTGGAGCCGGGTGTGTTGGATGCGCTGTACGATCCACAGACATCGGGTGGCTTGCTCATCGCGGCGCCCGCGGCGGATGTGGATGAGCTTGCGCGTCGTTTACATGCCGAGGGGCGCGTTGCCGCCACAATCGGTCGCGTGTGCGAG
This sequence comes from Collinsella sp., assembly GCA_019419555.1. GTDB lineage: Bacteria > Actinomycetota > Coriobacteriia > Coriobacteriales > Coriobacteriaceae > Collinsella. Next base: position 69,008 of record DXZR01000002.1, read on the forward strand.
CCGGTGCCGGGCGGTCCTGCTGTTCGCGTTGTGCATTAAGGAAAACCGTTTATGCGACCGCCTGCTGTTCTGGGCGGTCCCTTTTGAAAGGATGTAGCTATGTCTACCAAAATTGAAGTAAATGCCATGGGCGATGCCTGCCCGCTGCCCGTCGTCAAGACGCTTAAGGCGCTCAAACAGCTTGACGGCGAGGGTGCCGTGGTGACCTCGGTCGATAACGAGACCGCCGTCAAGAACATCTCCAAGATGGCGCAGGAGAAGGGCTGCACAGCCTCGGTCGAGAAGGTTTCTGACGCTGAGTGGCACGTGACCGTGGCGACCTCTGGCGCCATTGCCGTGGCCGATCCCGAGCAGGATGGCGCTGCCTTCTGTGGTGCCAGCACCGGCAAGGGCGAGCTCGTCATTTCCGTCTACACCGACTGCATGGGCCGCGGCGACGACGAGCTGGGCCACAAGCTCATGAAGGCGTTTATCTTTGCCGTGACGCAGCAGGAGGAGCTGCCCGCGACCATGCTGTTCTACAACGGCGGAGCCAAGCTCACCGTCGAGGGCTCTCCGGTGCTCGACGACCTGAAGGGGCTGGCTGAGCAGGGCGTCGAAATCCTCACCTGTGGCACCTGCCTCGACCACTATGGCATTAAGGACCAGCTTGCCGTGGGCGAGGTCACGAACATGTATGTGATCGTGGAGAAGATGGAGCAGGCCGTGCGCGTCGTGCGCCCGTAGCGTTTGGGCGGGATTGCCATGAGAGAAAAGCGCCCTGCACTTGTCATCACGTTTCCCACCACGGCGGCCGCCATGGGCTGCGAGTCCCTGTGCATCGAGCGCGGCCTTCCCGGGCGAACGATTCCCGTGCCCGGGGAGGTCGCTGCCGGCTGCGGTCTGGCGTGGAAGGCGTTGCCTGCCGATGAAGAGCTGCTGCGCGGCGAACTCGCCGCGGCGGGCGTTCCCACCGAGGGCTATACCGTGATTGATATGTGGGAGGTCGTGCGATGATCTACCTGGATAACGCGGCGACGACCATGCACAAGCCGCAGACGGTCATCGATGCCGTGACGCAGGCGATGTGCTCGCTCGGCAATGCCGGGCGCGGCGCCACGTCGGGTGCCCTCGATGCCGCTCGCACGATTCACGGTTGCCGTGCCAAGCTCGCGCGCCTTTTAGGTTGCCCGAGGGCGGACCATGTTTGTTTTACGCCCAACTCCACCGCGGCGCTCAACACCGTTATCAATGGCGTGGTGCGCCCCGGCGACCGTGTGGTCACGACGGTACTCGAGCATAACTCCGTGCTGCGTCCGCTCAACCGCCTGGCAGCGGAGCGGGGTGTGACCGTTGAGCATGCGGGCTGCGACGCGAACGGTGCGCTCGACTACGAAGAGCTTGAGCGGCTGGTGACGCCGGGCACACGTGCCGTGGTGGTGACGCACGCCTCAAATGTGACCGGCAACGCGGTCGACATTGCGCGCGTGGCGGCCATGGCCCATGCGGCCGGTGCGCTGGTAATCGTCGATGCCTCTCAGTCTGCCGGCACGGCGCGTATCGATATGCAGGCCATGGGGCTCGACGTGGTGTGCTTTACCGGCCACAAGGGGCTCATGGGTCCGCAGGGGACCGGCGGCCTGGCCGTGGCGGAGGGCATTGACGTGGCCCCTTGGGCCATGGGCGGTACGGGCGTGCACAGCTTTGACCCACTGCAGCCACTTGAGTGGCCCACGCGCCTGGAGGCGGGCACGCTCAACGGTCACGGCATCGCGGGACTTTCTGCCGGTCTCGACTTTATCGAGGCCCGGGGCGGGGTGGAGACGATTGCAGCTCACGAACGCGCACTCGCCGAACGTTTCCTCTCCGGCGCTCGCGAAATCCCCAGCATTGTACTTTACGGTGCGTTTGACCAACCTGCGCGCTCGGCGATCGTGTCGCTCAACGTGGGCGATATCGACTCTGCCGAGATTTCGGACGCGCTCATGCAAGGGTGGGGGATTGCGACGCGCCCCGGTGCCCATTGCGCTCCGCTCATGCACCGCGCGTTAGGTACCGAGCGCCAGGGTGTCGTCCGCTTCTCGTTTGGGTATTTCAACACGACCGAAGAAGTCGACACGGCTATCGATGCTCTGCGCAATTTAGCCTGCTAAAGCTGCTGGACCGTTTATACTTGCGGGACGGGTATTTTGCCCGTCCCGTTTTTGTTTCGACCCGAAAGGTGTGCCTATGGCTTCATCCGCCCCGCGCGGTCTGCGTTCCGACCATGTCGTTACCGTCGGCATTGCGCTGTTCTCGATGCTCTTTGGCGCCGGTAACCTCATTATTCCGCCGCTGCTGGCGCTGCAGGCAGGTTCTGCCACGCCGGTTGCCATGATCGGCTTTTTGATTGCCGCTATCGGTCTGCCCGTTATGGGATTTATCGCCGTCGCGCTCGCTGGCACGGCCCGAGAGCTGGCCGGGCGTGTGCATCCTAAGTTTGGCGAATTCTTCGTTGCGGCGGTCTACCTGGCCATCGGTCCGTGCCTGGCCATTCCGCGCACAAGCTCTACGGCGTTCGAAATGCTGGTGCCGCTGCTACCCGAGGGCGTTTCGCTCGGCACGGCACGTCTGGTGTTTGCCGTTGGCTTCTTTATCGTCGCGTTTGCGCTCACGCTGCGTCCAGGCGTCATCACGCGCGTGCTCGGCCGCATTACGGGCCCCGCGCTCATTGCGCTCATCGTGCTGGTCGTGGGTGCTGCCGTGATCTCGCCGCTGGGACCGGCTGCCGCGCCGCAGGCCCCCTACAATGCCGGTGCTGCCGTGCAGGGCTTTCTGACTGGCTATCAGACTATGGACCTGCTCGCGTCGCTCGCCTTCGGCATCATCATCGCCGAGACCATCCACGAGTTGGGTGTTACCGATGACAAGCGCGTGGCCTTTGAGATTTCGCGTTCCGGTGTGATCGCTGGCGTGCTCATGGCTATCATCTACTGCGGCTTGGGTCTTGCCGGTATGCAGCTCGGCACCGTGATGCCCGACGCTACCAACGGCGCCGCCATCCTCGCCCGTTCGGCCTCCATGCATTTTGGGCTTGCCGGCACGGTCGTGGTCTTCGCCATCTTCTTCCTTGCCTGCATGAACGTGTGCATCGGCCTCATCAGCTGCTGCTCACGTTACTTCTGCGAGACGTATGTGGTCGAAGGGGGAGCGGAGGCCTCCGAGGAGGCCATGCGCCGTCCCTTTGCGGCTCTCGCCTTTGTGTTCGCAGCGTTTTCGTGCGTGCTCTCCAACGTGGGTCTCGACGTGATTCTCATGTTCTCGGTGCCTATGCTCAACGCCTTGTATCCCGTTGCCATCGTGCTGGTACTGATGGGCCTGGTGCACGGCTTTTGCGACGCTCATCCGCAGGTGTGGGTCTGGGTCGGCGGCGTGGTTGCCGTGCAGAGTGTGATCACCTCGGTCCGCGATGCGTTCTTTGCGGGTGCGTGGCTACCGTTTGATGTGCTGCCGCTGGCGGATATCGGTGCCGCGTGGGCGCCGGTCGCCGTAGTTGCCTTTGTAATTGGTCTGCTCCATAATCGTTTTGTTGCACATTCGAGGAGCTAAGGCATCAATGCTTGCACAGGCGGGGAGTCTCCCCTATAATTTCCTTCGCTTTGGGACACGCGAGGTTTAGACCTTAGCTGCTCAACACCTTCGGGACGTGGCGCAGTTTGGTAGCGCGCCTGCTTTGGGAGCAGGATGTCGCAGGTTCAAATCCTGTCGTCCCGACCATATCTTGCGGGCGTAGTTCAATGGTAGAACCCCAGCCTTCCAAGCTGATGACGCGGGTTCGATTCCCGTCGCCCGCTCCATAAGATAGATGAATGGCTCTGGTTCCTTTTGGGACTAGAGCCATTTTCATATACATGCCGGGGACCCCACATCCCCTCCTAAGTTGCGGTGAAATATGGACTGTTTTTTGGCTTATTTGGCCCATGTAGTCCGTATTTCACCGCAACTATTTGTAAGGTTGGATTTTGATGCCGTTGGGAGGGTCGTAGTGACCGTCTACCGAGAGTGGAAATATTTTCTGAAGCCCTGACCTGCGGCGTCAAGCTTTTGGCCAGCTTTTGGCAAGGCCTGCGGACAGAAGCATGCGATAGCGTAATGGTATTCTCTCCGCCGTGATGGTTATGGGGTTGGCCATGCTCGATAAAGGCAAACATTTTCCTCAGTCATATGCAAGGATGCTATTCTCGGTCCTTGGAATTCATCAAGATGGACAGCTGCTTATAACAATTGATCCTTGGGATGAACGCCGTGCGCGCGAGCTTATGCAGGAAGAGCTCATGCTTCGTCTTTACAACCATGTGTATGCGGATCCGGTCTATTGGAATAATCTTGGGGTTGAAGATCGCATCTTTCAGTTGGCATCCGCTATTGCGGTCGTTGAACCGGATGCTGTGTTTTGCGGATCGACGGCAGCGCTGCTCTACGGCATCGGCTCGGCGTATACGCTTCTGGATAAAGTGCAAGTGCTGCTGCCACGGTCTACAAGGCGCGATACATATGAGTTCGTTGAGTATCGTCGATGGCGCCCGGGCGAGGTATGGCGGCTCGGCCCGTTTACGCTGACAGACCCCTATCGGACGGTGGTCGATATTGCCCGCACGAGTGCATTTCGGTATGCGCTTGGTTACGTCGATGGATTGGCTCGTGAGTATGATGTCGACCGCGAGGAGCTGCGCGCGTATGCGCAGGCCAATTGCCGCGGTTTGCATGGCATTGCGCGTGCGTTTGACGTGTTCGAGTATATGGACGGAAGGTCGGATAACGGGGGAGAGTCCGAGGCGCGAGCGGCAATGATCCTTGCTGGCGTCGCTGCGCCTGAGCTTCAGGTTGAGATTGCTCGGCCAGGAAGCGCCGGCTATTATCTGGCAGATTATGGTTGGCAGATGCCAGATGGGTCATGGATGTTGGCAGAGCTTCATGGTTTGGGTAAGTTTGAGGGCGAAACTCAAAAAGATTTGGAACATGCTGCGGCAAAAACCTATCGAGCTGCCTTATTGCGCGATGCGAACTTGCGTGCCATGGGTCATAACGTCATTCATTTCAAGCTATCGGACACATATGATGTCGAAGAGTTTGGCGCTATGATGCGCGGCTACGGTATCCCAACTACAAAGCCTTTTGCGGATTCCTGATAGCAGAGACTACCGACTCCGCCGCCCAACAATAAGTTGCGGTGAAATACGGACTGATTTATGCCCTTAAAGGCCTCAACAGTCCGTATTTCACCGCAACTTAGGAGGGGATGGGGTTAGTGGCGACCGTGGTGGCGGAGCTTGTCGATGGTGGCGTCGGTGCCGTGGCTGCGGGCTTCGGCGGCGCGGTCGCGGGCGTCGGCTGCGGTTTGGCGCTTGCGGCGGTAATCGATCATGCCTTGGATGATGGGCTTGCCAAAGCTCACGACATCATCGTTGTAGATGGCGGTTCGGGCTGCGAGGAGGCAGTCGGAAAAGTCCATATGGGTCTTGCCAAAGAGTTTGACGGCAAGGGCGACAACGGTGGGCTCGTCGACCATGACGTCATCGAGCAGCCTTTTCATGGCCGCAGCAATCTCAACGCGGGGAACCTTATAGACGTCGCGCAGTGTGACCACGACGCGCGTGATGATTTCGGGGTAGACACGAGCAGTGCGCGTGGCGATGACCTTGGCGGCGCGCCGTGACAGAACTTCGTCGTCGTCAAGCAGGTAGCGTAGGATGACGGTCTCGTCGATGATGGTGCTACTCATGGATATCTACTTCCTCGGGACCCAAAATCGAATCGTCGCTTTCTGTAGCAAGGTACTCAATCCAGGCATTGCGCTCCTCGGAGCGGCGATTGGGGTCCCCATATGCTTTGAGCGATCCATAGGCGGCGGTGCCGTCCTTTGAGCGCACGGCGACCGGCTGAAAGGGGAGCTTGCGCATCAAAATGCTCTGCGCGACAAAAAGGCGCACGGCCTCGGCGAGCGATGTGCCCATGGCGTCGTAGAGACGCTCGGCATGCTGCTTATCTTCCTCGCGAATGCGCACCTGCAGGATGGCTCGTTTTTGAGTCGATGACATCACTGCCTCCCTTAATGAGCGTGCAATTTGAATAGTCAAATACAGCATCGGCTAATAATAGCCAATCTTACAACCACTACTTTATTGCACTAGAGTAATTGAGTGTAAACGATATTACAAACGTACTACATCCTTCAGAAATGAGCGTGAAATCTCCCCTGGATGTACGCATGTAATACACTCACCTTTATAGCTACTAGAGAATAATTCCAACCTGCCCAAACCCCTGCAATACACCCGTATTGCAGGGCCTATGCTCAAGTTTGCCCCCTGCAACTGCGTATATTTAACCTGTATATCGTTGGAGGAATTCTATCGAAGTGCCTGTTTCGCCGCATGCACTCGATACGTCGATGCCGGACCACGGGCGGTCCGGGGCAACGTCGGCAGGGTCTCTCCGGCATGGGATTCAGGAGGGAGTGAACAACATGGGCAATAAACGAGTCGTGGCTGATTCTTCACGCTGCATTGGGTGCCAAACCTGTATGGCGGCGTGCATCGAGGCACACGATATTCCCGGCAACATCGCCGCACCTCGCTTGCGCGTAACGCGCACCTACGAGATCTCCGCGCCGGTGGCATGTCACCACTGCGAGGACGCTCCGTGCGCGAAGGCCTGTCCTACGGGCGCCTTGTTCTTTGATCCAAAGAACCATCGTATCGGCGTCAACGAGGACAACTGCATCGGCTGCAAGAGCTGCGTCATGGCATGCCCCTTTGGCGCCGTGAGCGTGGCGACCACGCAGGTCCCCGTCTTGATGGGTGACGTTCGCGTGGGTTCGCAGACTAAGAGCTTCGTGCTCAAGTGCGACCTGTGCGTGGACCGTCCCGGCGGTCCGGCATGTGCCGAGGCGTGCCCGACCAAGGGCCTCACCCTGGTAGACGAGGAGCGCCTGGCGGAACTGACCGCCGAGCGTGCCCGCGCCACCATCGAAAACGAGGCGTAGGCGGGCGGCCATACAGGCCCAACGATTGTCAAATACGTACCGATTAATCGGTAGCAGAGAAAGGAAGGAGTGTGTCATGGAGAAGCATAAAGTGATCTGCCCGTACTGCGGAGCCGGTTGCCAGTTTAACCTCCTGGTCCAAAACGGCCAGGTCGTGGGTACCGAACCGCTCAACGGCATCACCAATCAGGGCGAGCTGTGCCTTAAGGGCATGAGCGGCTATGACTTCATCAACGACACCAAGATCTTGACTCCTCGCGTACTGCACCCGATGATCCGCCGCACTAAGGGCGCGGATCTTGAGCGCGTAAGCTGGGACGAGGCACTGGATTTCACCGCATCTAAGATGCAGGCCATAATTGACGAATATGGTCCTAACGCTGTCATGACCACCGGCTCTTCGCGAGGCGGCGGCAATGAGGCGAACTACGTCATGCAGAAGTTTACGCGTGCGTGCATCGGCACCCACAGCGTGGACAACTGCGCCCGTACTTGACACGGCCCTACCGTCCTCGGTCTGATGGACACGGTTGGTTCAGGTTGCATGTCATGCTCCATCCCCGGTATGGAGGATGCGGGCTGCATTTTCCTCTTCGGCTATAACCCTGCCGATTCGCACCCCATCGTCGCAAGGCGTATCGTGCGAGCCAAAGAAAAGGGTTGCAAGATCATCGTCGCCGATCCGCGCCATATCGAAACCGCGCGTATCGCCGATATCTACCTTCCGATCAAGAACGGTTGCAACGTCGCGTTCCTCAACGCCTTTGCCAACTGCTTGGTCAATGATGGCCTCTATGACAAGGAATTCGTCGCCGAGCACACGAACGGCTTTGACGAGTGGTGGGAGACCATCAAGAACTACACTCCCGAATCCGCACAGGACATCACGGGTGTCGATCCCGCGCTGATCCACCAAGCTGCCGAGATGTACGCCACGGCGAAGCCTTCTGCCATCATTGGCTGGGGCATGGGCGTATGCCAGCAGAAGCAGAACCTGAAGACGGTGCACACCATCGCCTCCATCGCCTGCGTTGCCGGCCAGATCGGCAAACCCAATTCCGGCCTCGCGCCCGTGCGCGGTCAGAATAACGTTCAGGGCTCCTGCGATATGGGCATGCTGCCCAACCTGTACCCTGGCTACCAGAAAGTCACCGACCCCGCCGCTCGCGCCAAGTTTGCCAAGGCTTGGGGCGTGCCCGAGGAAAAGCTCCCACTCGAGGAGGGCTACAAGCTCACCGACCTGGGCCACCTGGTCGACGAGGGCAAGGTGCACTGCTTCTACAACTACGGCGAGGACCCGGTGCAGACCGAGCCCGATTCGGCCGGTATGCGCAAGACGCTCTCCGAGCTGGATCTGTTCATTTGCCAGGACATCTTTATGACGCAGACGACCATGCTCGCCGACGTCATCCTGCCCGCTACCTCTTGGGGCGAGCACGAGGGTGTCTTTACCGCATCCGACCGTAGCTTCCAGCACTTTGACGCGGCCGTTCCGCCCAAGGGCGAGTGCCGTCACGACTGGGAGATCTTCGCGGACCTGTCCACGCGCATGGGCTACCCCATGCACTACGACAACACCGAGCAGATCTGGAACGAGTGCATTAGCCTGTGCCCCAACTTTGTGGGCGCAACCTACGAGAAGATGGCTCCCGAGGGCGGTTACGCCCAGTGGCCGGTCAAGAGCACCGATGTGAACGACCACGGCACGGCCGACATGTTCGCTGGTGGCAAGTTCACCACCAAGGACGGCCGCGCCAACCTGATGGCGCACGACTGGGAGGCGCCCTCCGAGCTTCCCGACGATGAGTACCCGCTCATTCTGTGCACCGTCCGCGAGGTCGGCCACTACAGCTGCCGTTCGATGACCGGCAACTGCAAGACGCTGGCGCTGCTCGCCGACGAGCCCGGCTTTGTCCGCATGAATCCCGCGGATGCCCAGGCGCGCGGCATCAAGAACGGCGACATCGTCTCGATTCACAGCCGCCGCGGCCAGGTATACAGCCGCGCCGACGTGAGCGACCGTATCAACAAGGGCACGGTCTACATGACCTACCAGTGGTGGATCGGCAAGTGCAACGAGCTGACCATTCACAAGGTCGACCCGGTCTCGCACACGCCCGAGGACAAGTTCTCCGCCTGCCAGGTCGACGCTATCGCCGACCAGGTCTGGGCCGAGGGCGAGGTCGAGCGTCAGTACACCGAGCTCAAGCAGGCTCTGGTGGACGCCGCCGCTCCCCAGGACGTTGAGCCCGGCGCCGCCAAGTTCGACGACGAGACGCACGTGAATCAAATCGTGTAGTCCCGTTCTCGTTGGCTTTTTGGGCCGGGCGTCCCGTACGTTCGGGAGCCCGGCCCGTTATTTTGAAAGGAAGTGGGGATGAACCGCTTCATCGACATCAACCCGGAGAGGTGCATCGGCTGCGGAACATGCCAGTCCGCCTGTGCCGACGCCCACCGGATGCAGGGTCTTCAGGATACGCCGCGTCTGGCGCTCGTGAAGACCGGCGGTATTTCGGCCGCCCTTGCCTGCCACCATTGCGAGGGTGCCCCCTGCGCCGAGGTTTGCCCGGTGAATGCCATCGAGCACGATGGCGATCGCATCCACGTCAAGGAGCAGGAGTGCATCGGGTGCAGGCTGTGCGCCATCGCGTGCCCCTTCGGAGCCATCCATCCCGATGGCACGTCTATCGCCGGTGTCGCAGGCATGTGCGACCCGACGCCTTCGTATCCTAAGTCCCTGAGCAGCCTGCTTACGTGGGCTCCCGGCCAGTACACATGTGCTGTCAAGTGCGACCTGTGCGCCTTCGATCCGGACGGCCCGCATTGTGTGGCGGCGTGCCCCACCAAGGCGCTGACCGTCATGGGCGGCGCGGCCGATCGCGAACTCGACGAGGCCAAGCGCCTGCGCTCGATCGAAAACGGTCCGTCCGTCGACGTTACCGCTGTGGCCCAGGGTCTGTCCGAGAAAGCAGAAGGGAGCGTAAACAATGGATAGCATGACGCTGTTTATCGCATCGCTTGCCGTCTCGTGCATCGGTGCGCTCGCCTCGGTTCTGCTGATCAAGGCCGATAACGCCGCCAAGACCGCCGGCTGCCTTATCGGCGCCGTCGCCGCGGTGCTTTCGTTTGTGGCTGGTATCCAGGCCGTGCTGGGCGATGTCACGTCGGTCGACACCATCGTGTTTTTCCCGTTTGCCCATTTCCAGCTGCTGCTCAATCAGCTGTCCGGCCTGTTCGTGGCGCTCATCTCGGTGCTTGCGTTTGCCGGTTCGATCTACGGTCTCAACTACTTTGATGAGTACCCTGGCAAAAAGGGCCGCGCCGGCTTCTTCTTTAACACCTTCGTGGCGTCCATGATGCTCGTCATCACCGCCGACAACGTGTTTTGGTTCCTGGTCGCCTTTGAGCTCATGTCACTGACCTCGTACTTCCTGGTCGTGATCGAGGAGAACGAGAACTCCATCCATGGCGGTTGGCTCTACTTTGTGATCGCGCACGTGGGCTTCGTGCTCATCATGGCGAGCTTCCTCACCATGACCAACTTCGCCGGTGGCTCGTTTGCCTTTGCGGATTTCCGCGCCACGCAGTTCAGCCCCGCGGTCGCATCCGTGTGCTTCGTGCTTGCCTTCTTTGGCTTTGGCGCCAAGGCCGGTATCATCCCGCTGCACGGCTGGCTGCCCAAGGCTCATCCTGAGGCGCCGTCCAACGTGAGTGCCCTCATGTCCGGCGGCATGATCAAGATCGGTATCTTCGGCATCCTCAAGGTTGGTCTCGACCTGCTCTCCGCCTCGGGCGTTCAGGTCTGGTGGGGCCTTATGGTCATGGTCTTCGGTGCGATCTCGTCGGTCCTCGGCGTGGCTTTCGCCCTGCAGGAGCATGACATCAAGCGCCTGCTGGCCTATCACTCCGTCGAGAACATCGGCATCATTCTGCTCGGCGTCGGCGCCTCCATGGCCGCCATGGCGCTCGACTCGGTCGGCATCGCCGTCTTGGCTCTGATGGCCGCCCTCTACCACACGTTTAACCACGCGATGTTTAAGGGCGAGCTGTTCTTGGGCGCCGGTGCGCTGCTGTACTCCACGGGTACGCGCAATATGGAGAAGATGGGCGGTCTGTTCCGCCGTATGCCGGCAACGGCCATCTGCTTCCTTATTGGCGCGCTTGCCATCTCGGCCATCCCGCCCTTCAACGGCTTTGTGTCCGAGTGGTTTACCTACCAGTCGCTGTTTAACGCCGCCATGCAGGGTGACAAGGCCGTCATGATCGTGGCCGTGTTTGCTGCCGTCGCGCTTGCCATTACCGGCGCGCTGGCCGTCACGTGTTTCGTCAAGGCCTATGGCGTCTCCTTTGCCTCCGCGCCCCGCTCCGAGGCCGCGGCCAATGCCAAGGAGGTTCCCGCCCCCATGGTGTTTGCGCAGGGCCTGCTCGCGGCCATCTGCGTCGTGCTGGGCATTGGCGCTCCCGTGATCGTTCCCGTGCTGGTCGATGTCGCCGCGTCCGTGCTGCATCCGTACGGTGGCGTGTTTGCCGCCGAGGGCATGGAGCTCATGAACCAGTACTCCGGCGCTGCCACCTCCACGCCCGCGATCGCTATTGCGCTCGTGGTGCTTGTCGGCCTTGCCTGCGGTTATCGCAAGCTCAAGACCGTCGGCAAGGTGCAGAAGTCCCAGCCGTGGGCATGCGGCTATGCTCCCAACGAGCATATGCCCGTCGTGGCCACGACCTTTGCCTCCGAGGTGTCCTGGTTTATGCAGCCGCTCTACACGCTGCGCGACCGCTGCACGGCCGTCTGCTGGTCCATCGCGCACTTCTTCCAGAAGCTCACCGGTGTGGCCGAGGCTGTGGAGCCCGTACCCGACAAGGTTCTCGTCGATGCCCCGCATAAGGGCGTCGAGAAGCTCGCCGACCTCGCGACTAAGCTCGAGGGCGGCAACTACAGCATCTATATCTGCTACATCGTCGCGGCACTCGTGGTGTTCCTCGTGCTCGCCGTGCAAATGGGTTAAGGAGGGGAGAGCATGAACAACATCGTACTTGCCGTTCTGCAGGGCGTGGTCGTTATGGCCGTCGCGCCGTTCTTCTCCGGTCTCGGTCGCGTGATCCGCGCCAAGATGCACAACCGTCGCGGCCCCAGCATCATGCAGGACTACCGCGACCTGGCCAAGCTTTTTGCGCGCCCCGAGTCCCAGAGCGAGGACGCGAGCTTTGCGCTTCGCATTATGCCGCCGCTGTTCTTCGCCGTCGCCTTTATGCTCGCGATGGGCCTGCCGCTCTTTACGGCACAAAGCCCCATCCCGGTCTTTGGTGACGCTATCACCATCATGTACAGCCTGGCGCTTGCCCGCTTCTTCTTCGCCCTCTGCGGTGTGGATTCGTCCAACGCCTACGCCGGTATCGGCGGCGTCCGCGAGCTGCTCATGAGCGTGCTCATCGAGCCGTCCATGCTGCTGGCGCTGTTTGCCGCGGCCCTGGTGTGCGGCTCCACCGACATCGCCACCATGGGTCAGCACATCATGACGGGCGCCGTCGACGCGCCGGTCGCCGTGATCCTCGCCGGCATCGCCTTTGCGATTGCCTGCTATATGGAGCTCGGCAAGCTGCCGTTTGATCAGGCCGAGGCCGAGCAGGAGCTCCAGGAAGGTCCGCTCGCCGAGCTTTCCGGCCCGTCGCTTGCGATGGCCAAGCTCGCCATGTCCATGAAGCAGGTCCTGGTCGTCGCCTGGTTCTGCGCGATCTTCGTCCCCTGGGGCGAGCCCGCGACCGTGGGCGCCGCCGCCGTTCTGGGCGCGGTCATCTTCCTGGTGAAGTGCCTGATCGACTTTGTCGTGTGCGGCGTGATCGAGAACTCCTGCTCGCGCTCGCGCTTTAAGGTGCTTGGCAATCAGACCTGGGCCGTCGTGGGCATCGCCGTTCTGGCGTTTGTCTTCGTGGTCGTCGGCGTGTAGGAGAAGGGAGAAACAATGTCATTTGCAGTCAGTCTGTCCCTTCTCGGCTTGGTCGCTATCGCGGCCCCGATGGTGGCCTCGGTGCTCGTCGCCCTGTTCCCCCGTCCGTACGCCAAGTGGTTCAGCGTTTTGGGTGCCGCCGTCTCGACGGCCTGCACCATCGCCCTCGCCGCGAATTTCGCCGGCGCCGGCATGCCCGACACGCAGGTCCCCCTGATCTCGTTTGGGCAGACCCTCGTCATGGGATTCACCTTCGATCGCATGAGCACGCTGCTCGCGCCCGCCTTTGTGGGTATCGGCCTGCTTGTCGTGATCTATTCGATTCCCTATATGAGCGAGAATAACCGTGAGCATCCCGACGCGCCGCGTCGTCGCTTCTACGCATACCTCGCGACCTTCATCGGCGCCATGGCCGGCCTCGTGTACAGCTCGACCCTTTTGGGCCAGCTCGTGTTCTTTGAGATCACGGGTGCGTGCTCTTGGGGCCTTATTAGCTACTACATGACGCCTACGGCCAAGAAGGCCGGCATGAAGGCCCTGATCATCACGCATATCGGTGCGCTCGGCCTGTATCTGGGCGCCGCCATTGTGTTTGCCCACACCGGCACCTTCGCCATTACCGCGATTGCCGGCCTCGATGCCAAGCTCAAGGCCATCGTCCTTTTGCTCGTGTTGTTTGCGGCCTGGGCCAAGTCCGCACAGGTTCCCATGTACATGTGGCTGCCTTCGGCCATGGAGGCGCCGACGCCTGTTTCGGCCTACCTGCATGGTGCCTCGATGGTCAAGGTCGGCGTGTGCGTGTTCGCGCGTGCACTCGTCTCTGCCGGCGAGATTCCCGAGATCGTGGGCTGGGTTGCCATTATCGACGCCATGGTCACCATGCTCTTTGGTTTCCTTATGTACCTGCCGCAAAAGGACATGAAGCGTCTGCTGGCCTTCTCCACGATCGCCCAGCTCTCCTATGTGTTCTTTGGTCTAGGTCTTTCGGTCTTTGGCAGTCAGCTTGCCTTCGATGGCGCCGTGTGCCACATCTTTAACCACGCTTTCGCCAAGACCCTGTTCTTCCTGATCGCCGGTTCGTTCTCCTTCACCCTCGGCACGCGTATGCTGCCCAAGCTTCGCGGCATCGTAAAGAAGTACCCGATTTCGGGCGTGGGCTTTGGTGTCGCGGCACTCGCCATTGCCGGCGTGCCGCCCATGAACACGTTCTTCTCGAAGTTCCAGATCATCGCCGGCGGCTTTTCTGTGGGTGCCGGCAACGTTGCGATCCTGGTGCTCGTGTGCATCATGGTCGCCGAGACCGTCGCCACCTTTGCCTGGTTCCTCAAGTGGATGGGCTATTGCCTGCCCGGCGAGCCGAGCGAAGAGGTCGCTGCGGGAGCCCCGCTTCCCCGCGCGATGGCGTTCGTGTTCATCGTGCTCATCATCATGGTCATCGTCAGCGGCCCGCTTTCGGCCAGCTGGATCGGTTAGGAGGTAGAACGACATGGGTTATTCGATCGTCAACATCCTTGGCGGCCTTCTGATCGTCACGTCCACCATGGTGGTTGTCTCCAAGAACATCAAACACTCCATCCACTGGTATGCGGTGCAGTCGCTGGTGCTCGTGGGACTACTTGCCACGCTCGGTGTCACCACCGGTGCGCAGGAGCTGCTTATGTGGGCCGGATCTGCCTTTATCACCAAGGTCGTCCTGGTCCCTTATATCCTCAACCGCGCATACAGGAAGATGGGTGAGCCGAGCGACGCATCGCTCAAGGCCGGCCTTAAGCCCGCGTGGGCCATTTGCATCATCGCCGTCGAGGTTGCGATCTGCTTTGCCGTCGTGACGCAGATCAGCCTGCCCACGGCCGAGGTCGCAACGCCTGCGCTCGCTATTAGCTTCGCTCACTTCTTTGTGGGCCTCACCTGCATCATTTCGCAGCGCAACATCATGAAGCAGATCTTTGGATACTGCCTTATGGAAAACGGCAGCCATGTGACGCTCGCGCTTTTGGCCCCCACCGCTCCCGAGATCATCGAGATCGGTATCGCCACCGACGCCATCTTTGCCGTCATCATCATGTCCATCGTCGTGCGTCGCATTTGGGACGACTCCCACTCGCTCGATGCGCGCGACCTGTCCGAGCTGAGGGGGTAGTCCATGGAAACGTTGATTCTCGCCCTGCTCGCGACTCCTTTGGTGTTCTCGCTGGTCATGGCGTTTTTGCCCAAGAACACGTCCTATAACGTGTTTGCCGGTCTCAACCTGGTCTCCGTCGCAGCCGTTCTGGTGCTGTCGATTATGACGGCCGGTGACGTCCTTATGAGCGGCGACACCGCGAGCGCTTTTGGCCTGTGGTTTCACCTCGATTCGCTGGGCGCCATCTTTGTGCTGCTCATCGGCTTTATCGGTTTTCTTACGGGGCTGTTCTCGCTGCCCTATGTAAAGGCCGATATCGAGGAGGGCTCCATGCCCGCCGAGCGCGCCAAGCAGTATTTTGCGCTGTTTAGCCTGTTTGTGTTCACCATGCTGCTCGCGTGCCTGTCCAACAACATGATCCTCACGTGGGCCGCCGTGGAGGCAACCACGCTTTCCACCGTGTTCCTCGTGGGTATCTACAAGAACAAGACGGCCCTCGAGGCTTCTTGGAAGTATGCGATGGTCTGCACCGCCGGCGTGGCCTTTGGCCTGTTCGGTACGCTGCTGATCTACGCCAACGCCGCCGACGTGATTCCCAATGCCCACGAGGCCGCATTCCTGTCGTGCGTGCTGCCGTATGCCGACCAGTTCGACCCGACGCTCATGCGCCTCGCCTTTGCGTTTATCGTGATCGGCTTTGGCACCAAGGCCGGCCTGTTCCCCATGCACACTTGGCTGCCCGATGCCCACTCCCAGGCCCCGAGCCCCGTCTCGGCCCTGCTCTCGGGTGTTCTGCTTAAGTGCGCCATGCTTGTGATCATGCGCTTCTACGGCTTTACCATCCAGGCCGTGGGCGCCGAGTATCCGCAACTTTTGCTGTTGATCGTCGGCACGCTGTCCATTTTGGTGGCGGCACTTTCGATGTTTCGCCAGGACGACCTCAAGCGCCGCTTTGCGTACTCGTCTGTGGAGAACGTGGGCGTTATCGCCCTGTGCCTGGGTATCGGTGGCCCGCTGGGTATCGCCGCGGCCCTGCTGCACTGCGTGTTTCACGGCTTTACCAAGACGCTTGCCTTCTGCGTGTCCGGCAACATCCAGCACGCCTTTGGCACGCGTAGCCTGGCCAAGATCCAGGGCGTCGTCGAGGTTGCCCCCGCAACCGCCGCGCTCGCCATCCTGGCGCTGCTCGGTCTTGGTGCCTTCCCGCCCTTTGGCATGTTTATCTCCGAGTTCCTGACTTTTGTCGCCGGTGTTACCGCCGGTCCCATGTGGCTGGTCGTCGTGGTCGCCCTCGGTCTTACCGTGGCCATCTCCGCGCTCACCCGCATCGCACTCAAGTCGGTGTTCGGACATGCGCCCCAGGGCATGGGCAAGCATGAGGCCCCGGCGCTCATGCTTATCCCCGAAATCATCCTGGCTGTCATGATCTTGTGGTTTGGCATCGCCACCCCGCTGCCTCTCGTGCACGGTGTGGAGACTGCGACCGGCATCGTGCTCGAGCAGAGCACCGAGGAACTTCACGCGACGCCGATGTACCGCGCTGTGTTCGGTACCGAGACCGCTCAGAGCGAGGTGGAGTAACGAATGATTGAAACTGAGAACAAGGTGTATGCCCGCCGTTGCGAGAGCCATGTCGAGGCCCTGCGCCGCGCCGTTCCGGGTTGCATCGAGAAGGTCGAGTGGCAGTGCGAGGACCAGCTGACGATCACCGTCAAGCAGGACAAACTGCCCGAGGCCGTCCACTACCTGTATTACGAGCGCTACGGCTGGATCCCCGTGATCGTCGGCAACGACGAGCGCAGCCTGTGCGGCCGCTACGCCGTGTACTACGTCATCTCCATGGAGGGGGAGGACCCCGGCTGGGTGACCGTGCGCACCGAGGTCGATCCCGCCAAGATGACGTTCCCGTCCGTGACGCCGTTCGTCCCCGCCTGCGTGTGGGGCGAGCGCGAGCTGCGCGACATGTTCGGCCTGATTCCCGAGGGTCTGCCCGATCGTCGCCGCCTGGTGCTGCCCGATGACTGGCCCAGCGGCCTGTATCCGCTGCGCAAGGACTCCATGGACTACCGCTTCCGTCCCGCTCCCGCGAGCGATATGGAAAACTACGAGTTCTTGGCCGATACCAAGGGCAAGGAGACGACGCTCGTCCCCATGGGCCCGTTGCACATTACCTCCGACGAGCCCGGCCACTTCCGCCTGTTTGTCGAGGGCGAGACGATCGTCGACGCCGACTACCGTCTGTTCTACGTGCACCGCGGTATGGAGAAGGTCGCCGAGACGCGCCTGAACTATGACGCCGTGACGTTCCTTGCCGACCGCATCTGCGGCATCTGCGGCTGCGCCCACTCGGTGGCCTATGCCGAGGCCGTCGAGCGCGCCCAGGGCATCCATGTCCCGCCGCGCGCCCAGTACATCCGCGCTATCATGCTCGAGGTCGAGCGCCTGCACTCGCATCTGCTCAACATTGGCCTGGCGTCGCACTACACGGGCTTCGACTCCGGCTTCCAGCAGTTCTTCCGCGTCCGCGAGAAGTCCATGGACCTGGCCGAGAAGCTCTCCGGTCACCGCAAGACCTACGGCCTCAACGTGATCGGCGGCGTGCGTCGCGACATTTTGGCCGAGCAGAAGCTCTCCACGCTCACGACCATCCATCAGCTGCGCTCCGAGGTTCAGGAGCTCGTCGACGTCTTGCTCTCGACGCCCAACTTCATTGAGCGTACGAGTGGCATCGGCATCTTGGACCGCAAGATCGCACGCGACTTCTCGCCGGTCGGCCCGCTCATGCGTGGCTCGGGTTATGCCCGCGACGTGCGCTTTGACCACCCCTTCGACGGCTACGCCGATCCGGACGTCCAAAAGATGCACGCCGCTACGGCCGACACCTGCGACGCCTTCGGCCGTACCGCCGTTCGCATCCAGGAGGTCTACGATTCGATCGACATGATCGAGACCATGCTCGAGAACTGCCCGTCGGGCCCCATCCTCACCACGGATTGGGAGTACACCCCGCACAAGTACGCCATCGGCGCCACCGAGGCGCCGCGCGGCGAGGACGTGCACTGGGCTATGCTCGGCAATAACCAGAAGTGCTACCGCTGGCGCGCCAAGGCCGCCACGTACAGCAACTGGCCGGTCCTGCGCTACATGTTCCGCGGCAACACCGTGGGCGACGCGGCGCTGATCGTCGGCTCGCTCGACCCGTGCTACTCCTGCACCGACCGCGTGACGGTGACCGATGTCGCCGCCAAGCGCGACCACGTGCTCGACAAGGAGCAGTTCGAGAACGTCTGGCGCGACAAGTCGCCGCTTGCGGGCGAGGGCACCATGGCCGCTCCGCTCGATGAGGAGGCGCTCTAATATGCTGAAGCTTTGGAAGGTCAACGCCAAGGCCGGCGACGCGACGGTCAAATACCCGTTTGCGCCGTTCCCCACCAATAAGGACATGCGCGGCAAGCCCGAGCACAACGCGGAGCTCTGCATCGCCTGCGGCGCCTGCGGCGTGGCGTGCCCGGCCGATGCCATTCGCATGGACACCGACCTTGCGGCCGATACCATCACCTGGTCGATCGACTACGGTCGCTGCATCTTCTGCGGCCGCTGCGAGGAGGCCTGCCCCATGGAGGCCATCAAGCTCACCGAGGAGTTTGAGCTGGCCGTCATGAGCAAGGACGACCTCACCAGCAAGAGCGTCTACACGCTCGAGCACTGCTCGCGCTGCGGCAAGCCGTTTGCCCCGCACAAGGAGATCGACTACGCCAAGCGCCTGCTGCAAAAGGCCGGCGGCATGGAGGCCGAGCAGGCCGCCCGTACCGTCGGTATGTGCCAGGAGTGCAAGCGCGAGCTCGACGCCCTGCGCGCCGCTTCGGCCGTAAAGACCGGCAACGCGCGCGGCATGGCTGCCAACGAGACGCTTGCTTCCGGTGAGCCCCAGGGCCCCGGCATGGAGTATCTGGGCGGCCACGGCGTGAACCCGGAGTATGTCGACCGCGAGCTCAACCCCGATGCGCCCGAGATCCCCGCTGGACCTGCACCGGTCGAGGGCATCATCATGGATTTTGATACGAAGGAGGAGTAACCATGGCCGAACCCACGCTTTTGCCCGAGCGGCTTCAGTACCGCCCGACCAAGATCGAGCTCGACGAGAGCATCGAGAAGGCCAAGGCGACCCTTCTTAAGAAGATCAAGCGCTCGGTGTACGTCTACCGTGTTGACTGCGGCGGCTGCAACGGCTGCGAGATCGAGATCTTCGGTTCCATCACGCCCGTCTTCGACGTCGAGCGCTTTGGCATCAAGGTCGTGCCCTCGCCCCGTCACGCCGATGTGCTGCTGTACACCGGCGCCGTGACGCGTGCCATGCGCATGCCGGCCCTGCGCGCCTTTGAGGCCGCACCCGATCCCAAGATCGTGGTGTCCTATGGCGCGTGCGGCTGCACCGGTGGCATCTTCTACGACAACTACTGCGTCTGGGGCGGCACGGACAAGATCCTGCCGGTCGATGTCTACATCCCCGGCTGCCCGCCCAGCCCCGCGCAGACCATCTACGGCTTTGCCATGGCGCTCGGTCTGCTGGACCAAAAGCTCCATGCCGAGACCACGGTGGAGGCCGCCGGCGAGCAGGCCGATATCCTGCACCCCGGCGTGCCGTACAAGCTGCGCGTTGCCATCGAGCGCGAGGCTCGTGCCATGAGCGGCTACCGTTACGGCCGCGATTTGGCCAACGAGTTTATGGACACGCTCGAGGGTGCGCCCAAGGGCGATATCCGCGGTGCCATGGCGCTGCTCATCGACAAGCAGGACGATCCTCGCCGCGTTGAGGTCTACTCGGCGCTGCAGGATCTGGTGCTGGCCGGAGGTCGCTAGATGGAGCTTACGGACCGCTCTGGTTACTTTGCGGGCCCCGGTATGCTCGGCGGCTCCTTTGGCGATGCCTCGCGCGCAAGCGGCGAGGCCGCCGAGGGCGTCGCCGACCCCTGCCTGGGCCATGCGCCCGACCAGGTGGTCTTTTACGAGCTCACGCGTAAGTTTGTGGAGACCGAGGAAGACGTTCCCCAGGAGGCCTGCGACGTGCTGTACTACACGCTCGCCGTGGGCCACCACACCGGCGTGCTCGATTGCTTTGAGCCGCGCCTGTCGGTGCCGTTGAACGTGTTCTATTCGCTCGTCGACGCGCTGCCGGAGGGGGAGGCCAAGACCAAGTTTGAGGCTATTCGCTCCTTTGGTGAGTGCCAGCTCGACAAGGCGGCGGTGCCGTCGCTGCTCGAGGCCTGCGATGCGCTGCTCGACGAGCGCGGTTTTCGCGGCTCTGCCAAGGCCGGCATCTCGGTGTTCGATGACGACTTTGGCCTGCATGCCCAGCAGGTCGCGTTCTTAATGAAGTTTCGCGATCTGGTGGAGCGCGTGCGCGATGTGTCGGGCGTGTATCTGACGGGGAGGTTGCAGTAATGGGTCGCGTTGTGGATGGTCGTGTGAACGGCGCCCCGTTTGCGGGTATCGTGCTCACGGCGGGAAGCGTGCTGCGTGCCGACGATGCCGCCGGCCCCGTGCTCTCCAAGAAGATGGAGGACGCGCCGCTTGCCGGCTGGTACACCATCGATGGCGGTCAGACACCCGAGGATGACATCATCGAGGTCAAGCGCGAGCGTCCGCCGCGTTTGGTTTTGGTCGATGCCGCCGACATGGCGCTGCCCGTCGGCGCCATCCGCTTGCTCGACAAACGCGATGTGGCCCGCAAGTCGATGTTCACCACGCATTCGCTTCCCTTGTCGATTCTGATCGAAGAGATTGAGCAATCGTGCGAAGATATCGTCTTCATAGGGATTCAGCCGGGCGATACGGAGTTCTACAACCCCATGTCCCCGGAGGTCTTTGAGGCTGTCGACGCCGTTTACGACGCCGTGGCCGCCAACAACTTTTCCCACTTTGTCCGCTTGGGGCAGGAGCTGTAACAGCGCTTGCCCCTGCTGATTAGGAAAGAAGTGATTGACATGGCAGATTCCAAGGCGGAGTTCCCCGCTCCCGATTGCCTGGCACCCGCCGCGATCGAGGCCAAGACCGAGGCCGCCGGCGTGACCAAGGCTAACCTGCCGGTCGCTAAGGCCTTTCTGTTGGCAATGTTCGCCGGCGCGTTTATCGCCTTCGGCGGCCTGTTCTTTACCGTGTTCTTGAGCGATAGCACGCTGGGCTGGGGCGCCCAGCGTGTCGTGGGCGGCCTGTGCTTTTGCCTGGGCCTGGTGCTCGTGCTGGTGTGCGGCGCCGAGCTGTTTACCGGTAATTCGCTTATGGTCTGCGCGCTCAAGAGCAAAAAGATCACCCTGGCTCAGATGCTCAAGGCATGGATCGTCGTGTGGCTTGGTAACTTTGTCGGTGCCCTGTTCATTGTCTTTTTGGTGTACATGGCCGGCATTTACAAGCTCAACGGCGAGGCGGTCGCCAATTCCATGGTGAGCGTCGCCGCCGGCAAGGTGACGGTCGACTGGGTGACGATCTTCTTCCGCGGCATCCTGTGCAACATCTTTGTGTGCCTGGCCGTGTGGATCGGTACCGCCGGCAAGACCGCGGTCGATAAGGTTGTGGGCATTCTGCTGCCCATCGCCGCCTTTGTGGCCTGCGGTTTTGAGCACTGCGTTGCCAACATGTACTTTTTGCCCATGGGCGCCGTGATGCATGCATGCGGCTATGGCGCCGACGTCGCCGGCGCCGATGCGCTCAACGCTGCGGGCATTGCGTTTAACCTGTCCGCCGCCACGCTGGGCAACATCGTGGGCGGCGCGGTTCTGGTCGCGCTCGGCTACTGGTTTATCTACGCCAATAAGTCCGAGGCGTAAGGTATCGTCTGTTTGACGTTAGGCCTCCCGCGGGGCGTTGCCGTGCGGGAGGCTTTTTGGGTCTGGGGCTCGTTGTCGGGCTGTTGGCCTGTTGTGCTTGGCTTGTGAAAGGGGTAATCGAGATGGCATCTGCTGTGAAGCGTGACGGTCGCGCCGTGGTGACCACATGCGGGGGATGCTATGCCGATTGCGCCTTTGCGGCACGCGTTGAGGACGGTCGCGTGGTGGCCGAGTTGCCGGTTGCGGGGCATCCGTGCGCTGCGCGTGCCCTGTGCGCCCGCGGACGCCATCGCCTGGCAATGCCGTTTGACGAGCGCGACCGGATTTTGCACCCCATGCGCCGCCGCCAGGATGGCTCGGGGTTCGATGCGATTTCCTGGGATGAGGCGTTTGCCCAGATTGCCGAGTGCCTTTTGGGGATTGTTGACGAGCGCGGGCCCCGTGCGTTGGGCATGACGCTCGGCGTTCCCTCGTTCGACCGCTACTGGGCGTATCGCTTTATGCATGCGCTGGGCTCGCCCAACGTGTACGGTGCCGATGGCGCCTGCGAGGTAAGCCGACTTACCGGTTGGGAGCACAGCCTGGGCTATAGCCCCGCCTCCGACCTGGCACATACCGACTGCATCATGTACCTGGGGCGTTCCATCGTCGATTCATCGACGATGGGGGCCGTCGACGCGCTCAACGATGCGCGCCGGCGCGGGGCGAAGATTATCGTGGTCGACCCCCGGCGCAGCGGCTCCGCCGCGCTTGCCGACCGCTGGCTGCGCGTGCGCCCGGGCTGCGATTTGGCACTACTGCTGGGCATCGCCCACGTGCTGATTGCCGAGGACTTGTACGACCACGAGTTCGTTGCCCGCTATACCACGGGTTTTGACGAGCTGGCGCAGGCGGCCCGTGCTTGGACGCCCGAGTGGGCCGAGTCGATGTGCGACGTGCCGGCCGCAGAGATTGTCGCCACGGCGCGCGATCTGGCTGCCGCCGCGCCTGCCGCCGTGGTGGATGCGGGCTTTCACGGTGGCATCGGTATCGCGTATGCCAATAGCACCCAGACCGCGCGCGCTATTTGCTTGGTCGATGTGCTGCTGGGCTGTATCGGGCATGCGGGCGGTGCGCTCAACCCGCCCACGTCGCTTTTGTTGGGCGACCTCGATCCCGCACGTTTTGCGACGCCGCCGGTGCCGCGCGGGCCCAAGCTGGGGTCCGAGCGCTATCCACTGGTCGATCCGGTGCGCGGCCTGTGCACGACCATCGGTCAGTCGATTCTCGCCGGCGATTTGCGCGGACTCATCGTCTATGCCAGTAACCCCGGTGCGGGCTATGGCAACGCCGATGCGTGGCTTGGCATCTTGCAGCAGCTCGACCTGCTCGTGACCGTCGATATTCGCTGGTCCGAGACAGCGCGTGCTTCTGACTTCGTGCTGCCCGATGTGACGTATCTGGAGGCCGACCGTGGCGTGGGCGCGGTCGTGGGCGCTAATGATTCGCGTGTGTTCTACCGCAACGCCGTGCTGCCTGTGCAGCATGACGACACGCGTCCCGGTCGGGAGATTTTTGCCGGTCTGGCGCAGGCGTGTGGCGCGGGCGAGTACTTCGACTTTTCGCCGGACGACCTGGCGGCGGCCCAGGTGGCGCCGTTTGGGATTGATCTGGACGAGCTCAAGGAGCGCGGCTGGGCCGATACGGGCGTGGCGCTGCCGTCGCGCACGGGTGAGCCGGTGATTCCGCTTGCCGGCGGAAAGATTGCGCTGGCAAGCGACATATGGGAGCGAGCCGGCATGGGTCGTGTGCCCGACTGGATCGCGCCCATGGTGGAGCCTGGTCCGGGGATGTTTCGCCTCATTAGCGGCAACCGTCCCTTTGAGTCGCATACCTCGCGCAGGCTCGCGGCGGCAGGTGCCGCCGAGTCTGGTTCCGACTTGGACGCCGTGCAGATGAACGCCGATGTGGCCGCTCGCATGGGTATCGCCAATGGCGAGGTCGTCGAACTCGTGAGCGATATGGGCCGCGACCGCGTGCGCGTGGAGACGACGCCTTATCTGCATCCGGCGTGCATCTTCACCTCGGCCGCCCCCGGTGGGCGTTCGTTTGGCGCCGGCGCGGATGGCGCCCAAGCGCTCGGCGTTGGCCCGCTCGACCATACGCCGTTACGTTGGGACCCGTTGACGGGTGCCGCGCTCACCCAGGAAAACGCCGTTCGCGTGGAAAAGATTGTCGAGCGCGGGGATAATGACGAGTAATTGACTCAGCTGATGCATTCGACTGATCCACGTTTCTTTTGAAAGGCCGTACATGAGCGATAGCCAGAACATGTCCGATGAGGTACGCGCCCGCCTGCGCGCCATTCCTTCCGTCAACGAGCTGCTTGCCGAGTGGCCGGTAGTGAAGGCGGCGGGGGAGACCTGCGACGCGGTAGTCCATGCCGCCGTTACGGCCGAGCTCGACGAGGAGCGCGCCGCGATTCGTGCCGGTGCCGCTCCGCGTTCCAAGCGCGAGCTGTCCTCGGCCATCGAGTGGCGTGCGCACCGCTCCGCGTTGCCGAGCCTGCGCCCTGCCGTCAACGCCACGGGTGTGGTCATCCATACCAACTTGGGCCGCGCCCCGCTCGCGGAGTCGGCGGCAAAGGCCGTGGCCGAGGTCGCGCGCGGCTACAGCACGCTCGAGTACAGCGTCGACACCTGCTCGCGAGGGTCGCGCAAGGAGCATGCCGCGCAGCTCATCCGCTCACTCACCGGTGCCGAGGACGCGCTCGTGGTCAACAACAACGCCGCCGCGGTGCTGCTGGTGCTGGCGACCCATGCCGCGGGCAAAGAGGTCATCGTCAGCCGCGGCGAGCTTGTCGAGATCGGCGGCAGCTTCCGCATCCCCGATGTCATGGCGGCCTCGGGTGCCAAGCTCGTCGAGGTCGGGGCCACCAACCGCACGCATTTGAGCGACTACGAGCGCGCCATTACGCCCGATACGGCCATGATCCTCAAGGTCCATCCTTCCAACTATCGCATCGAGGGCTTTCACGAGGAGGTGGGCTCTCGGGAGCTTGCCGCCCTGGCCCACAAGCATGGTCTGCTGTTCTACGAGGACCAGGGGTCGGGCGCGCTGTTGCCTGACGACATCCTGGTTCGCGGCGGCGAAGAAACCACGCCGGCTTCGGTTTCGGCAGGGCTCGATCTGGTGTCGTGCTCGGGCGATAAACTGCTCGGTGCCGCACAGGCGGGCATTATCATGGGCCGCCGCGATCTGGTCCAGGCCTGTGGGTCGCATCCGCTCATGCGCGCCCTGCGCCCGGGCAAGTTGGCGCTCACGGCGCTCGAGGCCACGCTGCGTATCTACATGGATGGCGCCGATGTCGCCCATCGCGATATTCCGGTGCTCAACATGCTCACGCTTCCGCAGGCTCATCTGGAGCGTCGCGCACGCAAGTTGCGCGATCTGATGGTGGCGGGCCTCGATAAGGCTGGCTGCCCGTGCGCCGTTCAGGTGGAGATCGTCGAGGAGTCGTCGACTCCCGGCGGCGGCTCGCTGCCTACCGTCGAGTTGCCCACCATGTGCGTTGCCGTGCGTCTTGTCGATGAGCGTCTTTCCGTTGACGCACTCAAGCGCTCGCTCGTCCAAGATTTCGACACTCCGGTCGTCACACGAACCTCGCACGATCGCATTTTGTTTGACGTCCGTACGCTCGTGGGCGACCGCGATATCGAGACGGCGGCATCGACGCTCGTCGCGTGCGTTGAGAAGGCGATTGCTCGATGAGTGAGGTTCAAGCGCTGGTAGAGTGTCCCGTTATCGTTGGCACGGCGGGCCACGTTGACCATGGTAAGTCGGCACTGATCGAGGCGTTGACCGGCAAGAATCCCGACCGTCTGGAGGTTGAGCGCCGTCGCGGTATGACCGTGGAGCTGGGCTTTGGCGAGCTGGCACTGCCGAGTGGCAAGATCGTTGGCCTGGTCGACGTGCCGGGCCACGCGCATTACTTGCGCGCCATGGTGCAGGGCGCCACGGGCATCGACGTGGCGGTGCTGGTGGTTTCGGCTGTCGAGGGCGTGATGCCGCAGACCCGCGAGCACGTGCATGTGCTGGAGCTGCTGGGCGTTACGCATATGGTGGTCGCGCTGACGATGTGCGACCTGGCCGACGCCGAGATGACCGAGCTTGCCGAGCTCGATGTCGATGACTTTTTGTCGGGTACCGTGTTTGCGGGTGCGCCGATTGTGCCCGTGTCGTCCAAGACCGGCGCGGGAATCGACGGGCTGCTTGCGGTGCTCGACGAGCAGGTGGGTGTTTGCTGGGATGCCTGCCGCGACCGTTCCGATCGGAGCGATGCCGCGCCGCGCCTGCCGATTGACCGCTGCTTTACGATCAAGGGCGCCGGTACCGTGGTGACGGGTACGTTGCACGATGCGCCCGTCGCGGTGGGGGATGAGCTCGTCGCGCTGCCGTCGCGTACGGTCTGCCGTGTCCGCGGGATTCAGGTGCATGGCGATACGCCGCGCGCGCTGCCTGGGCAACGCGTGGCGCTCAACCTGGTTGGTGACGGTGTCGCGGCGCTTGACCGTGGCGAGATGCTGGGCGTGGCGGACCGCTTTGGTCAGACGTTGCGCTTTATGATGACGTTCACTTACTTGGGTCGCGAGGGAGCCAAGCCGCGTGTGCTCGAGTCGGGTGCGCGTGTGCACGTGATGGCGGGTACAGCCGAGGTTGTCGGTCGTATCATGTTCATGGAGGGCGAGGCCCCCATGGCGGTGGGCGAGACCCGTATTGTTCAGGTGCGCTTGGAAAACTCGCTGCCGCTGCGTGCCGGGGACCATGCTGTGGTGCTGTCCTATTCGCCCGTGATGCTTATTGGCGGCGGGCGTGTGCTGCTTTCGCGCTGCCGTCGCTCGCGCGAGCTTGCCGAAGGAGAGCGTGCGCTGTATGCGGCGCTCGAGTCCGGCGATATCGCGGGTGGTGTGGGCGCTTGGCTGGCGCTGCAAACGCTGCCGGTTGCGGCTGCCGATGTTACCGCGGCGCTCGATCTTGTTGCCGGTGAGGCTGAGGCAGCGTTGCGCGAGTTGGTGGCGAAGGGCGCTGCTTGCGCGCTTGCTGGCTCGGATGGCTCGCTGTATGCAGATGCTTCCGCGCTCGATGCCGCGATGGATGCGCTGGCGGCGACCCTGTCCGCCATGCACGCCGCTGCCCCCAAGGAGACGGGCTTTACGCCCGGTGCCGTCGCCCATGCTGCTTGGCCTACTGCTAACAATGCAGTTGCCGCAGCCCTGATTTCCGAGGGCTGCTCGCGCGGCGTGTGCGCCGCCGAGGGCGCCGAGGTGTTCGACCCGCACTCCGCAGTCGCCGCGGCGCGTGTGGTGCGAGAGGCTTGCGAGCGGATCGTTTCCTTGCTGGACGAAGCTGGCCTCGATGCACCGACGTTGCCCGAGGTGGGCGAGCAACTACAGCTCGACCGCGGCGTCATGACGCGAGCCCTGCGCGAGCTTTCGCTCAACCGCGCGATCGTTAAGGTCGAACGCGACGTTGCCCTGTCTGCCATCTCGGAAGCCCATGCGCGCGAGCTTGTTGCCGCTGCCATTGAGGCAGCCGGCGGCGCTGCCACCACGAGCGTGCTGCGCGAGGCCCTGGGCGTGTCACGCAAACGCGCCATCAGCATCTTGGAGCACCTAGATGCCGTGCGCTTTACGGTGCTCGACAAGGAGGCCGGCGGCCTGCGCTCCCTGCGCTAGATTGGCTGCTCGGTTTGGTAAAATACCTCCGCACTTGGGAACGGATGGGCTCCGGTGGGCTCCGCGGTCCTCAAAACCGTTGCGAGGCGTGCAAAACGTCTTGGATGTGTTCGATTCACATACGTTCCCGCCATACGCTACCAGCGCTTTTGTGCTCGCGGTCTTGCTGCGTGCCGCAAAGGCGCTGTTTTGTTTTTGTACGGGTCCGCCGTGTCGCCTGTCCTGCTGTCTACGGTAACTGATCCCGTGCGTTGGGTTTGAACGTGCCGATGGAGGTGTTTTTGCCGTATGACTACCGTAAGACGGGCCGATCTTTCTTGTGTCGTCCAGGCGGGCGGGCTGTCCTCGCGCATGGGCTGCGATAAGGCGCGCATGGCGTTTTGCGGCGAGCCGCTCATCGAGCGCGTACTGGGTCGGTTGGCGCCAGTTGCCGGTGAGTTGGTCGTGACGACGTCGCGTCCCAGCGAGCTTGCCTACCTTGAGGAGTGCGCGTTTGGCGGCTTGGTGCCGCGTGTGGTGGCGGACCTTGAAGGGTCGGCGGGCGCCATGCGCGGCATCGCGAGCTCGTTGGCCGCGGCCCGGTTGCCGCTCGTGGCGATCGTCGCCTGCGATATGCCGTTTGTCTCGCCGGAACTTATCGGCGCGCTTGCCGATCGTGTTGAGGCCGAGGCGCTCGACGTGTGCGTGCCGCGCGAGGAGCGGGGGATTGAGCCGCTTTGCGCCGTCTGGCGCCGTGACGCTTGTGCGCCGGCCGCCCAAGAGCTGCTCGCCTGCGACCGCCAGCGCATTCGCTGCCTGATCAATCGCGTTCAAGCTGGTTATATGGATGAGCCGCAGATCGTTAAGGCCGCGGGCTCGACGCTCTGCTTCGAGAACGTCAATACGCCCGAGGAGTTTGCGGCGGCCGAGTTACTCGCCTAGACGATTGGAGTTGCCATGTCTCACGATATTTGTCCCGACACGGGAGAACCTTGCACTTGCGATGGGTCCGAGCCTTGCACCTGCGGCTGCGGTGGCTGTGGACATACTGCGGAAGAGGAAGCGGCCGCCGCGGCGTATCGTGAGGCACACCGCGAAGGTCCGTCTGGTGATGCTCTCGACCATGAACGCAAGATCATCGTTTCGTTCGATAGCACCTTCGATGTGATGGAATGCGAGCAGCTGTGTCTTGCCGCCGGTGTGCCCGGGCGCATTATGCCTTTGCCCGGCTCCATTACCGCCGGCTGCGGGCTGTGCTGGGCCATGCCGTTCTCGGGCGATGCGCTCGCGGCCTTCCGCGCTGCCACCGAAGGCCGCGTAACCCCCGCCGACTATCATCAGCTCGTCCTCTAACCACCAACATCACCACAAAGGTGCCTGTCCCCAATGTGGTGGTTTGGAACATGTGGACGAAACAGGTTTGAAACACGGGTTTTGCATGTCAGGCACTCAAAAACGCTTCTACCTGCATCGTAATCAAAACGAAACATCTGCCCGTCTGCTTATGCGAAACTTTCCCGCAACAGTGCGATATTATCCATACTCGATAAAGTTCGCGGCGCATAGGGTGCCGCGATCAACATTTTTCGTTTCCCATCATTGGAGGAAGCATGAGCTACACGCAGAAAGTTCTCGAAGAGCTCAAGGCCCGCTATCCCGAGCAGCCTGAGTTCATCCAGGCTGCGACCGAGATCCTCGGCACCATCCAGCCGGCGCTCGACGCCCACCCCGAGTACGAGGAGGCCGCCCTGCTGGAGCGCCTCGTCGAGCCCGAGCGCATCGTCATGTTCCGTGTTCCCTGGGTCGACGACCAGGGCAAGGTTCAGGTCAACCGCGGCTATCGCGTCGAGTTCAACTCTGCCATTGGACCCTACAAGGGCGGCCTGCGCTTTAACCCGACGGTCACCCTGGGTATGCTCAAGTTCCTGGGCCTGGAGCAGATCCTCAAGAACAGCCTGACCACCCTTCCTATGGGCGGCGGCAAGGGCGGCTCCGACTTTGACCCCAAGGGCAAGTCCAACAACGAGATCATGCACTTCTGCCAGTCCTTCATGACCGAGCTCTATCGCCACATCGGCCCCAACACCGACGTTCCTGCCGGCGACCTGGGCGTTGGCGGCCGCGAGGTTGCCTACCTGTTCGGTCAGTACAAGCGCCTGACCAACGAGTGGACCGGCGTCCTCACCGGCAAGGGCCTCTCCTTTGGCGGCTCGCTCGCCCGTACCGAGGCCACCGGCTACGGTCTGGCCTACTTTGTGGACGAGTACCTCAAGAGCCGCGGCGACTCCTTCGAGGGCAAGAACGTCGTCGTGCACGGCTCCGGCAACGTCGCTATCTACGCCGTTCAGAAGGTCTCCCAGCTCGGCGGTAAGGTGCTGGCCTGCTCCGATACTCACGGCTGGGTCGAGGATCCCGACGGCATCGACTACACTGTGCTCGAGCACGTCTACAACAAGAAGCGCTCTGGCCACGACAAGGGCGTTACGCTCGCTATGTACGTTGACGAGAAGCCCAACGCCGTGTGGCACGAGGGCGACGGCCGTGGCGTTTGGCAGCTGCCCTGCGACATCGCGCTGCCCTGCGCTCGCGAGAACACGCTGCTGCTCGAGGACGCCCAGGCGCTCGTCGCCAACGGCTGCAAGGTGGTCGGCGAGGGCGCGAACATGCCCACGACCATCGAGGCCACGACCTACTTCCAGGAGAACGGCGTTGCCTTTATGCCCGGCAAGGCTGCCAACGCCGGCGGCGTGCTCGTGTCCGGCCTGGAGATGAGCCAGAACGCCGAGCACCTGTCCTGGACCTTCGAGGAGGTCGACGGCAAGCTCGAGCAGCTCATGCGCGGCATGTTCCACAACGTGGACGACACCGCCAAGGAGTACGGCCAGGAGGGCAACTTCGTCATGGGCGCCAACATCGCCGGCTTCCTGAAGGTCGCCGACGCCATGCTCGCCCAGGGCGTCTGCTAAATCTTCGCTCGACATAGCATGCGATAAGGCTCCCAGCCATTCCGGCTGGGAGCCTTTTCTATCCCGGAGGACTCCTCATAACATGCGGTGATATACGGACTGTTTAGCGTCCCAGAACGGCTAATCAGTCCGTATATCACCGCATGTTATGGATGGGTGGGTGGATTTTGTCCTAAAACGGTGTGCGGCTCCTCGTTTGGTACACTTAAAAGTACTGGACAAGTGAAGAGATGGGGGAGAACGTGCTCAAGTTCGGTACCTACGTCCGTGTTGGAAACGCGGCCGAAGCCTATGAGCTCTTGCAGAAGAACCGCAACAACAAGATTGTGGGCGGCGGCATCTGGATGCGCCTGGGTTCGCGTCGCGTGGCGACGGCGATTGACCTTTCGGCCTGCGGACTCGATCAGATCGAGGAGACCGAGACCGAGTTTCGCATCGGTGCCATGTGCACCCTGCGCCAGCTCGAGCGTCATGCCGGGCTCAACGCGCTTGTCAACAATGTCTTTGAGTTCGCCGTCCACGACATCGTGGGCGTGCAGCTGCGCAATACCGCCACGGTGGGCGGCAGCATCTACGGCCGCTTTGGTTTTTCGGACGTGCTCTCGGCCTTTTTGGCGCTCGATTCGTATGTTGAGCTGACGGGCGCCGGCCGCGTGCCGCTCGCCGAGTTCGTGGACATGGGCTACGTGCGTGACGTGATCGAGCACGTCGTAGTCGTCAAGCACGATTACCGTGCGAGCTACGAGGCCGTGCGCAAGGCCGCGACGGACTTCCCCTCGCTGAACGTCACCGCCGCCTGGTGGGACAACAGCTGGCATGTCACCGTGGGCGCCCGCCCGCTGCGCGCGACCTTGCTGCAGGGCGAGTCGTGTGGCCTGGTGAACGAGCGGCCTTCCGAGGACGAGCTTCGCGCCCTGGCCGCGTCCGTACGCGCACTGAGCTATGGCACCAACCTGTGGGGCTCGGCTGACTACCGCCGCCGCATCTCGGCACCGTTGGCGATTCAGGCCGTGCGCCGCGCCGCCGGCATCGAGCTTTCTGCCGCGCTTGCCCGCGAGCTCGAGACCGTGCAGATCCCTAAGTTCGCCACGGACGAGTATTCCTGCCGCCGCGTGCCCGGCGTCGATTCTAGCGAGGTGCGCTAATGGCTGCCAAACTCATCGATCTTTCCTTTACGCTCAACGGCCGTAAGGTCAAGGTTCAGATTGCCCCCGACACCATGCTCTTTGCGCTGCTGCGCGAGCAGGGCTGCGCGTCGGTACGCTGTGCCTGTGAGACCACCAACTGCGGTCTGTGCACGGTGTGGCTCGACGGCGACCCGGTGCTGAGCTGCTCGGTTCCCGCCGCCCGTGTTGAGGGCCATACCATCACCACACTCGAGGGTCTCAAGGCCGAGTCTGAGGCGCTGACCCGCGCAATGGCTGCCGAAGGCGCCGAGCAGTGCGGTTTTTGCGCTCCCGGCCTCATCATGAACGTGCTGGCGCTTGCCCGCGCCGCCAAGGAGGACCCGAGCCTCGTCGCCACGCGCGAGGAGCTCTCGCGCCAGCTCGCCGGCAACCTCTGCCGTTGCAGCGGCTACGAGAGCCAGCTGCGCGCCATCGTGCGCTTCCTCAACGAGTCCGGCGTGCAGGTGGGCTTTGAGATGCCCGAGCTGCCGGTCAACGACACCAGTTCTGACGGCGTCTCCTATAAGCAGATCACTCATAAGCAGCCCAAGAAGGACTCGAAGGCCCTGCTCGAGGGGCGTCCCGTCTACACGGGCGACCTGGTGCCCGCCGGCGCCCTGATCGTCAAGCTCAAGCGCAGCCCCTATGCCCGCGCCAAGATCCGTTCCATCGATACGTCGCGCGCACTGAAGGTACCCGGCGTCGTGGGCGTCTACACATACGAGGACGTTCCCAAGCGCCGCTTTACCATTGCCGGCCAGAGCTATCCGCAGCCGAGTCCCTACGACCGCCTGATCCTCGAGAACCTGGTGCGCTACCAAAACGAGGAGGTGGCGATCGTCGCCGCCGAGACCGAGGAGGCCGCCGACAAGGCGCTCAAGCTCATCAAGGTCGACTACGAGGTGCTCGAGCCGCTGCTCGACTTTACCCAGGCACTCGATAACGACATCGTGGTCCACCCCGAGGGCGACGTGACCTTTATGTTTCCGCAGGGCGGCGACGTCCCGCGCAACTTGGTATGCAGCGGCACGAGCGACTTTGGCGACTTGGACGAGGCCTTTGCCCAGAGCGACATCGTCTTTACCCGCACCTACACCAGCCAGGCCACGCAGACCGCGCCCATGGAGACCTTCCGAGCCTTCGCGACGACCGACGCGTTTGGGCGCATTTCGGTGACCACCTCTACGCAGGTGCCCTTCCACGTGCGCCGCATGGTCGCGCAGTCGCTCGATATTCCGCAGTCGCAGGTGCAGGTCATTAAGCCGCGCATCGGTGGCGGCTTTGGCTCCAAGCAGACGGGCTGCTGCGAGATCTTTGTTGCGTTTGTGACCCAGCAGACCGGTCGTCCGAGTTACTGCTGCTACACCCGTGAGGAGACCATCACCGCGGGCAACTCGCGCCACCAGATGCAGATGACCGTTAAACTGGGCGCCATGAACGACGGCACCATCACGGCCATCGATCTGCACACGCTGTCCAACGCCGGCGCGTACGGTGAGCACGCTACCACGACGATTGGCCTTTCGGGCCACAAGAGCCTGCCCATCTACAACCACGTGAAGGCGAGCCGCTTTAGCTGGGACGCCGTCTACACCAATACCAACCGCGGCGGTGCATATCGTGGCTACGGTGCCACCCAGGGCCAGTTTGCCGTGGAGAGCGCCGTCAACGAACTCGCCGACATGCTGCACATGGACCCCGCCGACCTGCGCCTTAAGAACATCGTGCGCGAGGGCGAGATCATGCCGCAGTACTACAACGAGAAGCTCAACGCCTGTGCGCTCGACCGCTGCCTGCTGCGCGCGATGGACATGATCGGTTGGCGCGACAAGCCGCTGGCTGTGGACCTGGGCGACCGCGTGCGCGCCCTGGGCTGCGCGCTTACCATGCAGGGATCGGGCATTTCCAACGTGGATATCGCCGGCATCGACATGCGCTTGGAAGAGGACGGCTTCATTACGCTTTCGACCGGCGCTACCGATAACGGCATGGGCGTCGACACGATCCTGGCGCAGATTGCCGCCGAGGAGCTGGGCGTGGAGAGCTCACAGATCGTGGTACGCGGCGTGGACACCGACGTGTCGCCGTTCGATGCCGGCTCGTACGCGAGCTCGGGTACGTACGTGACGGGCCTTGCCGCCAAGAACGCCGCGACCGAGCTGCGTGAGAAGGTCTGCGCCAAGGCCGCCCAGATGTGGGACGTGGACGCCGCCGACGTGGTCTTTGATGGTCAGTACGTGCGCCTGTCCGACGAGCGTGCCGCGCGTGAGCAGAACCGCTACCTCACGCTGCGCGACTTTGCCAACCTGTGCGTCAAGAACATCGCGGGCGGCGACGCACTCACCTCGCATGCTTCTGCCTGCCTGCCCGTTTCGCCTCCGCCGTTTATGGCCGGTATTGCCGAGGTCGAGGTCGACAAGGCCACCGGCAAGGTGACTGTGGTGGACTATGCGGCAGCCGTCGACTGCGGCACCGTGATCAACGAGGCGCTCGCGCGCGTCCAGGCCGAGGGCGGTATTGCCCAGGGTATCGGTCACGCGCTCTACGAGATCGTTGAGCACGATGAGCGCGGCCGCCTGCGCACCGGCAACTTTATGAGTTACAAGCTGCCCACGCGCCTGGATATCGGCAGCATTCGCGTGGCCTTTGAGCCGAGCTACGAGCCGACGGGCCCGTTTGGCGCCAAGTCGATCGGCGAGGTCGTCATCAACACGCCGCTCGCCGCCGTCGCCTCGGCCGTCGCACACGCCACCGGCCACCAGGTTCGTTCGCTGCCGATCACGCCCGAGAAGGCCCTGCTGGGGGAGTAGACGAGGCGACGCATCCGCCGCTCTTTGCCTAGCCCGGGGAAACTGCAGCCCACTTTTCGACCGAATTGTGGGCTGCAGTTTCCGTTTGAGGCCCTCGGCGGAAAGTGCATCCCGGAATAGGGGCTCAAAACGGGTTGCAGTTTCCGGTTGATGGCTATAGCGGAAGCCGCATCCCATTCCGAGGCCCCAAGCTGGGACACGCTTTCCGGCGCATGGCCAGCACCGCCAGACTGCCGAGTCGCACCGAAGTTGCGGTGGAATAGTTCCTGTTTTGGAGGACTGGAGCCCCAAACAGGAACTATTTCACCGCAACTTATGAGATGGGATGCCTTGCGCTCGTGGTGAGGTCGTGAGCTAAAAACGTGTGCGTGCGCTTGCCGTTCGTATCTGCTATCATTCCTAGTCTGTGCGCTCATGCGGGCGTGGCGGAATTGGTAGACGCGCCAGATTTAGGTTCTGGTGGGATTCCCGTGAAGGTTCGAGTCCTTTCGCCCGCACCAACGCATCTGCGTCGGCCCTGGCCGTCGCGACACTTTGTTGCATAAAGGTACCAGCACCTCAGATAAGCTGGGCAGTATGAGGAGGAACGTGTTGAACATCACCGCTTCTGACGTCAAGGACGCCAAGCTCACCGCTACGGTCACCATCCCGGCCGCCGACGTCGACGCCGCGATCAAGAAGGCCTACAAGGACACCGCCAAGAAGTACCGCTTCCCGGGCTTCCGCGCCGGTAAGGCCCCCCGTCCGGTCATCGACTCCGCTCTTGGCGCCGAGGCTACCCTCGCTCAGGCCACCAACGACCTGATCGCCGCCAACGAGCCCGCCGTCCTCAACGAGCTGGACATCGTCCCCACCAAGAGCGGTGACTACAAGGAGCTCGACCTCGCCAAGGATCACGAGGACTACACCTACACCGTCGAGTTCTCCCTGCGTCCCGCCGCTGAGCTCTCCTCCTTCGACGCCGTCGAGATCGAGATGCCCCCTGCGGAGGTCACCGAGTCCGAGATCAACAACCAGGTCGAGATGCTCCTCAACTACCGTGCCACCTTCGAGGACGTCGAGGGTCGCGCCGTCGAGGCCGAGGACTACGTCACCGTCGACCTCAAGGCCGTCGAGAACGCCGACAACTTTGCCGCCGAGGGCCGTATGCTCATCGCCGGTAGCGACAGCAACCCCAAGGAGTTCAATGAGGCCCTGATCGGCGCTAACGTTGACGACGTCAAGACCGTCACCTGGACCGACGAGGTCGAGGAGGGCGAGGAGGCCGAGACCCACACCGTCGAGGTCACCGTCAAGGGCATCAAGGTCCGCAACACCCCCGAGCTCACCGACGAGCTCGTCAAGTCCGACTTTGGCTTCGACAGCATCGACGCTATGCGCGACGCCATCAAGATCGAGATCGAGCAGGACAAGGCTTCTCGCCTTCCGGCCGAGAAGGAGAACCGTTGCGTCTCCGCTCTCGCCGAGCGTCTGCAGCTCGACGAGATGGACGCCGACTACGAGCAGTCCGTCTTTGAGGAGCTTGGCCAGAACTTCCTGTCCAACCTCGCTGCCCGCGGCATGACCCTGGACACCTGGCTGCCCGCTTCCGGCCTGACCATGGAGCAGTTCATCGGCGACCTGCACAAGCAGGCCAACGACGTTGCCCGTGAGTCCCTGGCTCTGGACGCCCTCGCCCGTGAGCTCAAGATCGAGGTCACCGAGGACGACATCAACGCCGAGTTCGAGAAGGCCGGCGTCAAGGACGTCGAGGCTTCCAAGGCCGAGTTCATCGCCGATGGCCGCATGCCTGCCGTCCGCGAGTCCATCCGTCGCTCCAAGGCCGTCGACCACCTGGTCGAGAACGCCAAGGTGACCGAGGTCGACGAGACCGCCAAGGACGCCGAGTAATTCTCGCCACCTTGCCCGCGAGCGCATGCGTGCGCCCGTGATGGGGTAAAGTTATAAACCGGTTATCCGGTCGCTTCGTACGGTGCCAGCCAATGCATAGCATGCGGGCACCGTACGTTTGTCTAGAACCATTATTGGTCCGCAAGAGAGAAATGGAGATGCGTATGATCGCTAAGTTCGATTCCGCCCTCGTGCCATACGTTATCGAGCAGACGCCGCGCGGCGAGCGCAGCTACGATATCTATTCGCGCCTGCTCAACGACCGCATCATCTTCTTGGGCGAGGAGATCAACTCCGTCAGTGCCAACCTGGTCGTTGCCCAGCTGCTGCATCTTGAGAGCCAGGATGCCGAGAAGGATATCTCGCTCTACATCAATTCGCCCGGCGGCGAGGTTTACTCCGGCCTGGCGATTCTTGACACCATGAACTTTATCAAGCCGCAGGTCTCCACCATCTGCGTCGGTATGGCTGCGTCCATGGCCGCCGTGCTGCTTTCGGCCGGTGCTAAGGGCAAACGCTTCTGCCTGCCGCACTCCAAGGTCATGATTCACCAGCCCAGCGGCGGTGCCCAGGGCCAGCAGACCGAGATCGAGATCGTGGCCGAGGAGATCAAGAAGACTCGCCGCGAGCTCAATCAGATCCTGTCCGATGCCTCGGGCCAGCCCATTGAGAAGGTCCAGGCCGACACCGAGCGCGACAACTACCTGACCGCTGCCGAGGCCCTCGACTACGGCCTGATTGACCGTATTGTCACCTCGCGCGATCTCGCCGCGAAGGACGCCTAGGATGGCAGGTAACATGCAGGACAACTTTGACGAGAACGGCAACCCCATCCGCTGCTCCTTTTGCGGAAAAGAGCAGGGGCAGGTTCGCCGCCTTGTAAAGGGTCCGACCAACATCTTTATCTGCGACGAGTGCGTTGCCGCCTGCTCCGAGATTTTGGAGGAGTCGCTGGCTTCGGACTTTATGGACGCCGCCCGCAACGGCAAGCTGCCGGGCTTCCTCAACGACCACGGTCAGGCTGCATCCCAGCCCGCCGTGGACCCCGAGACCGAGGGCTTTGAGCTCGAGGACGACCGTCAGGTCATCACGCACGTGCCGACGCCGCACGAGATCTATGACGAGCTTTCGGCCTATGTAATGGGCCAGGAGGACGCCAAGCGCGCCATGTCGGTTGCCGTGTACAACCACTATCGCCGCGTGATCGAGGGCGGCGCTGCGGTGTCTGCCTTTGATGACGACATGGGCTCGCAGTTCGATGACGATATGGACGAGGTAGAGCTCGCCAAGTCCAACATCCTGCTGCTCGGTCCCACCGGTACCGGCAAGACCCTGTTGGCCCAGACGCTCGCACGCATCCTCGAGGTGCCGTTTGCCATCGCCGATGCCACCGCGCTCACCGAGGCCGGCTATGTGGGCGAGGACGTGGAGAACATCCTGCTCAAGCTCATCAATGCTGCCGATGGCGACATTGAGCGCGCGCAGGTGGGCATTATCTACGTGGACGAGATCGACAAGATCGCCCGCAAGGCCGAGAACCTCTCCATTACCCGCGATGTTTCGGGCGAGGGCGTTCAGCAGGCGCTGCTTAAGATTCTTGAGGGCACGGTGGCCAGCGTTCCGCCCACCGGGGGCCGCAAGCATCCCCAGCAGGAGCTGCTGCAGATCGACACGACCAACATCCTGTTCATTTGCGGCGGTGCCTTTGTGGGTCTGGACAAGATCATCGCCGATCGCGTGGGCAACAAGGGCGTGGGCTTTAACTCCGAGATCGCCGGCCCCACTTCGGTCGACGAGAACGACCTGCTGCGTCAGGTGCTTCCGCAGGACCTCAACGCCTTTGGCATGATCCCCGAGTTTGTGGGACGTACGCCCGTCGTCACCCAGACGCAGGCGCTTGACGAGGACGACCTGGTGTCGATCCTGACCGAGCCCAAGAACGCCGTGGTGCGTCAATACCGTAAGATGTTCCAGCTCGAGGACGTTGAGCTTGAGTTTGAGGACGCCGCCCTGCACGAGATCGCCCGCATGGCGCTCGCCCGCAAGACCGGCGCCCGCGGCCTGCGCTCCATCTGCGAGGACGTTCTGCAGCAGACGATGTTCGACCTGCCCAGCGAGGAAGGCGTTTCCAAGGTCGTTGTGACCGAAGCCTCCGTAAAGGGCGAAGAGCAGCCCCAGCGCATCTACGGCTAAACCAGCCAAAAACGTGCTTGCAAATAGCCTCTGACCATCCGTGGTCGGAGGCTATTTTATATATACGCAATAACCCCAACTACCTGTGTTATTCTGTGTGTTTGTTTAAGCCTCAGCGAAGTCATATCAGACTGAAGTAATCGATACCTAAGGGGAGGAATGCAGGCCCTGGTGGGCCTACATTCCTCCCCGGCGGGACAGGGAGAGATATATGGAAGAGATGCCCAAGAACTACGATCCGTCGACCAGCGAGCCGGCGATCCTGCAGAAGTGGCTCGACGGCGGCTACTATAAGCGCCGCGAGGGCGTGGGCGACTGCACCGTCACCATTCCGCCTCCCAACGTGACCGGCAAGCTCCACATGGGCCACGCCACCGACGACTCCATCCAGGACGCCATCATCCGCATGGCCCGCATGCGCGGCAAGTCCACGCGCTGGGTGCTGGGCACCGATCACGCCGGTATCGCTACGCAGACCAAGGTCGACAAGAAACTCAAGAGCGAGGGCATTAGCCGCCTGGAGATCGGTCGCGACAAGTTTGTCGACGCTTGCTGGGATTGGACCCACGAGTACGGCGGCATCATCGTCGAGCAGATCAAGCGTATGGGCTGCTCCGTTGACTTCGATAACGAGCGCTTTACCATGGACGAGGACTACGCGCAGGCCGTGCGCAAGGTCTTCTGCGACTGGTACCACGACGGTCTGATCTACCGCGGCAAGCGCATCGTCAACTGGTGCCCCAACTGCACCACCGCCATCTCGGACGACGAGGCCGAGTACAAGGACGAGAAGGGCCATCTGTGGCACCTGCGCTACCCGCTGACCGAGCCGGTCAACGGCCAGGACTACATCGTCGTCGCCACCACGCGCCCCGAGACCATGCTCGGCGACACGGGCGTCGCCGTTTCCCCGAAGGATCCCGAGAAGGCCGCCTTCGTGGGTAAGACCGTCAAGCTCCCCATCGTCGATCGCGAGATTCCCATCTTTGAGGATTGGCATGTCGACGCCAACTTCGGTTCCGGCTTCGTTAAGGTTACTCCGGCCCACGACCCCAACGATTACGCCATGGGTCAGGCCCACGACCTTCCGCAGATCAATATCTTCGACGAGCACGCGGTGGTCGTCGAGGGCTATGGCGAGTTCACCGGCATGACCCGCGAGGAGTGCCGCGAGGCGGTCATCAAGTGGTTCGACGAGCACGGCCTACTCGATCACGTCGAGGAGCACGACCACTCCGTCATGCACTGCTACCGTTGCGACGCCGCGCTTGAGCCGTGGCTGTCCGAGCAGTGGTTCGTGGCCGTCGACAAGCTCAAGGGGCCGGCGCTCGACGCCGTCAACTCCGGTAAGGTCACCTTCCACCCCGCGCGCTGGACGCAGACCTACACCACTTGGATGGAGAATCTCAAGGACTGGTGTATTAGCCGCCAGCTGTGGTGGGGCCACCGCATTCCCGTGTTCTACTGCGAGGACTGCGGCTGGGAGGACGCCCTTACCGAGGACACCGATGTGTGCCCCAAGTGCGGCGGTCATCACGTGCATCAGGACGAGAACGTGCTGGACACCTGGTTCAGCTCGCAGCTGTGGACCTTCGCCACGCAGGGCTGGCCGCAAAAGCCGGAGCTGCTCGAGGGCCATCATCCCACGACGGCGCTCGTCACCGCGCGCGACATCATCGCGCTGTGGGTCGCCCGCATGGTCATGAGCTCGCTGTACTTCCTGGACGAGGTGCCGTTTAAGGACGTCGTCATCTACCCGACGATCCTTGCCAAGGACGGCAGCCGCATGTCCAAGTCCAAGGGCAACGGCGTTGACCCCATGGACCTCATCGGTATGTACGGCGCCGACGCCATGCGCTACAACCTTCTTACGCTGTGCACCAACAACCAGGATGTTAAGTTCGACGCGAACATCGACAAGAAGACCAAGAAGCTCATCGACAGCCCGCGTACCGACCAGGCCAAGAGCTTTGTGACTAAGATCTGGAACGCCAGCCGCTTCTTGCTCATGAACATGGAGGGCTACACGCCCGGCGAGCCCGTCGTGGAGACGCCGGCCGACGCCTGGATGTTCAGCCGCCTGGCCAAGGCCGTTAAGATGGTCACCGAGGGTATTGAGAACTACACCTTTGGCGATATGGCCCGCGGCGTGCAGCAGTTCTTCTGGAACGAGGTCTGCGACTGGTACGTCGAGGTCACCAAGGCCCGCTTGAAGGGCGAGGGCCGTCTGCAGGCTCAGCGCAACCTGATCTTTGTGCTGGATACCTCCATTCGCCTGATGCACCCGCTCATGCCGTTTGTCACCGAGGAGATTTGGGACAACATGCCGGCCAGCGTGCTCGACCTGGATGCCGAGGGCAACGTCGACCGCGCCGAGGCGCTCATGATTGCCAAGTGGCCCGAGCCCGCCGATTACGCCAAGTATGTCGACGAGGACGCCGAGCGCGCGTTTGAGCTGTGCCGCGCCGTCGTTTCCGCCGCCCGCGCCACGCGTTCGCGTTATCGCTTGAGCCCCAAGGCCGAGCTCGACGTGGTCGTGCGCGCCGGTGTCGAGGACATCGAGAAGCTCGAGAGCCTGCGTTCGACCATTGAGCCGCTGGCCAACACCGCTTCGCTGGTCATGGGTACCGACGTTGAGAAGCCGGCCGCGAGCATCGCCGTGGTCGACAGCGGCGTCGAGGTCTTTGTGGTGCTCGAGGGCAAGGTCGATCTTTCGGCCGAGAAGGCGCGTCTTGAGAAGGAGATCGCCGCGGCGCAGAAGGAGCTCGCCGGCTGCGAGAAGACGCTCGCCAACGAGGGCTTTGTGGCCAAGGCCGCGCCTGCGGTGGTCCAGAAGAAGAGGGACCGTGCAGCTGAGCTCAAGGAGATCCTGGCGGCGCTGACTGCTCAGGTTGCTGACTTCTCGTAGGTCTAACTTGGGGGCGCGTCCCGACGCTTTACTCGCTACTGCGGACAGTCCTGCGCAAGACGGACAGCACATTAAGTGCT